>DVOW01000010.1 GCA_018713335.1 Candidatus Merdivicinus intestinigallinarum | reverse complement strand
TCAGAGCATTGCTTTTGTGTGCTGTCAAGGGTGGCGTAAGCTGCCATCAAACATCATATCTGCAATTTTCAAGGTTCAATCTGAGCCTATTTCTTTGGCTATGTTTTTTCATAACTCATTTGACACTACCTTTTCTTTTATCCTACCATTTTCCCGCAAAAAAATCAATCCTTTGACCCGCGTATCACACGAAATGTTCCGGAAAAAAGGCGGGCCCGGAGGCCGGGCGGCCAATTCGACGCGGCCGCACAGCCCCAAACCACCCGCTGGAACGGCAAATAAATTGCCGTTATAGGAAGGTTTCATTTTTTATCGTTTTTGTATCACCAACCGAAAAACGTATTGTAGGGGCCGATGCCCACATCGGCCCGCGTTTTTATGAACCCAAACAGACAACGAATTTGTAGGGGCGGGGTTTCCCCGCCCGCTGAAAAATCCCGGCATTTTCGTAAAATCGCAGGCCGGGCAACCCGGCCCCTACAATCTATTCGGGATGTTTCAAGAGGAATCGTAAGGGGCGGCGTCCCCGACGCCCCATTGTTTCCGCAAAACCACGGGAAACCTGTGCCGAAAACAGCGGTTCATCCCGCCTTCCTGAAATGCAAAATTTTTCCAAAAAGGCTTGACATATTGCACGTGCTGTACTATACTTGTTGTATGGGCTGAAAGTAGGTGATGATATGAGCCCCAAAACCGGACGGCCTCCAATAGAAAACCCCCGGAATATCAACTTAAATATTCGGCTTAGAAAGGACGAAGCGGCGCTGATTCAGGAGTGCGCCGACAAACTGTCCACGACCCGAACAGACGTTATCATTCAAGGGGTCAAATTGGTAAAAGACCGTATCGACAAACAAAAATAGAGTTCCGGCCCACTTTTCACAAAAAACCGAAACTCTATAACACGACAGGAACAATCCTATCTGAAATCTAGTATACATCAGATGGGCGTTCTTGTCAAACACAAATTTTGACAGGAGGGACATAGTATGTACGATTTGCGCGATCTGTTTTTCGATATTTTGGAGCAGGAACCTGACCCGCCGGCATTGACCCTGACCTACCGTCGTTTTTACGACCTGCTGGAAGAAAAAATACCCGACGCGCGGGAGTTGGAAGAACTGGATACCGCCTGGGGAGCCTGCAACACCGAACACTTATACCACGGGTTCGACATGGGATTTCATGCAGCCATCCGGCTGATTTTGGAAAAACCGTCAGCGCATTGACTTGAGAAACAAAAGGAAACAGGGGCGTCCCGAAAGGATGTCCCTGTTATTTGTATCAAAATCAATGGCGTTTCCCCCACCGGCGGACCTTCAGCCGTTCCTTTAGCTGTTCCAGAATGTCGGCGTACCGGGGCGCGTTCAGGCTGGGGAATGCCCGCACCAGACGCTGGTTCATCCAGCGGCCTTTTTTCGCAAGGCTTGGCAGTTTCTTAGCCCGGTCCTCCACATACTCCCGCAGGGAGATCCCCTCGGGCAGGCGGAATTTTTCCAGGTATTCCGCAATGTCGTCCGCTTTATCCTGGAGCTGTTCCCTGGCCTGGAGCACCCGGGCCAGCCACTCCACTTTGAACTGCGCCTTGACCTGCTCGCTCTTTTCCTTGATATCGGCAAGGGCGCGGCGGACCTCCTCCAATTTGCCCTTGAGGATCAGGATGGACCGGACGGTCAGGACCGTATCGGCAATAAACACCGCGGCGATCCCCAGGGAGATCCAGGGCAGGACCGCCGCCGGGATAAGATCCACCAGCTTCTGGACCCGGGGATGGAGCACCAGCATGACGAACACCGAGAGCGCCCCGAACATCAGGGAGTTCAAGAGGCACACCCGGCCGTTGATCTGGAGCTTAAAATGGGAATAATCCCACCATTTCATGTGAAACAGTTTTTCCAGCAAAACGGAGGTCAGGTATTCCAGAACCGTAGTGACCAGCATCCCCGTCAGGAACAGCGCCGGGACGTTCCCGGCCACCGGCTGGAGCAGATAGATCACCAAAACGGCGCCCACCCCGTAAACCGGGCAGACCGGGCCGTTCAGAAAACCGCGGTTCACAAATTTCCGCTGGATGATGGAACAGTACACCGTTTCGCACACCCAGCCCAGGACACTGTAAATGGAAAAATACAAAAACCACTGGCAAATGGTTTGGAGCATTGCCTTTCCTCCTGCCTATTTGATTTTGGCGTTGGCCAGCATCAGCTTGATGCGGTTCTGCTGGTTGACGGCGCTGGCCCCCGGGTCGTAGTCCACGGCCACAATATTGGCGCTGGGGTTCTTCTCCTTAATGGCCCGGATCATGCCCTTGGCCACAATGTGGTTGGGCAGGCAGCCGAAGGGCTGGGTGCAGACGATGTTTTCCACGCCCTCATTGATAAGCTCCACCATTTCGGCGGTAAGGAGCCAGCCCTCTCCCATTTTCACCCCGTGGTCAATGTACGGCTCCGAAAGGGTCACCACTTCGGAGAAGGGGGTGGCGGGCATAAAGACGCCCTGTTCCTTTACCAGGTTGATAACGTCCATCTGTTTTTTCAAAAGCAGCTTGTAAGCGGCCTTGTTGCCCAGGCTTTTGAGCAATCCGCCGCCGTAAAGCTCCCGGTCGTGGATGCCGTTGTAAACGCAGTACAGGCAGAAATCCAAAAGCCCCGGCACCACCACTTCCGCCCCTTCGGACAGCAGGAAGGCTTCCAGGTTGTTGTTGCCCAGAGGGGAATATTTGACGTAAATCTCCCCCACGACTCCCACCCGGACCTTCTTTTCCTTTGTCCGGGGGATTTTGGCGAAGTCCTCTAAGATTTCTTTATAAAACCGCTTGATGTGGCTGTAATGGACGATTTTGGAATGGGCGAAGTCGTCCAAAAGCTTTTTGGTCCATTGATCCACAACTTTCTGGGTGTCGCCGGGATTTTTTTCGTAGGGCCGGCACTGGTTGGAAAGGAGGGTCAGCAGGTCCCCCAGCAAAACGGCGTAAAGGAGCTGCAAAAGCATCCCCGGGGTGAGCTTGAAGCCGGGATTTTTTTCCAGACCGCCGAAGCTCAGAGAGATAACGGGGATGTTGCCGTAGCCGCCCTTTTTCAGGGCTTTCCGCAGCAGGTGGATGTAGTTGGAGGCCCGGCATCCGCCGCCGGTCTGGGTGATCAGCAGCGCCACCTTATTAAGGTCGTATTTCCCGCTTTCCAAGGCGTCGATCATCTGGCCGATGACCAGCAGGGCCGGGTAGCAGGTGTCGTTGTGGACGTTGCGCAGGCCCTCATTGACCACCGACTGGCTTTCGTTTTGCAGCACCTCCGTGTGGTAGCCGTGCTGGTTCATGATCTGGGACATGAGGTTGAAGTGGATGGGCAGCATGGTGGGGATGAGGATGGTGTGGGTATCCTTCATTTCCTTGGTAAAAATCACGCGGTCCATGGGGGTCAGCTCCTTTCTCCGGCGGCGTCCCGTTCCTCGATGGCCCCCAGCAGGCTGCGGAGGCGGATCTTGACGGCGCCAAGGTTGTTGATTTCATCGATCTTCAGCTGGGTATAGAATTTCCCGCCCTTTTCCAGGATGGAGCGCACCTCGTCGGTGGTGATGGCGTCGATGCCGCAGCCGAAGCTCACCAGCTGGATGAGCTCCATGTTTTTGTGGAGGGTCACATATTTGGCGGCGTTGTAAAGGCGGGCGTGGTAGGTCCACTGGTTCAGCACGTTGACCTTCTGAGGCTCCACCAAATCGGACACGCAGTCCTCGGTGATGACGGCCATGCCTAAAGAAGTCAGCAGCTTGTGGATGCCGTGGTTGATTTCCGGGTCGATATGGTAGGGCCGCCCGGCCAGCACCGCCACCTTTTTGTGGTTCTCTTCCGCCCATTTGAGCACTTTAGCCCCTTCCGCCTTCAGGTCCGCCTGCCATTTGGCGTAGGCGTCATAGGCGGCCTTGGCGGCGTGCTTCACCTCTTTGGGCGTAATGCCGGGGAACTGCTCCCCAAAGTAAACGGCGGCCTTCTTCACAAAGTCCTTGGGCCGGTGCAGGCCGAAATAGGGGTACAAAAACCGGGTTTCCTGCAGGCGGGTGATATTGGATTTCAAAAGCTCCGGATAGTAGGCCACCACCGGGCAGTTATAGTGGTTATCCCCTTTGTGCTCGTCAAAATTGTATGCCAGGCAGGGGTAGAAGATCACCGGCAACTTCTGCTCCAGCAGCCATTCGATATGGCCGTGGACCATTTTTGCGGGATAGCAGACGGTGTCCGAAGGGATGGTGTACCGGCCCTTGCTGTACAGCTCCAGAGTGGACACCGGGGACACCACCACTTCAAAGCCTAAGTCCGTAAAGAAGGCGAACCAGAAGGGCAGGTTCTCGTACATATTGAGGGCCAGGGGAAGGCCGATCTTGCCCCGTTTGCCCTCCACCGGCTTCAGGGCCTGGATCCGGTCGACCTTCCACTGGTACATGTCCGGCAGCTTTTCCTTGCCTTTGACCCCCAGGGGACGCTCGCACTTGTTGCCGGAGATGAATTTCTTGCCGTTTGCGAAAATGTTCACCGTCAGGGCGCAGTGGTTGGCGCAGAGGCCGCAGTTGGCAGATTTGGCCGTGTGGGTGAAGTGCTCTAATTCCTCCATGGAAAAGAGGGTGGATTTGGAAAGCTTGAGGCTCTTGGCGTAAAGGGCCGCGCCGTAAGCGCCCATGAGCCCCGCGATGGCCGGGCGCACCACTTCCCCGCCGATTTCCTGCTCAAAGCTGCGCAGGACGGCGTCGTTTAGGAAGGTCCCTCCCTGCACCACGATATGCTTGCCCAGTTCTTCCGCAGAATGGGCCCGGATAACTTTGTAAATGGCGTTTTTCACGACGCTCATGGAAAGCCCCGCCGAAATGTCCTCCACTCCGGCGCCGTCCTTCTGAGCCTGTTTCACGGAGGAGTTCATGAACACGGTGCACCGGGAGCCTAAGTCCACCGGATGCTTGGCGAACAGCCCCTTCTTGGCGAAATCCGCGATTTCGTAGCCCATGGAACGGGCGAAGGTTTCAATAAAGGAGCCGCAGCCGGAGGAACAGGCCTCGTTTAGCATGATGCTGTCAATGGAGTTGTTCTTCACCTGGAAACACTTGATGTCCTGGCCGCCGATGTCCAGGATAAAGTCCACCTCCGGCTGGAAGAACCGGGCCGCCTTAAAGTGGGCCATGGTTTCCACCAGGCCGGCGTCAACGGCGAATGCGTTCTGGATCAGCTCCTCGCCGTAGCCGGTGACGGCGCTGCCCCGAATCTCAATGCGGTCGCCGCAGAAGGCGCGGATCTTCATGAGCTGCTCCCGGATGATCTGGACGGGGCTGCCCCGGTTGGAGCCGTAATAGGTGTAAAGGAGACTGCCGTCCTCGGAAATCAGGGCCACCTTGGTGGTGGTGGAGCCGCAGTCGATGCCTAAGTAAGCTAGGCCCTCATACTGGGCGATGTCCTTCTCCGGCACACAGGCCTTGGCATGGCGGGCGGAAAATTCCGCATATTCCTCCTCGTTCCGGAACAGAGGATCCAGCCGCTTATCGGCGGAGATCTCGCTCTTTGCGCTTTCCACCTTGGAAATCAGTTCCTTTAATGTCAGCCGGTCGCCGGAATCCTCCGCGTAAATGGCGGTGCCCAGCGCCACGGAAAACTGGCCCAAATCGGGGAACAGGGCGTTTTCCGGGGAAAGGTTCAGGGTTTCGGTGAACCGCTTCTGAAGCTCAGTGAAAAAGTGCAGGGGGCCGCCTAAAAAGGCCACCTTGCCCTTGATCTGCCGCCCCTGGGCCAGGCCGGTAATGGTCTGGTCCACCACCGCCTGGAAAATGCTGGCGGCGATGTCCTCCTTCCGGGCCCCCTGGTTTAACAGGGGCTGGATGTCGGACTTGGCGAATACGCCGCACCGGGAGGCGATGGGATAAATTTTCTCATGCCGGGACGCCAGATGGTTCAAATCCTCCGGCGTCACGTCCAGAAGGGAAGCCATCTGGTCGATAAAGGCCCCGGTGCCGCCGGCGCAGGTGCCGTTCATCCGTTCCTCCACGCCGCCGGTCAAAAAGAGGATCTTAGCGTCCTCGCCGCCCAGCTCGATGACCACATCCACCCCGTCGGAGAAATAGGTCACCGCCTTTCCGGTGGCAAAGACTTCCTGGACAAACTCCAGCCCCGCCGCCTTGGCCAGGCCGAAGCCCGCCGAGCCGGACAGCGCCGCGGCAAATTCCTCGTCCCCGATCACCGGGGCGGCTTCCTTTAAGATTTCGGCAGTTTTCTGCCGAACTTGGGAAAAATGCCGTTCATAGTGCTTGAAAAGCAGTTCCTTTTCCCGCATGACCACAACTTTGACCGTTGTAGAGCCAATATCGATTCCAACCTTGAGCATGAATTTCCTCCTGTCCTCCCTGGGACGCAAGTTTCGCTAAAATTCGACTGAAAGCGCTTCGTTAACGCATTTTTCTGCATACAAGAAATATTATACCACGTTTCTCTCTAATGGTCTACCCACACTCTCCACAAAGTGTCCAAAAGGAAGGCCGCAAATTTTCCTATATCAGTAGAGGCCGCCGCCTGTTTTTTCCAGCAGCGCCAGATATTCCGGGCCTTTGTCCCGGCAAAGCGCGGTCAATCCCTCAAAGGGGACCAGCCTGACCGCCTCGACCTCCTCTTTTTGCAAAATGCAGTCCTCCGGCCGAAAGTCCAGCAGGGCGTACCAGACGTCCAAAAGGCACCGCCCCGTTTCCTCCACCACCATCCCGCCTGCGTACCGCAGTTCTTCCGGCGGGATGGAAAGCCCCAGCTCCTCCCGGACCTCCCGCAGGGCAGCGTCCCGGCTTTCCTCCCCGGCCATGACCCCGCCGCCGGTGACGTCCCATTTCCCGGGGAAAAACTCTTTGGCCATGGAACGCTGCTGGATGAGCCATCCGCCTTGCCTGCTATATAAAATTATGTGGACGTGCCGGTAATATTCCCCTTCTCCCCGTTTCGCGCCTTTGGGGACCTTCCGGCCCAAGGGCCGGCCGGAACGGTCGTACAGATCAATCCATTCTTCCACAATGTGCCTCCTTTAAAAAACGGCCCGCCGGATTGGTTCCCGGCAGGCCGCATCCTCATTCTTTTGAAACGGGCTCTTGCTCAAACGGGCGGCCGCACCCGCCGCAGATCAGTTTATCGAAGGTGGTTTCCGAAAGTTTTTGCCGGACCATTTCCGAGATTTCCCCGAAGGCCTGCCGCACCTTGCAGCAGCCCTCCCCCTCATGGGCGCAGTTGTCGTGGGATTCCAAACACCGGCTCAGGCAGTAGGTCCCCTCGATGACCTCCATAATGTCCGCCAGGGAAATCTCTTCCGGTTTTTTGGCGGCCTCATACCCGCCGGACGCCCCCTTATAAGAGCGCACCAGCCCGGCCGCCGCCAGCTTCCGCAGGATCTTCAGGGAAAACCGCAGGGTCACCTGGGTGTTTTCCGCGATTTTTTTGGCGTCCGCCCGTTTCCCATACTGTAAAAGAAAGATGATGATACGGATCGCGTAATCCGATTCCAGCGTAATATGCATAATGATAGAAGCCTTTCTGTGTTTTAATCCAAAAAGTCCTTGAGCTTTTTGCTGCGGCTGGGATGGCGCAGTTTCCGCAGGGCCTTGGCCTCGATCTGGCGGATACGCTCCCTGGTCACGTTGAACTCCTTGCCCACTTCCTCCAAAGTGCGGCTCCGGCCGTCCTCCAGGCCGAAGCGCAGCCGCAGGACCTTTTCCTCCCGGGGGGTCAGGGTGCTCAGGACGTTGCCCAGCTGCTCCTTCAGCAGGGTGTGGGAAGCGGCGTCGGCGGGAGAGGGGGCCTCGTCGTCCTGGATAAAGTCGCCCAGGTGGGAATCCTCCTCCTCGCCGATGGGGGTTTCCAGGGAAACCGGCTCCTGGGACACCCGCAGGATCTCCCGCACCTTGTCCACGGACATATCCAGTTCCTTGGCGATCTCCTCGGCGGAAGGCTCGTGGCCGTTCTGGTGCAGCAGCTGGGAGGAGACCTTTTTCACCTTGTTGATGGTTTCCACCATGTGCACCGGGATACGGATGGTCCGGGCCTGGTCGGCGATGGCCCGGGTGATGGCCTGGCGGATCCACCAGGTGGCGTAGGTGGAGAACTTAAAGCCCTTGGTGTGGTCGAATTTTTCCACCGCTTTGATCAGCCCCAGGTTGCCCTCCTGGATCAGGTCCAAAAACTGCATCCCGCGGCCCACATACCGTTTGGCGATGCTGACCACCAGCCGGAGGTTGGCCTCGCTCAAGCGTTTCCGGGCGCTGATGTCCCCGGCGGCCATCCGTTCGGAGAGCTCCTGCTCCTCCTCGTTGGTGAGAAGGGGCACCCGGCCGATTTCCTTCAGGTACACCTTGACCGGGTCGTCGATGTTGATGCCGTCGGCGGTAAAGAAGGAATCGTCCTCCACATCCTCCAGCACATCGTCCAAATCCAGGTCCAGGTCCTGCTCCGGGTCAAAATCCTCGATGATCTCAATATTGAGGCTTTCCAGGCTTTCGTAGAGCTTGTCCATCTGCTCCACGTCAAAGTCCAGCTCCTCCAAAGCGTCGGTGATCTCCTTGGTGGTCAGCTTGCCTTTCTGTTTGCCCTGCTCCATGAGTTCCACAACGGCGCTTTTTTTGTTTTCAGTTGCCATAGCAATTCTCCTTTACCTGTATCCTTCAGGCCCGGCGGCCTGTTTACGACTCTCTCTTTTTGCGCTGCAGCTCCCGCACAGCGGCCAGCAGCTCGTCTTCCGAAAGCTCCCCGGCTTTTTGACTGATGTTCCGGCGCTTGGCGTCCTCAAGCCCCCGGATGTAATCCTCCAGCACCTGCTCGGTCATGGGGAAATCCCGGTTGACGATGGCGGACAGCCGCCCCATTTCCTCCGGCGAAAGCTCCCCGGCGAAATCGGACAAAGCCGCGCCGCCGTTCAAGCGGAGCTTCTCCACAAGGGAATGGAAGAGCTTCCGGTTGAAATCCGTCACAAACTGTTCTTCCCCGGTTTTCTCCAAGATCCTGGACAAATAGTCCGGGTTTTTGAAGAGGAAGGCGATGATCCCCTCCTCCGCCAGGGAGGCGCTCAAATTGGAGGCCCGCTGGGGGTTGACCCGGTCGCCGTAAAGCTCCCGGGAGGAGGCGATGTCCTGCCATTCCTTTTTCTTTTCCCGGCGGAAGTTCTTTTTGACCTCCCATTCCAGGTTGGAAAGGACGGTTTCCCGCAAAATCCCCGTCTGGCTGGCCAGCTCCCCGGCGTAAACCTCCCGTTCCACCGGGCTTTTTAAGGTGGCCAGGTATTTTAAGGCCTCCGTCAGGTATCCGCTGCGGCCCTCCGGGGTTTCCAGGTCGTAGCGGGAACGGATGTCCCCCAAACGGTAGGCGGTGACATTCCCGGCCCCGTCCAGCAGCAGCTTGAACCGCTGGGCGCCGAATTTTTTGATATACTCGTCCGGGTCCTTGGCCCCCCGCAGCTGCAAAATCTTGGCGGACACCCCGGCTTCCTCCAGAAGCCCCACGGCCCGGTCGGTGGCTTTTCGCCCGGCCCCGTCGGAATCGTAGGCGATGACGACCTCCTTGGCGTATCCGGCGATGAGCCGGGCCTGCTCCGGGGTCAGGGCCGTCCCCAGGGTGGCCACCACGTTTTCAAAGCCCGCCTGGTTGACGGCTATGACGTCCATATACCCTTCCGCCAGGATGAGCCGCCCGTCGGTGTGGTTTTTGGCGAAATTCAAAGAAAACAGGTTCCGGCTTTTTTTGAACACCAGGGTGTCGTTGGTGTTCAGATACTTGGGCTTGCTGTCGTCCAGCACCCGGCCCCCGAAGCCGATGACGTTTTTCCGCAGGTCGATGATGGGGAACATGACCCGGTTGCGGAAAGCGTCGTAATAGCCGCCGGAACGCCCCTTGTTCACCACTCCGGCCTCAGCCATCTGCTCGTAGGAAAAGCCCTTTTCCTTCAGGTAGTTCCGCAGGGCGTCCCAGGAGTTGGGTGCGTAGCCCAGACCGTATTTGACCATGGTTTTGGGGGTCAGCTGCCGCCCGGCGAAATAGGCCCTTCCCGGCTCCCCGGCCGGGGATTTCAGCGTGTCGTGGTAGAACCGGGCGGCCAGGCGGTTGATTTCCAGAATAATAGGCTTCATCCGGGAGGCCCGGTCCTCGGTCCCCCCTTCCGGCACCGTCATGCCCACCCGCTGGGCTAAAAATTTCACCGCTTCCACATAATCCAGGTTCTCAATCCGCATGATGAAGGAGATCACGTCCCCGCCTGCCCCGCAGCCGAAGCAGAAAAAGGACTGGGTATCGGGATACACCACCATGGAAGGGGTCTTTTCCGAGTGGAAAGGGCAAAGCCCCGCCAGATTCCGGCCCTGGCGTTTCAGCTTCACATAGGAGGACACGATGTTCTCCATGTCGCAGCTCATCCGCAGGTTTTCAATAAAGCTCCTTGGGATCGCCAAAGATCCCCCTCCCTTCCTTTACGATTTGGTCCAGAACCGGGGGATGAACAGTTCCTCGTACACCTCCACGGCGTACTGATCGGTCATCCCGGCAATGTAATCGCACACCGCCCGTTCCGGCGGCGTATTGGCAAGCAGCTCCTGGTAAAAATCCGGCAGCTTTTCCAAATTCCGGCAGTAATATTCATATAAACGCTCCAGCATGGCTTCCGCCTTGGCCTCCTGACCCTTGGCGACGGGGCTGGTGTACACGTTTTCATAGAGGAATTGCTCCAGCTGGTTCTGGGCCGCCTGGATTTCCGGGGCCATCCGCAAAGTTTCCCCGCTGTTTTCCATGATGGAACGGATCACGGTGGTCAATCTCGCCGATTTGCCCCGCCCCAAAACATAGACGGTTTCCCAGGGCAGGTCGGTTTCGGAAATCACCTCCGCCCGGACGGCGTCCTCGATGTCGTGGTTCACATAGGCAATCTTGTCCGCCAGCCGCACCGCCTGGCCTTCCAGAGTTTTGGGCAGGGGGATCTTCCCGCCGCCCCTTGAGTGGCAGGCAATGCCGTTTTGGACTTCCCAGGTCAGGTTCAGGCCTTTCCCGTCCCGTTCCAGCCGCTGGGCCGCCCGGACGCTTTGCAGATGATGGGAAAAGCCCAAGGGGCAGGCCCGGTTCAAGGCCCGCTCCCCGGCGTGGCCGAAAGGCGTGTGGCCCAGGTCGTGACCTAAAGCGATAGCCTCGGTCAAATCCTCGTTTAACCGCAAAGTCCGGGCGATGGTCCGGGCAATCTGGGACACCTCCAGGGTGTGGGTGAGCCGGGTCCGGTAATGGTCCCCCCGGGGCGCCAAAAACACCTGGGTTTTGTGCTTTAATCTCCGGAAAGCGTTGCAGTGGAGGATGCGGTCCCGGTCCCGCTGGTAATCCGTCCGCAGGGGGCAGGGCGTTTCCGGCCGGGCCCTTCCCCTGCTCCGGGCGGAACGGGCCGCCAAAGGGGAGAGGTATTCGTCTTCAAATGAAAGCTGGTATTCCTTGCTGTCCATATTTTCCCGCCCCTTTCCGGTTTCTATACTATATTATACCGGAAAAGGCGGGTTTTCCCTTCTAAATCCGCGGATTTTTTACTGCATATCTGCGTATTCCTCAATTATTTCCTTCGGAACGACGCAGCCGTTAGTCAATTCGACAAGGTCCGCCTGGAATTTTTCCTTGCGGGAGGATTTAATGAGCAGGGTCATGCTCACCCGGTCGGTAAAGGAAGATTCCTCCACCAGGATATTGTACTGGGGCAAAATATAGCTCACCTTGCCGTACCAGCCGTAGTCCATGTCCAGGGAAAGCCGGGTGCAGGGGGTCATATGGAGCTTTTTGGCCGCCTCCAGGGCGATGGACGCCCCGTGGGAATAGGCCCGCACCAGGCCGCCGGCCCCCAGAAGGATGCCGCCGAAATACCGGGTGACCACCATGCAGACATCCACCACCCCGGATTTCTGCAAAACATCCAGCACCGGCACCCCGGCGGTCCCCTGGGGCTCCCCGTCGTCGGAGCACCGCTTCAATTGGCCTTCCCGCAGGGAGTAGGCAAAGACGTTGTGGGTGGCGTCCCAGTTCTGCTTTTTTAACTGCTCCACAAAGGCCAGGGCCTCAGTTTCCGTTTCCACATGGCGGCAGTAGCCGATAAATTTGGATTTCCGCTCCACAAACTCCGCCTGGGCCTCCCCCTCGATGGTGATGTAATCTTTCATCTCGCGCCTCCTTTTGGAGAAAACAAAGAGGCGGTGCACTCGATACACCGCCTCAGAGGATTCAAACTGAACTTATTTGCCCAGGCCGAAACGCTTTTTGAATCTGTCAACACGTCCGCCGGTATCAACCAGTTTCTGTTTCCCGGTAAAGTAAGGATGGCACTTCGAGCAAACCTCGACGGTGATATCCCCCTTGGTGGAACGGGTTTCGATAACGTTGCCGCAAGCGCACCGGATGGTGGCCTTTTCGTACTTGGGATGGATGCCCTCTCTCATTTCATTCACCTCTTTACAAATACTGTCTCTCGAGGCAGCCGGATGCCAAAACAAAGCAGAGTGCCCCCAGGGAGAACAGATTGTTTTTAGTATAGCATACTTGTCCGCCGATTGCAAGGGGGTTTTCAAAAATTTTTTTGCCGGAAATCCAAGAACCCCTTGTCCTTTGGGTCATTTTATTGTATAATAGGTCTGTTAAGAACGCGCCGGTCCCAGTAACGGCGCGCTAGACTGCTGACTGAAGAAAGAAAGGGTATCTGTTATGGAAAGATTGGTAGGAACTGTTTCCCGCGGCATCCGTGCCCCCATTATCCGGGAAGGGGACGATATGGCCAAAATCGCTGTGGACAGCGTCATCGCTGCCGCTGAATCGGAGGGCTTCCCCCTCCACGACCGGGATGTTGTGGGCATCACCGAGGCTGTAGTGGCCCGCGCCCAGGGCAACTACGCCACCACCGAGGACATCGCCGCCGACGTCCGGGCCAAATTCCCCGGCGGACACATCGGCGTCATTTTCCCCATCCTGTCCCGGAACCGCTTCGCCATCTGCCTGCGGGGCATCGCCAAAGGCGCGAAGAAAATTACCCTGATGCTCAGCTATCCTTCCGACGAGGTGGGGAACCACTTGGTCACCGAGGACGAGCTGGACGAAAAGGGCGTCAATCCCTGGACCGACGTTCTGGACGAGGCCAAATACCGGGAGCTGTTCGGCTATCAGAAGCACACCTTCACCGGCGTGGACTATGTGGAATACTACAAGTCCCTCATTGAGGAAGAAGGCGCTGAGGCCGAGGTGATCTTCGCCAACAACTGCCGGGCCATCTTAAACTACACCAAGGACGTCCTCCACTGCGACATCCACACCCGGGCCCTGACCAAGCGCCGCCTTCAGGCTGCCGGGGCCAGCACCGTCCTGGGCCTGGACGAGATCATGACCGCCCCGGTAAACGGCAGCGGCTACAACGCGGATTACGGCCTCTTGGGTTCCAACAAGGCCACTGAATCCACCGTGAAGCTCTTCCCCCGGGACTGCAAGGCTTTCGCGGAAAAGGTGCAGAAAATGTTCTTGGAGCGCACCGGCAAATGCCTGGAAGTGCTGGTCTACGGCGACGGCGCTTTCAAGGACCCCGTTGGAAAAATCTGGGAGCTGGCGGACCCGGTGGTTTCCCCCGGCCACACCGACGGCCTTATCGGCCAGCCCAATGAGCTGAAGCTCAAATACCTGGCGGACAACGATTTCGCCGACTTAAGCGGCGAGGCCTTAAAGGACGCCATTTCCAAGGCCATTGCCGAAAAGGACGCCAAAAACGAGAGCCTCAAGGGCACCATGGCCACCCAGGGCACCACGCCCCGGCGCTTGACCGACCTCATCGGCTCCCTCTGCGACCTGACCTCCGGCTCCGGTGACAAGGGCACCCCCATTATCCTCATCCAGGGGTACTTCGACAACTACGTCAAGGGTTAATTTCCGGAAGTTTATAAAATATTCAAAAACAGCCGCGCAAGAAAATATTGCGCGGTTTTCTTTTTTTATGTTATAATTAAATAGAAGATGTTTCCCAAAACCCTGATTTTCTGAAATGATTGAGAGGTGAATCTATTGCAAAAAAAACTCAAAGAAAAAATTTTGGAGGCCATTTCTTCGGTCCTCCCCATCACCGTCATCGTCCTGCTGCTGTCCTTCACCCTGGCTCCTATGCCCATCGGCACCCTGGTGCTTTTCCTGCTGGGAGCCGCCCTGCTGATTCTGGGCATGGGGTTCTTCTCCCTGGGCGCGGACGTGGCCATGATGCCCATGGGGGAGCAGATGGGCCGCAAGCTGGGCGGTTCCACGAAAATCGCGGCGGCTGTGCTCATCTTTTTCCTCATTGGCTTCACGGTGACCATCGCGGAGCCGGATCTGCAGGTGCTGGCCCGGCAGGTTCCGGCGGTGCCGGACCTGACCATCATCCTGACGGTCGCCGCAGGGGTAGGGATCTTCCTGGTCCTGGCCATGCTGCGGACGCGGCTGGGGTTTTCCCTCCAGCACACCCTGATCGTGCTGTACGGCCTGGTGTTCCTGCTTTCCATCTTTGTCCCCAATGAATTTCTGGCGGTGGCCTTCGACTCCGGCGGCGTCACCACCGGCCCCATCACCGTCCCCTTCATCATGGCCCTGGGGGCGGGCCTTGCCAGCATCAAAGGCAAGGACGACGACAATTTCGGCGTTGTGGCCATTTGCAGCGTAGGGCCTATCCTGGCTGTTATGATCCTGGGGCTGCTCTATAATTCCACCGAAGTGGCCTACACCCCCTTCCAGATCCCTGTGGTCGAAACTTCCCAGGACGCCGGGCGGGAATTTTTGAACGGCCTTCCGGAATACCTGTCCGAGGTGTTCTTCGGCCTGCTGCCCATCGTCCTGTTTTTCCTGATCTTTCAGTTTATCGCCCTGCGGCTGGCCCGCCGGTCCCTCATTAAGATCGGCGTGGGCATCGGGTACACCTTTATCGGGCTGGTCCTTTTCCTCACCGGCGCAAACGTGGGCTTCATGCCGGTCGGATATTTCCTGGGACAGACCATGGCGGAAAACGCCCCCAGCTGGCTGCTGATCCCATTGGGGATGGTTGTCGGTTACTTCATCGTAGCCGCCGAGCCGGCTGTCCATGTTCTGAACCGGCAGGTAGAGGAGGTTACCAGCGGGGCCATCCCCCAAAAGGCCATCGGACTGTCCTTGTCCATCGGCGTCGCCATTTCCATCGGCATCGCCATGCTGCGGGTCTGGCTGCACATCCCCATTTACTGGTTCCTGGTGCCGGGCTACCTGCTGGCCCTGGGCCTGACCTTCCGGGTGCCCAAGATCTTCACCGCCATCGCCTTTGACTCCGGCGGCGTGGCCTCCGGGCCCATGACGGCCACCTTCCTGCTGCCCTTTGCCATGGGGGCCTGCCAGATGCTGGGGGGCGACATGCTCATGGACGCTTTCGGCGTGGTGGCCATGGTAGCCATGACCCCATTGATCACTATTCAGATCCTAGGCCTGTTCTACCAGCGCAAGCTGGCCCGGACCAAGGACGTCACCGAGGAAGAAGAACAGATGCTCACCGATGATATTATCGATTATACAGAGGAGGCTGCCGCGGATGCGCAAGGATGACAAGATCAAGCTGCTGGTGACCATTGTGGACCGAGGCAAAGGGAGCGCCGCTGTGGACATCTACCGGTCCCACGGGCTGCATTTTGACTATCTTTGCATGGGGCTTGGCACGGCCAATTCCCAAATTCTCGATTATTTCGGGCTTTCAGAAACCGAAAAGGACGTCGTTTTTACCCTGACGCCCGCTTCTAGGGTGCGGGAGCTGATGGAGCTGGTGGATGAACGCTTCGACTTGTCCAGCCCGGGCCGGGGCATCATCTTCAGCCTGACCCTTTCGGCGGTCAGCGGCCAGATCCCCCAAGTGCTCTGCAAAGGGGCGGAAACCAAAGTAGAGGAGGAAAAGACTGTGGAGGCTGCTACAAAATACGACTTGATCCTGGTTGTGGTCAACCGGGACAGCCTGGATATCGTTATGGACGCTGCCCGGGCCCAGGGGGCCCGCGGCGGTACGGCCCTGCACGGCCGCCGGGTAGGGCTGGAGGACGTGGAAAACCTGGTTGGGTTCACCTTACAGCCGGAAAAGGAAATTGTGGCCATTTTGACGCCCCGTGACAAGAAAATGCAGATCATGCGGGCCATCAACAAGGCGGCCGGCCTTACCACCGAATGCCGGGGGCTTTTATTCTCCCTGCCGGTGGAGGACATGATGGGCCTGCGGGAACCGACAGAAGAATAAAAATCAAAACCGAAAATCCGCACACACATTCCGTGGGTGCGGATTTGTTTTGTCATACGCTGATACCAATATTTATAACCTTCATACCGCGAAAAATCTGCCGGGCTTTACCGAATCCCGTAAGCGTTCAAATACTTTAGAACGATATTCCGCCATTTGTCGATGGTAAATAATCGGTTTACTTCCGAAATATCGGCGTATTTTCCATGTTTCAGTTCCTGGATGATTACTTCTGCTCCAAATAATTCGATCACCCAGCGCTCTTCCATCCCCTTTACATCCTCTAGAAAATCCAGATTCATTTTTCGATCGATCCCCTCGATCATGCCTTGATAAATCGTATTGTCTGTCCCGATCAGTTTGGGGATTTCCAAAAAATACTGGATTCCTTTTAGGATATTCTCTACCGATATTTTTCCGCAAAAAGCCAAAGGACTCTCACCGCCGCGGAGCAGGCTGTCCGCTGTTGTGTCCAGAACATCCGCTAATTCCAAAAGGATACCGGTATCGGGTAAGCATTCCCCGGTATCACATAGTTAAAAATATTGGTGTCATTTAATCAATTTTGCCGATAAAGCGGTAGAAGATTTCTACCTCCTGTTCCCGGCTTCCGTCCTCACCTTTGACCGCTTCATG
>DVOW01000009.1 GCA_018713335.1 Candidatus Merdivicinus intestinigallinarum | reverse complement strand
TATCATCTTTGTTACTGTCGATATCATCCTGTATTTCCGCAATAAACGGCTGGATGCGATCGCTGACCGCAAGAACTAAGGAGGTAATTTCCATATGAAACTTACCGTTTGTCTTGGCAGCTCCTGCCATGTGCGGGGTTCTCATCAGGTTCTGGAAACCATCCAGCGCCTGATTCAGGAAAATAATCTGGAAGACAAGATCACGCTGGCCGCCTCCTTCTGCACGGGGAACTGTGAAAAAGGCGTCTGCGTGACAATTGACGGCACGCTGTTTACCTTCACTCCGGAAACCACAGAGGAGCTGTTCCGCAAGGAAGTTCTTGCCAAGTTAAATTAACCTTCTTCAGTACCTCACAGCTTTGATCGATGGCATGGCCGAAAAAGGCCATGCCATCGGCTGTTTTGTGCCTTGGTCCCAAATATAAAGAGGAAGCTGCTGGTATGCATACCAGTTAAGCTCGGGCACATATAATAAAGCAGCATCTTAAAAGGAGGGGCGGCTCATCGAAATTATCGTTCACTATCCGGAAACACCCGAAAAACAGGCGCAATTCGATGCCCGTGCGGCAAAATTTCATGTAAATTATGTCGTACATTACATAGATAAGCTGAATTGCCCTGTCGAGCAAAAATTGAAACTGCTGGACGCGATTGCGCAATCCATCCTGGAAGGCTGTGAAAAAAAGTAATAATATCCAAAAAAACGAGATAGAAGGACTTTACACCTCTATCTCGTTTCTTAATTTCTTGAAAGCAGCGTCCCCTGCGCTCTTCTCCATGCGAAGCCATTTTTTGCTTACCCTGACCTCGGTTCAGAAATAAAGCCGCATGGATAGGATAGCATTATCAATACATCTGGACGCATATGTGGCAAACCGCGCGCCTTTTTCGTAAGAAAAGCTGGAAACCGCTTTCATCAGCCCCATAGTGCCGATGGACAGCAGGTCGTCCGTATCGGTTTGGCCGCTGGCGTACTTTTTGGCTACATGGGCCACCAGCCGCAGGTTGTGCTCGATGAGCAGATCCCGGGCCTTTTTGTCCCCTTCCGCCATTTTCGCGAAGCATTCCTGCTCCTGGGCCGCGGTCAAGGGCTTTGGAAAGGTGCTGGCCCGATCCAGGTGCAGCGCAAAATACAACAAATGGCTTGCCAAAAACGTCAAAATCTGGGAAAACATCTCCGCATTCCTCCTTTTTATCAGAGTATGCGGAAACCGGCCGGATTCTGTCTGTCCATAAAAAATCCCCGGCCGGACATACTCCGGCAAAAAACCGGCAGCAAAGCGCTTCAAGGGCTTTTGTGCCGGTTTTGTCATCAATTTTTCCTTATTTCGTCTGGTCTAAAAAAGACTATTTCCGCACCGCCCAGTTTTTGGGAAGCTCTTTCAGCTCCCCGGGGAAACGGACCATAGTCCCGATCCTGGCAAACTCCTGAGCCAGGTTATCGTCCACCTTCCCTTTGGTGTTGGGGCTGAGATTCATCATAAAATTCACGTTCATGGGGAAATAGCGGTCCATTTGCTGGATCGCCCATTCTGCTGTCATGGGCGGGGTTACCGGATCGTCGGAACGCCAGAACCAGGTGCGGGTCAGTTTTTGGCACAGGATACCGGGGCCTTCAAAACCGCTTGCGACTTCCTGCCCCGCCCCGTTTTCATAAAATGCGACATCGGTGTGCTGGACCCCGTCGTTGCAGCCGATATTCAAAAGCAGGCAGTCCGGCTGCAATGATTTTACCAGGGCGTCCACTTCTTCAAAGGGCAGCATCTCATAGCTGGGGCCGCCCCAGGGCGCGTTCCAGCCGTCTACCATAAGGAACGGGATTTCCCCGTAATTGGTCAGCAGTTCTGTGATCTGTCCTTTGATGATCTCCTTCTGGCTGTCGGTGCAGGAATGGCGGTTGATGCCGGCGGTAAGGTCCAGAATGGAAAAATAAAGCCCCGCCTTGATCCCTTCGGCGCGGAAGGCATTCAGGTATTCCGCGACAACATCCGTTTTGTTGGCGGCGTTCCTTACACAGTGTTCCGAATACTTCGTTGGCCAGGCGGCGAACCCCTCATGGTGCTTGGTGGTAAAGGCGGCGAAGCGGACCCCTGCCGATTTGGCGATTTTCGCCCACTGCACGCAGTCCAGTTGCGTCGGATTCCAGTCCTTCTCATCAAAGGGGAACCGGCGCGGTTTTCCCCCATTTTCGTGCTCAAACTCCCAGTCCTCAATCTCCCCGGTGTGGAACTGGAAGGTGGCGCTGTTAAAATGGATAAAGGTCCCCAGTCTCAGATTGATAAAATCCTTTTGCAGCTGTAATAAGTTTTTCATAACAAATTCCTCATTTCTGATTGTTCCTGCATGTCAATTATAACATGCAGGGGCTTTCAGCGCAACAAAAATCGGATCAAGCTGCCTTTTCTGAAAGCTCCGCCTGTTTTTCGGAAGCAGTTTCCCCAAACCCGCCCTCGCAGACACAGTCAACGCCTGGTTTTAACAATAACAGATAAACGGTACGTCTGTACGCGATCGGGGCGTTACGATTCTTGAGGACTCGAACCCCACGCCTGCCCTTCGGCGCACCAGTGCTGCGGCTTCCGCTGCCGCCGCGCGGCATTCGCCCTGTTCCTGCTACCAGCTTCCCTTTATTCCAGCAGTTCCGTGCTCCAGTTGCACGCCTGCAGCTTGTTGTCCAGCAGCCTTACTTCCTTGGACATACGGTCCACCTCAGCCTGCCATTCCGTCACAGAAAAGGCGGCCTTGATCTTGATTTCCGTATTCCTGGCGCGGTAAGATGTCTGGCTCCCCGCATAAACGGCGTCGCGGTAAACATGGAGCTTCAGCAAAAGGGCGTCTTTCCTGGCAATCAGCTCCGTCAAAGTCTGCCCGTCCGCCACTGTTTGGCAATTGGTCAAATTGATTTGAGCCATCAGGTAAGCCAGGCGGGAAACCGACGCATCCAGCTCCTGTTTCAGTTTTTCAGGATCCTCCGCAGGCTGCTCCCCTTCCTGCACCAGGGCGTTATTGCTCAGCCGGCTATTCAGCTGCTCGATCTTCCGGTTCAAATCGGCGCGTTCCTGCAGCGCTTCCGCAAGTTTCATACGGTTGACCTCCTTCTTTGGATAAACCCATGATTTTCATCCGACATATCCCGCCGCAGGCGCTCAAGGCCTAAAGCCCAATGCCGTCATCACGATATACGCCGCCAAAATCGGGATAATATACAGCAGGATCTTCAGCGGGTTCTTCCCCACGTCATATTCGGAAAATACATGCTCCGGTGAGGAAGTATAGTAAAAATAGAGGGTATGGGGCGGCTTTGTGCCGGAGAGGGTCAGCTGCTTTGTTCGCGTCACCCCGTCCACAGTATACTCGTAGATCCCGGTATACAGCCGGTTCGCCGTTTTTCCCTCCGGTTCCCGGTTCTGATACCGGCAGTCCTTCAGCGTGCCCAAAACGGCTTTCCCTTCCTTTCTTGCCCGCCTCAGCTTCTGTTCCCCGCCGGCAAATAGGATGCCCTTGGTATACAATATGATCTCGATCACAAATGTCACAATTGCAGCCAGGACGCCCAGCCAAACGGCGGGGCCGTAGCCGGCCAGGATCTGAAACGCTTCAGATAAGGTCACTCGGTCATTCATGGTACTATCTCCAGTCTGATCTGCCGCGGCGCCACTCAAGGGGCTACAAGCTGAGTTCATCCGCATATTCCGGGTACGCGGTCCTGACGGCATGATTGAATTGATGCTTCACGATCCCAATGCAGGCAAACCAGCTGATCAGCAACACCAAAAAGACCATTGCTGCCGTCGCGGCACAGGAAAACCAAAATACATTGCTGGGTCCCAGCGCCGTATAGGTCATGCCCAGCAGCAGGACCGTGATCCCTGCCACAAGCAGCGCCGCGCGCCGAAACCCTTTCTTCCGTACTTTCATTTGCCATTCCAGTTTTCCTTTGATTTTCCCCAGTTCCTCTGCGGTATACCGGCAATTTTTGATATTCTGCCGGATCTTGCGGTCCAATTGGAAAATGTATAAATTCATGGCGGCGCCCCCTTATTCCAAAACGCGGACAGCATCGCCCTGATGGATGCGGTAAGGCTCGACATCCGGAAAATACAGGGCCGCCGGGGTGTTGACAGCTGTCCTGGCCTTTTGGCTGTGGATCTCGATGTCGCGAATTTTCGTTTTGATTTTTGTCCCATCCCGGCTATGGATCATGACCTTTTCGCTGACGTAAAAGGCTCCACGGACTTGGCCCACCACGACGCATCCTCCGGAACGCATATCAAAAATATCTTCGATCACCATCACACCGGCCCGATCGTTCATTTTTCCCAGAAGCGACCAAATAACAGCCGCCAAACACAGGATGGCGATCAGCCCGCTTCCCACAGTTAGATGGTACCGGCTGCCGGAGTTTCTCTCTGTCAGGTAAAAAACCACCGTCAGGATCCCGCACACGATCCCCAGCAGCAGCCACTTGACCGCCTTGATCAGGTTCTTTTTCATGATCTATCCCCTGTCTGCCGTTTTGCAAAGGGCCGCTTTTCTCCGAAATAACTGCCGCACCGCCCCCAGAGGAGGCGAGAAAGCTTCTCATGATCCAAGGGCTCCTCCCTGCGGAAAATCGGCTGGCCTCGGATGCAGGCTCCTACAAAATAGACCGCGCCGCAGCTCCGGCACCGCAGATAATGGCAGACAGTGTAGTGCTTCTCCGCGCGCAGTACTTCGTCCGCTTCCTCCAGCGGGCAGTCCCCGGCCAGCAGCTCTATAGAGCCATCAGCGGCCAATTCGGCGGCTGTTTGAATGACCGAATCATATCCTTGATGGGGGTTCCGCCGCGCTTTCCGGATACACTGCGCCAAAGGCGCGCACGCCGGACAAAAGCGCTCCGTTTTGCTCTGTTCCATCTTCAACCTCCCCTGATACGCCCGCCGCAGCATGGCAGATGACGGCGGCTCCCCTACTCCTCTCCCATACTGAGATAAAAGGAGAAGGAATTGTGTTCATTATGAACATCTTCCGGGTCCGTCAGATAGGCCGCGGAACAATTGGCGTTTTCGTCGTGTATATTGATCCCATCGTAGTACGAACCCTTCATAAACTGCTCGACAAATGCAGCCGGAAGTTCAGGCTGTTCCAGCAGGACGGCTTCCCTGGCCCCAGCGCCGGAACCCGCAAGCAGTTTGTGAAGTTCTTCTACATTCCGCTGTACCCTCTCAAGATTGGCTTCCTTTGTACCCTCAATGTCTATGGTCAGCACATAGTTCACTTCATCGATGAGCCCGTCATTTCCAACATACAGGGAAATATACGAACGGTCCTGATTTTCCCTTTCGTATAACTGTCCCAACACCTGGTACCCCTGCGACCGGTATTCTTCCGCCGGGTCGTCGATGATCACATTGGCGCATCCGTTCTCCAGCACGTCGCGGACCTGATAGACGACAGCCGCGGCCCTTTCCCGTTCCAGATCCGACGTGCTTTTTGAAGCCGCAAATTTCGGAATATACACGGCCGTCAGCAGCAGGACCGGTACCAGGATCATCAGCCACACATATTTCTTTGCAGAAGGCACTTTGATCCCATAGATTTCCGCCATCCTGCGGGCGTCCTTTTTGACGGCCCCCATAGTCCTTCTGACCAAAGCAACCGTCTGGGCCGCTGCCGCCGCCTGCATGGCGTCCCCTGCCTGCTGAAAACCGGCATCCCCAAAACGCTCCAGCATATTTCCGGCTGAATGCATGCCTTGGATCTGCCGCAAACGCTCCGGGTCTTCATATCCCGCCGGCAGCAGGCCCGCGCCGATCTTCAGCCGGAGCCAGTCCTGGGATTTCCCCACAGACCGGACTTTTACAAGCAGCGCCATGGCGGCTATCAGATAAACCAATACGATCCCCAGGTATAGGACCAGGCCGGGAATGTACAAAGAGGCGCTGTTGAACGCCATATCGTCCAGCATGACCAGAAAAGCCCACCAAAAACCTATGAATAAGTCAACGAGGATGGCAGTTATAACAATCGTTGGACCAATACAGCAGCGCTGGATCTTCTTTTTCTCCCGTTCCGTCAGCATGCTTCCCCCTCTTTCTGTCCATGGCGTCAACGCCTGATACTTTGATCGTGCACGCTCTATTGGTCACTCTCCAAATAGAACCCCCATATGCCGTTTGAAAATTCCCCGGCGGCAAAACGCCGGACCCGGCCTCCGATCTCAGCCTCATACACATGGAACATACGGGGCTGGCCGTAATGGGGGTCCTCTACGCGGGCGGTTTCACCAGTGCTTTTCCAGCGGCAGCGAAAGATATTCACGCCAAACAGCTGGCACTGTCCATCCAAGCCGGATATCTCGAACTTCCAGGCCATATGAGCCACCATTCCCTTTCTCAAATCCTTAGCCTTAGCCGTCGCTGCATCCTGCTTCCAAATGCCGGCCGAGCTTATTCCCATTATAACAGTTCCGCAACAAAAACGCAATTCCAATCTTGAAAATTTATCAATACCGGCTAAGTCGGTCAATAAAAAATCTTTTGTAATTTTTCTGTGAAGTCTATTGACTCCAATACTCTTGAGAGCATAATACAGTTGCTACTTAGTTAAACTAAATAGTAAAGCTAAAGCGAGGCGGCGAATATGGATAACCGATATGTGCAGCAATTCAAAAAAGGCTCTCTGGAAATGATACTCCTGTGCTTGATTGGGCGCAAAGAAACTTACGGATACGAAATCATAACCGAGCTGAACAAAAGCGCATCCGTTTGGGGATATGCAAAAGAAGGAACGATTTACCCTATTCTGTACCGTTTGCAGGAAGCAGGACTGATTCAATGCCGATTGGCCCCTGCTGCTGCCAATGGCGGATCGAAGAAATACTACTCCCTTACCAATAAGGGAACAGAGGCATTAAACGAGCTGATCCTATTTTGGTCAAGCTACGAAAACTGTGTCAATGGCTTTATTGCCAGCTATCAACAAGCGGAGGGATCGGAATGAAAGAACAGTATCTCAAAAAAGTAAAAAAGGAATTGAACTTGCCACGAAGAGCAAAACGAGAAGTTATGCGTGATTTGAATGAAATTTTTGCTTCTGCGTTGGAACACGGCGAAACCGAACAACAGGTAATTGAACGGCTAGGAACACCAAAAGAATTTGCGGACAACACCGCAGAGCAATTCGGCATTGATAATGCAACATTGAAAAACCGAAAAGGAATCATTTCAAGCGTTGCTGTCCTTATAATTGCCATTACCGCTTTCATGATATACGCTGTTGCGCAAATTGGGAAAGGACCGGAGAACGCAATTGGCCAGGCAGAAGCAGCGACAACGATTCAAATTGTGGGAACTCCCGGCTTTGACGCCTCGCAAATTCTTTTAGCAATAGGATTTGCATCCGCATTTATTGCTGTTTTGCTGATTATCCGAATCATCCGCAGAAATAAGAGGTAATAAAGGGCACAAAATCATTATGCACCACATTGAAGCTGGATTCAAAAAGTTAAAGCAGCCCCAGTTCAATATCCTCTTAACGTGGAAATATTGCAGGAAAGGAAAAACGGTATAGCTTTAGCTACACCGTTTTTCCTCATTTCTGCTTGGAAACAGGCCATTCCAAACAAACCGGGTTTTACAGCCGCAAGCCTTTGATGTCCTTGATTCTGGAAAAGATCATGTTGCAGCTGCATTCCAGGACGCCGGGCAGCTTATCGATGGTTTCGACGATCAGTTTTTCCATTTCCTCATTGGATGAAGCAACGGCATGCACATGAAGCCTGCTCTTTCCCGTGACACGGTAGATCTGGGTGATGGTATCGTTCTGCTCCAAAATCGCGGCAGTTTCCATCAGGGCGTCCGGCGTCGTTTCGATTTCAAAGTAGCAGGAAACCGCCCCGCTGATTTTCTGGGGATTGATCACCGTCGTGTATTCCTCGATGATCCCCTTTTGCTCAAGGGCCTGTACCCTTGACCGCACAGCCACACGGGAAATCCCGATTTTTTCCCCGATATCGGAGTAAGACATTCTGGCGTTCTGTATCAACAGCTTCACGATCTTCTGGTCCAATTCATCCAGGCCGTCTAAAAACATAAAAGGGCATCTCCTTATCCTGCAATCTGTCATACCGCTATTATACGACGACGGAATCAAACAGTCAAGGGAAAATCGCAACATTACTATTGACAGCACGCAAAGTTTTCTTTATAATAAATTACGGTTGTTAATAAAAATCTTACATATCGGAATTGTGGTGAAATGAATGAAATCTGATCTGACCCAGGGGCCTGTCATGAAAACCATGCTGCGCTTCGCAGTCCCCATGATCCTTGGGAACCTATTGCAGCAGTGCTATAACATTGCGGATACGCTGATTGTGGGGAAATTTCTCGGGGCCGGCGCCCTGGCTGCCGTTGGCTCCGCCTTTTCGTTGATGACGTTCCTCACCTCCATCCTGCTGGGCCTGGCCATGGGAAGCGGGACTGTATTTTCCATTTATTTCGGCCGGAAGGACCAGCTGGGGCTGAAGGAAGGGATCCTTGCCTCCTTTGCACTGCTTGGCATTGTCACGATCCTGCTGAATGTGGTCGTCTTTGCCGGGATCGACTGGATCATCCGGGTCCTTCAAACACCTGCGGACCTGGTCGTCATGATGCGGGAATACCTGATCATCATCTTTGCGGGGTTAACGGGGATCTTCCTTTATAATTTTTTCGCCTCTCTCCTGCGTTCCCTGGGAAATTCAGCGGTCCCACTCTTTTTCCTGGCCGTTTCCGCCATCTTGAACATCGTTTTGGACCTGTGGTTTGTGGCGGGGCTCAACCGCGGGGTAGCCGGGGCGGCAGAAGCCACGGTCATCTCCCAGTATGTTTCCGGGATCGGCATTGCCGTTTATACATGGCTCAAGTTTCCGGAGCTCCTTAGACGGGAAAAAGGCGTCCGCTTCCGTCTGAAGCGGATGAAAGAGATCGCCAGCTTTTCCGCATTGACCTGTTTGCAGCAGTCCATTATGAACCTGGGGATTTTAGCGGTGCAGGGACTGGTGAACAGCTTTGGGACAACGGTCATGGCGGCCTTTGCCGCCGCCGTTAAGATCGACGCCTTTGCGTATCTGCCCGTGCAGGATTTCGGCAACGCCTTCTCGATCTTTACCGCGCAGAATTACGGGGCCAGGCAAACGGAGCGCATCCGGAAAGGGACCCGGGCCGCAGTCTTGGCCTCCCTGTCCTTCGGCGCTTTGGTTTCCCTCTGCGTCTTTGTCTTTGCCGAACCCCTCATGACCCTCTTTATTAACGCGGAGGAAACGGCCGTCATTGCGGAGGGGGTCCGCTACCTTCATATTGAAGGCGCGTTTTATCCCTTCATCGGCCTCCTGTTCCTGCTTTACGGACTGTACCGCGCCCTTGGAAGGCCCGGCATGTCCGTGGTCCTCACAGTGGTTTCCCTTGGCGCCCGGGTGCTTTTGGCTTACACGCTTGCCGCCGTCCCAACCATCGGCGTTGTGGGCATTTGGTGGTCTGTCCCCATTGGCTGGTTCCTGGCCGACGCGCTGGGGGTGGTCTATTATTTCGCGAAGCGGAAGAAGCTGCTGCATTTTGGCTCCGTCCAAAACGGCAATTGAGCAGAGGACCGCGCGACGGATCAAAACTTCAAACAGCAGCAGAAAAGGCGCGCTCCCACTTGGAAAGCGCGCCTTGATTCATTACTGTCTTTCTATCCGGCGTCCTCAGCGGAAGGGACGTCCAGCTCCGCAAGCCTTTCCCGGGCGGCAGCGCTCCGGGGGTGGTCTGGGCCGTAGCTCGCTTCCAGCAGGGGCAGCGACTCCCGCAGGCAAACCAGTTCTTGCCCGGGATCTTCCAGCATCCGGTAGGCCCGGGCCTTGTTGCGCAGGACTTCCCCCAAAAGCACACCGCCGGTCTGGCGCGCCTGCGCTGTCACCTCCTCCAGCAGCCGGAGGGCCTCCTGGGGCTGCTCCATTTCCAGGTAACAGACGGCCAGATTGTTGCTCATTTTAGCAATCATGGGGCCGTTTTGCTGTGCCTTTGCATAAGCAAGCACCTCTTCGTAGATTTCCACCGTCTCCGGGTACCGCTTCAGATAAATGAGGATGGTCCCGGTCTGGCTCAGTTCGACATAGTAAATATCCGTCTTTCCGTAATATTCCAGCACCAGCTCCACAGACTTCCGGCACTCTGAAAGGGCTTCCTCCAACCTTCCCTGATTCATGGCGCAAATCCCGCACAGCTGAGTATATTCCGCCCGCTGGGAGGGCAGGCTGTCCTCCCCGATGAGTTCCCCCATCTGCCGGAGCAGCTCCTCCGCTTCGTCCATCCTGCCGAATACGAGGTAGATGTTGCAGGGGCTCACCATATTGTAAATGGTCAGCAGCTTCCCGCATTCCGGGTGCGCCCGGACAAAGGCAAGGCCCTGTTCTCCCCATTCAAGGGCTTCCGACAGCTTTTCCTGCGAGATATACAAATAGGTCAGGTGGTAGTATGTTGTGGCTTTCAGGGACGCGGACGCCTCCCCTTCCAGGACTCTGACTAAAATTTCCCGGCCCAGCTCCGGGTTCTCCTGCGCCAGGTTGTATCCTGCATGACAGCAGAATTTGTAAAACAGTTCCGGGGACACCGTCAGGTGTTCCTTCTGCTTTTCGTAGATTTCCGCGATTTCCGCAGTCATCTTGCCGTCCACACAGTCAAAAAATGCATAGACAGTGACGTAGAGCACCTCCAGCTCCTCGTCCATGTTGGCGCATCGCTTTTTCATATCGTCCAGCAGCGCCAGGTTCTGGTCCCGTTCCAGCTTGGTGGGCGCTACGCTGTGCATAGAAACACACCAGTCGCGGAACAGCTCCCGGCTGACCGGGCCGGACACAGATCCGGCAAAGGACCGCATGATCCGGTATATCTTTTGCAGTTCCCGGCTGTTTGCCTGGTCGTTCCAACCGTCCTCTATGTAGAATTCCGGGAGCAGGCTGCGGATCCCCTGCAAAAATGGGCGAATGGCTCCCTCGGTGACCGTTTTCCGACGCAGACATTGGGCAATGAGGGGGTGCATGAAAAATCCGTCCTTGGATTTTTCCAGCCAGCCTCCCGCCGCAAGCCTGCGGAGCGCCGCCGTCAGCGTTTCCATGCTGCCTAACGCCTCCGGGAAAGCCGTCTCCAGAAACTCCGAGGAATAACTTTCCATGGGCAGCAGGGTGAAAAGCTCCACAACCGGCTTATATTTCTCCGGGATTTCACTGATGGAGTAAAGCTGGTGATAAATCTGGCTCAGCCGGACGGTCCGGTCCCCCTCCGTCCAGGTCAGGGAACAGTCCGCTTCCAAAAGCCGGGCCTGCAGCTGGCTCATTTCCCAGTTCCGGCTGCGCGCCGCCCGGGCCATCATTTTTAAGGTCAGCGGGTGGCAGATGAGTTCCTTTTGCATCAAATTTTTCAAAAGGGTCCGGTCCTCGGGCGGAAGCGGCTTCCCGTAATGGTCCCGGAAGATCAAAGCTCCCGCCGTGACGGAGGGGTCCGCCAGCCGATAGGCTTCAAAGCCCTCCAGGCTTTCCCGCCGGCTGGTAATCAATATACAGCAGGGCAGGTCCCGGAGCTGGGCGAAATGAGGGTCCTGCTCCGGATCCCCCCGCAGGTCGTCGATGGCCAGCAGCAGCTTTTCCCCCTGCTCCGCCCGTTTTCGGAGCTGATGCAAAATCCCGTGGAAGCTCTCCTCCGGCTCCTTCTCCTGAAATTCCGGGAAGGCGCAGGCAAAGCTCTCCAAAAGGCTGCCCCGGTACGGCACAGCCGCCAGGGCGTTCACCAGATTTCCCTGGACGCAGCGCCGGATAAGCTGCCGCAGGAGCTCCGTTTTCCCAATTCCGCCAACGCCGGAAATCAGGCATTTCTGCTGGTTCAGGATCGCCTCCTGGAGATCGTAAAGGGCCTCCTCCCGGCCGAAATACCGGTTATAGGGCAATGGGTTATCCTGGAGCAGCCCGGCGCGGACGGTCAAAAAAACCGGCTTGCCGGGAGCCTCCGTCCTCCGCCTTTTCCGCTGGGACCAAAGCGCGTCCATCCCGAACCGTTCCTGGCGAAGCTCCTCCAGGACCGGTTCGCCCATGGCCTCGCTGGCGGCGGCGTAAATGGTCAGGAGGGTCAAAAGGTAGCTTGCCTGAAACAGGCCGAGCCGCGGCGACCGGGATTTTTCCGCCCCTTCCACACACTGGCTCAGATGCGCGGCAACTGTTTCGGTCATATACGGGTCCTCTGTCCGGCACATGCGGACAAACTCCCGGATCCGCCGGATCAGAACCTCATGCTGATACAGCCTGCCCGAAAGGAACTGGGAAAACAGGTCGATCTGGTTAAAAAGAGTGGTTTCGGAAAGCTGCGATACGATCTCCCGCACATATTTCTGATACAGATTCGAGGGCAGGCTGCGGTTGCAGAGCTGGGAAGTATACCGGTTGCGTTTTTCGGTGTAGCGCCAGAGCAGTTTCCCGCAGGGCAGGCTTTTGAACTCCGGCGTCAGGATATGCTGCCAAAACCGGATGACCGTCTGCCCCTTTCGCTCTTTTTCCCCAATGACGCTCTCTGAATAGACCGGAAAATCATTGGCCATCAGCAGCTTATAGATATTTTTCAAACTTAAAATGATTTTGTCCATCCCGGCGCCCGTCCTTTCCTTGACTTTCTATTTTTATCATACCGGAATTTTTCTGTTTTTGCAAGCGGGCAATCAATATCCCTTGGTATCCGGCAGTTCGCCTGTTTTCAGGTATTCCGCATAGGACTTGTCCAGGTTGTTGAGGATCTGGAAAACATACGCGCCCACAAAGAGCGTCGCCCAGGGCATGACCCCGCCCACCACATAAATGAGACCAAATTGGATGACTCCCCAAGCGAGCAGGCC
Organism: Candidatus Merdivicinus intestinigallinarum; assembly: GCA_018713335.1. Lineage (GTDB taxonomy): Bacteria > Bacillota > Clostridia > Oscillospirales > Ruminococcaceae > Merdivicinus > Merdivicinus intestinigallinarum. The sequence goes on along the minus strand of DVOW01000009.1, from coordinate 8,940 downwards.
AATCCCCCACCATTTGCTGAAGGTCATCTTGACCCCGATGCCGCAGACGATACAGGCGATGAGCCCCAGCACCGACGCGGCTCCCAGCGTAATCCCCACAAGATTCAGTACATCCGCGATGATCCAAAACACCAAAAGAAGCTTGTTCCTTTTGGGGGTAACGGCGTAATAGTATTCCTTTTTGCTCAATTTCTGACTCATGTTTTTGTCCCTCTTTCTTTTTAAATTGATATCAATTGCGGAAACTGATCTGGTTCCCGTAATAGCCGCACATAGCTTCAATCAGCTTGCACACGTTTGTCCTGTGGACATAAATGCCGTCAGGCAGTACAAACTTCCGTTCCTCCCCGTTTTCCAGGGAGATCCGGATGCCCAGCAGCTTCTTTTCGGTGTAAAGCTCCACTGCCCGGATCTCCTTGTAGGGAAGGTAAAGGTATTTGTGGTGCACGGTGGATTCCAGCAGGAATTTGGCCACCTTGACCATATTGGGGAAAATGATGCCGGTTGAGGTGAAGATGATCCCGTAAGGGATGGTGATGTTCAGGATAACGCCGCAGTAGCCCAGGATCTCGCCATAATCCTGCAGGCCGTACTTCTTCGTCACCGTGTTAACAAATTTCCATTCCTTATCCGTAAAGCTTTCCGCCAGCCCCCAGGTGGTGCGGTTTGGCCCCAGCGGCACAACGGCGCAGGCGGGCAGCATTTGGGCTGCCAAATTGGCGGGCGCCGCGTTGGGGCCGGACTGGCTGTCTTTCTTTTCTGAAAGCGGCGGCTTCGGCGGGGTGCGCTCCGTGTATTTTTTCTGCGCCCTGCCAGAATCCATCCCGCCGAAGTTGCTGTCTGTCCTGCTCCAGCCGGAGAAGGTCCCACCGAAATTGCTGGTTGTCCTGTCCCCGCCCGTGAACGTCCCACTGAAATCGCTGGCTGTCCTGTCCCCGCCGGTGAACGTCCCGCCGAAATCGCTGGTCGTCCTGTTGAACGTTCCGCTGAAATTACTGGCCGTCCTTCCGCCGGTAAAGGACCGGAAGGTGGTTTTCCCCTGGGTAGATCCAGCCGGCCTATCGCCGGTATTGACATAATGGACGGAATCCTGGGGAACGTCGTCCCCATTTGTAAAGATGTATGGGCCTTCCTCCCGGCTGTAGAGGATGACCTCCAGCTCCTGGCGCATTTGGACCGGACTGGAATAGCGGTCCCTGGGGTCGTAAGAGCAGGCTTTCAGCACGATTTCTCCGAGCCTCCCTCTGGCGTGGCAGGGCGGCGGCAGGGGCGCGCCGGAAAAACGCTTCTTTACGGCGTTGTCCCGGTCCTCGGGCTTGACAGGCGCGGGCGCAGGGGGGAAAAATGGGAGCCGGTTGCCGTTTAACAGCCGGTAAAGCACCAGCCCAAGGGAATAAATGTCCACCGTGGAGTGGTACGGCTCCCCTTTATAGACCTCCGGGGCCATATAGGCCTCGGTCCCTGTTTTGGTCATGCCGCTGGTTTTGTCCGCTGTCCGGGAGATGCCGAAATCCCCCAGCTTAAAGTTCCCCACTTCGGAGACGAAAATATTCTCCGGCTTGATGTCCCGGTGGATGATGTTGAACTTCTGGCACAATTCCAGGGCATTGCAAAGGTCGATGCCCAGCTGGATGATGTCCCGCTGGGTAATGGTGTTGCTGACGATGTATTTGTTCAGCGGGGTCAAAAGCTCCATCTGGATTAAGATGTCCCAGCCGATGCCGTCCCTGTGCTCGATGACCTGGTGATTTTCGTAGCTCACCACATTGCTGTTGCCTTTTAATTTGTTCATCAGATCGAATTCCCTGGACAGGTCCTGCACATAACTGCCGAAATAGTCCCGGATGCTGGCGTCGTCCATGCCGTCTGCCCGGGCTGCCAGCAGCTCGTCCTCGCTGGCCGGGATGGTGACGGCCTTCAGGGCGGCCCTGTAGGTCTTGCCGAAATCCACCCGTTCCATCTCGAACACCTTGCCGAAGCCGCCTTCCCCGATGAGGCGCGTGATCGTCCACACGCCGAAAATGGGCTCATATTGCTTGTAGTAGTTGATGTCCATATTGCTGCGATCCTCTCCGTTCCTGTATGCGCCCCCCGTCAATCGTAATGGAAGGGCCGATATGCGATCCCCCAATGGTTCAGAAGCGATTCGACGCTGCTATAACGATAGGTCTGCGCAGCCCAGTCCGCCAGGGCTTCCGGCAGGGTGCGGTTTTCGTTCAGGGCCTTTTGCAGCTTCTCCCCTTCCCGGGCGTCAAATTCATAGTGGGAGTCCGACGCCTTCTCCACGTCGATGCAGTATTTCTCCACCGCGCCCATCCTGTCATAGAACACGGAGAGATAAAGGGGATATTCCAAAGAGAGGGGGATCCGCTTGCGGTAATGCCCCAGAAAATCGTCGTACTGGTCGTCCTCCAGGATGGCCTGGGCCATGCGGTATTTGAGGGCCCGGCGTTTGTCCTGCTCCGTGACGGCATCCAGCCGGTCCAGGTCGCTGTTGTGGGCAAGGTCCGCCAGCTTTACCCGGCGGGCAATGGGGTTTTGCCGCAGCGCGGCAATATATTCCAGATAGTTCCCCTGGGGGGCCCGGGTCAGCAGCCGCAGCGCCTCCAGCACTGTTTCCGGGAAACCCGCCCGGCCCAGGTCCCCTATGGTGTAATGGGAATCCTCCGCCACATCGTGGAGCAGGGCCGCGCAGATTTCCTCCTCCGTTTCCATCTGCTCCGCCAGGTGGAAGGGATGGAACACATAGGGCAGGCCGCCCTTGTCCCGCTGGTTTTTGTGGGCGTCAAAGCAGATGGCCAGCGTCTTTTTGGTGAGGGGGGTGTACTTCATCCCAACCTGGCGCAGGGGTTTTAAGGGTTCCGCCTTGGGCTGTTGGGGGGCCTGGTTCTCCACTGCGTCAAAAAGCTGGTCCGCTACAGTTTCGATCAGGTCCCGCAGTTCCAGATTTTGAAGGTCAAAGGCGGCCTTCACCGCTTCTTCCCCCAGCCAGGCCCCCAGGATATTGCCGCAGATGGCCCCGGTGGAATCGCTGTCCCCCTTGTGGTTGACGGCTGCCCGGACGCCGGCGGCGAAGTCGTCCTGATACCGCACGGCGCAGAACACGGCGATGGCCAGGGCTTCCTCCGCCACCCAGCCTTCCCCTAAGGCGTGGATGCCGTCCAGATCGGACACCGCGGGGGACCGGGCCAGCTTTACGGCCAGGGCCAGCAGCGAGCGGACCTTCTGATCCCCCGGAAAGACGATGTGGGAAACGACATCCTCCAAACGGTACCCATGTTCCGGATGTTCCTGTACGATCTGGAAGATGAACTGGGCCAGTATGTTGGAGCTGACCCAGGCCAGAGGATGGCCGTGGGTCAGGGCGGCATCCATGGCCGCCAGTTTATGGACGGCGATAGAGTCGTCTCCCCGGAAATCCGGGCTATGATGCACCGCCAGGCCAAAGGGCGCCGCCCGCATGACGGAACCACAGCCCTTGCTGTTGTTCACCGGCTCCTGAACTGTGCCGCCGTCTTTGCTTTGACGGATGGCGTTTAAGCAGCTGTTGCCCGGGGCCCGGCGGGCGTGGAGCCGCTTGTCCTGATAAATCCACATTTTGGGATGGGCCGGGTCGTCCATGCGGCTTTCGTCCCCCTGGGTGCCCAGCCACTCCCGGTAAGCCAGCCACAGAGCCTCTCTCGTATCTGCCCCCTGCTTTTTCGCATACACAATGGCGTTGGCGGCAAAAAGGGTCATCTGAGTGTCGTCGGAAATGACGGCGGGGGTCCCGGCCTGGGAAAGGGTCTGGATGCCCCCGGGGCCGTATTTGGCCCAGAGGGTCTTTTCTTTCATAAACTCCACCGGATAGCCCAAAGCGTCCCCGACAGCGCCCCCCAGCAGGCAGCCCCGGTACCGGCTCTGCATCGTTTCCCGGGGATCTTTGTCCTCCAATGGCCAGAATTTCCCCTTTTCATCCATCCCCACCGGAAACGCGCAGCGGTCAAGCCACTGGGGTGCGGCAAGCTCTGGCACAGGCGGTCCTTCGCACTTGGCGCAGAACCTCTGGACGGCCTTGCCATAAAGCTGCCGGTCCAGGTCGAATTCCGCCCCCATCCAGAGCTTCCAGCTCTCATCGTCGGGCAGGTGCAGAAGGAAGATCCCGGTCTTTCCTCTGTGGGTGTGCTGTCCCAGAACCTTAAAATGAGAATCCTTGCCTGCGGTATGCAGCCCCCAGTTTGTCCCATGCTCAAAGGCGGAAAGATCGGCCATGTGGTTGGAAAGGATCACATACCGATGGGTTGTTGCCATTCCCATGAACCGGCTGCTGGCGTCGGTAAAGGCCTTCTCCCGAATGATCAGCCCGGGCATATAATTTTCCGCCAATTTCTCCGGCAGGTTCACATCCCGGGCGTACATCGCCATGCCGGGATACATTTTATCCATCACGGCCTGGAGCTGTTCCGCCGTCATATTCACGTTTGGATTCATTCTGCTTCTCCTTTCACAACCCGCAGGGAAATCACCCCCATGTCGGTGATGGTGCCGTATTCCGGGTCGTCCTCGTCGTTGTGCACCTTGCTGTATATGTGGTCCAGATAGGCCTCATAGGTATTCCCGCTGACGTAGTCATAATATGTGTGATCCAGGTTGTCCCGCACCAGGTGGAAATGATGCTCCCTGCAAAGGGCAAGGCAGCGCAGCGCATCCTCTCCCATCGCCTCGAACTGTTCTCCGGCGGCCAGGATGAAAAAACGCTCCTTATGAAGCAGAAGCGGCAGTATGGGATGGGGATGGTTTTTCGGGAAGGCCGGCTGGACCCCACTCGCCCTGCAGGACTGGAAGTAGGAATCGAACTGGGCGTAGATTTCCACGATTTTCAGCAGGTCGCCGCCGCGCCCGATGGAAAACCAGTCTACGCGGGTGTCATCCCTGGTCACGTCCATCTTCTCAGCCCCGCGGCCTTTCCACATAAAGCTGTGGGAAACGGTCCCCGCCAGCTCCTTCTCCCATTCAAGGATGCGCGCCTCCCAGGGGTCTTCCCGGGCCGGTTTTGGGGGTGGGGACGGCTTACGGCCCTTGCAGGGCAGTTTTTTCCCCGGTTTCCGGAAGAGCCAGAGCCCCAAGAAAAATGTCCCGGCGCCCGCCAGCAGCCAGAAAAGCCACCCTGCAAATCCCGCCGCTTTCATTTCCAGTACGATTCCCGGAAAACTCACAATCGTACTAAAAGTCCAGAATCCCCCGGCTCCCATCAGCAGGCCGCCCAATATACGCAAAAATACCTTCATCCCTGTTTTCCCTTTCCGTTCCAAAGCCGGCCAAATCCCAGGCCGGGCGTTTTTTCCACCCGGATTGCCAGCGCCGTCACATTGTCCCGGCCGCCGTTTTGCAGCGCAAGGTCCACCAGCGCCTCCGCCTGCTGCTCCGGCGTGCCCTCGCCGGTCAGGAAATTGGCGATGTCCGCGTCGGAAACCATATCGGTGAGGCCGTCGCTGCATAGGAGGAAAGCGTCCCCGGGCCGCAGTTCCAGCGTTTCGCTGAAAGAAGGTTCGAGAACCATCTCCTCCGGGAATATCCCCAAATGCCGGGTCAGCTCATGGCGGCTGGAATGGCGGGCGGCCTGCTCCGGGGTGAGGATCCCCAGCTCCACCAGGCTCCCCGCTTTGTTGTGGTCGGTGGAAATCTGGAAAAGCTCCCCTCCCCGCAGGAAATAGCACCGGCTGTCGCCGATATTGCAGCACAAGGCCCTCCCGCCGTCGATGTACAGCGCCGCCAGTGTAGAGCCCATCCGCCGGCCGCCGTTTTGCGCGATCTCCCGGCAGATCTTGTCGTTGGCCCGGGCAACGGCGTCCAGGGCCTCCCGTTTAGCCTGCTCCATGCGGCAGGGGTGAAGGGCCTGGACCGCTGTAAGGGAAGCCTTTTCCCCAAAGGCCTGGCCGCCCATGCCGTCGGCCACTGCCGCCAGAAAACGGCTGTCCCGGGCAAAGCAGGCGAAGGCCGCTTCCTTTTGTTCCACATTTTCCCGGATATGGCCCTGCAGGTAGAAATTGTCCTCATTGTTGGCCCGCACTTTCCCGGGGTGCGTGACGGCCGCCGCCTTGATGCCCAAGCGCACAAAATCCCTCCTCAATCACAAAAATAAGGCCGGAGGATGCAGCCTGAACAGCCGCGGTCTCCGGCCTTTGCCGGTTCTGCGATTATTCGATGTTAAACAGGCGCGCGCCTTTTTCGGTCAGGTCGTCGTTTGCGTTGGCGAAGGTCTCCATGGCCTTGGCGTACTGGTCCAGCGCTGATTTGATCTCCATCAGGTGCTTTTTGTGGACCGTCTGGAAGGACCTCTCGAAGGACTCCTTGGCTCCGCCCTCCCAGGAACTGGCGGTGGTGTTGATGACCTGTTCCAGGGAGTGCAGCTCGTTTTCCAAATTGCCGGCGATATTTTTCACCTGGGACGCGCTGCCGCGCAGAATTGCGCTGTCAAGAGAAGTTTTTGTGGATGCCATACAAATCAATCTCCTTTATGAAATAATCCTTATCCCGGACGCTGTCCGGAGGATGAAGGTCTTAGGTTGCACGGCCGTGAAGTCAGTTCACCGGATTTACCCGGCACACGGCCTGCCAGTCCTCATCGCCCAGGCTTGCCAGTTCTTCCAGTTCCCGGTATTTCTGGTCATAGAGGGCGTAAAGCTCCGGGTCTTTACCCTTGCAGAGGGTCCGCATTTGGTCGTATTCCTGCATTTTTAAGGACCGGAGCATGGTAAAGACGCGGTCCGCTTCCTGTAAGTCCTCCTCTGTAGCGACGCCGTATTCCATGAGCTCCACATAATTTTCATAGGACCGGGTCAAGGCGTAGTCGAACTGGGCGTACCCAGCCAGCTTCTGGTAGCCCTCATATTCGTCGGAGAAGGCGATTTTCGCCGCCGTTTCCGCTACCTTCAGGCCGAAATCCACGTTTTTAAGGAGGGGGAAGGCGTCCTTCAGCTCGTCTTTCAGCCGGTCCTTGGCCTCATCGATGAAAAAGTCTTTCACCTCGTCCAGTCCCAGGGAAAACTCCTTGCTGTATTTTTCCTTCATGTCCGCGATCTGCTCTATTACCGGGCCGGAGGCGAAGCCCGCCTCCAGCAGGGCGTTTTCCATGGAGTCCAGGTAGGAGATCTGCTGGGTGTAGTCGTTCATGGCGAAGGCGACCAGCTCCATGGCATCGTCCAAATTCCCGGCAATGTCCGAAACGGCTCCAACCGCATTGGAAGCTGTCTGGAAGCTGTCAAAGACCTTGCCGACGATGGTGTTGAACATCTCGGCCTCCTCCCCGGTCATGGAATCCAGCAGCTCTTGATAGACCGGGTCCTGTAAAAGCTCCTCCAGCGGGCGCATCCCGCCGGCGTATTTGTTAAGCAGCAGCTTCAGCTCGCTTACCCATTGGTCCATATTTTCAATGCCCAGGCGTTCCCCCAGGGTCTTAAACACCCCGTCGTCAAAGCGGTCGTCCACCCGGGCGTCCGGAATTCCTTGGAGCATGGAAGCCAGCGCCCCCTGGATCAGTTCATCGGTATAATCGTCCGCCCCCAGCCAGAGGCCGTAGTTGGTAAGCTCCCCAAAGCCCGCCTTGAATGCGGCGTCCTGAAACACCTTGCTGTTTTGGAAGTTGTAAAGGTCGTTATAGTCCGCGGAAAAGCTTTTCCCCACCTGGTAGCGGAACCGGTAGGTCTGGTAGCCCATGAGGCTGAGGGCCGCACTGGTGTCCGGCATGGTCCAGAACTTCCCTGAGCCGTAGGAAGAAAGCTGTTCCTGGGTCAGGGAATTCCTCCCTTCTTCCTGGAGGGTCTGGTAGTCCGAAAGGTAGGTTTCCATCCGCTGCATGAGGAGCCGGAGCTTGCTTAGGTAGGACGCTAAACTTCTCCGGCAGTCGTCCAGCTGCCCGCCCGGGTCCAGCTTCGCTTCCAGATTGCGGACGGACTGCTGGGAAAACTCGGAAAACGCCTTGCCAAAGCTGTCCTCCGCCTTTTGCAATTCCTTTTGGATCCGCTGATAGCCGTCGGAGTCTAAAAACTGTTTCACCGCGTTTCCCTCCTATTCGCTGTCAGCGTTAAAATGGAGCCGTCCCAAATCCCGTAGGAAGTTAAGGAATGGGTGTCATCCAGCTTTTCCCCGCGGCAGGAAAGCGAGGCCTTCCTCCCGGCCCCCAGATCCTCCGCCAGAAAGGGGAGCCATTCCCCTATTGACGGTTGTAGCGGCAGGGCGTAATCCCGTTCTTTTTGGCCGAATCGGACGGTGACAATGGCTTCATCCGGCATTTTGCCCCGCCTCCTTCCCGTAAAATTTTTCCAAATGGGCGCGGATGGCTTCTTCCCGTCCGCCCTGTCCTTCTTCGGGAGAAATTTTGGACAGCAGCGGCGATTCCTCCCCGGGAATCTGGGTCATGAGCTCCCACTCCGCATGCTCCCGCAGGCGCCGCTTGATTGCCCATGCGGCCTCGGACAAGGGGCGCAGCGCCAGCCTCCGGCCGTCCTCCCCGGCTTTCCGGCGGATTTGCAGCAGGTCTACCGGCCCCCGCACAAACATGATTTCCCCGGCGGTGTCCCGGAGACGCAGCACGCCCCGGGATTTTTCCAGGTTCCAGAGCATCCGGGCGAACCGGGGGCTGGCGTGCAGAACGCCGTCAAAATCCAGCTCCGCCAGACCGGCTTCCTCCCATTCCTGCCTGGCCCTGATAAATTCTTTTGCGGAATAGGCGGCCTCCGGCAGCAGCAGACGCCCCGCGGCGGGCATCATGGCCAGCAGCTGGCAAAACGCCGGTTCGGACAGGCGGACAGACGCTGTTTTCATAGTCTACCTCCTATTACAATATATTTACGGGAACAGGCACGGCAGCCAGCCGTGTCTTTTTCCGCATTGTTGCTTAAGCTGTTAAAATGAGAGTGTCTTGGCCTGATGTCTACCTCCCAGGACTATAGTGTCCGAACA
>DVOW01000065.1 GCA_018713335.1 Candidatus Merdivicinus intestinigallinarum | reverse complement strand
TGACCACTTCTTTTCTCTTCCATTTTGATCGGCGTTTGCGCGGCGGTCTTTTTGTCATGCTCTTTTTCGCCTCCTCTGGCCTCTGCAAATTTTTCTCATTTTCCTATTGACTTTTTATTTGCAGACTTATGATTCGTTGAATTTGCTTACCCTTCCTGCTTTTTGGAATTGTGGTTGCCGTTATCGAAGGACACGGGGAAATGCAGCGCCCCCCATTCCTGCCCGTCGAACATCCGGGCATAGGCCTCCATCAGCTCCACGGCCCGGCCTTCCGCCTGTTCCAGGATCTCCAAAACGCTGTCCTTCCGGAGAATTTCCGGCTGGTCCGGACTGCGCCAGCCCCGTTTTTTCAGGTTCAGCGCGTCCCAGGAGGGGAGGGAGATTTTGGCGTGGCTGACAAAATCGCTCCATTTGGGCTTCACAAGGCCCATGGCAAAGGCGGCTTTCCCAAGATTTTTCCCCTGGCGGTACAACAAATCCTCCACCAGCAGGGTGTCCGCGAAGGAATGGGCCGTTTCCTCTGCCGGGACCACCTCCCCGTAAACCTCCAGCAGCACCGTTTCGTAAAGGTCCCCGATGATCCACTGCTGGCCTGTGGGCAGATGGTGGCCGTCGTAAGGGTGGAACTCTGTTGCCGATTTTCCTTCCCAGCGGTCGCAGAGAGCCATGTCGATGTCCGTTTCAATCTGGCAGTGAAGGGTTCCGGGGCTGGCATCCGGGTTTTTGGCTTCTCCCTTCCTTTGCAGGGCGTAAACGTAAGGATGAATGGCGCTGTCCAGGGCGTAATGGCAGAGGAACCCGTAAAAATACGCCAGCATGACCTCCTTCTTTCCGCTTTCCTGCCGCCGGATATGCTCCGTCATGGCGGAAAACAGCTCATCGGTGAACTCGCTGTGCATCCGGTTGGCGGCGTGGTGATAAGGCCCGCCTTCCTTCCATAAGCTGCGGAAAAAGAGAATGTCCGGCCCCTGGAAGCCCCACCGGAAGGCCTCCGGGTACTGGGCCGCCAGCTCTTTTACCGCCAACGGCGCATGCTCTTCCACCGTTTTCCCAAATAGGTCATGGGTCAAAAAATCAGCCATACAAATTCTTCCTTTCCAAAAATGCTCCGTTTAAAGGGGTTTGCCGCAGTAGTACCGCGGGCGGACGGACGGATTTTCCAAAGCGACAGCCCGCAGGATCTCCTCTTTTCGTTTTTCCCAATCTTCCGGCGGGATATGCAGAAGGATGTCTTCGATCTCAAAAGGCCCGTTGTGGAATTTCCCAACAGTGACGCCGCCGAAAGCCCCGTCGATATACAAGTATTGCAGGACCTCCCAGCCCGGGTACTGGTAAACCTCTTTGAGCCAGTATTCATTGGCCTTGACCAAAAAGTCGTTCCGGTTCAGAACCGCCACGCCGGATGCCGGCTCCAGCTCCGGCCCGCTGAGCACCGGCAGATCCTCCGCCAAAACCAGCCCTTCCTCCCGAAAGGGGACCAGCTTTCCCTGGTCCATCAGCTTTTGGAGCGCCCCCTGGAGCTTCCGGGCGGGCAGCTCGTAAAAACTCGTCAGGTTTTCCGGGGTGATCACCACATGGAGCCACGCAAACCGCAGGATGACCCTTTCCAAAGCGTCGGAGAACTCCATTTTTTCCGCCCAGAGCCTTGGAAAAACTTCTTCCATCCGGTACCAGCACCGGTCCCATTCGCTGTCGGCCTGGTCCTCGAATACCAAGAACCTCCGCTGGAGCCGGTGCAGCTCCGCAGTGATCTCCTTCACCGGCCTGCCGGTCAGTTCCTTGAGCATCCGCACGCTCACAGGGCCTTCCCGGGCAAGGATCTCCAAAATTTCCGCCCCCGCCTGGGACGGCATGCCCTTGGATTGGTAGAGCGCCATAAACAGCGGCAGCTCGTCCGCGAAAACATAAGCGATCCGCCCGCCCTGGAACCGCCCCTTGACGATCTCCCGGACGGCACGCTTTTGGAAGCACAGCGCCGCGCTGTCAAAATCCGTGCGCCAACGGAGTTCCGGCGGGCTGCCCGGACAGCACCAATAGGGGGTCTGGACCGGGGACATCCGGCGGAACAGCAGCTCAAAATCTTCCTCCGAAATTTTGGGACATAACCCCTGGCGAATCTGCCGGAGGGCTTTTACCGTTTGCATAGTCACACCCCTTTCCAAGTCTTTCCATAAATTATACACAAAAAGTCTTTACTTTTCAAGGTGGTTCAGGTAAAATAAAAATGAATAGTTCATGGAAAAAGGAGTCGAAATTATGGCGGAACAAAAACTTACCCGGGGCGAAAAGAATTGGATCCTGTATGATGTTGCCAATTCCGCATTTATTATGCTGGTGTCCACCACCATCCCCATTTTTTTCCGGAGCCTAGCGGAGGGGGAGGGCCTTTCCCCGGAGCAGGCCACCGGGGTCTGGGGGACAGTCACCTCCGCCGCCGTGCTGATCCTTGCCGTGCTTTCCCCTATATTGGGCGCTGTCGCCGATTATAAGGGCATGAAGAAAAAGATGTTTTTGACCTCCCTGCTGTTGGGGATCGCCGGGCTCTTGGCCATGTCCTTTGCCGGGGAGTGGGCGGCGTTCTTAGTGCTGTTTGTCATTGCCCGGGTGGGGTATTCCGCCAGCAATATCTTTTACGATTCCATGCTGACGGACGTGACCACGGATGAAAAAATGGACATGGTTTCCTCCCACGGGTTCGCCTGGGGGTATATTGGAAGCTGCATCCCCTTCATTCTCGGCATCGTCCTGATCTTCACCACCCCCTTCGGCCTGACTACCCAGACGGCCACCCAGCTTTCCTTCCTGGTGACCGCCGTCTGGTGGTTCTGCCTGACCATCCCGCTGCTGAAAAGCTACCGGCAGACTTACTATCTGGAAGGAAAACCGGAGCGTGTCCGGAATATTTTCCATCAGCTGGGGGATACTTTCCAAAAGATCCGGAAAAACAAGCAGCTGCTCTTGTACATCCTGGGCTATTTCTGCTATATCGACGGGGTGAACACCATTATCTCCATGTCCACTTCCTACGGCGACGAAATGGGGATTTCCTCGGCGGCCATGATTTTCGCCCTGCTTCTGACCCAGTTTATCGCCTTCCCCTGCGCTATCCTCAGCGGAAAGCTGGCCAAAAAGCACGGCGCGCTGAAGATGATTAAAATTTTCATCGTCTGCTATATCGCCATCTGCGTTTTTGGGTTCCAGCTGGACCAGGCCTGGGAATTCTGGGTGCTGGCGGTGGCCGTGGGCCTTTGCCAGGGGGGAATCCAGGCCCTGTCCCGGTCTTATTACGGGAAGCTGATCCCCAAGGAAGCGTCCAACGAATATTTCGGATTTTTCGATATTTTCGGGAAGTTTGCAGACTTTTTCGGCCCGCTGATTATTTCCTTCTGCGCCTTTGTTTTCCATTCCTCTAGCTATGGAGTGCTGGCCCTTATCGTCCTCTTTGGGCTGGGGCTGTTTCTGGTGATCCAGTCGGAGCGCGCGGCCCGGGCGGGGAAACCCCGCTGTTGATTCGCCGCGGGCCCGGAGGCCGGGCAGCCAATTCGCCGCGGCGTTTCCATTTCGATCCAACCGCTGGAACGGCGAAATAAATTCGCCGTAGGGGTAGATTTCATTTTCTATCGTTTTTTAGGGGACATATTGTAGGGGGCGGCGTCCTCGACGCCCCACAACAGATATTTCCAGACATTATTTCGGGGAATCTGAACCGAAAACGGCGGTTCATC
>DVOW01000064.1 GCA_018713335.1 Candidatus Merdivicinus intestinigallinarum | reverse complement strand
TTTGTAAAGAATCTGGTAGTTTGGATGATCTAATGCACACTGAATGGGCGGGATTTTTGTTTAAAAGTAAATTTCCATCCGACTTTTGTCAATTTTATATTGAACGTTTAAAATCTAAAAATCGTGATGCTCCATTCTGCTTTTATATAAGAGATACCTGTTCGGCTACTGCTAATGTACAAAATGGTAGCAAAGTAGCTTTTTATGCGCCAACTTGTGATAAGCCACATCTCATTTATAAAGATACAATAGAAGATCATCAATTTTTAGTAGTTGAATTGCCGGCAGAATTTGAATAGGGGATGTATTTGGAACTTAGAATTGGACGTCAAATAACGCACTCACATTTGGTGGGTGCGTTTTCTTTTTGTCCCTTACGGGACGGGAAAACCCGAAAATAACCGGTACCTTCTCATGCCAATCCAAGCCAGAGAAGGTACCGGTTTTTTCAGCCGGAGAATTTTTTACAGATAACGTTTCGGGTCAAAACAGGTTTCCGGGGCAGTCCATGCTAAGCCTGCCTCGCTGGGGAGCAGCCCCTGTTCATAGCAGGCGAGGCATTCGTCCGCAAGGCCGTGAACAAAGGTCCCGGCAGGAGCTTCGGTGCGGAAAATCCTGTCTTTGGGCAGGTTCCCGATTGCCCCTTCCCGGAAGAATCCGGTGCAGACTGCCAAATGGGGCAGGGACGCCGCTACCGGGCAGGTGACCGCCGACGGGTCGTGATTCTGGATGGCGTCCAGCATGGCGGTAATCTTTTGGGAATTGCTGCGGTCAGACTGGGGCATGCCATAATCCTCGACCCGGCCGTCCCGGTACTGGACCTTCAGCTGGGGAACGCCGTCGATTTCTTCCAGGGTGGCAGAGGCATCCTCAAATTCATACCGGAAGACCGGCTCGATCCCTCGGTCACCGCTGTGGGTGGCAATGTACAGGAACTCCGCCCCCGACGCGAATTTCCCCTTGGCAAAGCAGGTGTCGAAGCTCTCGATTTCTTTGGCGCGCCAGGCAGAATACCGCACCTCTTCCGGCATGGCGGCGGTAGAAAGGGTGTCGCCCATGACGAAAAAGAGGTTGTGCAGGTAGTGGGCGGTGGCGTTGGTTGCCACCGAATCCTGGATGAGGAAGCCATTAGCGTCATGGATCCGTCCTTTCCAGGAACTGCCCTGATAATAATTGTCGAACCGCTGCCAGGAAATCAGTGTCTTCAGCATCCGGGGCTGGCCGAATTTCCCCGCCAGGATGTCCTTTTTTAGGGACAGGATGGGGGTGCAGTAGGACCATTGGAACCCCACCGCCAGATATTTCCCATATTTTTCGGCGGCCGCCTGCATTTCCAGGGCGTCCGCTATCTCAACGGTCAGGGGCTTTTCGCAGAGCACATGGGAGCCGTTTTTCATGGCCAGCAGCGCCTGTTCCTTGTGGAACTGGATGGGGCAGGACAGGATGGCCAGATCGGCGGAATCCGCCGCGTAAAAATCCTCCAAAGAACGATAAAGGGGGACATTCTTTTCCTTGGCCCAATCGGAACCGACCTCTTTGACAAAGGGGTCCACGATCCCCGCCAGCACAAACCTGCTTTGGTCCACCTGTTCCGCCAGCAGCTGCAAATAATACGCGCCGTATCCCGCCGCGCCTGACAATACGATCCGAACTTTTTCCATTTCCATGACCTCCCTGGTATGGCTGCTTTCCCGGGAACCAGGGCATGCACGCCAACCGAAGAATTTTGTATATTGCTGAAACACAAAACAAATCAACGCGAGGATGTATAGACAAACCAAATTATACCCTGTCAAAAGAAGAAAGTCAACAGATAAAAACAGATCCTTTTGACGGAAATAACTTTTTTAGATAAAAATCACTGAAAAAATATTTCTTCTCATTCACGGGTTATAATAAGAGAAAATGTGAATGAGGGGGATAAAATGAATTTGACTGAAATCAACATCCAAGAAATCGAACAGTTTACCCGGTCCCTGGGGGAACGCGGCGCCAGCGCCGGCACTGTGGACAAGTACCGGCGGGACCTTCGCCGCCTGGCCTTGTGGCTGAACGGCTCGGAGGTCACCTCTGAAAGCATGGTCCGCTGGAAGGAGTCCCTGCTGGCGGAAGGGTTCCGCCATACCACGGTCAATTCCATGCTGGCGGCGGCCAACGCCTTTTTCCGGTTCATGGGCTGGGACTGCCGGGTGAAATTTTTGCGGGTGCAGCGGAAGATCTTCTGCGACCCGGCCAGGGAGCTGACCCGGCGGGAGTACCTGCGCTTGGTGGAAACCGCCGGACGTCTGAGAAAAGAACGGCTCTCCCTGCTCATGGAAACCATCGGCTCTACCGGCATCCGGGTCAGCGAAGTGCCCTGCATCACGGTGGAAGCGGCCAAAAAGGGCAAGGCGGAGATCTCCTTAAAAGGCAAGATCCGTACGATCTTTCTGCCCCAAAAGCTCTGCCGGAAGCTCCTGCAATACGCCAAAAAGCAAAAAACCGCTTCCGGCGGGATCTTCCTCACCAGAAGCGGCAAAAACCTTTCCAGAAAACAGATTTGGGCGGAAATGAAGGCCCTCTGCCAAAAAGCCGGGGTCGCCAAAGGGGAAGTTTTCCCCCACAACCTGCGGCATTTGTTTGCCCGGACCTTTTATGAAGCCAGCCGGGACGTGGTCAAGCTCTCCGATGTGCTGGGCCATTCCAGCATCGAAACCACCCGCATTTATTTGCTGTCCGCCGGAACGGAGCACATCCGGCTGATGGAACGCCTGCCTTTGCTTATTTAGACAAAATGGATATTTTGTCTAGTGAAATCCTACTTATCATATTGGAATAGTATTAAAAAATTTGCATCTACATCCCGGAAAATTGAAAATGGACAGGAAAAGAAAGCCTTTCAATATACACAAAAAGAAAGGCTTTCTTTGTCACGTAATTTGTTTCGGAAATCTTGACTTTTTACCAAGATAATGTTAGAATGAAACCATAAATATGTGGCCAGTTTAAAAAAGTTAGTTTCTTTTTTAAGACAAAATATCCATTTTGTCCATACTGGCGGAAAGGGGCTTTACATGGAGCGCATATATGAACCGCAGCCGCAGCCGGGGATTTCCCGAGGGGAAACGGCGCTGGTGTCGTTCAGTATGGAGCGCCGGACCGCGAAAGGGGCTTTCCGTTTCGCGGAGGAAACGAGCTGGGTCCCTTTCCAGGGGCTGGATGATTTGGTGATGTCCTTGGAGGAGGAACTGGAACGGAGGGACCCCCGTTTAGAGGCGTTCCGCAGGCTTCGCAGCCGCCGTTCCGAAAAGAGAGAGCGTCTGGCCGCATATACCCCGTATCCACGGCCCCAGCATACGGTCACCATCCGGGTGTATTACCGGCAGCATTTCAGTATGCAGGGGGAGCTGTGTCTGGGCGGCGGGAAGCGGGTATGCTTCCGCAGCGCGCTGGAACTGATGTTTTTGCTCCGGCAGGCGGCGGAGGACTACTGGGCAAAGGAGGAAAGCGATCAAACCGTATCGTAACACAGAAAAAAGGCAAACCGTTTGAAAAAACGGGACGCAAAGCCAGGGGGCTAAGGCGCTTTGGGCGCTATGCCGGCCCAGCTGCCTCGTGTTCCTGCAAAATCCTAAGAAAAATCTAGGAGGGAATCACGTATGAAAGGCAAATTGAGGAAAATTTTAGGCCTGGCCGTTTCCGCAGCCATGGCCGTGACCGCAGTTGTTCCCTGGACGGGGATGACGGCGTTTGCAGCTGTCAATGACACTGAGTTCCACATTTCTAGCATTAGCCAGATGAAGGAACTGGTCAGGGAGAAGAACGCGGACGAAGTCAGTGAAAATGAAAAAGTCACTATTCATAGTGTATATGTCGTTGGTACACGTGATGGGAAGCCTGCTACAGCTACTGCTGGTGCACCTAAATATAGTAACCAAGGCGATTTGGGTGCTCTGGGTAGCAATGGTGCTTTGACTGGTTATGATGATTGGTGGATGGTATTAAATGCCTCAGACATTATCGATGCGGATACCGTTTCTTCTATAATTATCAATGCCAAAAAAAATACTGGCCCACAAGGATTTCTGGGAGAACAATTAAGCCCTGTACAGGTCTACGTGGACGCTGGGGACATTCATGTGAGTGAGATTGAAGGTAAGCTGATTACTGAGATATACTTGGATAATGCTACCTTAGAACCCCAACCAGATAATATAGATGTTGAATATGCATGGGTTGGCACAGCACCGGATGGAGCGAAACTTCCTGAAAAAGCAAGCATCGAGAAAGGGACCCAGTTTACTCCTCAATATCCAGAATCTGTAGAAAACTACACATTTGACGGCTGGTACACAAACTCTGACTGCACCGAAAAATTTGTAGATGGCACATCTATTACAGCTGATACTATTCTGTATGGCAAGTGGACAAATACAAGTCAGCCGCCCGAAACTCATGACATTACTATTCACTATCAGGATGTAGATACCAAGCAGGATATTGATGTAAGTTTGAACAAGGTTGTCAAAGTTCCGGTAGAAACAACCGCCTCTGGTTGGCTTGGGGACAATAAAGAAGATCCGGACTATTTCCCCGGGTCTTTAGAATCTGGTGACAAAACCTATGAACTTTTCGGTGTCATTCCTGACGACGATAATAATACAATTATTGCGCAGTATAAGGTAAAAGACAGCGGCACGGAGCCTGATCCTGATCCTGGCGACGGCGACGGCGATGGTGATGGTGACGGCGACGGCGGCAACGGCAACGACGGCTACAGCCCTTGGCAGCCCACCGATCCTAGCGACAACGATAACGACAACACTACCGACATTACCGACCCCGAAACTCCTTTAGCTCCTGGCACCGGCATTGACGACGGCAATACTCCCTCCAATCCCGGCGCTGAGGACGCTGTCCCCGGCGGCCCCAACAGCGGCCCCTCTGACGGCGACTCCGCAGAAGAAGAGGAAATGAACGATGAGGAGACCCCCTTGTCCAGCGGTTCTGATGCGGTGAAAACTCCTCCTCAGACTGGACGGAAAGCGGCTGGCAGCCTGGCTCTCTTGGCCGGCGCGGCGGTCGTTGCGGCAATCACCCTGCGGAAAAAAGATAACTAACCGCACCCCCTTTTCGTCGGAGCCGGTCCGGTAATGGAAATCCCGAACCTTCTGACGGCGGAAGTATTTTCTGAAAAACAGCATGGCCTTTTGGGTCATGCTGTTTCCTTTTATAGGTTATCCGTACACCTCTATATCTCCTTCTGTTCTTGACAATTCGCATTATTGATTGTATAATTAATAATATTAATAAAGCGAATACATGATGAAAGGGAACATGAACCATGAGAAAAAGTGTGTGTATCATTTTGGCCTGCGTGTTGCTGCTTTCTTTATCGGGCTGCGGCGCGGGCAACGCCGAAACGTCCGGCGGTTCAGAGCCAAATGAAGCAAGTGAAAGCGGCGTATCTGCTGATGTGTCCGATAGCGCGGAAAGCTCCGAACAGGAAACTGCATCCGGCTCTGCTGTCAAGCTTCTGGCGAGGGAGTACATCCACCGCACCGACCAGGATGACCAAATCAGTTCTTACCGTGCGCCGGTTTATACGGAAAGCGCGCTGTATGATGGCTTTGAACGGTACACGCCCGATGACATTCTTTTGGAAACAGTGGATGAGTGTACTTATGAGATGGACGAAGCCGGAAGAACCCTTCTTCAGCTCCCGGCAGACCAGCTTTATCAGGTAACGTATCTCTTTGATGAATCAGGCAGGCTTATGGAATCCAAATCTGAGGACATCAATGGAACCCTCGTTTACTACTGGTATACCTGGACCTATGACGATTCCGGCCTGCCTCAGAAAAAGACCAAGCTGGATTCCAAGGGAAATGAAACCTCTGACGTCTGGAATTATATCTATGACGGCTCCGGAAACATCGTCCGCCGGGAAGACGCCTATGGCGCATGGACGGAATTTACGTATGACGATGAGGGGTATCCTCTCACCTCCATCAGCTATGACCAGGATGGAGAACAATATGACGAATGGTCCAGCTTTGAATATGAGGAAGTGGAGGTGGAATCGCTGCCGGAGTTTATGGGTTCCACAAAACAATGGATCCTGGCGGATTTAGTGTACTAAAACTTAAATTGGCAAGCAAAAACAGGGGGCCGCTGCAACGTTTGCGGATTGCCCCCTGTTTTCGTTATGTTTGCGGCCGTCAGGACCATTGCCGTTGTGCCAGCCCGTCAGCTGATGCCGTAGCGCGCCGCGATGCGCGCGAATTCTTCGCTTTCCGCGAAACTGTCCAGCAGTTCGTCCCTGCTGCGGCCCTGCGCCAGTTCCCGCAGACCTCCTCCGGGGTGCCTGCCCGGTCCATAAAAAGGAGGTACAGTTTGCGCACAAAGGCGTCGTTGCTGGGAACTTTTCGCTTCATTTCATCAACGAGTATATCCTGTCAATGCCGGTTTTCTTACGATACGCAGGCGGATAACGGCGCGTATTCATACATTATGTGCAGCGTCAGATCCTTCTTTTTGCACATATTCCCATATTCGTCGTATTCATACTCATAATGCTCATATTTGCCGCCGTGTTCCGTCCCTTCCTTCCATTCCTGGGTGACGCGGCCTTCCGCATCATACGCATATTCCCATTGGCACAACTCATAAGTGCGCGGCTCGTCCCCGGTGGAGGTGAAAACGTGCTTCATAATTTCTTTCCCGTTCTCATCATATTCAAAGGTAGACCAGCCTTCCACTTCGCCATTGTCATCCAGGTCTGTCTGTTTGGTCAGATTGCCGTTTTCATCGTATTCAAATTCTTTCGTCAGATCTCTGCCGATGCTGGGAGCGTTTTTCCCGCTTTGGCGGATCAAATTCCCATCCGCATCATACTCGTATAGAATTTCCCCATCCAGATTTCCATTCTCAAAACCCGTTTTGCGCAGCAGCAGTCCTTCCGGGGAATATTCATATTCATAGGTGTATAGGGAAACGGCTTCTCCGGTTTTCATCAACATGGTTTGGGATTCCGTTACAATCTTGCTCCCGTCCTCCTGGTACTGGGTGGTATATTCCCGGTAAAGCGTTTCATCCGGCTTGTCCGGGTATGTTACTGTTTCGGAAACTTTGTCCCCGTTTTCATCATAAGCGTATTCCGTCACATTGCCGGACTTGGTATCGGTTTCCCGAACCAGGACATAGGGCTCGTCCAAAGCCGTCTGAGCTTCCTCCTCAGCCGAGCTTTCTTCCGGCGTTTCGGCCTGCTGGGAGGATTCCTGTTGAGGTTCCGCGCTGGAAACAGCCTGCTCCGACGCTTGCGGCCCCTCATGGCCGCAGCCGCCTAAAAGGGCGGAAACCATCATCATTCCTACTAACAACATACAGATTTGTTTTTTCATTTCCATTACTTCCTTCTATTTGTCTTGTTGTTTCTATTGCAAATTGCAGCGTGCCATTTTCTTTTCAACAATTCCCACTTTCATAAGCGCCTAATCCCAGAAGAAGAACAGCAGATAGGAGAAAAAATGTGTTCCATATCAGTTTCCTTTTAAATATACGGACAGCGGCAGATATTCATAGGTGGTTTTGTTAAATACATCCGTCTTTTTGCACACATTTCCGTACTCATCGTACTCATACTGATACCACTCATATTTGTGTCCGCCGTCAACGCTTTCCTGCCATTCCTCAACTACACGGCCTTCTTCATCATATTCGTATTTCCACTGGCATTCAACGGCTTTTATCATCTCCTCTCCAGCGGGGTCATAATTGTGCTTTACAGTCTGCTTGCCATCCTGGTCATACTCATAAGTCCAATACTGGTTCACTTCTCCATCAAAATCGTACTGCGTTTCCTTTATCAGGTTCCCGGCATTATCATATTCATATTTCATTGCCAGAGATGTAATGCCGGGTCCTGTTTTTCCTTCACTTTGAGAGATCAGGTTCCCATT
>DVOW01000063.1 GCA_018713335.1 Candidatus Merdivicinus intestinigallinarum | reverse complement strand
TCAGAGCATTGCTTTTGTGTGCTGTCAAGGGTGGCGTAAGCTGCCATCAAACATCATATCTGCAATTTTCAAGGTTCAATCTGAGCCTATTTCTTTGGCTATGTTTTTTCATAACTCATTTGACACTACCTACTACCTTGAAAAATGTGATCCTCGTTTCCCTGCTCCTCCAAAAGACGGCGGACCGTTTTCTCATCCTCTTCCCGGACCAGCAGTTCAATGTTATCCTCCGGGTTGAAGTGGTCCTTTAACACGCTGTTTTGCAGCGGGGTGCGGGAATACACGGTCCCGTAATCATGCATGGCCTGGGGGATCAAGGGCTTTTTGATCCGGTATGGGATTCCCTTTTCCTCAAGCAGCTCCAGCAAAGGCTGGATTGCCGATGGGACGCCGCGGTAAACACAGACTTTTTTCATCAGAGACCCTCCTTCATATATTTGCTGGAATACCTTGTTCTATTTACAAAGTACCACTTTTCCCCGGCCTTTGCAAGGCATATCCCTCCAAGTGTCGCAAAAAGGCCCCCAACTGTCAAAATCCCGGCCTAAAAAAGCGCGGCCAAAAACATTTCGTAGGCGTCGTCCCAGCCCTCCATTGGGTATTCCGCGCCGCCGTTGACGCTTTTGTGGAGATTAGAGGCATATTCTTCCCCGATGGCCACCAGCTCCCCGATGGTGATAGGGGATCCGGCCTTCTCGGCTTCCTGGCAGAAAGCCAGCAGGGGGTCCTTGGCTTCCCGGGTCGCCAGGAGCCGCGCCCGCAGGGCGTCATCCTTCCTGGCCGCGGTCAAAAGCGCTGATAATTTTTCTTCCATATAGATATCCTCCCTAAAGCGGCTGAAAGCCTGGTTTCTTCTCTTACAGTATACCACAAATCCGGTTTTCGGGAAACCTTTTCGACAGAAAACACACAAAGTTCCCCGATTTCCTTATTTATTGACTTTTTCCAGTTTGTTTCAAGCTATTGACAAATATATCGTAAAATTGTACAATGGAATCAGAACGATACCCTTAGAAAGGAGAATCACCATGTCGGACGTGAAAAAACGCACTCCCTCATTGAAAATTCTGGAAACAGACCCGGGGCTCGTACCCTTTGAGGAGGACCTGAAGCTGCGGATGCGGCTTTACGAGGAAACTTTGGCCCGGCTCACCGGCGGCGCGCCCTTGTCGGACTTTGCCAACGGCAGCCTGTACTACGGGTTTCAATTGGGAAAGACCGGCTGGTATTACCGGGAATGGGCGCCGAACGCCGAAAAAATGTCCCTTGTGGGGGACTTTAACGGCTGGGACCCGGAAAAGAACCCCATGAAAAAATTAAAAGACGGGAACTGGCAGGTGTTTATCCGGGGAAAAAAGACAATTCCCCACGGTTCTTTGGTGAAAGTGCGGGTAACGGCCAATGGAAAGACCTTTGACCGGATCCCCTTATACATCCACCGGGTCTACCAGGCCCCGGACGGCTCCTGCACCGGACAGGTCTGGAACCCGCCGGAACCCTATGTCTGGCAGAGCCATTTTTCCCTGCCAAAAGACCGGCCCCTGTTCATTTATGAGGCCCATGTGGGCATGGCCACAGAGGAGGAAAAGGTGGGGACCTACCGGGAATTTACCCAGAACGTCCTGCCCCGGATTCAAAAGGAGGGCTACAACGCCATCCAGCTCATGGCCATTATGGAGCACCCCTACTACGCTTCCTTTGGTTATCAGGTAACCAACTTTTTTGCGGCCTCCTCCCGGTATGGCAC
This sequence comes from Candidatus Merdivicinus intestinigallinarum, assembly GCA_018713335.1. Classification (GTDB taxonomy): domain Bacteria; phylum Bacillota; class Clostridia; order Oscillospirales; family Ruminococcaceae; genus Merdivicinus; species Merdivicinus intestinigallinarum. The sequence goes on along the minus strand of DVOW01000063.1, from coordinate 51,052 downwards.
GCCGGAGGAGCTAAAAGAGCTGATTGACACGGCCCACGGCATGGGTATCGCCGTTTTGCTGGACTTAGTTCATTCTCACGCCAGCCCCAATACCAACGAGGGCATCAACGAGTTTGACGGTACGGATTACCAGTTTTTCCACGCAGGCGGCGAGGGCAACCACCCGGCCTGGGGCACCAAGCTTTTTGACTACGGAAAAAATGAGGTGCTCCATTTTCTGCTATCCAACCTGAAATACTGGCTGGATGAATATCATTTCGACGGGTTCCGCTTTGACGGCGTCACCTCCATGCTGTACCATCACCACGGATTGGGAGTGGCTTTTGACAGCAATGAGAAATATTTCTCCATGGCCACCGATACCCAGGCTGTCACCTATTTGCAGCTGGCCAACACCTTAATCCGGCAAGTAAATCCTAATGCCGTGACCATTGCGGAGGATATGTCCGCCATGCCCGGCATGTGCCGCCCGGTTTCCGAGGGAGGCATCGGCTTCGACTACCGGCTGTCCATGGGCGTCCCGGATTACTGGGTGAAAACCCTGACGGAAAAGCGGGACGAGGACTGGGACTTGGGCAAAATGTGGAGCGAGCTGACTATCCGGCGGCCCGGCGAGAAAAACATCGGCTACTGCGAATCCCACGACCAGGCCTTGGTTGGCGACAAAACCATCATGTTCCGGCTGGCCGACCAGGAAATGTACTGGCACATGGACAACGAATCCAAGAGTCCCATCATTGACCGGGCCATCGCGTACCACAAGATCATCCGGCTGGTGACGGCAGCCCTGGCTGGAGAAGGCTACTTAAACTTCATGGGCAACGAGTTCGGCCACCCGGAATGGATCGATTTCCCACGGGAAGGAAACGGCTGGAGCTACAAATATGCCCGCCGCCAGTGGAGCCTGGCGGACAACGGTTTTCTGCGGTACCGGAACCTTTTGTGGTTCGATGAGGCCATGGTGGCTTTGTTAAAGCAGGTGAACATCAAGAAAAACGACACGCCGTTCCTTCAGTTTATCAATCACGGGAACAAAGTGATGGTATTCGATAAAGGCGGTTATACTTTCGCCTTCAATTTTCATCCAACAGCGACCCAGCGCCTTTCCCTGGCCACCCGGTGCGAGCAGACCTGCCCCATCCTGTTGAACAGCGAATGGCAGCGGTTCGGCGGGCATCTGCCGGACGGCCCGGAATCCCGGACGGTGCAGAACGGCGTTTTGGGACGGTATATCGACATTACCCTGCCGCCCCGTTCCGCGGTGGTATTCGGTTGAATGCCGCCGATCATTCGCCGTTTTTCCGGAGCGTTTCAGCCTTTCACGCGGGCCGGGGGACCCGACCCCTGCAACCGGCGAGCCGCCGGAGGCTGTCGTCAAGAAATCTTGACGACGCGCCGCGGCCGTTGTGCCCCGCGTTAAGTTTCTGAACGGCGGGATGAACCGCCGTTTTCGGCACAGGTTTCCCGAAAGGGCGCCTGGGCATATTATGACATTTTGGAAAAAACAAACGGGCGAGCAATGCTCGCCCCTACAATTTCATTTCAGCAATCACATGGTTTGATAAATCAATCCCAACGCTGTGCGGAAGCCCATGAGAAAGCCCTGGTATTCGGAAACACAGTTGGCTTGGTTCCACAGGGATTCGATTTCCCGCCAGTCGCTGGGGCGCAGGAGCCCTTTGACATCATCCAGGACCCGACTAAGGGCAATCTGGGCCTCGGGCATTTCCTGTTCCATTTTCAGCACATTAGACCATAAATTTTCGATTGTATCCATCGTTGGTTCCTCCTTTTTGGTTGACAAGAAGGCCCATCTGATGTATACTGAATTTCAGACGGGGTTTCTCGTCGCATACAGATGTAAGCTGCGGTTTTGCAAAAGGGCGGCTTACATCTATTTTTTTAACCGGTCGTACATTTCCCGAATCCCGGAACGAATTACTTCGGCTTTGGTCATCCCGGTCTTTTCTACACAGAACTGCAAACGTTTGACATCTTCCTCCGAAAGACGGATTCGGGTGTTCAGGGTTTTCGGGTCATTGGTCGGCCTGCCTTTTGGAGACACTCCATTCCCTCCTTTCTGTATCCACTTATATCCTATCATTTGTGGATACATTTGTCAATAGGTTTTGCATATCTTCCGGAAAAATTGTAGGGGCCGGGTCGCCCGGCCCGCGGTTTTGGAGAAACGTCACGATTTACCAGCGGGCGAGGAAACCCCGCCCCTACAAATTTATCCGGGACGTTTCAATAAAAATGTAGGGGACGATGCCCACATCGTCCCCAATGCCTGATGTTCTGCGGGCAGAGGCTGGCATCTGCCCCTATATTTTTCTGAAAAAACACAGGACTTTCCGGTTGGTTTTAAAAAAGCCATAGGATTTGACAAAAAATTTCCAAACTATTGCTTTTTATTCAAAAAACCTTTACAATAGAAATGCGAATAAAAAACAACAGGACGGATGGACGGTCCGCCTGGTTTATATGTACTTTTACCGAAAGGATGGTTCAATTTCATGGAAAAGTTCCCTCCCCTTGTCCCTGCCGCCCCCGGCCTGATCCATGGCGGGGACTACAATCCCGACCAATGGCTGGGCTATCCGGACGTTTTACAGGAAGACGTCCGGCTCATGAAACTGGCCGGCGTCAACAGCGCGTCGGTGGCTATCTTTGCCTGGGCGGCTTTAGAGCCGGAGGAAGGCAAGTACGATTTTGAATGGCTGGACGAAACCTTCGACCGGCTTTGGAAGGCCGGCGTCCGCATTATTTTGGCCACCCCCTCCGGCGCGCGGCCTGCCTGGATGGACGCAAAATATCCGGAGGTGCTGCGGGTCAACGCCGACCGCACCAAAAACCTCCACGGCCTGCGCCACAACCACTGCTTCACCTCCCCCTATTACCGGCAGAAGGTGCGGGAAATGAACCGGATGCTGGCGGAACGGTACGGCAAACATCCCGCTTTGATGATGTGGCACCTTTCCAATGAATACGGCGGCGAATGCCACTGCCCTCTCTGCCAGGAAGCCTTCCGGAACTGGCTGCGGAAGAAATATGACAATGACATTGAAAAGCTGAACCACGAGTGGTGGACCTATTTTTGGAGCCACCGCTACACCTCCTTCGACCAGATCGAGTCCCCTTCCCCTCTGGGCGACAAGCTGATCCACGGCATGAACCTGGACTGGAAACGGTTTGTTACGGAGCAGACCATGGACTTTATCCGAAACGAAATGGAACCCCTGCGGGAAATTACCCCCAATATCCCCGTCACCACCAACCTGATGGGGTTCTACGACGGGCTGGATTACTGGAAGCTCTCCCAGATTTTGGACGTGGTTTCCTGGGACAACTACCCCCTGTGGGGCAACGACTCGGAAAAGCTTTGGGAAACAGCCTCCCACACCGCCTTTATCCATGACATGAACCGCTGTTTCTTGAAGGGGAAACCCTTTATGCTCATGGAAAGCGTCCCCTCCAAAACCAACTGGCACCCCTGCTGCAAGCTGAAACGGCCGGGGATGCATCTCCTTTCCTCCATGCAGGCCGTGGCCCATGGTTCCGATTCCGTCCAGTATTTCCAGTGGCGGAAAGGCCGGGGCGCTTCGGAAAAATTCCACGGGGCGGTGGTGGACCACTGCGGCCGCAGCGACACTATGGAATTTTTAGGCGTAAAATCCGTGGGCGACCTGTTAAAAAAACTGCCGGGCGTTGCGGGAACCTCCACCAAATCCCAGGCGGCGGTGCTTTACGACTGGGAAAACCGCTGGGCCATTGAGGATTTCCAGGGTACGGTCAATAAAGAATCCCGCCGGTATGTGGAAACCTGTGTGGAACATTACCGCCCCTTGTGGAAACGGGGCGTTTCCACGGATATCGTCAGCGAGGACAGCGATCTTTCCGGCTACCGGCTCCTGGCCGCCCCTATGCTCTATATGCTGCGGCCGGGCGTTGCCCAAAAGCTCCGGGATTTCGCGGAACAGGGCGGGACGCTGATTTTGACCCACTTGACCGGTTATGTCAACGAAAACGACCTGTGCTTTTTAGGCGGGTTCCCTGGGGACGGCATGATGGACACCGCCGGGATCTGGTGCGAGGATATCGACACGGTCTATCCTTCTGACGAGAACTTCGCCGTTTCCAAGGAAAACCACCTGGGCTTTGCCGGGCGGTATCCTTTGGGACGGATGCGGGAAATCGTCCACCCGGCGGAAGGCACGGAGGTTTTGGCCGCCTATGAAGGGGATTTCTATGCCGGGATGCCGGTCCTGACCTGTCATCCCGTTGGCAAGGGCCGGGTCTATTACATCGCCTCCGCGGTGGGGCCGGACTTTTTGGAGGAGCTTTACAGCAAACTGATCCCGGAAGCCGGGGTTTCCCCCTGCCTGCCGGTGGAGCTGCCGGAAGGGGTCAGCGTCACCCTGCGGGAAGGCGGCGGCCAGCAGTATTATTTCTTCATGAATTTCACGGAAATGGACCAGCGCGTCTCACTGCCCGCCGGAACGGAATTTACCGACATGGACAGCGGTGGCACCGTGCGCGACCTGCTGGATCTGCCGCCTTACGGCGTCCGGATTTTGAAAAAGTAAAGGGAGGACGGTTTTATGCTGGATCATGAAAAACATTTTGTCCCCTCCACGCCGGAAGCGGAGGGAATCGACCCGGAGGGCATCCGGAAGTTTATTGCGGGCTGTCTGGACAAGGGCAGCGATCTGCACGCGGTTTTGTTAATCCGCCATGGGAAACAGGCGTTTTCCGCCTTTTTTGACCCCTATCAGCCGGAGGACAAGCGGCATGTTTACTCCGTCAGCAAAAGCTGGACTGCGACGGCGGTTGGCTTGGCGGTTTCTGAAGGGCTGCTCTCCCTGTCGGACAAGGTCATTTCCTTTTTCCCGGAGGAGCTGCCAAAGGAAGTCAGCGGAAATCTGGCGGCTATGGAGGTGCGGCACCTTCTGATGATGGGCTGCGGCCATGAAACGGAACCGCCCTTCCCGGAGGACGGCGCAACCTGGGCGGAAGCCTTCCTGCGGCACCCGGTCCCGTATGAACCGGGTTCGCACTTCCTCTACAATTCCATGGGGACCTATATGCTGTCGGCCATTCTGCAAAAAGTCACCGGCCAGAAGGTCGTGGATTACTTGAAGCCCCGGCTTTTCGAGCCTTTGGGCATTTCCGGCGTCACCTGGGACTGCTCCCCTGAGGACATTTGCTGCGGGGGCTGGGGCATCCATGTTTCGGCGGAGGATATTGCCAAGCTGGGGACGGTTTACTTAAACGGCGGCCTTTTTGAGGGACAACGGATCCTCCCGGAAAGCTGGGCCAAGGAGGCTGTCACAGCCCAGATCGACAACGCGCCCAATGCGCAGAAAGACTGGGAGCAGGGCTACTGCTACCAAATCTGGCGGTGCCAGCACGATTGCTTCCGGTTCGACGGGGCCTTCGGTCAATACATGGTGGCCATTCCCCAAAAAGACGCCGTGCTGGTAGTCCTCAGCAACACACCCAATATGCAGGCAGTGCTGGACAGCTTGTGGGAAAACCTGCTGCCGGCTATGGGAGACGCGCCGGTTCCGGAAAAAGCGGCGGACGCGGCGGAATATCGCTGCCCCCTGCCCAAGCTGGCAGGCCGGGACTTTGCGGCGGATTACGCCTGCGGGGAAAATCCCCTGGGATATGAGCGCCTGGAGATCCGCACCGGCCAAAACGGCGGCGAGCTCCGGTTCTTCGCGGGAACAGAGGAGCTGTGCCTCCCCTTTGGGCTGGAACGCTGGCAGCGGGCGCATTTGCGGAAACAGGAGCGCTTCCCGGAAATGCTCGTCGGCGCGGCCGGCGGCTGGGAAGGCAATATCCTTGCGGTCACTGTCCGGCACCGGAATATGCCCCACCTGAACTTCATCCGACTGGAAACCGGGGCGCAGCCGGTCCTCCGTATTTTTTCGGAAAAAATGGAGGAAATCTTTTGCTGCTCCCTTCTTTCCTGACCCATATAACCGCATCTTTTAGAAAGGAATATTGACTCCAATGGCAAAAAAAACTTATGAAATCGACATGTGCAACGGCCCCTTGCTGGGGAAAATCCTCCGGTTTTCCGTCCCGCTGATGCTTTCCGGCATTTTGCAGCTGCTTTTCAACGCGGCTGACATCGTCGTTGTGGGGCAGTTTACCGGCAAGGAGGCGCTGGCGGCCGTCGGCTCCACCGGCTCTTTGATTAACCTGCTCATCAACCTGTTTATCGGGCTTTCCATCGGCACCAACGTCCTGGTGGCCCAGTATATCGGTGCGCGGGACGTCCGGAACGTCAGCGAAACCATCCACACTTCCATTCTGTTAAGCGTTATCTGCGGGGTTGTGATGATCTTTGTAGGCATTGCCCTGGCGGAACCCCTTCTGACCCTCATGGGGACCCCGGACGACGTTCTGAGCCAGGCCACGCTGTATATGCGCATCTACTTTGTGGGGATGCCGGTTATCATGCTTTATAACTTTGGCTCCGCCATCCTCCGGGCTATGGGCGACACTCAGCGGCCCCTGATTTTCCTGCTGATTGCAGGTGTGGTAAACGTCATATTCAATTTGATTTTTGTCATTGTGTTCCACATGGGCGTTGCGGGCGTGGCCATTGCTACCGTCATTTCCCAGGCAATCTCCGCCGGGCTTATCGTCCTGTGCCTCATCCGTTCCGACGGCATGTTTAAGCTTCATCTGAAAAAGCTCCATGTCCACCGGGAAAAGCTGTTCGCCATGATGCGCATCGGCCTGCCCGCCGGGATGCAGGGCGCGATTTTTTCCATTTCCAACGTGCTGATTCAGTCCTCCATCAACTCCTTCGGCTCGGTGGCTATGGCCGGCAGCACCGCCGCTTCCAATTTGGAAGGCTTTGTTTACAACTCCATGAACGCCGTATATCAGGCGAACCTGAGCTTTACCAGCCAGAATATGGGGGCTAAAAAATACAGCCGCATCAATCATATCCTGCTGGTCTGCCTTGGGGTGGTCACAGTTATCGGCCTGGTTATGGGCGTGGGGGCTACCCTTCTTGGGGATACGCTGTTAAAAATTTACAACACCGACCCCCAGGTCATCAGCTTCGGATTGGAAAGGATGTACTTAGTCTGCATGCCTTATTTCCTCTGCGGGATCATGGACGTTATGGTGGGAAGCATGCGGGGCATGGGCTATTCCATCCTGCCCATGATTGTATCTTTGACCGGCGCCTGCGGCCTGCGGATCCTCTGGATTTTCACGGTCTTTGCCGCCGACCACACTTTGTCCACCCTGTTCTGGTCCTATCCGGTTTCCTGGGCTGTCACCTTCTTGGCGCATCTTGTATGCTTCATGGTAATCCGGCGGAAATTCCCCAAGGTGGACGAAGCGGTTTCCCAGGAGGCTCCCGCCCCTTCTGAAAGCAGCATATAAGGAGGCGGCGCTTTCTTGGGAACCAAATTGGGCACAGCCAACTTAGAGGCCGGTTATCCCACTGTGGCGGAGGCCTTAAAACACCTGAATTTTGAAATCCGCCACGCCAAAGCCGCCGGATGCCCTGTCTTAAAGATCATCCACGGCTACGGCTCCACAGGGACCGGCGGGAAGATCCGGCCCGCCGTCCGGAAACGCCTTTGGGAAATGCAGGCCAAAAGCCAGGTGAAAGCGGTGATCCTGGGGGAGGATTTTTCCATTTTCAACGACAGCACCCGGCTGGCCTTCCAGCTTTGCGGCGCCCTCCGCCGGGACCCGGATCTGGAACGCCGCAACCAGGGTATCACCCTGGTGATCTTATAACATGGCGGTGGCGGGTTTTGTAAACCAAACAACATACTGCAGGGGACGATGTGGGCATCGTCCCTTACATTTTTATTGAAACGTCCCGGAAAAATTTGTAGGGGCGGGGTTTCCCCGCCCGCTGGTAAATCGTGACGTTTCTCCAAAACCGCGGGCCGGGCGACCCGGCCCCTACAATTTTTTCGGGAAGATTTGCAAAACCTCTTGACTTTTGCGCGCCCTTATATTATGATATAAGCGAGGACAAAAGTGAGGTGATAGTTTGAGTCCTAGAACCGGGAGGCCGCCTAAGGGAACAGAATCCCGAAAGGAAAAAATCAATATTCGCATCACGGCTGAGGAAGCGAAAAAAATCCAGGAATGTGCAGAACGGCTGGCTGTATCCAGAACCGATGCAATTATGCAGGGAATTGATTTGTTAAAGGCGGAACTCGACAAAAAATAACAGCACTGGAACCCTCTGAAAGTCACCAAGTGCTGTTATCAACGACAGGAAAATCCTATCTGAAATTCAGTATACATCAGAAGGGCCTTCTTGTCAACCAAAAAAGGAGGAACAACGATGTACACAATGGAAGATTTATGGTTCCATGCGCTAGAAAATGAACAGGATATGCCGGAAACCAAGCTGGCCCGGCTTAAGTTTCAGGAACAGATGGAAAAGCTTCTGAGCTCTGCTAATTGGAAAGAGGCCGAACCTTTGTGGAATCAGTGTGCCAGCGCCTTTGAGTACCAGGGTTTTCTCATGGGATTCCGCACGGCGTTGGGATTGATTTATAAAATCATGTGACTATTGAAACGGAAACGTCCCGGATAATTTGTAGGGGCGAGCATTGCTCGCCCGTTTGTTTTCCAAAAATGCCGCAATAAAAATGGGCGGCGGTCATCAATTTGAGAACATGGCCGTCCGCGGTTTTATCATAATGCCGCGATGTATCTGCGGGCGCGCAATGCGCGCCCCTACAATTTTTTCGGGAAGATTTGCAAAAACGCTTGACTTTTTGTGGAACGGAAATTATAATATTATTGTGGCACAGAAAGGAAGTGATGAATTGAGTCCACGCACTGGCCGACCAAAATCAGACAAACCTAAATCCTTTGAAATCAAAGCCCGAATTGACGCCGAGACAAACCAGCGGTTACAAAAATTTTGCGACAAAACGGGAAAAACAAGGACACAGGTCGTCAGAGAAGGAATAGAACTGATTTTGGCCGAAAAAAAGTAGAGCTTCGGCCCACCTTCCAAGCAAAGCCGAAACTCTATGCCAGACGAGCAACCCTTATACAAGAACCCCCGTCTGAAATAATTTTACATCAGATAGGCCTTCTTGTCAACCGGCGACATAGCCAGCAAGCTTGCTTGATGGCGCGGTGCGACCGCACAGCCCCACACCATTTTTCGGAGAATTTCGCAAAATCTCTTGACTTTTGTGTTCTCAAATGTTAGGATATATGTGTACTCAAAAGAGAGGTGATCCAATGAGTGCAAAAATGGGCAGACCTACGGATAACCCCAAAACAGAAATCATTAAAATCAGAGCAACTAAAGACGACAGGGAAAAACTGTTGTTTTGCTGTGAAAAGCTGGGTAAAACCCAGTATGAAGTTGTGATGGAGGGAATCAATAAGGTCTACCAAAAAGCAAAAAAATAAGATGTAAGCCGACACAACTTGCAACCGTCCGGCCTACATCTGTATGCGACGAGAAACCTCGTCTGAAATTATTTTACATCAGATGGGCCTTCTTGTCAACCAAAAAAGGAGGAACAACGATGGATACAACCGAAAATTTATGGTCTAATGTGCTGAAAATGGAACAGGAAATGCCCGAAGCCCAGCTTGCCCTTAGTCGGGTTCTGGATGATGTCAAAGGGCTCCTGCGCCCCAGTGACTGGCGGGAAATCGAACCCTTGTGGAACCAAGCCAACAGCGTTTCTGAATACCAAGGCTTTCTCGTGGGCTTCCGCACGGCGTTGAGGCTGGTTTACAAAGCCATGTGATCATTGAAATGATAAAAGCTAGGGGGCAGGGGTCATCAAATTGATGGCCTCCGCCCCTGTTGTTTTTCCAGAATGTCACAATATACCCATATCACGCCATTCAGTGTTCGATGGTCTGGGACAGCACCTCGCTCATGTCCACATAATATTTCTGGAAGGAATCGTCCTCCACATACACCTTCACAGTCTGGCCGATGACTGCCGGGTCCGGGTACCAGCGCAGGCTCCGGCTTTTGAAAATGTGGGCGACGCCGTTTAAATCCTGGTACCGAACAATTACGATAATGGGGTGCCGGTTGTTCAGGGAAACATTGTAATTGGTTTGGAAATCCACGATTTCCCCCTCAATGTACCTGCCGCCCTCCAGGAGCCGTTGAATCTGCTTTTCTTTCCGGTGCTCCACAAAGAGAAATATGGCGCCCAAAAGGGCGAAAATACCGCCGATCCCCCCGAAAATCGTTCCGATCATCACGCCGTCCTCTGAAACGGCCAGAGAGAGTACCCCTCCTAAAACCAGGAAAATACATCCCAAAATCAGGTAGATGGCTCCTATTATGGTAAATACGCTGGTTTCACCCTTGGTATGCATAAAAGCCGCCCCCTTAATCCACAGGCAGGACCGTTCCCTGCCGCAGGGCTTCCCAGCCTAACAGAGCGATGCGGAAGGCCTGGTAGGCGTCATCCAGCGTAGGAGAACCCTCGCTGCGGCCTTCGATCATGTCAATGAGGCACTGGAGCTGGGCCCACATGTTTTTGTAGACACTGGGGCTGTTGATGGTGTGGTAAACCTTATTCACCGCGTCGTAATACTGGATGAGGTCGCCTTCCTCCTGGTCCTCCTTGCGGAATTCCTTTAAGACAATGCGGATGCGGCCCTTGTCCCCGATAAATTCCTTCAGGTTTTCCGCCGCCAGGCTTTCGGTCCAGCCGGCTTCGTAATAGACGGACGCCCCGTTTTCCAGCCGCATGGTCAGGATGCCGTGGTCAAACTCCCCGGGGGCCGCCAGTTCCCCTACCCTGCTGCCGAGCCCGCCGATGGAGGTCACCTCCAGGCCGGTGAACCAGCGGACGACGTCGATGTAATGCACGCCGCAGTCCACAAAGGGCGGGCAGTCCTGCAGAAGCCGGGCGTAACGGTCCGGGTTCATCACATGGTGGTTCTGCACCATGCGGATCAGGCGCACTTCCCCGATCTTGCCCTCCCGGATCATTTCCCGCGCCAGCTTATAGGTGTCGTTGTGGCGCAGGATGTGGGCGATGAGCACCTTGCTGGAAGCATTTTTGGCCAGCCGGTAAAATTCCTCCGCGTCCACTTCATTGCACTCCGTCATAGGCTTTTCGCAGAGGACGTGTTTTCCCGCGGCGATGCAGTCCCGCAGGATGGGCAGGTGGGAATCCGCGTAGGTGGCGACGATCACGATGTCCACATCCTCCCGGGACAGATAGGGACGATAATCCGTATTCCAAGATTCCGCACCGTATTTTTTGGCAAACAGCCGGGCGTTTTCCTCCAGGGTATCCACGACGCCGACGATCCGCACCCCGTCCCGGTAATAAATTTCCTCTATATGCGACCGGCCGATATGTCCGCAGCCGACCAAAACGACCCCGTAGGTCTTGTTTTCCATGCCAAAGTCCCCCTTGAACCGATAATGCAAACGATTACATAACCAGGTTTATTTTACCTGATTCCAAATGAAATTGCAACACTTTCTTGACATTTTTCGCGATTCTCCCCATCTTTTCTACAAATCGCTTAATTTTTAAAAAAATCTTTTCCCTTTCGTGAAAGTATGTTATAATAACTACAGAAAATATCGGGCATCCGAAGGGGGATGCCCGCGGTTATGGAGGGAGTTTTATGTTGGAAAAAACGATTCTTGTAGATGATACCCCGGATATCCCCCTTTCCAGCCTGCTGAAAGCCGTACGGATGGACGAGGGTTCCGACCCGGAGGATCTGGCGGAGATTTCCCAGATGCTGGACGAGGCCCTGGCTATTGCCAAGCCCAAGGCAGTTTTCGGCCTGGCCCAGGTGGAAAGCCGGGACGAAAACGGCGTCATCGTGGACGGCGTCCGGTTCCATTCCCCGCTTGTCAGCAAAAATCTGGCCAACACCAGCCGGATCGTCCCCTTTGTGGTGACCTGCGGAACGGAGGCGGAAGAATGGTCCTTGCAGTACAAAGACGATCCCCTGAAGGAATTTTGGGCAGACTCCATCAAGCTCCAGCTTTTGGGCTGCATCCGGCCCAAGGTCCAAAAGGAAGTCCGCCGCCGCTTCTTCCCCACCGGGGACATCTCGGCCATGAGCCCCGGTTCCCTGGCGGCATGGCCTTTAAAGGAGCAGCGGCCTTTGTTCGCCCTGCTGGGAGGGGTGACGCCGGACATCGGCGCCCGCCTGACGGATTCCTGCCTGATCCTGCCGTCAAAATCCAGCTCCGGATTTTTCTTCTCCCCGGAAAGCCATTATGAAAACTGCCGCTACTGCCCCCTGATAAAGTGCCCCAACCGCCGGGCGCCCTTTGAACACGAACTGGAAGGAGTACCCCAAGATGAATGAAGCCTCCCGCCCCGCAAAAACTGTGGCGGAATCCAAAACTGAGCAGTGCCACCTGCTGATGCCCCGGGACGCCAACAGCTATAACCGCCTGTTCGGCGGCCAGCTGATGGAGTGGATCGATATTGTGGCCGGGATCGTGGCCCGCCGCCACTGCGAAACCAATATCACCACCGCCTCTATTGACAACCTGCAGTTCAAGGCCCCCGCCCATGTAGGCGACCTGGTGGTGCTCCTGGGACAGGTGACTTACACCGGCAATACCTCCATGGAGGTGCGGGTCCAGACCTTTGTAGAGGATCTGCACGGGATACGCAAGCTCATCAACCGGGCATATCTGGTTATGGTGGCTTTGGACAAGGACGAAAAACCGGTCCAGGTGCCCCGGATCATCCCGGAAACCATGGAGGAGCAATACGAGTACGAATGCGCCGTCAAGCGCAACGCCCTGCGGAAACAGCGCCGGAAGGAATCCTTCTGACAAAAAATTCCTATGCCGGAAAAGGCCGGGTTTTCCAATGTCCGGCAGTGTTTTTCAGCTTTTTCTCTCGATTTCTCCTGTTTTCCTTCCTTGACAAGCCATCAAAAAACGTGTTATAATAAGAACCATATTCAACAAATTGTCGCACAGAATAATTGGCAGATTTTATTTTTTGTAAGATCTGCCAAAATTTATGTGCTGGACGCCATTGGGGAAGGGGAACGCTGCATGATCACCAAAATTCGGAAACGCGACGGCCGGGAAGTCCCGTTCAACATCGAAAAAATCGCCAACGCCATTTTTAAGGCAGCCCAAAGCTGCGGCGGGCGGGACTACGCCACTGCCTTTGAACTGGCCCAGCAGGTGGCCCAGTATTTGGACAGCCAGCAGCTTTCGGAAACCCCCACGGTGGAAGCCATACAGGATGCGGTGGAGAAAATCCTGGTGAAAAACGGCCACGCCCGCACTGCCAAGGAATACATCCTCTACCGGGCGGAGCGCAACCGGGTCCGGGAAATGGACACGAGCCTCATGCAGCTTTACGAAAACATGACCTTCCATTCCGCCGCGGAAAATGACATCAAGCGGGAAAACGCCAACATTGACGGAGACACCGCCATGAGCGCCATGTTCCGTTACGGCTCCGAGGGGGCCAAGCGCTTCAACGAGCTGTTCATCCTCTCCCCGGACCACGCCAGGGCCCACATCAACGGGGATATCCATATCCACGACATGGACTTTCTGACCCTTACCACCACCTGCTGCCAGATCGACCTGAAAAAGCTCTTTGCCGGCGGCTTTTCCAATGCCCACGGCCAGGTGCGGGAGCCGGAAACCATCCGGAGCTACGCGGCCCTGGCCCAGATCGCCATCGAATGCAACCAAAACGACCAGCACGGCGGCCAGAGCATCCCCAATTTTGACTATTATATGGCCGAAGGCGTTGCCAAGAGCTTTGCCCGGCATTACCAGGAGAATTTGCAGAAGGCGCTGGAGCTTCTGGGAGGCGTTGACGGCGCGATTGGCATCATCGGCTCCCAGCCCCTTTCCATGCAGAACCTCCCCGCCTATCAGGACAGCGAACGGCAGGCCCTGCTTTCTATGGGGCTTTCCCCGGAGCAGGCTGCGCGCGTGCAGGCGTTCGCCGCAAACCACGCCGGAGAGGAAACGGAAAAGGAAACCTATCAGGCCATGGAAGCTTTCCTCCACAATATGAACCTCATCAACTCCCGGGCCGGCGCCCAGGTGCCCTTCTCCTCCATCAATTACGGGACCGACGTTTCCCCGGAGGGGCGGCTGGTGATAACGAGCCTCCTGAAAGCCACAGAAGCCGGTATCGGACAGGGCAAAACCGCCATTTTCCCGGTGCAGATCTTCAAAGTCAAGGAGGGCGTCAACTACAATCCCGGCGACCCTAACTACGACCTGTTCCAGCTGGCCATGGCGGTGTCGGCCAAACGGCTGTTCCCCAATTTCAGCTTCCTGGACGCCCCCTTTAACCTGCAATACTACAAGCCCGGCAATCCGGACACAGAGTGCGCCTATATGGGCTGCCGCACAAGGGTCATCGGCAACACCTACGACCCGGAGCACGAGATCGTCACCGGCCGGGGCAATCTGAGCTTTACCTCCATCAACCTGCCCCGTTTGGCCATCAAAGCCGCCGGGAATGTGGACGCGTTCTTTGAATCCCTGGACAAAATGATGGACCTGGTTATGGAACAGCTGCTGGAACGCTTCGAGCTCCAGTCCAAAAAGCTGGCCCGGAATTACCCCTTCCTCATGGGACAGGGCGTTTGGCTGGGTTCCGAAAAGCTGAAGCCGGACGAGCCTGTGGGAGAAGTGCTGAAACAGGGCACTTTGTCCGTGGGGTTCATCGGCCTGGCGGAAACCCTCAAAGCCCTTACCGGCAAGCACCACGGGGAGAGCCAGGAGGCCCAGAACCTGGGCCTGGAGATCATCGGTTTCATGCGGAACCGGGTGGATGAGGCCGCCCAGCGGACGGGCCTCAACTTCTCCCTCATCGGTACCCCGGCGGAAGGGCTTTCGGGGCGGTTCGTGAAGATCGACCGGAAGAAATACGGAGTCATCCCCGGCGTCACTGACCGGGAATATTACACCAACGCCTTCCATGTGCCGGTGTATTATGAGATTTCCGCCTTTGACAAGATCCGGCGGGAGGCCCCCTATCACGCTTTGACCAACGGCGGGCACATCACTTACATCGAGCTGGACGGCGACCCCTGCGAGAATCTGGACGCTTTTGAACAGGTCATCCGCTGCATGAAGGAATCCGGCATCGGATACGGCTCCGTAAACCACCCAGTCGACCGGGACCCGGTCTGCGGCTTTAACGGCATTATTGGCGAGGAATGCCCCCAATGTCACCGGAAGGAGACCCCGGAGGTTCCCTTTGAGCGCATCCGGCGGATCACCGGATACCTGGTTGGCACTCTGGACCGCTTCAACGATGCCAAACGGGCGGAGGTTGAGGACCGGGTGAAGCACAGCGTGGGGCAGATGGAACAACTTTAAGGAAAGGTGGAGGCTTATGACGGACAAGATCCGCATCGCCGGGATCATCCGGGAATCTATCGTAGACGGCAAGGGGCTGCGTTTCGTGGTCTTCGGCCAGGGCTGCCCTCATCGGTGCCCCGGCTGCCACAACCCCCAGACCCACGATTTTTCCGGCGGGAAATCAGTCCCGATCGCAAGCCTTGTACAGGAGATCCGGAAAAATCCCCTGCTGCAAGGCGTCACCTTTTCCGGCGGGGAGCCTTTTGCCCAGCCGGAAGCCTTCTCCGCCTTGGCCAAAGAAATCAAGGCGTTTTCCAGGAAGCTGGACTTGACGGTTTATTCCGGCTACACCTATGAGCAGCTTTTGGATCTGCCCGGCGCGCCGGAGCTGCTGGCCCTCTGTGATTACCTAATCGACGGGCCGTTTATCCTGGAGGAACGGGATATTTCCTTAAAATTCCGGGGCAGCCGCAACCAGCGGTACATTGACCTGAACCGCACCCGTCTGGCGGGCAAGGTGGTTTTGGCGGCGGAATCCATCGTTCCCGCCAGGAAACGATACCAGACGGCCTAACGCGGGCCCGGTAACCGGGCCGTTAATTCGACGCGGCATTGTACCACGCGGCAGACTTCGGCTGGCGCGCGACAAGCTGCGCACCTCTGACAGGGGTTCCCCGAATTGAATGTTTTGAGACTGCTGCTGGCAATTCGACGCGCCGCGGCCGCACAGCCCCACACCAACCGCTGGAACGTCCGCTTGTCATGAATAAAATTCATGACGGCTGCGGCGTTATGGAAGGGTTTCATTTTCTATGGTTTTGATAAATCAAACGGAAATAGAATAGGGTTGTAGGGGGCGGCGTCCTCGACGCCCCATCGATTTTGCAAAACAGAACAGAATACGAAATATTGGGGACGATGTGGGCATCGTCCCCTACAATTTTTTCGGGAGATTTTGCAAAACCTCTTGACTTTTTGTGTAACAAAAATTATAATATTATTGTGGTACAGAAAGGGGGAGGAAAATTGAGTCCACGTACTGGCCGACCAAAATCAGACAACCCTAAATCCTTCGAAATTAAAGCCCGAATTGACGCGGAAACAAACCAACGGTTACAAAAATTCTGTGACAAAACGGGAAAAACGAGGACACAGGTTGTTAGAGAAGGAATAGAACTGATTTTGGCTGAAAAAAAGTAGAGCTTCGGCCCACCTTGCAAATGAAACCGAAACTCTATGCCAGACGAGCAACCCTTATACAAGAACTCCCGTCTGAAATTTAGTATACATCAGATGGGCCTTCTTGTCAACCAAAAAAGGAGGAACCAACGATGGATACAACCGAAAATTTATGGTCTTATGTGCTGAAAATGGAACAGGAAATGCCGGAAGCCCAGTTTGCCCTTAACCGGGTTCTGGATGACGTCAAAGGGCTCCTGCGCCCCAGCGACTGGCGGGAAATTGAATCCCTGTGGAACCAGGCCAACAGCGTTTCTGAATACCAAGGCTTTCTCATTGGGTTTCGCACAGCGTTAGGATTGGTTTACAAAACCACGTGATTGTTACAATAAATTTGTAGGGGCGAACTGGGTTCGCCCATGGTTCATGGCCGGGTCCGCAATGCGCTCCCCTACAATCGACAGCCCATCCATGGAAAGGAGAGGTTTTCATGAAATGGTTTCTCCCTTTGTTGGCGGCATTTTTGCTTGTTGGCTGTACGGCGCAGCCCTCTGGGGAAAGTTCCGAGTCAGCTTCGGAACCCGGCAATTCTCTGGAATACCACATGCAAACCGCGCCCCAGCCGGACTGCCCTTTCCTGTTTGCAGAGGAAAACACCCCCATTTACGGTATCCCCTTTGATTCTCCGGAAAATGGAACTATCTCCAACCAGCTGGTGCAGGTTTTTGCCAATGTCTATGGCGGCGAGTGCCCCGACTGCGGAGAATCCGGCCCCTGGGCGCTGATCAACTGGGGGATTTTTGATTCCGCTGTGGACACCACCTGCTGGGTCTGCACCTGTCATCTGCGGCCCTACACGGCGGAGGATGCGGAAATCATCACGTATCCGGTCAAGGTGCGGGATGGCGTAGCGGTGACCATTCGGGAAAAGGAAACCTCCTCCGCAGATTTGTCCGAAGCCAGGGTCAGCTCCCGTACAGACGCGGAAATCACCCTGAATTGGGTTGGCGGGGACTCCTGTACCCTCCCCCTTTCGGATGTCCTGGTTCCGGACCCGGAGCTGGTCGGTCAGATGAAAACAGATCCGGCAGATTGGAAGGCCCTTTTTGCGCCCTGATAGATTTTATATCACAAAACCCCCAGCCAAAATGGTTGGGGGTCCTCTTACTGCAAACGCCGTTTTATGGGGATCTTGGCCACCAGCCATCCAGCTATGAAAGCAGAAACCACGCCAAGGGCCGCCCCGGCCAGCACGTCGCTGGGATAATGGACATACAGGTAAAGCCGGGAAAAGGCAATCAGGATCGCCAGCGCCAGCGCCGGTATCCCCAGCCGTTTGTCCCGCCGCAGCAGCACCGCCGCTGCCGCCACAGAAGAGGAGGTGTGCCCCGACGGGAAAGAAAAATCCGTTGGCGGAGCAATAAGCAGGCCCGCAAAATCATTGGCATTAAAGGGCCGTTCCCGCCCAACCAGCGGTTTTAGGAGCAGACTGCCGATGATGGCGGCAATGGCCAGGGCGATGAGCATTTCCACACCGGTTTTCCGCCATTTTTTCATAAAGAGCAGAACGACCGCCGCGACGATCCACACCGCCCCGGCGTTTCCCAGAGCTGTAATCAGCGGCATCAGCCAATCCCCCGCAGGCCCCGCCAAATGCTGCTGGATCCATCCTAACACCGCGTTATCCGCCGCTTGAATCCACTCCATGCCACCTCTCCTTTCTGTTGTATCAGTATACCCTGTTTCAAAATCTTTTGCAAGGGATTTTTGTTTTGTTTAAAAAGATTTCAGAAACGCCCTTGACTTTTTTGTATATTTATTCTATAATATAAATACAGAAACATAGTTTTTGTAATATCTTAACGAACGGAGTGATCCAAATGGCAGATACCCGTACAATTATTACGATCAGCAGACAGTATGGCAGCGGCGGCCGTTACATTGGCCGGAAACTTGCGGAGGCTCTGGACATTCCTTTCTATGACAAAGAAATCATCCTGCGGTCTGCCGAGGAAAGCGGCATCAGCAGGGAAATTTTTGAACAGCTGGAAGAAAAGCCCACAAACAGCCTGCTTTACAGCCTTTCCCTGAACGCAGGCCTGCTGCGGGGCGGCACAGTTTCCCCGGAGCTCCCTTTAAGCGACCAGGTTTTCTTAATCCAGTCGGAAATTATCCGGAAAATGGCCAACCAAGGCCCTTGCGTCATTGTTGGGCGGTGCTCGGAATACGTCCTGCGGGACCGGTCGGACTGCATCAACGTTTTTCTTTACTCCACTATGGAGGACCGTATTGCACGGGCAACCACTTATTACGGCCTTCCTTTGGAAAAAGCCAAGGAAAAGCTGGCGAAAATGGATAAGAAGAGGGCTTCCTATTATAATTTCTATACCAACTTAAAATGGGGACAAGCGGAAAATTACGACTTGTGCGTCAATACCGCTTCCCTGGGCGTAGACGGGACAGTGGAATTACTGCAAAAATTCATTGAAACCGAAAGCCGCCATCCGAAAAAAGCGTAACCCCCCATATTGAACCCCCCGTGTTCTGAAACAGCAGGACGCGGGGGGTTTATTCACGAAACAAATCCTCCAAAACCTGGGGATAATGATTTAAAAAATCCTTTGTGATCCGGTAAAGGTCCGTATCCTCGTAGTCCACGCGCCGGATGCCGTCATCGGAAAATTCATAGATCCAGCAGTCGGGGTAGGCCAACAGGATGGGAGAATGGGTGGCGATGATCAGCTGGGAACCGTTTTCCGCCAGTTCCCGCATCCGGCGGAGCATGGCCAACTGGCGCAGGGGCGACAGGGCCGCCTCCGGCTCATCGAACAGATACAGCCCGTGCCCGCCCAGCCGGTTCTGCAGCAGGGCAAAAAAGCTCTCCCCGTGGGAACGGTAATGGAGGTTCCCGCCGTAGCTTTCCCGGATGGGGCGGCCCAATCCTTCCTCCGACAGATGCTCGATTTCCGTAGCAACGTTGTAAAAGCTCTCCGCCCGGAAGAAAAAGCCGTCTTTCGGCCGGGAAATCCCTTTGGTGAGCCGCAAATGCCGCCAAAGCTCCGAATGGGAGGCGTAGGTGGAAAAGTTGAAGTTCCGGGTGCCCCCTTCCGGGTTAAAGCCGAACTGAACCGCGATGCCTTCCAGCAGGGTGGATTTCCCGGAGCCGTTTTCCCCGATGAAAAATGTCGCCTGGGGGTGGAACTCCACCTCCCCCATTTTCCGGATGGCCGGGATAGAAAAGGGATAGACGCCCCTTTGCAGCAGGGATTTATCCCGGATTTCCGCCTTTTGGAGAAAGCGCTCCATTAAAATTCCATCTCCAGCTTTTTCCCGCTGGGCTGGTAGGCCCGGCAGGTGACGCCCGCCATCTCAAACATCCGCTTGGAAGCGATGACCGCGTCGGTTTCGGCGTATTTGTCGTCCCAATAGACCACTTCCCGGATGCCGCTTTGGATAATGGCCTTGGCGCACTCGTTGCAGGGGAACAGGGTCACATAAATCGTTGTCCCCTTCAAGGAGCCGCTGTCGTTATTGAGAATGGCGTTCAGCTCGGCGTGGCAGACATACAGGTACTTAGTTTCCAGGGGCGCGCCCTCCCGTTCCCAGGCCATCAGGTCATCGTGGCAGCCGGTGGGCATCCCGTTGTAGCCCACCGACAGGATCTTGTGGTCGTGGTTGGCAATGCAGGCGCCCACTTGGGTGGATGGGTCCTTGCTGCGCTGTGCCGAAAGCATGGCCACCCCCATAAAATATTCGTCCCATGAAAGGTAATCGGCGCGTTTCATGAAAAATTCTCCTTTCCCGGCTGGCTTTGGCGGTATTCCCGGGGCGTCAGCCCAAACTCCTCCCGGAACACCCGGTAAAAATAGCTGGTATTGTCGTACCCCACCAGGGTAATCACGTCCGAAACCGGAAGGTCCGTTTCCCGGATCAGCCGGGCGGCCTGGTGCAGGCGCTTTTGCTGAAGCAGTTCCTTAAAGGTCGAGCCGGTTTCCGTTTTAATGAGTTTGCTCAAGGCGTAATCCGGCAGGTTCATCTGATTGGCCAGGGCAGTCAGGCTGGCCGTGCGGTAATTGCTCTGGATATAGGACAAAGCCTCCATCACCGCCTGGTCCCGCCCGCCGGAAGGCCCGCCTGCCTTCAGGGTTTCCCCATGGTTCACCAGTTCCAAAAACAGAAGGCCCATGGTAAACTGGTTGGTGCGCCGCCGGTCCGGCTGGCGCTTTAAGAGGGACCAGATCATATTTTCCGCCAGGTTCTGCACCGGCAGCAGAGGGGCCGCCTTAAAATGAAGGTACTGCCCTTCCCCGCCTTCCCGCCGCATGGCGCTGAGCAAAAACTGGGAGATCACGTTGCCTTTGTCCAGCATCTCCTGGGCGGTGTCGAAAAATTCCGGCAGCACCATAAAATTTACCGCGATGTCGTCCATCCCGGCAGGCAGGATCTCGTGGGAGGAAAACTGATTCAAAAAGAGCAGGTCGCCTTCCTCCAGTTCCACCCGGTTGGTCCGGTCGATGATATGGGTCAAATGACCCTGGCACATGAGGACAATTTCCACATAGTTGTGCCGGTGTTCCGGGAAATGGACAAACCGGGTGTGGGGCCGGATGTCGATGAGCTTTCCATCCAGCAGCATCTGGCGGCTGTCGATGGTGAAATCCCGGGCATGGGTATACAGGGCCTTGTCCACCCCGGACCGGCCGTCCAAAATCCGCTGTTCCTCCGCGGTGATCCTCCGCAGTTCTTCCATGAGCTGGCGGTTCACAAAACCCCTCCTTACGCTAATATTAGCGTAACAGAAAACGGCAGAGTTGTCAACCTGCCCGGTAACCGGATGAATGAAAAAAGGACGGATGGAGATCCGCCCTTTTGTTTTATCCAAAAGCCTACCACTTCAGTTCCCCGTCCCCGGCCATGAGCTTGGTCATTTCCTCGATCCGTTCCAGAGGGAACGGCGGGAATGCCGCCGGTTTCATGGCGATGGACATGAGCTTCATGGGGTTGTCGTCCGCCGCGATCCGGTTGGACGACAAGGTACCGCATCTCCGGCACCGGTGGATAATGGCCCACTCGCCGCTTTTGCGCACCCAAACCGCCACCGGCTCCATAATGCCGCCGCAGTCAGCGGCCCGGTCGCCGGGCTCGATGTCCACATGCAGGCTGGAAAGGCAGTTGGGACAGTGGTTGCGGTGGCCGCTGCCTGCGCCCTCCGGCACCACCGGCCGTCCGCACACCTTACAGGTGAAAGTATCCTTGCACGCGTGGGTTTTGTAGTAGCCTTTTTCGTATTTTTTACGTTTATTTTCTCGATTCACGGGAAATTCCTCCTAAAAGAACGTTGATTTTTCGTCCTATGGGAGGCTTGCCCCTCGTTTCTTGTACGCAAACCTCCCGGTCAGCGCACACTAGTAAACATCATCTGCTTCTTCATAAAAATCTCCTTTCTCAATGCAAGAAGATATTGAAAGATTACATTCGGTTTTTCGGCTCATTCAACCGGACGCAGCACCCCCTCCTGCATACAGCGAATCAACCTTTTTTAAGATAACACATTAATCTGAAAAATGCAAGTGTTTTTACAATTTTGCCAGCTCCTCCGATTCCCAAAGGTTCCGGAGCGTCGCCGCCGTCACCAAAAGCCGGTTCAGTTCCTCCCCTTTTGCCAGCTTTTTCAAAACAGATTCCGGCAAGCTGGTCTTTTGACAGAAATACCGGGTGTCCTCCGCCAGCATCTTTTCCGGGGAAATAGCATCCTCCGGCAGGGAGAACCCGTCTAAAATTTCGGGATGGTCCTGCAAAAAGGAAGAAAGCTGCCCGTTTTGCAGGTCATGTTCTTTCCGAAGGGCCGGAAAGACTGTAAAGGTAAAATACCTGACAGCCGTCATTTGGGCCGCAAAGAGGCGGCATTTCGCCTCTTCCTCCATTTCCCCGCCCTGGTCAAAAGCACGAATGTCCTCTTCCGTCAGGCCGGAATGGTCGGCAAGCCACTTTTCCGGCACAGGCAGGCCGCCGGTCAGATTGCGGCAGCGTTCATCCGGAGAAATGGCGTCAAATGAATTCACCATAAAAAGCCGGGCGTCATTGCTTCCCACCAGTAAGTACAGCTCCCTTTGGGTCAGGCCAAACTTTTCCTGGATTTTCTCCCGGGTGATTTCTTTCGGCAATGGCATAGGGCCGCTTTTCAAGATTTCCATGAAACTTCCTCCCTATAACAGCAAACCCCGCGCAAGGCGGGGTAATATATCAGGCTTCTTTTTCCTTTTTCTTCTCCTTGGTGCTGCGGATAACCTTCAGGCGGGAAAATTCCTCCCGCTCCTTTTCCTCCAAGGCGTTGGAAATAAAATGGATGTTTTCCTCGAAGCCGGGGATAATGATATTTTTTAGGGCGTTGGCCCGGCGCTGGGTCTTTTTAATGGACACTGCCAGCCGGTAGATGCTGTTTTCCACCTCAGCCAGCTTCACCGTCAGCTCCTTGCATTTGACAAAACAGACGAAAGCCTGGTCCAGCTGGGAGTTGGTTCCGTGAAGGCCGTAGTGGGACTGCTCATCACGGGATTCCATGGTAATATGGGGCAGTTCTACGCCCATGACGCTGCGGTAGGTGATGTCAATGTCAGAAGACAGCGGCGTGGTTTCCGCCAAATCGCCGCAGATACCCAAGGCCACGTTGGCCCGCTGGAGGGCCCGGTAAGCCCGGCAGTAGGTTTCGTCAATCTGATCCCGCACTTCCTTGGCGGTATCAATAAGGGTCATCATCTCCCGGATCAGGATATTCCGTTTGCGGTCCATCAGGTCAAAACCCAATGACGCCAGGGACAGGGATTTTTTGATATTCAGCAGGTTGCCTTTGGTTGGAAAAACCTGATTTGCCAAAAGGACTCCTCCTTTCTCACGGGGATTTTATTTCTGGCGGAAGCGTTCCGCCCGGCGGGGATCGTAATGGGCCTCGATGAGCTTGCTGTCCATCCGGTCCAGCTCCTCTTTCTTCAGCAGACAGAGAAGATCCCACCCAAGGTCGATGGTTTCGTCAATGGTGCGGTTGTCGTTGAAGCCCTGGTCCAGGAAATACTTCTCAAACATCCGGCCGAATTCCAAGTAGGATTTGTCTGCGTCGGAAAGCTCTTCCTCGCCGATAACGGAGGCCAGGGCCCGGGCGTCCTGCACTTTGGCGTAAGCCGAGAACAGCTGGTTCGCCACATCCGGGTGATCGGCGCGGGTGTAGCCTTCGCCAATGCCGTCCTTCATCAGACGAGAAAGGCTGGGCAGCACCGACACCGGCGGGTACACGCCGGACTGGTCCAAAGCCCGGTCCAGAACGATCTGCCCTTCGGTAATATAGCCGGTAAGGTCCGGCACCGGGTGGGTGATGTCGTCGTTGGGCATGGTGAGGATGGGGATCTGGGTCACAGAACCCTTGGCGCCCTTGATAATGCCGGCCCGTTCATACATGGAGGCCAGGTCGGAATACAGGTAGCCGGGGTAGCCTTTTCGGCTGGGGATCTCGCCTTTGGAGGAGGAAAATTCCCGCAGGGCCTCGGCGTAGGAGGTCATATCCGTCAGGATGACCAGAATGTGCATATCCTTCTCATAGGCCAGATATTCCGCTACAGTCAGGGCGCAGCGGGGGGTCAGGATACGCTCGATAATGGGGTCGCTGGACAGGTTCAGGAACATGACCACCCGTTCCAGAACGCCGGATTCCTCGAATTGGCGCTTGAAGTAATCGGCAACGTCGTTTTTCACGCCCATAGCGGCGAACACCACGGCGAATTTCTCGTTTTTGTCACCGCTGATCTGGGCCTGCTTGACGATCTGGGCCGCCAGTTTGTCGTGGCTCATGCCGGAGCCGGAGAAAATGGGCAGCTTCTGGCCCCGGATCAGGGTCATCAGGGCGTCGATGGAGGAAATGCCGGTGCGGATATAATTGACCGGGTATTCCCGGGACACCGGGTTCAGGGGCTGGCCGTTGATGTCCGCCTTTTTGTCGGCGAACACCGGGCCAAGGCCGTCGATGGGGTCTCCGGCCCCGTTGAAGATACGGCCCAGCAGCTCCGTTGTCAGGGGCATTTCCATGGGATGGCCCCGGAAGCTGGTGCGGGTGTTGTTCAAGGCCAGGGAGTTGGTTCCCTCGAACACCTGCAAAACCACCCGTTCGCCGTCGATCTGTACGACACGGCCGGTGCGGCGGGTGCCGTTTTCCAGGACAAGCTCCGCCATTTCGTCGTAGCCCACGTCTTTGACGCCGTCCAAAACCACCAGAGGGCCGTTGATTTCCTTCAGGCCTAAAATCTGTACGCTCATTTATTTCACCTCCGCCAGTTTCCGGTCAATCAGCGGATAGTATTCCTTGAGCTTTTCCAACTGACTGTTGGGCACGTTGTACTTGATTTTGATGATGTCGTCGGGCAGGCCGGTTTTGGTAATCAGAGAAACCGGGATGCCGTTTTTGGCCATTTTCAGGGCGCTGTCGTAGAAATACAGGATGATCTGCATCATGCCCAGCTGTTTTTCCAGGGGGACATAAGTGTCATCCGCGTGGAAGGCGTTCTGCTGCAGGAAGCCGACCCGAATCAAACGGGCGGTTTCGATGATCAGCTTCTGGTCTTCAGGCAGGACGTCCGCGCCGATGAGCTTGACGATCTCCATGAGCCGGGCTTCCTCAGCCAGGATGTTGGAGATCCGCTGGCGGCACTGCAAAAACTCGTCCCCGTAATTTTTATTGTAGAAGGGGGCCAGCTCGTCCACATATTCGCTGTAGCTGGTGGTCCAATTGATGGCCGGATAGTGGCGGGCATAGGCCAGGCTCTTGTCCAGCGCCCAGAAGGCCCGGACAAACCGCTTGGTGTTCTGGGTAACCGGCTCGGAGAAGTCGGAACCCTGGGGCGATACGGCCCCGATGATGGTGACGGAGCCTTCGCTGCCGTTTAAGTTGACCATGTAGCCGGCGCGCTCATAGAACTCCGCCAGACGGGAGGGCAGATAAGCCGGGAAGCCTTCCTCGGCGGGCATTTCCTCCAAACGGCCGGAAATTTCCCGCAAGGCCTCCGCCCAACGGGAGGTGGAGTCCGCCATGATGGCCACATGGTAGCCCATATCCCGGTAATATTCCGCCAGGGTGATGCCGGTGTAAATAGAAGCCTCACGGGCAGCCACCGGCATATTGGAGGTGTTGGCGATCAAAATGGTGCGGTCGGTCATAGCACGGCCGGATTTGGGGTCGATCAGTTCTGAGAATTCCTCCAGAACCTGGGTCATCTCGTTGCCGCGCTCGCCGCAGCCGATATAGACAATAATGTCCGCGTCGCACCATTTGGCCAGCTGGTGCTGGGTCATGGTCTTGCCGGTGCCGAACCCCCCGGGGATAGCCGCCGCGCCGCCCTTGGCAATGGGGATCAGGGTGTCGATGACACGCTGGCCGGTAATCAAGGGCCGGTCGATGGGCAGGCGCTTAGTTACCGGGCGGGGCGTCCGGATGGGCCATTTCTGGGTCAAAGTCAGGGGCACTTCCCTGCCGTCCTTTGTCCGGAGCACCGCCACGGTGTCATTGACGGTGTATTCCCCATTAGGGGACACCCGGACGATTTCGCCGGAAAGGTTGGGGGCCAGCATGCATTTGTGCAGGATAGCCGGAGTTTCCGGGCAGGTGGCGTAAACATCGCCGCCCTTGACCTGGTCCCCTTCTTTGACAGTTAAAGTGACGGGATAGGTTTTCTTTTCATCCACCGGGGAAACGCTGATGCCCTCGGCAATGAAAGCGCCGCCGGAAATGGCGGCAATATCCTTCAAAGGGCGCTCAATGCCGTCAAAAATATTGGACAGCAACCCTGGCCCCAGGGTTACGGAAAGGGGCGCGCCAGTCGGGTAAACCGGTTCGCCGGGCTTTAAGCCGGTGGTGGATTCGTACACCTGGATGGTGGTATAGGCTTCGGTAATGCCGATAACCTCCCCTACCAGGCGTTTTTCGCCCACATATACCATTTCCATCATGGAAAAATCGTTTGTATCCCGGACCTTGACAACCGGCCCATTGATGGAATAAACGGTATTACGCAAAATCCCCCACTCCTTCCAATTTGCTTAAGTCTGCCCGGCCGGAATTGTAAAACTCCTCCTGGGCATTTTTCAACGTGGCGTCGTATGTTTCATCCTGATACAGGCCGGTGCTTTCGCTGTAAAAAACGATGCCGCCCAGCTTGATTTCCGGCGAAACTGTTACGGTCACTCCGTCCCCGGCAAGGGAACGGACCAGCTCTTCATCCTCGGCCCGGACCAAGACGCTCCAGCCCTCTTTGGCATCCGCCAAAAGGGTCTTGAGCTTCTCCTTGTAGACCTCGGTTTTGGTATATTCCTGAACCCTTTCCGCCGCTTTGCGGAACAGCTCCTCAGTCAGCTCGCTGCGGCGGCGCAGGAGCCGCTGGCGGGCCGCCACCTTTTCCTTGGTGACATCCCGCGCAAAGGACGCGCGGATCTCCGCTGCCTTGCGCTGGATCATATCATAAGCGCGCTGGATCTCCACTTCCTGGACATCCACCAGCTTTTCTTTTTTATAACTGTCTACTTCCGCCAAAATCTCTGTGGTTTTGGTTTCTACCTCGGAAGAAACCGCCTTTTCAAAGCGGGCCAGCTTTTCAGTTTCATTGGGCATGCAGACCCCTCCTTGCTTTCAAATATACGGCGATGCCGTCAAATCCGGATTCCCACCGCCTCCTGGATATAGCTGGTGATGGAGTCGCCGATGGAGGAATCGCCGTGCCGGTCAGGAATTTCCACGATCAGCGGCCGCTGGCAGTTCAGCTTCACATCATAAACCAGGTCCTGGCAGAGGGTTATGAGCTTTTTGGTCATTAAAACGATGCCGATACTCTCATCCTCCATGACCTTTTGAAGCTCCTCCGCAACCTCCTGGTATTCGTGAACCACGACCCCTTCAATCCCGGCCAGGCGCATCCCCACCTGGGTATCCACATTGTCGCTGATGACAAACATCCGCATTCGGCAATCCTCCCTTGAAAAAAGTGACTCTTACAGGCTGTTGAGGATCAGGATGGAGATCAGCAGGCCGTAAATCGCGATACCTTCACCTAATACAACGAAAATCAGGGCTTTTGCGAACACCTTGGGATCTTCGCTGACAGCGCCGATAGCGGCGGGAGCGCCGGCGGCCACTGCGATACCTGCGCCGATGCAGGCAAGGCCGGTAACCAAAGCGGCGGCGATGTAGCCCAGGCCGGAAGCGCTGGAAGCAACGGCGGCAGCGTCAGCAGCGGAAACCAGGCCGCCCATGGGGACGATGACGGCAATCAGGCAGAGGCCAAAGAAGGCGCAGAGGTTGCCGATGATATTCCGTTTTGCTTTCTTCCCTATAACCGCGCCGCGGAACACCGGGAACAGAGGGGCCGCAACCAGCAGCAGTGCCACTAAAGGCAGGATCAGCATCAGAAAAGTTTTCATAAATAATTCCTCCTAATGAATATTGTTTGCACCGACAGTCAGCGTTCCGGCCGGTAAGAAATTGTTGCCGGCTCGTAAGGCTTCCCGTCGCCGCTGTAAAAACGGCTGAAAATCTCGTAAAACTCCAGGCGGAGAACCTGAATGCCCACGATCAGGCCTTCCAGGCACATAACGAACAGGTTGCCGAAAATCAGGACAACCACGCTCCCCGCCCCACTCATCATTTCGCTTAAGGACAGCACAACGGCCATCATGCCCGCGTGTGAAAGGATAAACCCGCCTACCCGCAGGAAGCTCATGGTGTTGGAAACATAGCTTAAGAGATACTCGAACATTTCAAAGAAATTCTCCATCAAAAAGGTGCCCACGCCGTCTTCCGGCTTCAGGTTCTTTTTCCGGGCGCACAGCTTGGCCAGCGGCTCCTTGAAGTAGATGCAGAGCAGCGGGATCACAATGATAAAGATGATGAAGAAGGGGTTCAACACGTTGATGTCAAAGAGCATCAGCAAAGCTGCCGCCCCGATTGCCCCCAGGTAAACCAGCATCCCGGCGATGCCGTTCTGACTGAAAACGGCTTTTTCCAGGTTGTGGTACTTAAAGCCCAGGTAGACGTTGACCCCCATTGCAATGGCGATGGAGCAGACGCCCACGCCGATCGCGCCGATGAGCAGCATATTGGTTGTGGCCCCGTCGAAAACCTCAATGGGTTTTTCTGCAAAGCCCAGGGCATGGAACATGGGGTCCAGCACATGCTCCAATCCGAATACCGACCCGTAGGCCGTGCCGAAAATCATGCTGGAAATACCCAGCCGGAGCATGATCTTGCCAAAATCCATCTTTTTCCACAAGGCCATCACCAGGCCGATCACGGCGATGACGAAGCCCTGTCCCAAATCGCCGAACATGATGCCGAACATCAGGGAGTAGGTGATGGACACCAGCAGGGTCGGGTCGAAATCGTGATATCCCGGCGTGCCGTACATTTCCACAAACATTTGGAAGGGCTTGGCGAACCGGCAGTTTTTCAGCCGGGTCGGCGGCGTCAGCATGGGGTTCGTGTCATCCGGCTGGCAGATGCAGGAAACCGTTTCAATCTCCGTCATCACGGCGGAAAAGCCTTTCCATTCCGACACCGGTACGAAGCCTTCCAGGTAAAAGCGGTTATTGATGACCGCCACATATTTCCGCAGGCCGAAAACGTCCGACGCGGCTTTTAAAACGGTAAAGACCTGATTTAACGTGGAAGCTTCCTTGTTCCGGATCTCCTGAAGGCTTTTCCGCACCTCGGCAAGCCGTGCCCGGCGTTCCTCCAGGGCTTTTTGCAGGTTGACAATGGCCTCCTCCGGGGTTTTGTGGATATAATCCGGCACCCGGATGCGTTCAAAATACAGGGACTTGAAAATATCGTCCACCACGGCAATTTGGGTTGCCGGCGCGAAATAAACGCCCCAGTAATAAGAATCGTCATGGTCAAAATCAAAGAAGAAAAACGTGCGGTCATCGTAAAAGGCCAGCTTCGGATAACTGTCGGCCGGCAGGCGGCCGAACCGGACCTTTACATAGCTCATGGCGAACACGTCGTCAAAGGGCACGCCCAAACCGTGGAGGTGCTGGATCTGGATCAGCGCCTGTTCCAATTGGGTGACCCGTTCCTTCAGCTCCCTCTTTTCTTTGGAGAGGGAGGAAACCGTATCCTGGACCCGGACGATCTCCTCCTGGGCCTTTTCACAGGTAAAATCCTCCGGGGGGTCCTCCCGGGAAAGCTTCGCGTGGATATCCTCCGCCAAATCGTAAAGCTTTTTTAAATGCGGCGTATAGGGGTTTTCTCCCGGAAGCGGTGAGAACCCATTGTTTTTATCCAGAGTATTGATGGCCATTTCCGGTGCGAACACGCCGCTTTTGACACATCGCAGCAGCGTTTCCTCCAAATCCGGGAGGTTCCCCACCAAATTGACCAAATGCATTTTTTCGATGGACATAATCTGAACTGCACCCACCTTCGCAACTATTCTGAACGGCATCCGCCGTTAAAGGATCAGCATTTTCAGGATCTCATCCTGCGGCATTTGATACCGGACGCCTTCGATCACCGTAATGATATTCTGCACCTCAATCCGCCGCAGGGTCAGGAAAGTAAACATGGCCACCGGCGCTTTGGTGGTGAACCGCAGAAGCTTGCGCTCCAGCTGATAGCATAAGCGGTTCGTATACGGCTCGATCCCATCCTCTTCCAGCACCTCCGCCTCCTCCTGCCCTTCCGGGGTCAGGACCCGAAGCATTTGCGCAAAGTCCTCCGCTTTGATGAGGGCGTCCATCTGCGCTTTATGGTACCGGTGGGAATAAGGATACAGGTACTGCCGCACCCGCGCTTCATCGTAATGGAAATAAAGCTTCAGCCGGAAAATATTCTGGATGTTTTGAAGCTCGATTTCCGAATCCGCCGCCTCCAGAAGCTGCTGCCGGGTTTCCCCGTGGAACTGCTTTTGTATCGCTTCATGCAGCGTCTTATAGTAATAGCTGTACAAGGCGTGCTCGCAGTTCATGACATTCAGGCTCCGGATGTCTTTTTGCCCCAACCCTTTCAGGATTCTCTGGTAGGGCGTATGGGCCACACATTCCAAGAGCTCCTCAAAATTCCTTGTCCGGGCCAGGTCCATCAGAGGGAAAGACGTGTGCCCCAGCATATAGGAGGGAAGGTCCACGACAAAGTCTGTATTTTCATCCGCCTGCAAAAGCACGATCCGCCGGATAATTTCGTCGATTTCCCTCTGCATTATGGGAAAATCATAAAAGCTGCCGCCGGAAAAATCATACCGCCGCAGGGCGGAATATTTATAAAACAAATCCTTTTTCAGAAGCTGTTCCAGCTGCCCCCGGTGGACGTTCCCTTCGTCAATATTCCGCAGGGCAATGGCATAAGAGGGATTCTCCTTCAGCAGGGCGGCAACCTCACCCACATCGTGTTTCCGAGCCATTTGGGCATAATCCGCATAAGTCAGCCGCTTGCCTAATATCGCCCGGATCTTTGTCAGGATCGCATTGCTGGAGCAGGAGTTCAGCATATCCATCCTCCCTTTCTCCAAATAATCATCATGATCATCCGATTATGCTCTGCACAATCTCATTCAGCCATACCGGCTCCATTGCTGCGAATTCCTTTTCCAGGGCAACTACCTGCCTGTCCGCGTTTTCCCGGATCTGCCGGATCTCATCCTCAGCTGTCTGCTGCTCTGTAGCACGGATAGCTTCGATTTTTTCCTCGCAGTGCCGCCGCAGTTTTTCCGCTTCTTCCTCCGCCTCCTTGTCGGCTTTGGAAATCAATTCCTCCCGCCGCCGGTAAGCGTCCTGGAGTTTTTGCTGTGCGTCTGCATCAATCTGTAGGATCTGCCGGATAATGCGGTCCATGTACTGCACCTCCTGTTTTCTTGGAATATAATTTATCATATACCAAAACTGGTAATTTTTCAATGGACGTTTTGTGAAACAACCTGCACTTTTTTGGCGTTTTTTGTATATGATAAACATATTGCGATTTTCAAATTATATCCATATAAATTCTGGTATAATAAAAATTATTTGATATTTTCCCCTTGACAAAATAACTTTTGTAGCATATAATCTAAGCATGAACAATTGCTCATATGTTTCGATTTTACTGAAAGGACGTTGCCTATGGAACATATTCTCTCCAAAAACCTGCCGGACATCTCCTGTGAGGAGCCGCATCTGCACGCTGACGCTGTAGAAGAAGCGGAAAATCAGATGCCGGACGACGACACATTAATGGAAGTCAGCGACTTTTTTAAAGCCCTTTCCGATTCCAGCCGGTTAAAAATCATCGCCGCCTTGCTCAGCCGGGAACTCTGCGTCTGCGACATCAGCGAAATCGCGGGCCAGAGCCAGTCGGCGGTATCCCATCAGCTGCGGGTCCTCCGGGCCGCCCGGCTCGTCAAGTACCGGCGGGATGGAAAACAAGTCTTTTACTCCATTGACGACGCGCACATTGCGGAAATTATCCAGACCACCATCCGCCACTTGAACGAGGAATAAAGGAGGATTTTGCCATGGATGAAAATAAGAAGGCCTGCTCCTGCGGCCACTGCCATCACAGCCACGAGGAACACCATCACGACCACAGCCACAGCCACGATCATGACCATCATCACAGCCATGAACACGCCTGCTCCTGCGGCGCGTGCAGCACGGAAAGAAAAAGCCTGGGCTGGAAGGAACTGGTCCCCATTATCGGCGCGGTCGTCCTCACGGGCCTTTCCCTGCTGATTCCAGAGGGCATCTGGCGGACCCTGGTGCTGATTATCGCCACCCTCTGGGTGGGCTGGGAAATGATACTGGAAGGGCTAAAAGGCTTTAAGCGGTTTTCCCTGGATGAAATGACCCTGATGACCATTGCCGTTGTGGCCGCCTTTGCCATCGGCGAAGGGTTTGAGGGGGCAATGGTGACAATTTTGTTCCACATTGGGGAATTGATTGAAAACCGGGCGGTACAAAAGGGACGCCAGCGCATCGACGCTCTGCTGTCCATTGTACCGGAAAACGCCAACCTCTGCCTGGCGGATGGTTCCGTAGAAACGCGCGCTGCCGCTTCCATCAAGGTCAAGGAAACCATCCTCATCCGGGCCGGCGAACGGGTGCCCCTGGACTGCGTCATTTTGGAGGGCAGCAGTGAGGCAGACACCTCCGCTGTCACCGGCGAAAGCCAGCCTGTGGCTGTGGAGCCGGGCAGCTCCCTGCTTTCCGGTATGATTAACTTAAGCGGCGTCCTCAAATGCCGGGTGGAACGGGATTTCTCCAATTCCACCGCCAGCAAGATCGCCCAGATGGTGGAGGAAGCCACGGAAAAGAAAGGCAAAACCGAGAAGTTCATCACCCGGTTCGCCAAGGTATACACCCCGGTGGTGGTGGCGCTGGCCCTGCTCCTGGCGGTCGTCCCCTCTTTGGTAACGGGGAGCTGGAGCGAATGGGTACACAGGGCCCTGGTTTTCCTGGTTGCCTCCTGCCCCTGCGCCCTGGTGATTTCCGTGCCCCTGGCATTTTACAGCATCATCGGCACCTCCTCCCGGTACGGCGCGTTGATTAAGGGTTCCCAGCACATTGAAGCCCTGGCCGCTGTGCGCCAGGTGGTCTTTGACAAAACCGGCACCCTGACCACCGGCAAGCTGTCGGTTACGGAGGTGCTGCCCCAGGGCGAGCTGGCCCCAGAGGAGATTCTGCGGCTGGCGGCGGCCTGCGAGTCCGCGTCCGTCCATCCCATCGCCCAGGCGGTGCGGGAAAAGGCCGGGAACGCCCCCCAGCCGGATTCCGCGGAGGATATCCCCGGCAAGGGCGTCAAAGCTGTCATCCAGGGGAAAACCTATCTGTGCGGCTCTGTAAAGCTCCTTTCTGAGCACGGTATTTCTATTGATGGCCTTCCGGACGCCGCCCTTTATTTAGCGAATGAATCCCAGGTCCTGGGAGCTATCCGCACCGGCGATACCATCCGGCCCGAAGCGGCGGAAGCCATCAAGAGCCTGCATGACATGGGCATTTCCCGCACCGTCATGCTCACCGGCGACCGGGAAGCCGCCGCGAATCGGGTCCGGCAGCAGCTGGGGCTTACGGAAGCCCGGGCGGAGCTGCTGCCCCAGGATAAGGTTTCGGCCATGGAGGACATCCGCAAAACCGGCGTTTCCGCTTTTGTCGGGGACGGCATTAACGACGGGCCGGTGCTGGCCGCAGCGGATGCGGGCTTTGCCATGGGGATGGGCAGCGATTTAGCCGCCCAGGCCGCGGACGTGGTGCTCATGAACGACAAGCTCACTGCCCTGCCCCAGACGCTGGCTGTCTGCCGCAAGGGGATGCGTATCATCCGGCAGAACATCACCGGGATCCTGGTCATCAAAGCGGCGGTCCTGATTTTAGGCGCGTTGGGCTACGCGCCCATGTGGGCGGCGGTGTTTGCCGATGTCGGCGTGACGCTGCTGGCGGTCCTCAGCACCATGCGCATCGTGATAACGGGCCCGGCGAATCGCCGGTGATAATTCGGCGGGGAGGCCCCGCCGCCAATTCGACGCGGCCGTGGTGCCACGCGTTGGGTTTATGAACGGCGGGATGGACCGCCGTTTTCGGCACAGATCCCCCGCGGTTTTTGTAAAACCAAACGTATTGTAGGGGGCGGCGTCCTCGACGCCCCGCGGTTTTTATGAAATCAAACGAAAAATGTTTTGGGAAATTCGGCGGGGAGGCCCCGCAAACGAAGGAACCCCTCTCCGTTTGGAGAGGGGGTTCTTTCTTCTATTCTTCAAAAAGCGGGGTGCTGAAATACCGTTCCGCGGTATCCGGCAGGATGGTCACAACGGTTTTCCCCTTCCCCAGCTTTTTCGCCAGGCGTTTTGCGGCGGCCACGTTGGTGCCGCTGGAAATCCCGCACATGAGCCCTTCCAGCCGGGCCAACTCTCTCGCCGTCCGGATGGCTTCTTCATCGGAAATGATACAGATTTCGCTGTAAATTTCCTGGTTCAAAATCCCCGGGATCAGACCGTCGCCGATGCCCATCTGCAAATGGGTCCCGACGTTCCCGCCGGCCAAAATGGCGGCGTTTTCCGGCTCTACGGCCCAAATCTCCATCTGCGGGTTCTTTTCCTTCAGCACTTCCCCGATGCCGGTAATGGTGCCGCCGGTTCCCACGCCGGAACAGAAGCCGTCAATGGGGCGGGCGGCCTGTTCCAAAATCTCCAGCGCCGTCTGCCGCCGGTGGACCGCCGGGTTGGCCGGGTTCTCGAACTGCTGGGGCACATACACCCTGGGGTCCTGCTCTGCCATCCGCACAGCGGTGCGCTGGCATTCCTCAATACAGTCGCCGATGTTCCCGGCGTCGTGGATCAAAACCACACGCGCCCCATAATGGGCCGCCAGTTTCCGCCGTTCCGCGCTGACGGAATCCGGCATGATGATGACTGTTTCATATCCCTTCACAGCCCCGATCAAAGCCAGGCCGATGCCCTGGTTCCCGCTGGTAGGCTCCACGATGATGTTTTTTCCGGGCGCGATCCTCCCCGCTTTTTCTGCTTCTTCGATCATGTTCAGCGCCGTGCGGGTCTTAATGGAGCCGCCTACATTGAGGCCCTCGTATTTCACCAGGATCTCCGCCCCGTCCGGGTCCGCCATCCGGTTCAAACGGATCAGCGGCGTATTGCCTACCGCTTCCAATATATTTTGATAAATCATGCCGTCCCTGCTTTCTGTCCGCAAATTCTATCCTTTTATCTTATGCGGGAAAGTTCCGTTTTGTGCCGCAATTCCCCGCCGGAATCTGCGCCCAATACCGCCGGTTCATTCCGGAATGGGCGTTTGAAAGCAGGTTTTTCCGGTGTGTGGGGGATTCCATCCGCGCGTTTACAGCAACTGGCTCAGCCTTCTGTCCGGACTGCCGCATCCCAAATTCCTCCCGCCGTACAGGCCGCGCATTATTTTCCTTTTTTCTCCGAAACTTCCACCGGGATCGCCGTGGTGCGCTTGTCAACGCCCAGCACAACCAATGTTTCCACCGTATCCACCGCGGCGTTGGAAGTCAGGGAATTGATGACAAAGTCCCGGTAGGTCTGAGTATCCCGGGCCACAATCTTCATCAAATAGTCGTGGCTTCCTGTCAGGGTGTAGCATTCCTGAATCTGGGGGAACCGCTGCACGTCCTTCAGAAAAGCTTCGATGGTTTCCTGTTTCATATTCACCAGATTTACCAAAGCAAACGCCTGCATCTCCATCCCCAGCTTTTTCTCATCCACAAGGATGGTAAACTGCTTGATCATACCGGATTCCCGCAGGTTTTTGGTGCGGGTCAGGCAGGCGGAAGGAGAAAGGCCGATTTTTTTAGAAAGTTCCAAATTGGAAATAGAAGCATCCTTCTGCAATTCCCGCAAAATTGCCTTGTCGCTGTTGTCAATGGATACGTCCATGATATGAACCCTCGCTTTCCATACAATATTTCATGTAGAATCTATTATACAATACTTTATTTCAAAAAGCAATGGATTTTTGGGAATTTAGGTGTTTTTTCCCAGGAAAATCTCACTTCCTCCATGATAATTGCATAAGACGTACGGGAAAACAGGCCGCCGTGGGGTTCCGCGGCAGCCTGCTTTTGCTTCAGCATAATTATTTGGAAACTGCGGTGTGGCGCCCGGCCTTTAACAGGAGGGTTTCCCCTGCTGCAAGGGGCGCTCCATCCACTGTGGCATCCCCGGGAAGGGTGAGCTTCGCCAGGCATCCGAAGGGGATGGTAAAGGTATAGGAAACACTGCCGTCCGGGGCTTTTTCCCAGCGGGTTTCATAGCGGCCCGCGGCGGATTCGTAGGCCACCTCTGCCCAATCCAGGCCGGTCCCGGGCTGGGGGGTCAGTTCCACGGCGGTAAAGCCGGGGGCCTCCTCAATGGGATTGATGCCGCCCAGGTACCGGTACATCCACTCGGCGATGGAGCCGTAGGTGTAATGGTTTAAGCTGTTCATGCCGGTATCGCTGATGCTGCCGTCGGGCAGGACCGAGTTCCAGCGTTCCCAGATAGTGGTCGCGCCCATATTGACCTCGTAGAGCCAGCTGGGATAGTCCTCATTAAAGAGGAGCCGGTAGGCTTCCTCGGACTGGCCGCAGGCGGACAGCACCTTGCAAAGGTAAGAGGTGCCTACAAAGCCGGTGGTCAGGTGGTGGTTATTCTCCTCCAGAAGGCGCAGCAGCTCTTTCAGCAGCCGGGGGCGCATTTCCCGGGGAACCAGGTCCATATAAAGGGCCACCACGTAAGCGGTCTGGGTATTCATGGCGCAGCGGCCGGTGGGGGTGAAGAATTCCTTCACAAAAGCCTCCTGCACTTCCTCAGAACGGCGGCCGTAGAAGGCGGCTTCCTCCTCATAGCCCAGGACAGCGGCGGCCTTGGCGGTCAGCCGGGTGGAATAGGCGTAAAAGGCGGAGGCGATGTAATAGCGGTCGGTGCCGCCGCAGCAGTCCTTGGGGTCCTTGTAGTTATCCAGGGAGAGCCAGTCGGCAAAATGGAAGCCGGTGAGCCACAGGCGCTTACTTCCGTTTTTCTCATCCTCCCGGCAGAGCCAGTCGGCCCACATCTTCATGGCCGGATATTCCTTCCGCAGCAGTTCCTTGTCGCCGGAATACACATAAGAAGTCCAGGGGATAATGGCGGCGGCGTCCGCCCAGGCGCAGGAAGCGCTGTCCAGCAGGGGCTTGCCGTCCTTCTTGATGACCGGGATCACATGGGGGACCGCGCCGTCCTGGGCTTTCTGCTCCAGGATCATATCGTGGATATATTTGGCGTAAAAGGCCGCGGTGTCCATATTGAAGCCTGCGGTTCCGCAGAACGCCTGGGCGTCGCCGGTCCAGCCCATGCGCTCGTCACGCTGGGGGCAGTCGGTGGGGACATCCAGGAAATTGCCCTTCTGGCCCCACAGGGCGTTCAGGAACAAGCGGTTTATTTTTTCGTTGGAGGTTTTCACGGAACCGGTGCGCTCCAGGTCCGAATGGATGACCCGGGCGATGAAGTCCGCGGGGTTGGGGTTATCAAATCCCTCTACCTTAATATACCGGAACCCGAAATAAGTGGTATAGGGGCGGACGGTTTCCTCTTTTCCGGAGGAAATATAGGTGTATGTCGCTTTAGCGGAGCGGAGGTTCTCGGTGTAGAAATTGCCCTCCTGCAAAATCTCGCCGTGCTGGATGATCAGCTTCGCGCCTTTGGGAGCGCGGTTTACAAATTCCACCCAGCCGGTAACTTCCTGGCCGAAATCAAAGACGGTTTCTCCTGCGGGAGTGTGGATGACTTCCGCCACCGGGAAGGTTTCCTGGCTGGTGATGGGCGGGCTCAGACGGGGAGAAAGCTTTTCTTTTCCTTCCCCTGCCAATACGGCGTCCTCCCAGCTGGCTTCCCCGTTTTTCTCGTTCCAGCCGGGGATCTCTTTGGAACCGTCATAAAACTCGCCGTCGTAAATATTGTTGTCCCCCAAGGGACCGACTGTGCATTTTCAGCCGGGATCCGTCGCCGTCAAAATGTTCCCCGCTTCTTCCACCTGGGCGATCAGGAGGAAACGGCTGCCGTAACGCTCGCCTTCATTGCCCTCAAAGCCGAAACGGCCCTTATACCAGCCGTTGCCCAGCAGAACGGAGAGAACGTTTTCCCCGGGCTGCAGCAGGCCGTCCAGGTCGAAGGTCTGGTACTGCTGCCAGAAATCATAAGCATGGAAGCCGGGAAGCAGGTATTCCTCCCCCAGCTTTTTCCCATTTAAGTAAGCCTCATAAACGCCCAAGCCGCAGATGGTAAGCCGGGCAGGCTTCTTGCCGTCAGCGGCGAAGGTTTTCTGGAAAATAGGGCATTTTTCCTTGTCGAAAGGAGGGGTGATCCACTCCCCTTTCCAGCCGTCCGGGGCCATGGCCGTTTCAAACCAGGCCGCCTCGCTGACACCGCAGTCCCCGTTGTCAGCCTTGACCGACACCCGCCAGAAATACCGGGTCTTGGCTTCCGGGATAAAATCCGGGGTATAGCCCAGCCCCGAAATCTCCGCTTTTTCGCCGCTGTCAAAGAGGATATGAGAAAAATCCGCGTCCGCCGCGATCTCCACCCGGGCCGAAACCGGCATCAAGCCGTCGCTCCGGGCCGTCCAGGTGAAAGTGGGACGGTCCATTAAATAACCAAGAGGGTTGGTCAGGTGGTTTGTTTTCATGCGGGTGATGTTCATGGTGCAAAACCTCACTTTACAGGAATTTTCAGAGGGCTGCGGCCCTGTGCTTTCATTATACCTGTTTTTTGAAAAATTGCAAGGCTCATTTTTGTATAAATCACCGACCTGATTTGCATTTTCAGTTAATTCCGACCGCTGTTTTTGGAAAACCTCCAGGAAGCCGCCGTCAAAACGACTGCCGCCAGCACTGTGATGGCCAGATACACCCCCAAAGCCCACATCCCCGGCAAAAACAGGCTGAAAACCAGGCTGAGGACGCCGCCGCCCACCATCAGAAAGCCGCCCAGCCGGTGGGTTTTGTACCAGACCTCCTCGCTTTCCAGGGTCCAGGGGGTGCGGACGCCCATCATGGAATTTTGCCGGCATTTGGGCAGGATGTTGCCCAGGAGGATGTCCATGACGCTCAAAAGCGCCGCCGTGAGCCGCAGGACATCCACGGTCATTTTTCCGGAATCCGCCTGGCTGTCCTTCCAGGCTGTCGCCAGAAAGAAAATGGTCAGGACGTTGAACACCCCCAGGAATATCAGCCGGGAAATGGCGATCGCTTTCCGGTTCCGGGCCTTCTGCTCCTCCCGGGACAGCTTTTCCTGCCCCACGGACTTTTTGGCCAGGCTCGTTAGGGCCCAGAAAACCGGCGCGAAGGCCAGGACCATCAGCGGCAGGATGAACAGCTCGATCTTCCCGCCGTACCGGTCCACAACCCCTTCTATATTATAATGGACCGGGATCACCTCCGGATACGCCGGGTACACCGCCGCCGTAATCAGCAAAGGCAGGGCCGCCAGGAGCCAATAACAGACGCTTGCCATGGAAAAATCACGTTTCATTTTTCTTCCTCCTTGGAGAATTGTTGGAACCACAGCAGAATCTCCTCAAATACTGAGGTGTTCAGCTGGTAGTCGATAAAATTTTTCCGGCGGCTTTCGGTGATCAGCTCCGCTTTTTTCAGCTTTGCCAAATGGTACGAAGCCGCCGCAGGCGTCACCCCCAGGTGGGCGGCGATTTCCCCGGCTGTCCGAGGCTTTTCCCGCAGAAAAACAAGGATTTCCCGCCGGGCCGGGTCCGACAGAGCCTGAAATGTTTCCCCGAAACCCATCTTCCTCCCTCCAAACTATTTCAACAAATCTTTAAATAGAGTATAGCCCCGGTTCTTTCAAAAGTCAAGGGGTATTTCAAAATATTTTGAAATACTTTCCCGCAAAAAAGCCCCGCGGTCATTCCCGCAGGGCTTCTTCCTTATTTTAATGAAATCAAATACTGGAGAGAGGATCATCCAATGGCCGACACCTCCACCAGCTTCGGGTCCCCGAAACCGCCGTTGTCCGGAACTTTCTCTTGTTCGGAGGCCGCTTGCACAACCTCCGGCGAACCGGACTCCGCTTCAACCAGCTTGGGTTCTTCGGCGCTGGCGTTTTCCGGGTTTTCCTCCGGAATCAGTCGGATTTCGGAAGCCGCTTCCCCAGCCTCCGGTGAGCCGGGCTCTGATACTTCCACCAACTTGGGGTCCTCCGGGATCAGGCTGGCCGCCAAAACCGTGCCGCCGCATCCAAGGGCCAGCGCAGCTAAGATCGCGGCAACCAGAATCGATTTTTTCGTTGCTTTTCCATTCAGCATTTGCTTTAACCTTCTTTCCAAATGTTTTCCGCCGCCGGAAAGGGCCGCTGTCCCGGGAAAATTTTTCCCCAGCAGGTTCAGGATCGCCAAACCGTACAGCCGCCGTTCCTCCCGGCTCATATTGCCCGTTACCCGCTGGTCGCAGG
The DNA here is from genome assembly GCA_018713335.1 of Candidatus Merdivicinus intestinigallinarum. Taxonomy (GTDB): domain Bacteria; phylum Bacillota; class Clostridia; order Oscillospirales; family Ruminococcaceae; genus Merdivicinus; species Merdivicinus intestinigallinarum. Next base: position 10,597 of record DVOW01000063.1, on the reverse strand, counting down.
CTTCCTCGCAGAGCCGTTCCCCTTCCCGGACCAATATCCAGCCCAGGGGGTTCCACCACTGGACACAGGCGGCCCCCAACAGGAAGCCTTTTACCCACAGATCCCGGCAGCGGCAGTGCTGCCACTCATGCAGCAGGGCATACTCCATATCCTTTTCGTCTATCTCTCTGTCCGGCAAAAGGATCGCCGGCCGGAACAGCCCCATGGTCAGCGGGGTGGTGATCTTACCGGAACAGAGCACCGGTATCCGGCATTTTTCTCCCGCGATCCGCCGCAAAGCGGCCGCCCCTTCCGGAGAAGGCCGGGCGGCGCGCCGGAGCCAACGGCCCAGCCATGCCGCCTTTCCCAGCTTAAAAAGGAACAACCCCAATGCCACTGCCGCCCACAGGGTTTCCGCGGCAGGCAGGAACACATCCAGGGAAATTCCCTGCTCCGCCAATCCCTGCGCCAAAGGATTGCCCCCAAGAGAATTGGCTGCCAGAAGGGCCGTCCCTGTGATGACCGTGGGAAGCGGCCGGATTTGCAGCAGGTTCACCGGCAGCACCAGCAAAATCCCAGGCAGGAGAAGGACGTAAAACCGCACAACCGGGGACAGCCGGTCCTTGGCCGCCGCTTCAAAGCCTTTCCACAGGGCCCAGACAAGGGCGGCCGCCAGCCCCAAGGCCGGGAGCGCGCAAAAGTAATCCGCCATAGTCCCTCCTACTGGTCTTTCAGCCAGTCCTTCAGCTCCTGGATGTCGCCGGCCGTCAGCTCTTCCCCGCCGGACAGGGCAGCGAAAAAGCTTTTCAGGGAACCTCCGTGGACTTCCTTCAAAAACTCTCGGGTTTCCAGCTCCCGGTATTCCTTTTCAGTCATCCGCGGGGCATACCGGTACCCCCGGCCCGCCTTTTCCGTTTGGAGCAGTCCTTTGGCTGTCAGCCGGGCTAAGAAGGTGCAGACTGTGGTGGTTTTCCAGCCCTTGTCCGCCAAGGCCTCCTGGACCTGGCCGGACGTGACCGGTTCCCCGGCCTTCCAAATGGCCCGCATCACTTCCATTTCCGCGTCCGATATTTTCTGCGTCTGTTTCATTTTCCCGCCTCCCGAAATTAAACTACACCGTGTAGTTGATATTATACTACATCATGTAGAATCATTTGTCAAGGGGGTTCCAAAAAAATTTTGTCCTCCCCCTTGACAAACCATCCTACAGGCGTTATACTGTGCATATAGTATATATACAGTATTTCAACGAGGTGCCTCATGAACATTATTTTGAGCAATTCCAGCGGCAAGCCCATTTATGAGCAGATCACCGCGCAGATCAAGGCGCAGATCATGTCCGGGGAGCTTCAGGCGGGGGACGCCCTGCCCAGTATGCGGACCCTGGCCAAGGAACTGCGCATCAGCGTCATCACCACCAAACGGGCCTACGAGGACTTGGAACGGGACGGCTTTTTGGAAAACGTCCCGGGAAAAGGCTGCTTTGTGGCGGCCCAGAACACCGACATTTTGCGGGAGGAGTCCCTGCGCCAGACGGAGGCGGCCCTTCAGCAGGCGGTGGAGCTGGCCCGGCGGGGCGGCATCACCCGGCAGGAGGTGGAGGAAATGCTGGAACTTTTATGGGAGGAACAGGAATCATGAACGCCATTGAAATCCGCGGCTTAACCAAACGCTATTCCGATTTTACCCTGCAAAACGTGAGCTTTTCCGTACCCATGGGCAGCATCATGGGCTTTATTGGGGAAAACGGGGCCGGCAAAACCACCACCATCAAATCCATCCTGGGCCTGATCCGGCCGGACAGCGGCGAGATCACGGTGTTGGGGATGGACCCAAAAACCGACCGCAAAGCCATCGGCCGGGAAATTGGGGCCGTTTTGGACGGCAGTTTTTTCTTCGAGGGGATGCGGGCCAAGGATATCGCCCCGATCCTTGCAAGGCTCCACCCCCAGTGGGACAACGAGCTGTTCCGGCAGTACTGCCAGCGGTTTTCGCTGCCCATGAGCAAGCCCATTAAGGAGTTTTCTAAAGGCATGAAAGCGAAACTCTGTCTGGTGACGGCCCTGGCCCACCGACCCAAGCTGCTGATCCTGGACGAAGCCACCAGCGGTCTGGACCCGGTGGTCCGCAGCGAGATCCTGGATGTGTTCCAGGAATTTATCGAGGACGAGAACCACAGCATCCTCCTTTCCAGCCACATCACCAGCGACCTGGAAAAGATCGCCGATTATATCACCTTTGTCCATCAGGGGAAGATCGTCTTTTCCCTGTCCAAGGACGAGATGCTGGAGCGTTACGGTTTGGTGAAGTGCGGCCGGGAGGACGCGGCCCGTATAGATCCGGCCCATATCGCCGGGCGGCGGGATTCCCGGTTCGACGTGGAGCTGCTCATCGACAACCGCCAGGACGCCGGGGCCTACCGGGGGCTTTTGGTGGAGCCAGCCACCATCGACGACATCATGACCTTTTTCGGGAAAGGGGCGGAGAACAAATGACGGGACTGATTCTCAAGGACTTTTACGCGCTGCGCAACTACCTTTACAAACAGCTGGCGCTGATGGCCATTATTTTCCTGGGGATTGGGCTGGTGTTCAAGAGCTGCTCCATTCTCCCCATTATGCTGATGATGCTCATGGTCATGACCGCCATGTCCAGCTTCAACGTGGACGAATCCGCCAAATGGGACGGCTACGCCCTGACCCTGCCGGTGACCCGGGAACAGATCGTGGGGGCGAAATACCTGTTTTCCGTGGGGATCCTGCTCATCACCGGCGCGATTACCACCCTGCTGGCCATTTTATTTGACGCCCTGACCTTTCACGAGGGGGCTTTGAGCATCGCCGCGGGGGCCGCTTGTGTGGCTTTGGTCTACCTGGTGATCCTGTGCGTCATCCTTCCCCTGTACTTCAAATTCGGGGCGGAAAAGGCCCGGCTTTTGAGCACTTTGGCATTCCTCATCCCCTTTTTCGCCACATTTTTCCTGCTGCCCTATATGCAGGTCCCGGAAGGCGTTTCCATTCCCTGGGTTGCCGTCTGCATCGGGGCCTTTGGGCTGACAGTGCTGATCGTTACTCTGTCCTACTGGGTTTCCACCGTCCTGTACAAAGGCCGGGAATTTTAAGGGGGCGGTCATATGGGAAATTTGATGAAAGCGGAGCTTTGCCGGCTCCGGAAGGAAAAGTCCATGTGGCTCATCCTGCTGGTTTTGCTGTGCTGTTCCGGTATAGCGGTATTTTTGGGGAATTACAAAAGCGCGGAAATGGCCTTCCGCAATATCACCCGGGATTATATGCCGCTGGTTATCGCCTGGGCGGTATACGCGGGGTTTGCGGCGGCCGGGGAGTTTTCCGGCGGCGGGTTCGCCTATAAGATCGCGGCGGGTTACAGCCGGGCGGAAATACTGGCCGCATTGTTTGTCCATTACCTGCTGGGGTGCTTGGCCCTGCTGCTCCTTTACCCCGGGCTGACCACCCTGTTGTGTGCAATCGTCCAGGGAACGGAGGGTTCCGGCGGGTATCTGCTTTTCCGAATGGGGGCGGCTTTTGTCCGGAGTATCCTGCCCACCATCGGGGTAGCGGCCTGCCTGTTTTTCCTTTGCGTGCTGATCCGCAAAAAGGCGGCGGCCATGGGGGTGTGCATTGGCGTAACGCTGTTTACGGGGATGCTCAACAACTCCTTGGAGCTTTCCCGCACGCCTTACGCCGTTTTGGCAGGGGCCTGGGCGGAAAGCACAGCGGCGGTCCTGCCGGGAATCCTCATTTCCGCGGTGCTTGGCGCGGCAGCTTTGACGGTATCCTTTTGGCGGGCAAACTATGCGGAATTCTAGCGGCGAGGCGCCGCCCCGTCCCGCCGTTTTTTCCGGAACGTTTTGTTTGATACGCGGGCCGGGCGACCCGGCCCCTACAAACGATTGAAGATGAAACCTGTCAAACCGGCGAATTTATTTCGCCGCCCGGCGGTCGAATAGGATTACCACGGCCGCGGCGGATCCCGGATTGCTTGATTTCGTAAAAATTTTTTGAATATCAGAAAAACTTTTGTATATTCTCTTTACAAATCTCCTGTTTTGGTGTATACTGTATTTATAAATTAGGATTACTAATTAGCGACACCTGCACATTTTTATCTGATTACACACAGATTTTTCTGTGAAATAAAAGGAGAGAGTTTTTATGAGCATTCCAAAAAAAGCAAAAATCGCCACTCTGATGGGACCCCGCGACATCCGCGTGCTGGAGCTGGACATTCCTGAGATCAACGACGACGAAGTCCTGGTCAAGGTGGAAGGCTGCGGCATCTGCGGCACCGACGTCCACGAATATAAGGGCGACCCCTTCGGCTATGCTCCCATCGAGCTGGGCCATGAGGGCACCGGCGAGATCGTCAAGATTGGCAAAAATGTCAAAACCGACTACTCCGGCAAGCCCCTGGCTGTCGGCGACAAAGTCGTAACCGGCCTAAAGCCCTGCGGCAAATGCGACACCTGCCTCAAGCACCCCGAACAGATCCACCTCTGCGACAGCGGCGAGATCTTCGGCCTGATGCCCGGTGAGGACCACTACTTCAACGGCTGGTTCGGCGAATACATGAAGATCAATGCCGGCGGCGTCATCTTCAATGTCAGCGATATGGCTGACACCGACCTGCGCCTGCTGATCGAGCCTTCCGCTGTAGTTGTTCACGCTGTGGAACAGGCAAAACAGATCTTCGACTTCAAGCATAATTCTTATGTGCTGGTTCAGGGCTGCGGCCCCATCGGCCTTTTGCTCCTGACCCTGGTGCGCACCATGGGCGTCCGCAACATCATCGCGGTCGACAGCAACGAAAAACGCCTAGCCATGGCCAAAGAACTGGGCGCCGCTTACACTGTAAACTTTGCCCAGTACGCAACCGTTGAGGAAGCTGCTGCCGCCGTCAAGGCACTGACTGAGGGCAAAGGCGCTGAGATGGCCTTCCAGTGCACCGGTTCTCCGGCTGCTGCTTCCACCATCTGGAAATACGTCCGCCGCGGCGGCGCAATGTGCGAACTTGGCTTCTTCGTCAACAACGGCGACACCACCTACAATCCTCATCTGGATATCTGCAACAAGGAAATCCGCGTCATCGGTTCCTGGACCTACCAGGCAAAAGACTGGCTGCACGCCTGTGAGTTCCTGAAAGAAGCGCAGGAGCGCGGCATGCCGGTAACCAAGCTGGTTTCTCATAAATTCCCGCTGGAGGAGATCACCGAAGCGATGGAAACCAACATCCGCATGGACGGCTTCAAGATCGCAGTCGTCAATAAATAAGCGGCGTTCGATCCATATCACAAAAGGAAAAGCCCATGGAGATCCATGGGCTTTTTTCTATCGATATGCTGCGCGGACGGGTTCAAGATCACGGGGAAAAATCGGGCCCCGCGGAGTAGAACTGCCCCAGTCACTGGGCGATGATTTTCCGCGCATCGCAGGAAGCCGTCACTGTCTGGCCGGGATGGCAGACCAAAAATTCCTCGTCCCAATCCCCACTCAACAGCTTTTCCAAAAGCCGGTTGGAGCCTTCCGCTTCAAACAGTTCCCAGCCGTAAGTACTGGCAAATTCCGCCGCCTGGCTTTTCCAGGCAGGATCCTCGTAGCCCACGGGCTTGATATAGCCGCAGGCGCTGTAGTTTTTCGTCCAGCCATAGCCGATGCCGCTTTCCATGAGGAAATCCGCGTTCTCCTCCCCGTACTGCTCAGCAAATTCCTGCCGCATTTGGCGGTAGCCCTCCGGGGAAGGCAGTTCGGCCTCCTCGATCCAGCCGCCGTTGAGCCAGTAAGTGCCGGGGTGCTTCTGGAACAGGTCCAGGTACCGTTTCTGGGAGCCTAAAAACAGGGCGATGCAGTCGTCCGTCCGGGGGATCACCAGAGGCACTGTCCGGGCTTTCAGCCCCACAATGCCGTTGGAGCAAAGACCGTAGCCCAAAACGATCGCGTCTAAGGGACGCCGGAGTTTCCCGGCCGCGGATCCCTCATCCACCCGGTCGATCTCCGCCTGCAGTGCCGCGGGCATATTTTCAGGTTTCACATGAAGGCCCTGGGGCATCCAGCTGACAACAGTGTGGTTTTTGGACATGGCTGCGGCCATGCTCAGTTCCCGATAAATGATTTGGCAGGATATGATGTGCAGGTTCATAGTTTTCGACTCCTTATCCTATGGGATAAAAATGGGGGGTGCGGTTTTCATATAACGCCAGATACCGGAACCCGGCGGCCCGGGCGGCTTCCAGGGCCCCGTCAAACCCGGCGGCCACATCCGCGGTCTTGTGGGCGTCGGAACCGATGGTGAGGATCTCCCCGCCCAGCGAACGGTAAAATTCCAAAACCTTGGCGGAAGGCAGCGTTTCCTTGGCCGCCTGGCGCAGGCCGGAGGTGTTGATCTCCAGCCCCTTGCCCCTCTCAGCGACCCGCCGGAGGATGGGTTCCAGCTGGTCTTTATAGTCCAGAAGGTCAATTTTCTTTCCCTTGTTGGCGGCGTACCGCTTGATAATGTCCAAATGGCCCAAACAGTCGAAATCTTCCCTGTCCGCCAGGTCATAAAGCATGGACAGGTTCTGCTCCACAAGCCCCGGAATATTTTCGTCCGGGTACTCGGTCAGTCCCAAATCCAAATCGTGGAGCTTATGGACGGAACCGATGACGTAATCAAAGGGAACCGCCTTCATCAGTTCTTCGGCCGCCAACTTATTGCACTGGGGCTGGCCGATTTCGATGCCGTTTCGTATGGTCAATTTTCCGGAAAACATTTCCCGGCATTTGTCCAGCTCCCTCTGCTGGATCAGCATATTTTCGATAGTGAAAGGTTTGTCCTTGAAAATCCCCGCCTGGTAGAACTCGAAATGGTCGGTGACGGCGATTTCCGTTAAGCCCCTTTCCATGGCCGCCCGGCACATGGCCTCCGGGGAATCAAAGCCGTCCGGGGAAAAGGTGGTGTGCATGTGGTAATCCGCGATGATTTTTGCCATACTGCCCCTCTTTTCAGCGGCAGCCCAGGTAGAGCATGGCCAGGCGGATGGTGTTTTCCATTCCTTCCGCGTGAGTCCGCTCCATGCCGTGGGAAGCGTGGACGCCGGGGCCGATGAGGCCGCCTTTGATGTCATGCCCTGCCGAACGGGCCGCCCCCACATCGGAGCCGTAGAAGGGGTAAATGTCCACAGCGTAGGAAAGGCCGTTGTCCTTGGCCAGCTGGATCAAGCGGCTGGTCAGCTCGTAGTCGTAAGGCCCGCCGGAATCCTTGGCGCAGATGGACACATCGTACTCGGTGCAGTTCAAGTCCTCGCCGATGCAGCCCATATCCACGGCCACCAGCTCGGAAATGCCCGCCGGGATAGCGGCGGCGCCGTGGCCCACTTCCTCATAAACGGAAATAAAGAACTGGGTCCTGTATTCCGGGATCAGGTTTTCCTCCCGCATGATTTTCAAAATGGTCATGAGGCAGGCCACGCTCCCCTTGTCGTCGATGAACCGGGATTTTAAGAAACCGGAAGGGGTGACGGTGGTTTTGGGGTCAATAAAGATGTAATCCCCGGACTCGATGCCCAAAGCCTTCACGTCCTCAGCGGTTTTTACCTTTTCGTCAATGCGGACGGCCATATTGTCGGCGTCCCGGGGACGGCTTTTGCTGTCGGCGTGGACATGGGCGGCGGGACTCAGGCTCAAGATGGTGCCGGTGTAGGTTTCCCCGGACCGGGTGCGGATCTTGCAGTATTCCCCGTCCAGAGTGGGCAGGATGGGGCCGCCCACGGGGGTGAATTTCAGCTGGCCGTCGGAGGTGATGGAGCGCACCATGGCCCCCAGGGTGTCCACATGGGCGGAAAGGCCCACGGTCTTCTCATCGCTGCGGCCCGGGATGGTGATAACGCCGCAGCCCTTGTTGGTCAGCTCGAAGGCATAGCCCATCCCCTCGGCCATCTGGCGGATCAGGGCCATGACGTTTGCGGTATAGCCGCTGGGGCTGTCCACCCCAAAGATCCTGCGGCAGGCGTCAAATAAATATTCTCGGTAGTTTTCCATGTTCATCATTGTATCCCCCTCTATTTCCGTTCATCAAAATAAGTGGCCTGGACATCGGCGATGTGCAGACAGACCGCCAGGGGGAACTGGTTATAGGCCCCGTTAATGGCGTAGCTGCCGCCCCGGACCGCGTCGTCGTAACCCCCCATGTGCCAGCGGATGGCCATAGCCTCTTCCGTGGTCAGGCGGAGGAACCGTTCAATGAGAAACACGCTTTTCTCGCCGTGGCCGTAAGGGAACTGGTCCTCAATGGAGAAATAAGGCTTCTCCTGCCAGACGCCGTTTACTTTGATGTTGCGCATTTCCTTTTTATAGAAGCCGGTTTTGCACAGGTCGTGGAGCAGGCCGCAGATGGCGACGCTTTCCTGGGAAACCTCGATGCATTCGGATCTCACCAGCTTATCCAGCCGGTCGTAAACATGCAGGCTGTGGAGGCACAGCCCGCCGTCCTCCGCCAGATGATACCGGGTGGAAGCCGGCGCGGTGAAAAAGTCCCCCTGTTCCAGCCAACTGAGCAGCTTATCGGCCCCTTTGCGGGTGACAGTCTGCTGAAAAATATTGCAGAAATCTTCTTTACAGCTCATGAAAACCTCCTGGAAAATGAAACTATACCCAGTATAGCACATTTTTTCAGGAAGGGCACGTTTTTTTCAAAAAATATTCTGTCCTTTTTTCCTTTTTCTTAAGGTTTCCTTTCCGGAATCTTCCCACAAATTGCCCCAGAAAGGAGGATAATAAAAACAAAATATGAGAAAAGAGGGCATTTTTTATGAATTACCAAAATCATTTTCTGACGGTCAACCCGGAGAAGGAGGAATTTGTCACAGTGGACGGCCAAACCTTCGGCTGTTACGGCATCGTCACGGAACTGGTCACCGGGCAGACGGATTTCGCGTCCTTTTTGCTGCGGTACGCCGCCCCTTTGCTGAAACCGGGGGATATTTTGCTGCTCAGCGAAAAAATGGTGGCCTGCGCCCAGGGGAAGGCCAGGCCCTTGGAAAGCGTCCAACCCGGCAGGCTGGCCCGTCTGTTATGCCGGTATGTGCGGAAAACGGATTACGGCATCGGCCTTTCCATGCCCGAAACCATGCAGTGCGCCCTGGACGAGTGCGGGGTCTTCCGGATCCTGCTGGCGTCCGCCGCCGGCGCGGCCGGGCGGCTTTTTGGGAAAAAGGGGTGGTTTTACCGGGTGGCGGGCTACAAAGCCGCCGCGGTGGACGGCCCCTGCGGGTTTACCATCCCGCCCTACGACCGCTGTGTGGTCCCGGCTCCCAGTCATCCCGGAAAAACCGCAAGGATGGTTTCCAATATCCTGGGATGCGCGGTCCTGATCATCGACTGCAACGACATCGGCGGCCGCATTTTGGCAAGTTCCGACCGCAAACTGGACCGCGCCTTTTTCCTGCGGGTGCTGGAACAGAACCCCCTGGGCCAATCCCGGGAGCAGACGCCCATTGGGATCCTCCGGCCCTGTTCCCAAAACCCGGACCTCAGCAAAATGCGGAAAAAATAAGGACATCTGCCGTTATAAGAGGTTTGGTTTTATAAAAAAACAGGGACGATGCGGGCATCGTCCCCTACAATTACGTTCCGGAAAATTGTGTAGGGGCGTAGAACCGTTTGGAATGATTCAGGACAGCACTACGTCCAACACCATCATCACCAAAAATCCGGCCATGACCCCCATGGTCCCCACATTGGAATGTTCCCCCAGATGGGCTTCCGGGATCAGTTCTTCCACCACCACATAAATCATGGCCCCCGCGGCAAAGCTCAAAAGCCAGGGCATGAACGGAGAGAGGGCCCCTGCCGCCAGCACCATGAGCACCCCGAAAATGGGTTCCACCACGCCGGAAGCCGCGCCGTAAAGGAAGGCTTTTCCCCGGCTCACGCCTTCCTGCCGCATAGGCAAAGAGACCGCCGCCCCTTCCGGGAAATTCTGAATGCCGATGCCCACAGCTAAAGCCAGCGCAGCCATCCAGTTTCCCGGTTCGTCACTGTGCTGAGCCGCCAAAGCAAAAGTCAGGCCCACCGCCATCCCCTCCGGGATGTTGTGCAAAGTGACGGCCAAAAACAGCAAGGTGCTCCGCCGGAACGAGGACGGGCGCCCTTCCGGGTCCTTGGAACCAACATGCAGATGGGGCATCAGGCTGTCCAGCCCCAGCAGAAACAAAGCGCCTAAAATAAGTCCGCCCGCCGCCGGGATCCAGCCCGGCGTCCCCGCCGCTTCGGCCTCCTCCATGGCCGGGATCAGCAGGCTCCAAACCGACGCGGCGATCATGACCCCCGCGGCAAACCCCAGGAACATCCTTTGCGCCGCGGCACTGATCTCCTTCTTGAATAGGAACACCAGCGCCGACCCGGCCGCTGTCATCAAAAAGGTAAAGCCGGTCCCGATGGCCGCCCAAAGCAAACTATCTTTCATTCCAAGCACCCCGCTTTCTGATTTGTAAAATCGCGGGCCGGGAAACCCGGCCCCTACAACCGGCGAATCGCCGGTGATCATTCGGCGCGGCCGTCCCGCCGGGTTTCTGAACGGCGGGATGAACCGCCGTTTTCGGTTCAGATTCCCCGAAATAATGTCTGGA
>DVOW01000062.1 GCA_018713335.1 Candidatus Merdivicinus intestinigallinarum | reverse complement strand
TGAGCATGGATACAGTAATTTCAAATTCTATGTTGATGATGGCATCTCAGGTACGACCTTCAACCGCCCAGGCTTTCAGCAGATGATCGCAGATATTGAGGCTGGCCTTGTCAAGCGGGTCATCATCAAGGATATGTCGCGTTTCGGACGTGATTATCTGCAAGTTGGTATGTATACGGAGATCATGTTTCCCGAACATGATATTCACTTTATTGCGGTGAATGATGGTGTGGACAGCACTCAGGGCGACAACGAGTTTACGCCCTTCCGCAATATCATCAATGAATGGTACGCCAAAGACACCAGCAAAAAAATCCGTGCCGTTATGAAAGTGAAAGGCAATGCGGGGGAGCATTTGGCTACCATGCCTCCGTATGGATACATGAAATCGTCTGATGATAAAAAGCAATGGGTAAAGGATGAAGAAGCGGCCCAGGTGGTTTATGAAATCGGTCTTTATATCATGGACGGATTGGGACCCTCGCAGATCGCAAGAAAGCTGACGGAAAGAAAAATCCTTACTCCGGCTGCTTACTATGAGAGTAAAGGCAGGACGACCAATGTCACAAAGAAAGGTTCTCCTTATGCCTGGGATTCTTCTACGATTGCCGACATCATGGACCGCTGGCGTGAATACCTGGGGCACACGGTTAATTTCAAAACCCGCAAAAAATCCTACAAGAGCAAAAAGACCCTTCTCAATCCAGAAACCGAGTGGAAGATTTTTGAGAATACCCATGAAGCCATCTGGACGGAGGCGATTGCCGATGCAGCAAGGCTTGCAAGGCAGACGCGGCGCCGACCCACAAAGATGGGAGAAATGGGGATGTTCTCCGGCATGATGTTCTGCGCCGACTGCGGCTCCATCATGTATCAATGCAGGGCAACCAATTTCCGGCGCGATCAGGAATATTACCTGTGTTCGGGCTATCGGAAAAGCCGTGACGTATGCGGGCAGACACATTCCATACGAACTGTTATCCTGGAGGAATTGGTTCTGCAAAATCTGCGTGAGATCGTTTCCTTTGCATCACAGCGCAAAGACGATTTTGTAAAGATGGTTATGGATGCGGATATGCGCCAACGTAACCGAGGTTTGTCAAAGCGGAAGAAAACATTAGCTGATGCTGAAAAGCGGATCGCAGAACTGGACACCATTTTCAAGCGGCTCTATGAAGATACCATTTCGGGAAAACTTTCTGACGAGCGTTTTCAAAAGCTCTCTACCGACTATGAGAAAGAGCAGCATCAGCTTCAAGATGTAGCGATTGCCCTTCGGGATGAAATCGAGGTAGAGGAACGCAAAAGCGCCAATGTGGAAAGGTTTCTCTCCGTTGTAGAACGGTATACGGAAATCCCCGAATTGACCCCATGTATCTTGCATGAATTTATCGAGAAGATTGTTGTTCATGCAGCCAGCGATCCGAAGGGCAAGAACCGCACCCAGGAAATTGACATCTACTATAAGGGCATTGGAGCCCTGGAAGTATCCAAAGTCACTTCATCAAGGCAAGAATGAGAAAAACGGCATAGCCGAAGCTATACCGTTCTCTCTTGCCCCACGATGTTTTCTTATCGGGAGGCACCTTCCGGACGTCCCGTGATTTTTGTTGGGACCCCGCCGGAGCGTCGAGGGCAAAGACCGCAGCATGAATGAAAGATTTTCCATAACACATTTGCACGATAAAACAAAACAGAAGAAATCCGGAGAATAAAAGAGTATATGCGCGTATAAACGAGTATAAGCCAGATAGATAAATTCACGCCCAGGCGTTTTTTGACAGAAAATTGATTAAAAATAATCAAAACCCCGCCTTGTTTTTCGGCGGGTTATCCCGTATAATAGAACCATGTTAAACAATTCACATTTAACATTCCGCGGAACCCAACGACCTTACAGAAAGGATTTTAATGATGACAAAAAAGAAAATCGCAGCCATTGTTTTGACCGGCGCGGCCGCACTGGCGGTCCTTGCAGTCGGCGCTTCCGCAGTGAAAATCGTCCCGGCAGGGCACACCGGCGTCCAGGTCCATCTGGGCAGCGTCAGTGAGGAGGTCCTGTCGGAGGGGATGCATTTTGTGGCCCCCTTTGTCACCCAGGTGGTCAATATGGATAACCGGGTTTTAAAATCCGAGGCCCAGTCCACCAGCGCCAGCAAGGATCTGCAGAACGTCAGCAGCACCATCGCCGTCAACTACCGGCTCCAGCAGGACAGCGCCGCCAGCGTTTTCCGCAACATCGGCCGGAATTACGAGGAGGTAATCATCCAGCCGGCCATCCTGGAATCCGTCAAGGCCGTCACCGCCCAGTTTACCGCTGAGGAGCTGGTAACGGAACGGCAGAGGGTCAGCGATTTAATGAAAGAGAACCTGTCGGAGAAAATTTCCCCTTACGGCATCACTGTGGAGCTGTTCAATATCATCAGCTTTGATTTCAGCGAGGAATTCAACGCCGCCATCGAAGCCAAGCAGACCGCCCAGCAGAATGCCCTGAAGGCGGAGCAGGACCTGCGCCGGGTGGAGATCGAGGCCCAGCAGGAAATCGAAAAGGCCAAGGCTGAGGCGGAAAGCTACCGCCTGAAGAACCAGGAGATCACCGACAACACCCTGAAAATGGCCTGGATTGAAAAATGGGACGGCAAGCTGCCCGCAGTGTCCGGCGGCGAAGGCATGATGTTCGATCTTTCAAGCCTCACCGGCAGCGAACCCCAGCAGTAAACAAATCGAAAGGAAAGGCGGCCGTTTATGACCAAGAAAAGTTTGGAGATCCGCAAAACCGTGGGCGTCCTTATGGCCCTCAATGCCCTGCAAATGGCCGCTATCGTGTTTTTAGCCGTTTTGTCGGTGTTTGACGACAATGTGACTTTGGACCGTGCGGAGAGCTTTTACCTGCTGATGATCGGCCTGGTGTCGGTCATCGGCGGGGCCTCCACCATCTTCGGCCTGTACCCCATGGGCAGGCTGTCCCAGAAAATCCGGATGATGGAGGATTCCCTGGAGTCCTTAAACAGCCTGAACAATCAGCTCCGGGCGCAGCGTCACGACTTTTTGAATCACATCCAGGTGGTATACAGCCTCATTGAGCTGGAAGAATATAAGGAAGCCCACAATTACCTGGAACGGGTTTACGGGGACATCCAGCGCATCAGCCGGGTCCTAAAAACTGCCCATCCTGCCATCAACGCCATTTTGCAGGCAAAAAGCGACATGTGCCGCAAGCGGGGCATCCGAATGGAGCTTGTCATTTCCTCCAACCTTTCCGACCTGTCCGTCCCCTCCTGGGAAATGTGCCGGGTGCTGGGCAACCTCATCGACAACGCCATTTACGCCCTGGAAAAGGATACGCCCCCGGATTCCCGGCGGATCGCGGTGCGGCTCCGGGAGGATCTAAAGCAGTACGCCTTTGAGGTGGAAAACAACGGCCCGCCTATTCCCGCCCATTTGTGGAAGCAGATTTTTGAGCCGGGCTTTACCACCAAGGGTTCCCAGGGGGAAGGCATGGGGCTTTTCATCTGCCGGCAGATCCTGACGGAGCACGGCGGCTCCCTGGAGGTGTCCAGCGGCGGCGGGCGCACCGTCTTTACCGGGGTGATCCCCCGTTAAGTGTCATTTCAGGGGCAAAAAACGACAGTTCAGAAAATATCCCTTCCCTCCCCGCGCTTTTTCTGCTATGATAAAGACAAGAAAGGAGGAAGCGCCATGGACATTCTGGAAGTATTCACCAACCTGTCCACCTGGTCCGTGATCCTGTTTATTCTGGGATTTTTGCTGGTCATTGTGGAGATGTTCAACCCCGGCTTTGGGGTCCCCGGCGCGTTGGGGATCGTGTTCCTCATTGTAGGCGTCATCGTCACCGCTGAAACAGTGGAGCAGGGCATTTTTATGGGGGTCATCATCCTGGCCATTCTGGCCGTTATGCTGACCATCGTTCTCTACTCCGCCAGCAAAGGGCGGCTGTCCAAGAAACTCATTTTGAAGGACGCCACCGACCGGCAGTCCGGCTTTTCCGGCACAGAGGATATGAAATACCTGCTGGGGAAAAGCGGGAAAGCGGTTACACCCCTGCGTCCGGCGGGCTGCGCGGATTTAGACGGCGTGCGGCTGGATGTGGTGACCCGGGGAGAATTTATCGACAAGGACGTCCCTGTCACCGTCATTGAAGTGGAAGGGAACCGCATCGTCGTAGAACCGGCTAAGCAGCCGGAAAATCAAATTTAAAGGAGTTGTTTTTATGGAACCTTATCTCGCTTGGATTATCATTGCGGCAGTTATTGTCATTCTGCTGGCCCTGTTTTTCAGCTTTGTCCCGGTGGCGCTGTGGATCTCGGCCATGGCGGCCAACGTCCATATCGGCATCGGCACCCTGGTTGGTATGCGCCTGCGGCGGGTAGTCCCCTCCAAGATCGTAGTGCCCCTGATCAAGGCCACCAAAGCCGGCATCGATCTGCCCATCAACAAGCTGGAGGCCCATTACCTGGCAGGCGGCAACGTGGACCGGGTGGTCAACGCCCTGATCGCCGCCCAGCGGGCCGACATCCCCCTGGAATTTGAACGGGCCGCCGCCATTGACCTGGCGGGCCGGAACGTGCTGGAAGCCGTCCAGATGAGCGTCAACCCCAAGGTCATCGAAACCCCTGTCATTGCCGCCATCGCCAAAAACGGCATCGAGCTGCGGGCCAAAGCCCGGGTCACCGTCCGGGCCAATATTGACCGCCTGGTAGGCGGCGCCGGCGAGCAGACCATCATCGCCCGTGTCGGCGAAGGCATCGTCACCACCGTGGGTTCCTCCGAGACCCACAAAGAAGTGCTGGAAAACCCGGACTCCATCTCCAAAACTGTCCTGAACAAGGGCCTGGACGCCGGGACCGCTTTTGAGATCCTCTCCATCGACATTGCCGACGTGGACGTTGGCCGCAACGTAGGCGCACAGCTCCAGACTGACCAGGCCGAGGCCGACAAGCGCATCGCCCAGGCCAAGGCGGAGGAACGCCGGGCCATGGCGGTGGCAAGGGAGCAGGAAATGAAAGCTTCCGTCCAGGAAATGCGGGCCAAGGTTGTGGAAGCGGAAGCCGAAGTGCCCAAAGCCATGGCCGAAGCTTTACGGGAAGGCAAGCTGGGCGTTATGGACTACTACAATATGCAGAACATTAACGCCGACACCCAGATGCGGGAATCCATCGCCCGCCCGGCCAACACGGAATCCCAGAAACTGGACCAGTAATCCACTGAAAACGGAAAGGAGTGTTCCAAATGGCAGATTTTGACGACCTGCTGAATATAGCTGCGGACTTCCTGGACGATGCGGATGTGGACAAATTGGTCAAACAAGGCTCCAAGTTTTTTAAAAAGCTGGGGCTGGATTTGAACGCGGCCTCAGCGCAAAGGCAGCAGCCGGCTTCTCCGGAATCCACCGCCCAAATGCAGACGCGCCAGAAAGAATTAAAAGAGCGTTTAAAACAGAAGCATGGAGAAATCCTCGCCGATTCTCCCCGGCTGACGCCGGAGCCTATGGTCCCGGAAAAAATGGAACCGGAAAGGATGGAGCCGGAAATGCTGCGGCCCGATTCCCCGGTTCCGGAAGGGATGTCCACGGATTTTGTCAAAAACATCCCCATCCGGCCGGCGGCCCAGGGCTCCGAATCCCTGCGGGTCCTGACGGAAATCGCCGGAAGCGGCCTGGGCGGGGCGATTCTGGCGGATGAGATCCTGGAGCCGCCCCTGGCGGTCCGTTCCGGGTATTTCGCAAGGAGCCGCCGGAAGCTGCGGTAAGCAAGGAGGTTTTTCGTGGATTTTAAGGTTCTTTTGGCGGACGACGACCCGGCCATGCGGCTGGTCATGCGGAAAATTGTGGAGAAGTCCGACGGCTTTGCCATTGTGGGGGAAGCCTCGGACGGGGCCGAAGCGGTGGAAAAGGCGGCGGAGCTTCAGCCGGACGTGGTGTTTTTAGACGTGGAAATGCCAAAGCTCACCGGCGTAGAGGCTGCCCGGAAAATTTCGGAGGAAGTCCCCGGGGCCGCCATCATCATCGCCACCGCCCACGCTCAGTACATGCCGGAGGCTTTCGAGGTGTACGCCACTGATTACCTGATTAAGCCCTTCAAGGTGGAACGGGTGCACCAGACTTTAGCCAAGCTGCGGGTCATGTTTGAAAAACGGGCGGCGGACGCGGCGGCCGGACGCCAGAAGCTCCTGCTGCGCAACCACGACGGGATGATCTTAGTGGATGTTGGGGACATTATTTTCATCCGCCGGGAGGAAGGCATCACGGAGATCCACACCACAGACGGCGTGTATACCACCGGCGACAGCTTGAACAAGATCTGGGAAAAGCTGAACCCCTCCCTCTTTATGCGGAGCCACCGGTCTTATATCATCAACACCTCGGCGGTCAAAATGATTTATCCCTTTGGCCGCTGGACCTACCTGGTGAAATTCAAGCTCGGGGAAGGCGACGCTCTGATTACCCGGGAGAAATTCGAGGAACTGCAAAGCGTTCTAGAAGGATAGCCGCAGAAAGGAAGAAATCAAATGGCAAAAGAAAAACGTTTCGTCACAGTATGGGAAGAAAGCACCATGCTGAGAGGCAGCCGCATCATGGTAGATACCCAAACAGGCGTCCATTACCTGGTCACCGAAGCTGCTAACGGGGGCGGAGGGATCACCCCGCTTTTAGGGCCGGATGGCAAGCCGGTGATCACCCTGGAAGATGTGGAAGAACAGAACAAAGGGATCTACGGCAATTAAATCCCACACATACAGAAAGGCGGAAAGACAATGATTTTAACAACAACGCCCACCATCGAAGGGCATCCTATCCGGGAATACCGGGGGATCGTCTTCGGTGAAAATGTATCCGGCATCAATTTTGTCAAGGATTTCGCGGCAGGGCTGTCCAACTTTTTCGGCGGCCGTTCCCACAGCTATGAGGAGGAACTCATTACCGCCCGGGAATCCGCCATGGAGGAAATGATGCAGCGGGCCGCCCAGATGGGGGCCAACGCAGTCGTCGGCATCGACATCGACTATGAAATGCTGGGGTCTGACAACGGCATGATGATGGTAACGGTTTCCGGCACCGCCGTCCTGGTGGACTGAATTTTAGATGCAAAAATCCCCCTGTAAAAACAGGGGGACTTTCAGAGGGTCGAAAAAGAGAGCATAATTTAGAAAATTACACAAACGTGTATGGTTTGCTGACGCAAATGAGCCGTAGAGAAAAATTGAAAGATTCAAAAATTTGATTTTGCTTTGCAAAATCAGAATCGTGTCGTCAAGCGAACTTGACGACGGTCATCCGCGGTGGGTCTGCGGACCCGCTTTTTTCTTTATGGTTCGCGCCCGAGGCGCGAAGGGATAGGATTCCGCTTTCTGCGGAAAGCGGCCAAAGGCGCCGCCTTTGGAAACCGCAAGCTTTTGAAAAAGCTTGACCAAAACTTTTCTTTTTCCCTTTTAGAAAAATATTTTGCTATACGAAATCCCCCCTGTTTTCCAAAACAGAGGGGATTGTTTCATAAGCGGAGATTATTTCAGGCTCTCGCCGAACTGGAAGCCCAGTTCCTCGGCCTTCTTCAAATCGTCCTCGCTGGGGACGAACACGAACCGGAAGGGTTCGCCGAAGACGCTCATCTTGAGGCCCTCCAGACGGGCTTTCAGGTTGGCGGCCGCCTCGCCACTCCAGCCGTAGGAACCAAAGATCAGGGCCGGGCGTTTGGCGCTGTTGATGGCGTCCACATGGCTCAAGAGGTTCCAAACCGGCTGCACAGCGTCCCGGTTCAGGGTGGGAGAACCAACGGCAAAGGCGTCGCAGGCGTTCAATTTGGCCGCCAGGTCAGCCATGGGGTGCTTGATGATGTCAAAGGTTTCCACATTGGCGTCGGGCAGAGCGCGGCGGATACCCTCGGCGATCTTGTGGGCGGCTTTCCGGGTGTTGCCGTAAGCGCTGCAATAGAACACGGGGACCTGCTTGGGGCCTTTTTCCTTGGGGGAGGACCACTCGTTGTATTTTTCCATGGTGTATTCCAGGCGGCAGCCCTTGGTCAGCACGGGGCCGTGGCTGGGGCAGACAATCTCGATGTCCAGGTCCTTGATCTTCTCCAGGCCCTTCTGGACGTAGGACGGGAACGGTCCGAAAATGGCGTCGTAATAGCCTTTGAAGGAGGACTCGTAAGCGTCGTTCCGGGCGATGTTGTAGTCAAAGGTAAAGGGCTCGCAGTAATGGCCGCCC
The DNA here is from genome assembly GCA_018713335.1 of Candidatus Merdivicinus intestinigallinarum. GTDB lineage: Bacteria > Bacillota > Clostridia > Oscillospirales > Ruminococcaceae > Merdivicinus > Merdivicinus intestinigallinarum. The sequence goes on along the minus strand of DVOW01000062.1, from coordinate 65,503 downwards.
AGGAAATCGCAGGGGAACAGGGTCTTGTCCTCGGGGACCCAGGTGAACATGGAATCCGGCCAATGGAGGAAGGGAGCCACCAGGAATTTCAAGGTCCGGCCGCCCAGGGAGATCTCCTCGCCGTCTTTCACCACGTGGAGCTTCAAGTCGGTGCGGTTGGTGATGTTCTTAATATAAATGGAACCGGCCTGGGAGCAGACGATCTCCATATTGGGGTTCAGTTCCAGCAGCCGGGCCACGCCGCCGGCATGGTCGGGCTCGTTGTGGTTCAGCACCAGGTAATCAATTTCGGAGGGGTCGCAGACCTGCCGGATATTTTCCAGGTACCGGTCAAAATAAGTCAGGTGGGTACATTCCACCAGGGCGGTTTTTTCCGCGCCCTTTATGATATAGGAATTGTAGGAAGTGCCGTACTCGGTGGACATAATAATGTCGAACACCCGCAGGCTGGGGTTCAAAATGCCAACCGACCAGATGCCGTCCTTGATTTTTTCAGCCATCATACTGGGATTCTCCTTTTTGTTACAGATTTCATAAAAACCGGCGGACGTTGAACCCGCCCGCCGAATGAGTTTTACTGAGCTTCAAACATATCTTTGCCGACGCCGCACACCGGGCAGGCAAAATCTTCGGGAAGGTCCTCGAATTTGGTGCCGGGAGCAATGCCCTCCTCAGGGATACCGGCTTCCTCGTCGTATTCCCAGCCGCAAACACTGCAAACATATTTCATGATAATCGCTCCTTCCAATTTTTTCTACCCTTACTATAGCACAGATAAGACGGCCTGTCAACGGGTTTTGAAAATATTTTAAAATTATTCAAAAAGATTCTCCCCTTTCCCGTATTATGGCCGTTTCACGAGTAAAATATACGTGTTTCGGCAGCCAATTCGCCGATTTCACAGATGCCCGTCCCGCCGGTTTTCCGGGATGTTCCTATTTCTAATGCAGGCCGGGCGACCCGGCCCCTACAAATTTGTCGATCACTGCCTGACAGCATCGGGAAATCTGTTCTTCTACGGTTATTCCATTTTGTTCTGCTAAATCACATAATTGCTCATATATTTCTTCCGGCAATTCTAATTCATATAGGATTTCTTCCATGATTCCTTCCCCCTTGTTCTCCATTATATCACCTGGTTTTCCCGCAGTTAGGGCCTTTTTGACCTATGATTTTCCTAAAAAACCTTCCGCTTCCCTTTCTTCTATTGGCATTTCCGTAGAATCTCAAAAATCCGCGCCAGTGTAAAGGAAACCCCTTGACAGCGGCGCGGCTTTCTGGTAGAATATCATCTGTAAAGCAAATGAATTTACACCCGCGGGAGGAGGAAGGCAAATGAGCAAAAACCTGGCGATCTCCGACCTTCTGGACCTCTACGGCCCTATGCTGACCGACAAACAGCGGGACGTCATCGAGCTTTATTACAACCAGGACCTTTCTTTAGCGGAAATCGCCGAGCACGAGCAGATCACCCGCCAAGGCGTCCGGGACAACATCAAGCGGGGCGAGGCCTTCCTGCTGGAGATGGAGGAAAAGCTCCGCTTCGCCGAAAAGTTCAAAAAGCTGGTGGCAGTGACGGAAGAAATCACCGCCCGCTGCACCGAAATCGAGCGCGTCAACAAGGGGTTTACCTATTCCCACGCCATTGACGAGCACGCCAAAACCGTGCGGGCGCTCATCAACAGCTATTTAGATGAAAACTTCTAAACCTAAAGGAGGGCACTTCATTGGCATTTGAAAGCCTTTCGGAAAAACTGGCGGCGGCTTTTAAAAAGCTCCGTTCCAAGGGAAAATTAAGCGAATCGGACATCAAGGAAGCCATGCGGGAAGTGAAAATGGCCCTCCTGGAAGCCGACGTCAACTACAAGGTGGTCAAGGACTTTGTAAAAACCGTCAGCGAACGGGCGGTGGGCCAGGAGGTTTTGGAAAGCCTCACCCCGGCCCAGCAGGTCATTAAGATCGTCAACGACGAGCTGACCGCTTTGATGGGCAAGGACAACGCCCGCATCCAGTTCCCCTCCAAGCCCCCCTGCGTGGTGCTCATGTGCGGCCTTCAGGGCAGCGGTAAAACCACCCATTCGGCAAAGCTGGCCCGGTATTTCAAGTCCCAGGGGCACCGCCCCCTGCTGGTGGCCTGCGACATTTACCGCCCGGCCGCTATCGAGCAGCTGAAGATCGTGGGCGAAAAGGCCGGGGCCCAGGTTTTTGAAATGGGCAAGGAAAACCCGGTGAAGATCGCCACGGAAGCCCTGAAATTCGCCAAGGACCACGGCAACGACCTGGTGATTATCGACACCGCCGGCCGTCTGCACATCGACGAAGTGCTGATGGAGGAATTGAAGCAGATCGAAGCCGCGGTGAATCCCAACGAGATCCTGCTGGTGGTGGACTCCATGACCGGTCAGGACGCCGTCAATGTGGCGGATACCTTTAACAAGGCTTTGCCCATTACCGGCGTCATCCTCACGAAGCTGGACTCCGACACCCGTGGCGGCGCGGCCATTTCCGTTTTGCAGGTCACCGGCAAGCCCATTAAGTTCGCCGGCACCGGCGAGAAGATCGACGATCTGGAGCCCTTCCATCCCGACCGGATGGCTTCCCGAATCTTGGGCATGGGCGACGTGCTGACCCTCATTGAGAAGGCCCAGGACGCGGTGGACGAAAAGGAAGCCGCCAAGCTGGCCCAGAAAATGAAGGAAAACAGCTTCGACATGAACGACCTGTTAGACAACCTGCGGCAGATTTCCAAAATGGGTTCCATTAAGCAGCTGCTGGGCATGATCCCCGGCATCGGCAATAAAGTGGAAGGCATGGACATCGACGAAAAGCAGTTCACCCGGGTGGAGGCCATGATCACCTCCATGACCCCGGCGGAACGGGAAAAGCCCTCCATCATCAACCCCTCCCGCAAACGGCGCATCGCTGCCGGCTCCGGGACCAGGGTGGAGGATGTGAACCGGCTCTTAAAGCAGTTCGAGCAGATGAAAACCATGATGAAGCAATTCAACAAAAAAGGCAATATGCGGCGGATGATGAAAAAATTCCCGCCTATGATGTAAGGCTGAAACGCAGTTCCCTGCGGATCACATAAATACCGCCGGACACCGGCAATTTCATATCAGGAGGAAAATTCCATGGCTGTTAAAATCAGACTGCGCCGCATGGGCGCAAAAAAAGCTCCCTTTTACCGCATCGTTGTAGCGGATTCCCGTTACCCCAGAGACGGCCGTTTCATCGAAGAAATCGGCACCTATGATCCCACCAGAGATCCCAGCGTCATCAATGTGGACCTGGAAAAAGCCAACAAATGGATCGCCAACGGCGCTCAGCCCACTGACACCGTGAAGAAGATCCTGAAGCTGAGCGAAAGCAAATAAGCGACTTCCCGGCCGAAACGAGGTTTTTGTATGGAAGAATTGCTGATCACCCTGGCCAAGGGCTTGGTTGAAAAGAAAGATGCGGTCAAAGTAACCGTGGACGCCCCCAATGAGGAAGGCGTCACCGTTTACCACCTGAACGTGGACCCGTCCGATATGGGCCGGGTCATCGGGAAACAGGGCCGGATCGCCAAGGCCATCCGCACTGTGATGCGCGCCAGCGCCTCCATGCGGGACGAAAAGGTTATGGTTGAAATCGACTGAGGTTTCCGGCAAGCGGAGCTGCGCCCACCCTGGGCCTGCTCCGTTTTTCTGTCTGAAAGGAGGAACTGCGGTGCTGCACGTCTGCCCGTCCTGCGGGAAGTATTCCGAGGACCTATGCTTTTCAGAGGATAAAAACGCAGTCGTCTGCCCCGTCTGCGGGGCCGGCGTCCCCATCCGGCGGCAGCCGCTGTTTTGGATCACTGGGGCCAGCTGCGCCGGGAAATCCACCGTCAGCCGGGAGCTGTTTTTGCAGGACAACGGCCTCATCGTTTTGGAAAGCGACATCCTCTGGGATGATAAATGGGAAGCCATGGGGGATAATTACCGCACATACCGCCGCACCTGGCTCCGGGTCTGCCAAAATGTCTGCCAGCAGGCGGGAAAGCCCGTCGTTTTGTGCGGCTGCTGCGAGCCTTCCCAGTTTGCCGGACTTTCAGAAACGGGATTTTTTACCGGCATCCACTTCCTGGCGGTGGTCTGCCGGGATGAGGCGCTGGAACGCCGCATGGACCGCCGGGGCACGACGGACCCTGGGGTCCGCCGCACCCACCGGGATTTTAACCGTTGGTTTTACGAAAATCACAGGAAAACGACCCCGCCCATCACCCTGCTGGACACCTCGGACCTGACGCCGGCTAAAGCCGCGGAGCAGGCTCTTGCCTGGTGCCGGGAAATTCTTGCAAAGGAGAATCCATATGAGCGCTGACAAGCTGGAAATCGGAAAAATCGTGGCCATCCACGCCCTGAAAGGGGAAATGCGGGTGCAGCCCTGGTGCGACACCCCCGCCTTTGCCGCAAAATTCAAACGGATGTTTTTGGACGGGGAGGAATACAAGGTGCAGTCCGCCCGGCCCCATAAGAATATTGTCATTGTCAAGCTCCAGGGCATCGACACCCCGGAGCTGGCCCAGAAGCAGATAAACAAAATCCTCTATGTGGCAAGAGAGGACATCAAGCTGGACAAGGGCACCTATTTTATCGCCGACCTCATTGGGTTAAAGGTTGTGGACGCGGACGACGAGTCCCTGGTATACGGGGAACTGACCGACGTGAGCCAGACCGGCGCCAACGACGTTTACCACATCCTCTTTGCCGACGGCAAGACCCGCTACATCCCCGCCATCCCCCAGGTGGTCAAAATGACCGACCTGGAAAACGGCGTCATGAAAATCAAGCCCCTGGACGGGCTGTTCGACGACTAAGGAGGCCCTATGATCCGTTTTGACATCGCGACCCTGTTCCCGGAAATGTGCGAGGCTGTCCTGGGGGAAAGCATCATCGGCCGCGCCCGGAAAAAGGGGCTTTTGGAGATCCGCTGCCACAACATCCGGGACTACTCCCCCGACCCCAAGCACCACCGGGTGGACGATTCCCCTTACGGCGGCGGAAAGGGCATGGTCATGCAGCCGGAGCCCATCTGGCAGTGCTATCTGGACGTGGTGCGGCAAAGCGGCTCCAAGCCCCATGTCATTTACCTGTCCCCCCAGGGCAAAACCCTGACCCAGCAGAAAGCCCTGGAACTGCGGGAAATCCCCCATCTGTTTTTGCTGTGCGGCCATTACGAAGGGGTGGACGAACGGGTTTTGGAAAAGATCGTGGATGAGGAAATTTCCATCGGGGACTATGTCCTCACCGGCGGCGAACTGGGGGCCATGGTGCTGGTGGACAGCGTGGCCCGGCTCTGCCCCGGGGTGCTGCCCTCGGAGGAATGCTACGAAAACGAGAGCCACATGAACGGCCTCTTGGAATATCCCCAGTACACCCGCCCGGAAGAATGGGAAGGGATGCGGGTGCCGGAGGTTTTGTTGTCCGGCCACCACGCCAACATCGAGCGCTGGCGCATGGAACAGAGTGTGGAACGGACCATGAAAAAACGCCCGGATCTGCTGAAATGAGGGCTTTTCCACGAGTTTTCCACATTGTATGCCCTGTAAATTGTGGAAAGAAAAATGTGTACAATACATAAATATGTGGAAAACTATTATGGAAATTTTAATCCTCTCACGAATTTCCGGAAAACCTTTGGATTCCCGCCAAAAACCGGTTGACTAGTTCCGGGACTGTGCTATAATATAAATGCTTCAATTCATCAGAGGACAGGTGTGAAAAGGAAAGAAATGCTTGTCCGGGTTATATGCGCCGGATGCGGCGCAAGGTCATGGTATAGGAGAGTAAGAATTATGTATTTGAAAGATGTAACTGTAAAAAATCAGGTTGGACTCCACGCTCGTCCCGCTACTTTCTTCATCCAGAAAGCTAACGAGTTCAAATCCTCTGTCTGGGTGGAAAAGGAAGAGCGCCGGGTAAACGCGAAGAGCCTGCTGGGCGTACTGTCCTTAGGGATTGTCGGCGGCACCACCATCCGCATTATCGCGGACGGCGTTGACGAGCAGGCCGCGGTGGACAGCCTGGTCAAACTGGTTGATTCTGCTTTCGCGGAATAAATCGCACGCACAAAGCCGGCGGGGTTCCTCGCCGGCTTCTTTCTTTATGGAACCCGGAAACGGCGGACCAATGGATAACAGCGACGGTTTATGGTATCATGAAGAAAATTATACGGAGGGACTGCAATGCGGCTTGATTTCCTGGCGGACCAGGTTTCCGCTTATCTGAACGCCCTTCCCCAGGTGCAGGGCTGCCGCTTATACGGAAGCTTAAAAAGCGGCGCTTTCGACAAGTATTCCGACATCGACTTGGAAGTTGATGTATCCGGCATGGACAACGGGCAGTTTGCGCTGGAAATCCCCGCCCTGCTTTCCCAGAGGTTCCCGGTTGTCTTTTTTGATTTCGCCCCCAGCCTGGCGCCGGAAAAATACATAGTTTCCGCGGCTGTTGATCCGGAGAACCCTTTTGGGATTATCGATCTATCCTGCGCCGCAAATCCCCACTGCCGGACTGTTTCCAGGGAGGAGCTGAGCCGGCGAAACGACCCCTACAGCCACATCCTCAAGCTCTTTGTCATCAACCTGAAGCATTTCATCCGCAGGGCGGACTGCCGCCGGGACATGGAAAGAATGTACCGGAAGGTTTTCCCAGCAAGCGGCCCCGCCTTACGCCAAACGGAAATGCTTCTGGACGTATACCGCTGGCTAAGGGAAAACGCCGGAGAAAAGCAGGAAGCCTATGTCCGGGCGTTGGAACCATATGTGAAGGAGGCCGCCCCATTTGACCATTGAAGAACTGAAACAGAAAGCCCTGAGCCTGACCCTTCAGCCCGGCGTTTACCTGATGAAGGACAAGCAGGGGACCATCATCTATGTGGGCAAGGCCAAGGCCTTAAAAAACCGGGTGGTCAGCTACTTCCGGGAAAACAGCTCCCACACGGAAAAGGTGCGGCAGATGGTGGCCCACGTCCACGATTTTGACTACATTGTCACCGGCAGCGAATTCGAGGCCCTGGTGCTGGAATGCAGCCTCATTAAGCTCCACAGCCCCAAATACAACATCCTGCTCAAGGACGACAAGGGCTACCACTACATCCACATCTCCGGCGGGGATTACCCCCGCATCACCGCCGCCAAGCAAAAGGACGGGGACGGGACCTATCTGGGGCCGTATGTCAGCTCCTACATCGTCAAGCAGAGCGTGGACGAAGCAAACCGGGTGTTCTGCCTGCCCAGCTGCTCTAAGCGGTTCCCCCAGGAATTCCGCAAGAGCCGCCCCTGCTTGAATTACCACATTCACCGGTGCTTTGGCCTGTGCCAAGGGAAGATGGGCAAGGAGGAGTACCAGAAGCTGGTGTGGGAAGCGGTGGATTACATCAAGCACGGCTCCGTTTCCTCCATCGGCGACCTGCAAAAGGAGATGGAAGAAGCGGCGGAGGATCTGGATTTTGAACGGGCGGCAAGGCTCCGGGACCGGATCCGGGCCATTCAGAAGATCACCGCCACCCAGCAGGTCCTGCTGGACGCCGATAAAAACCTGGACGTCATCGCCTTCGCCCAGAACCATCTGGTCATCTGCGCCGTGGTCATCCAGTACCGGGACGGCCGGCTCATGGACAAGCTCACCTACTTTTTCGAGGATTCTGGGGACATGGGGGAAGTCCGAAGCGAATTTTTGGAACAGTATTACGCCGGGGCCAAGGACATCGCCCGGTGCGTGCTGTTAGACGAGCCGCCGGAGGATCTGGAGCTGTTTGAACAGTTTGTGCGCCACCAGGCGGGCCACGCCGTTTCTGTCAGCGTCCCCCAGAAGGGCGACCGGAAAAAGCTCATTGAAATGGCCCACAATAACGCCCTGGAACAGCTCTCCGACCGGGTGCAGCGCACCGGCAAGGAGGTGGCGGCCCTGGAGCAGCTTGGGAACCTCTTGAAGCTCCCCTCCCCGCCCATGTATATCGAAGCCTACGACATCTCCAACTGGGGGGACACCGGCCGCGTAGGCGGCATGGTGGTGTTTGAGAACGGACGTCCCTTAAAATCCGACTACAAGCGGTTTGCCATTAAGGAAGTGGCGGGCCAGGATGACTTTGCCTCTATGGCGGAGGTCCTGCGGCGGCGGATGCTCCGTTACAAGGAGGGGGACCCGGGATTTTCCCGGATGCCGGACCTAATCCTCCTGGACGGCGGCAAGGGCCAGGTTTCGGCGGTGCGGAAGGTGTTTGAAGAACTGCAGATCGACGTCCCGCTGTTCGGTATGGTGAAAGACAGCCGCCACCGGACTCGGGCCATTGTCAATGAGGAAGGGGAAATCGCCCTTTCGGCGGTAAAATCCGCCTTCACCTTCGTCACCTCTATCCAGGACGAGGTGCACCGGTTCGCGCTGGCTTACCAGCGGACGCTGCACAAAAAAGCAAACTACGACAGCGACCTGAAAAAGCTGCCGGGAATCGGGGACGCCCGGGCCAAGGCACTCCTGCGGGAATTCCGCACCAAAAAGCGGATGCTGGAAGCGTCGCCGGAGGAGCTGGGCCAGGCGGCAAAGCTCCCTTTAGAAAAGGCCGAAGCCCTTTGGGCCGGGATCCACGAAATGTGGGGCGGTCAGTCCCAGGCGGAAGATTCCCCGGAAAACCCTTAGCGCCCTGCCCTCTTCGGAAGGAACGGTCAGGGCTGACCGCCGCACGGAAGGCTTGTGCCATGATTATTGATTCTGTCCTAAAAAAAAATGCAAAAATCCCGAAAATAGTGATAGAGTTCTGAGTTTTTTTCCGTTATAATAAAGGGAAAGGGATAGAAATCCCCTTTTGGGGACAATTCCCTGATGACAAAAAATGGAGGAATGGATTATGGCTATTCTGGAAGAAATCAGCACCTACCTGCAAAACGGCCGCGCGCCCAAGGTAAAAGAACTGGTTCAGCAGGCGATCGATGAAGGCATCGAGCCTGCGAAGATCCTCAATGAGGGTCTGCTCTCCGGCATGGACGTTATTGGCGAGAAATTCAAAAATAACGAAGTATTCGTACCGGAAGTTCTGATTGCTGCCCGTGCGATGAACGCCGGCGTCGGCATTCTGAAACCCTACCTGGTTTCCGCTGGTGTGGAATCCAAGGGCACCGCTGTCATCGGCACCGTAAAAGGCGACCTGCATGACATCGGCAAAAACCTGGTCAAGATGATGATGGAAGGCAAAGGCCTGAAAGTCGTTGACCTGGGCGTCGACGTTTCCGCTGAGCAGTTCTACAATGCCGCTATGGAAAACGATGCCAACATCGTTTGCTGCTCCGCTCTGCTGACCACCACCATGAGCGAGATGAAGAACGTTGTGGACTACTTCACCGAAAAAGGCCAGCGCGACAAAGTGAAGATCATGGTTGGCGGCGCTCCCGTTACCCAGAACTTCTGCGATTCTATCGGCGCTGACTGCTACACCTCTGACGCGGCTTCCGCTGCGGACGCTGCTCCGAGCTTCTGCCAGGCTTAATCGCAGGCGTACAAACAAAAACCTGCCGGGTTTTAAACCGGCAGGTTTTCTTTTTTGGCAAATTTCAGCTGTCCAGATACGGGGCGCAGAGTTTTTGCATTTCCCCGCAAAGCTCCTGAAGGAGCCGGACAGCCTCCCCCGGGGAGCCGCCCAGAGAACGGAAGATCCGGTTTACCCTTTGGGAGTAATTTCCGGGGGCCTGGGCAAAGGAATCGACCCGAAGGGCCGCTTTCTTTTCATTTAAGCACCATTGGCCATTCAAGGCAAACAGGGCCTGATTCATGGCCGAAACCGAACGGAACAGATGCCCGGCCACATAAGAAAGGTCGCCCTTCGTTAGGCTTTTTTCCGCCAGCATACAGGAAAACCCGGCTTCAAAGCCGAAAAAGCGGATTAAGGATTCCTTTAAGGCCGGAGGATAAGGCTCCGCCTTTCCTTTTAGCCGGGAAAATTCCTCATTTTTCGCGTACAGCAGCCGGGAGGAAGCCAGCTCCCCCCGATACATCACGTCCAGAAAGGCGTGGGGGTGCCCGGTCTGGTAATGGGCGGAAAATTCGCCCCGTTCCGCGGATTCCACCGCCTTTTTTACCCGGCTTACATCCCGCAAAATCAAATCCACCGGCACGCCGCCTATGGCAAGCCAGCCGCCGCAGTTGACCCAGGGGCCCCAGCCCCCTTCGGGGCAGACGAGGTTTTCCCGGTGTTTGTCGTCTAAGGTCTTGGCAAGGGCGTTCAGCTGTTCCAAATCCAGGGTTTCCCGATCATAATATACGCCGATGTCCAGGTCCGAACCCGGCCCCGCTGTGCCGGTTACCTGGGAACCGCCCAGGACAATCCCCTGGACGCCGGGACAGCCCTTCAGAGCCGCTGTAATGCTGTCCAAAATTTTCTCCAAATCCGTCATGGGTTCCCCTTTCGGTTTTTTCCACAATCCCCACTGGAAGAAGTGGAAAACGGATTATTTTTTAGGAGCCTCGTCCTCCCGGCGGTTTTTGCCGCAAAACCCCTCCTGGTACATTTCAATGCACTTAGAAACCACTTTCACCGCTTCGCCTGCGCCTTTGACCTCGTCCACAGCGGTTTCCTTGTTTTCCAGGGCTTTATACACCTGGAAAAAGTGGGTCATTTCATCGAAAATATGGGGCGGCAGCTCGCTGATGTCGTGGTAGACATTGTAAGTAGGGTCGTTAAAGGGGATGGCGATAATCTTTTCGTCGTCCCGGCCGTTGTCGATCATCTTAATTATGCCGATGGGGTAGCAGCGCACCAGGGTCAGCGGCTCCAGCTCCTCGGAGCAGAGGACCAGCACGTCCAGTGGGTCGCCGTCGTCTGCATAGGTCCGGGGAATCAGGCCGTAGTTGGCCGGATAGTGGGTAGAGGTGTACAGGATCCGGTCCAGGATAATGAACCCGGTTTCCTTGTCCAGCTCGTATTTTTTCTTGCTGCCCTTGGTGATCTCAATGACCGCGATAAAGTCGTCCGGATGAATCCGGGAAGGGTTCATGTCATGCCAGATATTGCTCATGATGATTCTCCTTTTCTCTAATAAAATTAACGCCACAGAAGCAGCCCTGCCGCCAGCATTACCAGCAGGTATGCAAAATTCCAGGCGGTAAAGACGGCGAAATATTTCCCGGCCTTGGCCCCCTCGCTTTTGGCGTACAGCCGGAAGGAAATGAGGCTGGCCATGGAGGCGATAAGGGTTCCCAGGCCGCCGATATTGGTCCCGGCCAGGAGCCCTTGCCAGTTATCCGTAAAGCCGGACAGCATCAGCGCCGCCGGAACGTTGCTGATAAACTGGCTCACCAGGGCGGAAACCAGCAGCTCCCGGCCCTTCAGCAGGCCGGACACCCAGCCTTCCACCGCCGGGATGCTGCCCAAATTGCCCACCAAAATGAAGAAAAACAAAAAGGTAACAAGAAGGCTGTAATCCACCCGCTTGAAAATTTTTCTGTCCGCCAAAGCCAGGGCCGCCGCCACAACGGCCAGGGCCAGCTGCCACGGGATCACACGAAAGACAGCCAGCAGGCTGAGAATAAACAGCGCCCCATAAAAGAGGGCTTTTCGACGGTCAAAGACGGCTTCCCCGCCCTTTGGGGCAATATTTTGCGCCGGAAGCCGGAAAACCAGCACTCCGCCGGCAGTCAGCAAAAGCCCTATGAGGCAAAGCGGCCCGGTTATCGATAAAAATTCCCCCATGCCCATGCCGTACCGGGAATAGAGGTAAAGGTTCTGGGGGTTCCCAAAGGGGGTCAATGCGCTGCCCAGGTTGGCCCCGACAGTTTCCATGACCACCGTGATAATCAATGCCCGCTGCCCCGCCTCCCGGAGCATCAGGATGGTCAGGGGGACAAAGGTAATGAGGGCCACGTCGTTGGTGATGAACATGGACAGGCCGAATGCCGCCAGAACCAGCAGCAAGGACAGACGCCGGACCGTCCCCGCTTTTTGGGACAGCACCCGTGCCATGGCGTCGAATACCCCGGCTCCGGAAAGCCCGGCCACCGCCGCCATCAAGCAGAACAGGATGCCCAATGTCCGGAAATCGATGTACGAAAGATACGCCGCCGACGGCGGCACAAAAAAGACGGAGAGGAAGGCCAGCGCTCCGGAAACCACCAGCACCGGCTCCTTTTTGAAAAAGGCTTTGACCGCTGCCATCAGTTTTCCTTCCCCTTGCAGACGTCCACCCAGCCCTGGGCCTTGGAATACTCCGCCAGTTCCCCGCAGCTTAAGGCGATGGCGGAATTGGCGCTGCCGCAGGCGGGATACACCGTATCATACGCCTTTAAGGACTCATCCAGGTACACCCGGCAGCCCGCCGGATTGGCAAAGGGGCAGACGCCGCCCGGCGCGTGGCCGGTCATGGGCTCCACATCCTCAAAGGACAGCATTTTCGCCTTTTTGTGGAAGGTCTGTTTGAATTTGGCGTTGTCGATTTTCCGGTCGCCCGCCGCCAAAATCAGCAGGCACTCCCCTTCCTCCCCATAAAGGGAAATGGTTTTGGCGATGCGGCCAGGCTCCGTCCCCAGAGCCTGGGCCGCCAGCTCCACAGTGGCGCTGGAAACCGGGAATTCCATCACGTCCCCTTCCCGTCCGAATTGTCTGAAATACTCTTTTACCTGCTCAATTGCCATGTTTCTGATTCCCTCTTTTGCTGAATTTTTACCGCCCGCGGCCCTTGCCCATGGATTTGCGGAAAACGCTGGGGCTGCATCCGGCGTATTGCCGGAAGCACTGGGCAAAATGGTAGGCCGAGCTGTAGGAAAGCTGGCGGCCGATTTCCTTCACCGGCAGGTCTGTTTCCAAAAGCAGGTCGCAGGCCCGCTGCATCCGGACCCCCCGCAGGTATTCCATGGGGGAGGTGCCGAAATGGGCCTTGAAAATCCGGATGAGATAAAATTTAGACACGCCGGTGGCGGCGGAAAGCTCCTCTAAGGAGGTTTCCTTCTCAATATGGGCCAGCAGATATTCCCTGGCCCGTTCCACATGGCGGCGCTGGGCGCCGTAGCAGAGGTTCTGGGCCGTCATGCGGCACAAGGCCAGCTGTAAACAGGCCGAGGCCTCCAAAAGCCGCATCAAGTCCTGCCCTTCCGCCAAAATGGAAAGGACCTGTTCCAAAAGGGGCAGGCTTTCCCGGGTGTTCCGCCGCAGAATCGTCCCGGAACCGGAAATCTCCAGCTTTTCCCGGAGAAAATCCACCATCTGGCCGGTAAAGCTCACCCACAGAATGGACCAGGGATGTTCCGCGCTGGCCCCGTAAACATGGGTGTCCCCCGGCAGGAGAAGCACCGCTTCCCCGCTGTTTACCAGCGTCACCCGGCCGTCGATTTCCGCAAAACCCTGCCCTTCCGTACAAAACAGCAGAAGGCAGCAGCTGCCGTCCTCCTGTTCCATATACTGGCCTTCCGCCCTGTTAAAATAGCCCGCAAGCCGCACCTCGATATTCCGCAGAAAGGGGATATCGCCGTCCGACGCGGGCGTTACCAGCACACGGGTATTTTTGTCCACACACTGCACCCCCGAAATTGCCTTTTCTTTTATGATACCACATTCCGCGCTTCCAGGCAAGAGCAACCTTCTCCAAAATGAAAAAATTTCCGGTTTCCGGAAATCATGATAAAGGCGGCCGCCGTCAATTGGATGACAGGGCCGCCCCGGTATAATGGAATGTTTGGATATCCATGGATGGTCACCGGCGTTTCCCTGCGAATTTGCTCCGTTTCCAGCGGGTTTCCAGGGTTAAGACGCCGTTTTCCAGGGAAGCCGACACCTGGCCCCCCATCTTCTGGCAAAGGGCTTTGACAATGGCCAGGCCCAGGCCGGTATTCTGGCCGGTGCGCATCCGGTCGGCGGTAAAGAACCGGTCGAAGATCCGGGCGCAGTCCTCTTTGGTCAGTTCCGGCGCAGGGTTAGAAAAGCAGACAGCCAGGTAATCCGGCTCCTCCCGGCTGGAAATGGCTAAGTAGTCGCCCCCGTGCTTCAAGGCGTTCTGGGTCAGGTTCTGGAACACCCTGGTAATGCCCTGCTTGTCGGCGTAAATGAGAGGGAGGGTTTCGGGAATGAGGAGCTTCGGCTCCATCCCCGCGTCCAGGAAATCGGCGTAATAATCCGCCGCCATCTGGTAAAGGATGCCCGCCGGGTCCAATGGCTCCAGTTCCAGGGCGTACCCCCCGGCCTCCAGCCGGGAAAGGTCATAAAACCCGCTTAACAGGGATTGGAGGGACTTGGCCCGGTTTTCGGAAATCTGCAAATACTCCTGGCGTTCCGCCGGGGTGCAGCTGTCCTGCTGTAACAGCTGCAAATACCCCAAAATGGAGGTCAACGGGGTCCGCAGGTCGTGAGAGATATTGGCGATTTCGTCCCGGCGCTCCTTTTCCGCCTGGGCGTGGGCCTGCTCCGCCTTCTGCTGGTCGTCCAGCAGGTGGTTCACTTCGGCGATGAGCCGTTCCATGAGCCGGTCCGGGGAGGAAAGGCGCAGACGCCGCCCAGTCTGGCCTGATCGGATCCGGCGCAGCTCCTCCACCGCGCTTTTCAAATTTTTCCGGGACAACAGCCAAAGGGCCGCGAAGGCCGCCGCCAGCAGGCCAAGTATTATCGTCAGGATCAGCATCCCGCACCCCTCCTTTCCTTATTTTAATTCCCTTCTGAAAAAGCCTAAAAACCCCGCAGCGCTGAACACCGCCGTATATAAGAGCCCGATCCCCCAGCACCCCGCCAAAAACTCCGGCGTGTAACCGGCGGAAATCCCCGCCGCATATCCGGAAAGCTGCAAAAACCAGGCGGGCAGGTAAAACGAGACAGGGTCGGCAATGGGCAGCGCCGACAGGAAAAGCAGCCCGAAAAACGCCGCGGCCGCGGAAAGAGCCGCGATGACTACGTCGCTTTGGATGGAAAACAGCAGGAAATTCAAAAATCCCAGCACCCCCAGCCACAAAGGGATGCAGGCTAACAGATGAAGGAAAAATCCTCCGAGCAGCCCCGGCAGCTCCCCCAAGTCCCAGGGGAGCAGCAAAAGCCCCGAAACCAGCAAAGAAATCACAGCCACCGCCAATCCCAGCAGGGAATAAAGGAACCCCGCCAGGAGCTTGCCAAAATAGAGCGTCCCCCGGCCCATTCCCGAGGCCACGGAATTTTTATAGGTGTGGAACCGCAGTTCATCCCCGAACACCAGGTCGGAGGTAAAAAACACCAGCAGGCATCCAAACAGAGGGATCACCGCCGAAAGGTAGCTGAGGCTGTTTGAAAAGAGAAAGGGAGTGTCCGCCTGGCCCTGGTATGTGCGCCAGCTGAAATTGAGGAAAGCAAATACCGCGTTGGCTCCCACCGGCAGCGCCAGCATCATGAAAAAGAAGACCGCCGAGCCGGTTTTTCGCAGCGCCCGCCACAATTCCCCGTGAATATAATTGAGCAAAAACATTCCCCTCCTATCGAATTTCACGGCGGCGGAAGAAAAGCCACCCGCCTGCCGCGCACACAGCAAAATAACAGCACCCCACCGCCCAGCATTCCAGGACCAAAGCCTTGCTCATGGGCTGGGTCATCATCTTGGCCAGCCATTCCGCCAAATTCAGCTGGGAGATTATCTCCGCCGCCGGAACGTTGACAGCCGACAAAATGGGGAAAAGGAATAAGCTTCCGAAGGTTACCGCCGCCACAGCCTGAAGCCCGCTGCGGAAGTTAAAATACAGCAGGTACAAAAGTCCCAGGGCACCCAGCCAAAGGGGAAGAACCTCCAAAAGCAAAAGTCCTACGCTGCCGTAAATTTCCCCGATGTCCAGGGAAAGAAGGGGCGCCGCCGACAAGGAGAAGGCCGCCAGGGCCAGGACCAAATGCAGAATGGCCAGCAAAAGCCCGCTGAGGATTTTCCCCCCGTAAATCACCGGCCGGGAAACCCCTGCCGCCAGGTTATTTTTCAGGGTGGCGCGGCGCAGTTCATCGGCAAAGGATACGTCCACGATCCCAACCAGGAAGAAAATGCCGGCAAAGGGCATCAAAACTGCCACTACGCCAACGGTCTGGGTGAAAATATCCCCCATTTGGACCCAGTGAAGGCCGATAAAAATGTAAAGGCTCAGCAGAACCGGCAGCCCCGCCGCCAAAATCAGAAGGGCTTTTCCCGCCGGACGGTGAAAATACCGCCAAAGCTCCGCGTAAATGAAATTGAGCATCCCCCCACCCCCTTACGAAATGTCCCGGCGGCGGAATAAAAGCCAGCCTGCGGCGGCGCAGGCCAGGAAATAACCGCCTCCTACCAGCCAGCATCTTGCCAGAAACAGCCTATCGACCTGCAAATCAGCAAAGTCCGTCAGAAGCGAGTTTTCCAGGACTACGGAGAAAAAATAAATAATCAGCTGAAGCTGCGCCAAAACCTCCGCCGCATAGACGTTCAGGGAAAGGAGGGCAACCATAATCAAAAAGGAGCCAGCCGCCGCGGCAATGGCCGCCACAAGGCCGTTGCGAAAGCTGAAATAGACCAGGTACAGAATCCCCAGCATTCCCAGCCATAAGGGGATTATCTCCAAAAGCAGAAGCCCCAGCCGCAAAAGCAGCGCCCGGAGTGGAATTCCAAAAGGAAGAAGCAGCATCCCCGCCAGTAAAAAAGAACCCCAGGCGCAGGCCAGATGCAGGACAGACAGCAAAATCCCGCTGAGAATCTTGCCGGAATAAACAATCCACCGGGAAAAGCCCGCGGCAATGCTGTTTTTCATGGTGCCCAGGCGGTGTTCATCGGCAAAGGCCGCATCCACAATGGCCATGAGGAAAAGGACCCCGGCAAAGGGCATGAGGATTGCCGCAATGGCCCAGGTGTCGGCTAGGGTAATTGGGTTTTCCGGGTCAATCCACTGGTTGCCCGCCCAGATGTACAGAACCAGCGCCGCAGGCAGGGCGAAAGACAGCGTGAAAAGAATTTTTCCCGCCGGGCGGCGGAAATACCGCCAAAGCTCCGCTTTCAGGTAATTCAGCATGGGGCTCCTCCTTTCCTCTTGTAGCCTGTAAAGGATTTCCTGCGGTTTTTCCGCAATTTCCAAAATCAAACAGTACAGAGGCGAACACAGTCCGCCTCTACAAAATATCCGATTGAATTGTAGTCTTTCGGAAACGTTCCAATATATGTAGATATCGTTTCGGGGAACCTGTGCCGAAAACGGCGGTTCATCCCGCCGTTCACGAATCCAACGCGGGGTACAACGACCGCGGCGAATTGGCGCCGGCGGCTCGCCGGTTGCAGGGCCGGACAACCCGGCCCCTACAATCCCAGCAAAAGGACCGCAAAAATTTGCAGGGGCGGGTTTTCCCCGCCTATTTGATTTCCTTGCGGGAAAAGGCAGCATACCCGGCAATGAGGAAAATAGCTGTAAACACCATGCCGGTGATCCAGCAAGTAATGAGGAAATCCGGGTGCTCGGATGCCGTGCCTTTGGCCAGCTCATCCAGGCGGGAGGTAATGAGAAGGCTGCGGATCTGCCCGAAAATTTCCTTCTGGGTCATAAAAGCGGTGAGTCTCAGAAGGCTAGTGGGTACCACGAAAATTCCAATAAAGGAAAAGGCCGCCAGGTTTGTGCTGGGAATATTGGAGTACAATGCAACGGCCAGGGCCGCGCCTGCAATCCACAGGGGGATGCAGCCGGCGAGCATCATACCGAAGGAAGCCATGGTTTCCCGGAACGCCGGTCCGATACCCAGCATCACCGCGCTGAGCCCAAAGGCAACGGCCAGCAGGACCACCATCATAATACAGCAGAAAATCAGGCTGTTGATGAATTTCCCCAGATAGACCGTGATGCGGGGGGTACCGCAAAAGAGCGTATTGCGCATGGTTTGGACCTTATGCTCCTCTGAGAAGGTCATGTCTCCGATGAGCAGGGTAAAATATAATCCGATGGATGGCAGGAACTGGATAAAGAACAGGAACAGGAATTCCGTGTGGGCCATTTGGGAGGGATCGTCAATGGTAGAATTGGCGTAAGCGAACAGGGAAACAACTCCCAGCAGCACCAAGGCGCAGACGCCCAAGGTCCAGTAAAGGTACCGGCGGCGGACGGTGCGGAACATTTCAGCGGAAAGATAGTGTGTCATGCTTGTTTCCCTCCCATAAGATTCAGGAAGTAATCCTCCAGGTTGGAACTGCGGGTGTCGATGGACAGCAGGGCTACGCCGCCGTTTACCAGCATCCGGGAAATGGTCTGGGGGTCTTCCATGTGGCTGTACAGACGGATGACGTTGCCGGGCAGCACCTCATATTCGGCGGAACCCAGGGTGTCCAGCAAGGTGGCCGCCATGGGGGCGTTGTCCACCCGGATTTCCAAACAGCTGCGGCATTTGTCGTGGATGGCCTGGGCGGAGGTCTGTTCCAGCAGTCGCCCCTGGTCCATAAAGGCGAAATCCGTGGCAAGGTTTGCAAGCTCGCTCAAAATATGGCTGGAGATCATGATGGTGGTGCCGTGCTCCCGGTTCATCTGGAGCAGGACGTCCCGGAATTCCACGATGCCCATGGGGTCCAGGCCGTTAATGGGTTCGTCCAGCACCAGGAAGTCGGGGTTGCCCAGCAAAGCCAAGGCGAGGCCCAGCCGCTGTTTCATGCCAAGGGAGAAGTTTTTGAATTTCTTTTTGCCGGTATCCGCCAAGCCAACCTGGGCCAGCAGCCGGTCCACGTTTTCAGCGCCGGGGATTCCCCGCTGGATGCGGTAAAACTCCAAGTTGTCGTGGGCGGTCAGGTAAGGGAAAAAGCTGGGGGTTTCCACCATGCAGCCGATGCGGCGGCGCATTTTGCCAAGGTTATGCTCCCCGGTCTGGCCAAAGAGGGAGAATTCGCCGGAGGTGGGGAACGTCTGGCCGGTAATCATCCGGATGAGGGTGGTTTTGCCTGCGCCGTTCTTGCCCACCAGGCCGAAAATCTGGCCGGGGCGGATATCTAATGTCACATGGTCCACAGCCAGGTCCCGGTACCGCTTGGTGAGTTCCCGGGAGGAGAAAATGGTTTCTTCCATAGGGGTCCTTCCTTTCAACTGAGGGATTTTCTTTACAGTGATCAGTATACCGCACCGGTTGTAAGATGAACTAAAGAAAACATTAAACAATTCTTAAATCCGCCCGGCGGCGGGGAAACCCCGCTGTTTGTCGGCAAGCTTGCTTGACGACGCGACGCGGCCGCACAGCGCCGAACCAACTGCATAAGCCGCTGTGCGTCGTAAGTTTTACGACAGCGACAGCGGCTTGACTATGTTGTCTCCTATCGTTTTCCAGAACGTTCCGGTATATATTGTAGGGGACGGGTTTCCCGTCCCGCCGTTTTTTTGTAAAACCCATTGGAAACAGAATTGTAAGGGACGATGCCTCAGATAAAACCTTTCCATGTAAACGCAGAGGCGCCCACAAGGGGCGCCCATATGAGATTTTACACTTAGTCAATGGCGTAGGAATCGATTTTTTCCTTTATCATGGCCAGGAATCCTTCCACGCTCATGCTGCCTAAATCGCCGTTTGCCCGGGATCGGACGGCAACCTCGCCACTTTCCACTTCCTTATCTCCGATAACCAGCATGTAGGGGATTTTCTGAAGCTGCGCTTCCCGGATCTTATAGCCGATCTTTTCGCTGCGCAGATCGGTGGATACCCGCAGCCCGGCAGATTCCATCTCCTTGCAAAGCTCCTCACAACGTTCCGCCGCACGGTCGGTGACAGGCAGTAGCCGCACCTGCTCCGGAGCAAGCCATACGGGAAAGGCCCCGGCAAAATGCTCGGTAATAACGCCAATAAAACGTTCAATGGAGCCCAGCACCACCCGGTGGATCATAACGGGGCGGTGTTTCTGGCCATCCTCGCCGGTGTATTCCAGCTCAAAGCGTTCCGGCAGCTGGGAGTCCAGCTGGATGGTGCCGCACTGCCAAGTGCGGCCAAGGCTGTCGGCCAGATGGAAGTCCAGCTTGGGGCCGTAGAACGCGCCGTCGCCCTCGTTGATGGTGTACTCCTTGCCCATGCTGGTGATGGCGTCCTTGAGGATCTCCTGGTTGTGCTCCCACTGCTCCACAGTGCCGATGTGGTCCTCGGGCATGGTGGACAGTTCAATGGTATAGCTCAGGTTGAAGGTGGAGTACACTTCGTCAAAGAGGCGTACTGTCTCCTGAATCACGTCTTTCAGCTGGTCGGGGGTCATAAAGATGTGGGCGTCGTCCTGATTGAAGCAGCGCACCCGGAACAGGCCGTGGAGGGTGCCGGACATTTCATGACGGTGGACCAGGCCGATTTCGCCCATGCGCAGAGGCAGTTCCCGGTAGGAATGAGGCTCGCTGGCGTAGACCAGCATGCCGCCGGGGCAGTTCATGGGCTTGATGGCATAATCTTCCTCGTCGATAACGGTGGTGTACATGTTCTCCTTATAGTGCTCCCAGTGGCCGGAGCGCTCCCACAGCTGACGGTTCAAGATGATGGGGGTGGAAATTTCCATATAGCCGTATTTCTTGTGAATCTTGCGCCAGTAGTCCAACAGGGTGTTTTTCAGCACCATGCCCTTAGGCAGGAAGAAGGGAAAGCCGGGGCCTTCGTCCCGGAGCATGAACAGACCAAGTTCCTTGCCCAGCTTGCGGTGATCCCGCTTTTTGGCTTCTTCCAGCATTTGCAGGTGTTCTTCCAGCTCGGAGGCTTTGGGGAAGGAAACGCCGTAAACCCGGCAGAGCTGGCGGTTCTTGGAATCGCCCCGCCAGTAAGCGCCGGTGGTGGCCGTCAGTTTGAAGGCCTTCACCACGCCCAAATCCATCAGGTGGGGGCCGGCGCACAGCTCGGTGAACTCGCCCTGCTTGTAGAAGGAGATCTCATCCCCCTGCTCGGCGTGCTCGGCAATCAGCTCCACCTTGTAAGGCTCGCCTCTTTCCTCCATGAGCTTTGTCGCCTCGGCGGGAGAAAGGGTGAACCGTTCAATGGCGGGTTTTTCCTTGACGATTTTCTTCATCTCGGCTTCCAAGGCCTTCAAATCCTCGGGGGTGAAGGGCTTTTCCGTGTCAAAATCGTAGTAGAACCCGGTGTCGATGGCCGGGCCGATGGCCAGCTTCACATTGGGGAACAGGCGTTTCACGGCCTGTGCCAGGATGTGGGAAGTGGTGTGCCAGAAGGTCTTTTTGCCGTCCTCGTCGGCAAAGGTGAGGATCTCCAGGGAGGCGTCGCCGTCAATGACAGTGCGCAGGTCTTTTACTTCCCCATTGATTTTGCAGGCGCAGGCGGCCCGGTAAAGGCCCATGCTCAGGTCCTTGCAGACATCCGCCGCAGAAATAGGCGCGTCATAGCTTTTGACGCTGCCGTCTTTTAAAGTGATGTTTACCATATAAAATCTTCCTTTCTAAAATAAGCGGTGATCTTGGTTGGAAAGCCCCCGCCTTCTGCCATTAGCAGCGGCGGAGGCGGCTGGTTCGCCGTCCCGCCCGGGGACGCATTGTTTGACGGAAAAACATCTTCCAGCCTCCTTTCCAAAATAAAAAACGCCTCATCCCAAAACTGGGATGAAGCGATCGCTCCACGGTTCCACCCGGATTACAGCCCAGCAAAAGGGCCGTCACTCGTCGGCAGGATAACGGCTGCCAGCCGTTGCGGTTCACCGCACCCTCCCAGGCGGTATCGGAAAATCCTGCTTCCGGGAACGCTTGCAGCCGGCGGCGTTCCTCTCTGGGCGGAAGAGCTGGCGGATGATCCGCTTCCTGTTCGATGGTTTATGATATGTTTATTTTAGCACCCTGTTTCTGTTCTGTCAAGGGGAGGAAACGACAGAAATGCCCGCAGGAGAAGAAAATAAAATGGCGGAACACACAAAACCTGTTTGCAGGGGCCATCGTGAATTTATTCACGACAGTTCCTACATATTCTATTTTCGTTTGATTTATCAAGGCGATAGGAAATGAAACCAATCCATGACGGCAAGTTACTCTTGCCGTTCCAGCGGGTAGATAGAAATTGAAACGCCGCGGCGAATTGACAGCGTGGCCTCCCCGCAAAGTTCGTTGTGATTACGAGGAACTTCTGCCAGAGGTGCAACTTGTTTGCACCAGCCAAAATTTGTCACGTGGTAGGATTGCCGCGGCGAATTGCCGGCGGCGGCTCGCCGCAAAATTCAGAAAACAGGTCTTTTTTTTCGCCGCCGGATGTGCTATACTATTCTAATTGTGAAAAGGAGGGGTCCCCATGGAAAAAACGGCGCTGATTACCGGCGCGTCCCGGGGCATCGGCCGGGAAACTGCCGTCAAATTCTGGCGGGAAGGCTTCCGGGTGGCGGTCAATTACCAGAAATCCGCAGAGGCCGCCAAGGAGCTTGCGGCGGAACTAAACCGCCTGCGCCCCGGCTCCGCTTTGGCGGTCCAGGCGGATGTTTCTAAAAAAGATCAGGTGCTCTCCATGGTGCGCCAGGCGGAGGAAGCCCTGGGGCCCATTGAGGTGCTGGTCAACAACGCCGGCATCGCCCAGCAGAAGCTCTTTACCGATTTGACCGAAGAGGACTGGGACCGGATGTTTCAGGTAGACGTCAAAGGCGTCTTTCTCTGCGCCCAGGCGGTGCTG
This sequence comes from Candidatus Merdivicinus intestinigallinarum, assembly GCA_018713335.1. Taxonomy (GTDB): domain Bacteria; phylum Bacillota; class Clostridia; order Oscillospirales; family Ruminococcaceae; genus Merdivicinus; species Merdivicinus intestinigallinarum. Next base: position 42,958 of record DVOW01000062.1, on the reverse strand, counting down.
CCGGGGATGATCCGCCGGAAAAGGGGGAAAATCATCAATATTTCCTCCATGTGGGGTCAGGTAGGGGCCTCCTGCGAGGTCCATTATTCCGCCGCAAAAGGGGCGGTCATCGCCTTCACCAAGGCATTGGCCCAGGAGGTGGGGCCCTCCCATATTCAGGTCAACTGCGTGGCCCCCGGGGTCATCGCCACCGAGATGAACGGCGCCCTGCCGCCGGAGGTTTTGGACGCCCTCCGGGAGGAAACCCCATTGGGAGTGATTGGCCAGCCCGGGGACATCGCCGAGGCGGTCTGGTTTTTGGCTTCTCCCCAGGCTGATTTTATCACCGGCCAGGTGCTGGCCCCCAACGGCGGGCTGGTGCTGTGACTTTGAAAGGATGGATTCAATTTTTATGAAACGCTTTGCTTTGCTTTTGACGGCGGTAATGCTGGCAGGCTCTTTGTCCGCCTGCGGGTTCTTCACCCCCATCGTCCCGGTTACCCCGGAATCCTCCGGCGCGGCATCCGGCAGCGCCGGCGGGGACGCTTCCCTTCCGGCGGAATCTTCCGGCATGGACACCGCGGCCCTCATCGGCTCCCCCATTCCGGAAGGAGCTGAACAGCCGGACAGCTACCTGGACGACGCCATTTTCATCGGGGACTCCCTGACCACGGGCCTGAGCCTTTACGGCCTTCTGCCGGAGGAACAGGTATTGGCGGACACCGGCATCAATCCCCAAACCATCCTCACCCGGGAGTGCATTTCCCAGGACGGTATAGACAAGACGGTGCTGGATGCGGCGGCTTCCCTGGACCCGGGCAAGATCTACATCATGCTGGGGGCCAACGGCGTGGCTTTCCTAAACTTTGAGGACATTGTGGACTGGTACGGCCAGCTGATTGACGGCCTGAAGGCCGAGCATCCGGACGCGGAAATTTACGTCCAGTCTATCCTGCCCGTCACCCGGGAAAAGGAGGACGAAACCCTCAACAATGAACGGATCACGGAACTGAACGGCTTGCTCCAGCAGATGGCGGAGGAAGAAGAAGTCTACTACCTCAGCGTCAACGAGGCCATTGCTGACGAGGAAGGCTTCCTTCCCACAGATTTAAGCGCCGACGGGATGCACTTCGGCACCACTGTTTACGAAGAATGGCTTGACTACCTGCTTTGCCACACGGCGGAGGGCGCCCTCCAATGAGTATCAACAAGGGCCGGATGGCCCGGGCTGTTGGGACAGGGCTTTTCTCCCCGCTGCTGACCGGCGGGGTCTTGCTGCTGGCCTACGCCCTTTTCGGCTTATATCCCTTTGGGGAACAGAGCATTGCCTGGTGCGACATGAACCAGCAGGTGATCCCTTTGATGGCGGAATTTCGCTCCGTCCTGTTGGGAAACGGCAGCATGTTTATAAGCGGCGGCGCAGGCGGCATCAATTTCTGGGGGATCTTCTTTTTCTTCCTGTCCAGCCCCTTTTCCCTGCTTTCGGTGTTCTGCCCCCTGTCTGAACTTCCCTGGCTCATGAACTGGATGGTCCTGTGGAAAATGATGGTCTGCGCCGGGACGGCCTCTTTGTTTTTCCGCCGGGTGTCCGGCCGGGATGAAAAGGTCCTGCCTGCCCTGCTGGGAGTGGCCTACGCTTTTTCCGGCTACGCCATGTTTTATTACCAGAACATCGTCTGGCTGGATATGATGGCCCTGTTCCCCTTGCTCCTTCTTTCCCTGTTGTCCCTGGAAAAAAGCCGGAAAATCCTGCCCTTTATCCTGGCGTTTTCCGGGATGCTGGCGGTCAATTACTACTTGAGCTACATGGCGGTGATTTTCCTGCTGCTGGGGTACGGCCTTTACCAGTTTTTCTGCGGCTCCCAGCAGCGAAGGGGAGACCGGATTTTGCTTTTGGGCTGCGGGGCTGTATTGTCCCTGCTGATGACGGCGGTGATCTGGCTCCCCTCCCTGCTGGAGGTCCTCACTTCCGCCCGGGGAGAAGGGCTGTTCCAGAGCCTGTCGGCGGGTTCCTTAAGCGCGGAAATTTTTACTACCCTGCCCGTAATTATGACCTCCGCCCTGCCTTTCGCGGCTCTGCTCTTTGTCCGGAAAAAGGAATTGAAGACCGGGGTATTTACCGCCGCGACCTGGATGTGCCTGCTGTTTTTCATCGCCATGACGGTGCGGCCCATCAACAAAATGTGGCACACCGGCAGCTACCAGGGGTTCCCGGTGCGGTACGGGTACATGGTGACCCTGCTCCTGCTGTTCCTGGCCTGGCGGGTGCTCCGGTCGGTGGAACCCGCCAAATTCCCCCGGCGTTCCATGAAGCTCCCTGCCGCCGTATCGCTGATTGCCGCCGCGGGGCTTCTCGCTTTCCAATTATGGCTGCTGGCCAACTGTTCCGAAGCTCTGTCGGCCTACACCAGCACCCTCTGGGGGGACCGGGACTCCTTCCTGCTTCTGCTGGCTGTACTGGCCGTTGGGGCGGCGGCTTACGGCATCTGGTTCTGGGCATATAAAGGCGGGATGCTCACCCGGCGGCTGTCCCTTTGCCTGCTGGCCCTGCTCATCGGCGGCGAATGTATTTTTAACAGCGGCGTCTACATGGGCACTGTGGATACCAGCCAGGAAACCTACCAAAACGCCGTCCAGCTGGCGGGCAAAATCCCGGAGGACGGCTTTTGCCGGGTTAAGACCCAGCGGAAATATTTTGACGTGAACCTCTTTTCCGCCATGGGTTACGAGAGCCTGTCCCATTACACCTCCCTGACCCCGGAAACCACCCTGGTTTCCCAGCGGCGGCTGGGGTATTCCGGCTATTGGATGGAAGTGAATTCCAACGGCGGCACCGCTTTCACCGACGCCCTTTTAGGCAACCGCTACGAAGTGGTCCCCCGGAGCGGGCTGGGGACGGAGGAGCTTTCCTCGGCGGACACGGTGTACTGCGGCCCGGTTTTTGCCATCGAACGCCTGGCTTACCGGATGCCGGACGCCGTTGTCACCAACGCGGAGCCTGGCTTTTTGGAGGACCTGCCCGCCGGTTCCCGTGCGGAGATCCAGGGGGCCGTTGCGGAAAGCCTGTTCCCGGACAGCGAAGGGCTTTTCACCATTTTCCAGCCGGACAGCCTGGAAGGAGTGACCCTTTCCGACGGCGGCTATTATCTGGAGGGCGCGTCCTCCGGCTTCCTCACCTGGAACCTGCGTCTGGACCGGGATACCCTCCTTTATTTTGACTGCGCGTCCCCGCCCTCCAACGCTTTAAGCGAGCCGGTGAACAAATCCTGCAAGGTGTCCGTCAACGGGCAGGTAATCCGGGATCAGTACCCCACCCAGTCGGACAACGGCATCCTGGCTTTAGGAGAATTTGAAGCCGGGGATGTGGTCCGGGTGACGGTGGAGCTGGCAAAGGATATCCAGCCGGAATCCTTTGAGGTGTTCGGGCTGGACGCCGGTCTTTTGGAAACCCTTTGTCAAAACGCCGCTGGCGGGGAGATCCAGGGGGACGGCAGCCGCCGGACCATCGTCTGTACAGCGGAAGAAGGGCAGAGCCTTTTTGTCCCCTTTTCCTATGATACGGGCTGGAAAGCCGTGGTCAACGGGAAGGAGGTCCCCATTTCCCGGGCCGCCGGCAACTACCTTTCCCTGCCTTTGGAAGCGGGGGAAAACGTTGTGGAGCTCTCCTACACCCCGCCCGGATTCACCGCAGGGCTGTGGATCTCCATAGGCGGGCTGGTGTTATTCTTCCTCTTTTTCCGCTTTGGGAAGAAATGGCTGACAGCCTGTATGCCCCTAAAACAGGGGGCGGCGCTGCTGTTCACCGCCGCGGCCATCGGGGTGGCCTTTATGGTGTACTTCTTCCCGCTGATTGTGTATATGATTGGAAATATATAGCGAAAAAGGACGGCCGTCATCTAAATGATGACAGCCGTCCTGCCGTTTTATGCGGGCCGCCCGGCCCCTACAATACGATAGAAAGTGAAACGAATCCTTAACGGCAAGTTACTCTTGCCGTTCCGGCGGTTAGACCAACGCGCCACGGCCGCGTCGCGTCGTCAAGCAAGCTTGCCGACAAACAGCGGGGGTTTCCCCGCCGCCTTTAAATGGGCCTTGACCGCCTCCAAATCCGGGTCGCACAGCAAGGGCAGGGCTTTTACCAGTTCTTCCGGCGGCAGGTCCCACCATTTCCATTCCAGCAATAACTCAATGAGTTCATCGTCGAACCGCTTTTTGAGGAACCGGGCCGGGTTTCCGCCCACCACGTGGTACGGCTCCACGTCCTTTGTCACCACCGAACCGGCGGCGATAATGGCCCCGTTGCCGATTTTCACCCCCGGCATAATGACGCTTTCCCGGCCGATCCAGACGTCGTTGCCGATGACCGTGTCCCCCTTAAAGGGCAGCTGGGCCATGTGGGGCGGCACAGCCTCCTCCCAGGCCCCGCCGAAGACGGCGAAGGGATAGGTGCTGACGCTGGAGATCCGGTGGTTGGCCGGGCCCATGATAAACTTCGTCCCGCTGGCAATGGAGCAGAATTTTCCGATGATCAGCCGGTCGCCGAATTCCGGCCAGTTAAAGAGCACATTGTTTTTCTCAAAACCCGTGGGGTCCGCCGGGTCGTCGTAATAGGTGTAGTCCCCGATGAAAATATTGGGGGCCTTGACCACGTTTTTTATAAAACACGAGGTGCGGTACTCGTTGGGAAAAATCTCGTTGGGATTTGGGATCGATTTCATAAATAATCCTCCTTTTTCTTTTTTCGCATCATCTCCTTTCTTTTGCGGATACAGTGGCAACCGCCCTCTTTTTGCGGATCTCTCTCATAAAACATCCTCTTTTCTCAGTCAGGATAGATTTTCACGGAGCGAAAAACGGCGGGCGGGAAAACCCCGCCCCTGCATTTTCTATATCAGCGGCATCCGGCCTTTGGGCTGTTCGGGGATCCATTTCATTTTCACCAAAACAGGCAGGGTTACCTGGTAGAACAGCACCAGCAAAATCACTTCCACCGGCAGGAGCATCAAATTTTTCACGGTACTGCTGACCATATAGAAATAATACCCCTTGGAAAACAGGATGGCGCTCCACAAGGAGCCCAGCAGGATGTTGACGCACACATTGATGATCAGCTTGCAGCAGAGGATCCGGACTACCGTAATACGCGCCCGGTAGAAAAACAGGGCGTACACCAAAGAGCCCAGCATGGCGCTTAAGGTATACCCAAAGAAAAATCCGCCGCTTGGGTTTGCAAGGAAGCCCAGGATGTCCCGGACAAAGCCGAAAATCAAAGCCATGACCGGGCCGCAGACCATACAGCACATGGAATTGGTGAAATACCCGAAATACACCCGCAGGTTGTCCCCGAAGGGCATGGGAATGTAGAACATCCCGATGATGATGTCCAGGCCGATAAACAGGGCCGTGACGGCCAGTATCCGGGGCTTTTTGACCTCGCCGGCCGCCTCCTTCCAGTAGGAAGGGGTAAAGGGAGTGCGGAACGTCCGAAGCTTGCCTGGGGTTTCTGTTTTTTGCATAAAAATACCTCCTTCGCAGATATGTCACTCGTAGCTACATACCCCATAGGAGGTCCTATCCGGTATATAGCAGCGGGATGCGGATTTTGCACCGCAAGCCGGAACCCGGCTTTTCGTCCGCCCGGCAACTCCCCGTCCAGGCGGCACTTAACGCGCAAAACCCTACTCTGCTTTTGTTTCGTTGTCAGTATACCACAAAAACCGGCGGCTGTCTACCGGTTTTTCAAAATTTTCCCCTTTACAGGACCTTCTCCATCCGCACATGGGGGCAGTGCTCGTCCAGATACGGTTCCGAAACCGTCCGGTAGCCCAGCTTTTTGTAAAAGCCCTCGGCCTGCACCTGGGCGCTCAAACAGAGCATTTTGCCGCCCAGCTCCAGCACCCGCTTTTCCGCTTCGCAAATGAGCCTGGCGCCCAGGCCCTTGCCCCGGTATTCCGGCAGCACAGCCACCCGGCCGATATGCCAGCTGGTCCCTCCGTCCGGGAAGATCCGGGCGCAGCCCACGGCTTTTTCCCCGTCATATAAAATCAAATGATCGCAGGTCTTGTCCGTTTCGTCAAATTCGTTGGCAAAGCCCTGTTCCTTTACAAAGACCGTTTCCCGGATATTTAAAGCGTCCCGGAAGTCCTGGGGGCTTTTCCGCCACTCAGCTGTCATGCTGATCCACCTACCTTCCTTATTTTCTAAGAATAGTACCAATATAGCACACCCATTCAGAAAATGCAAACAGTATTCTTCCCAAACCAGTGCAAAACTCTTAGACACTTCCGGTATATATGGAAAAAGCCTGTTTCAAGCCAGACAGTTATGTATCTTTCTGCTATTGTTATGAAATATCCTTCATTTTTCATAGCTTATTCTATGATCTGCGCGCCTGCATCGGTTATCCAAACTGCCTGCTTATCAGTCAGGGGAATTTCCCCATTTTCCGGCACATTTCCGCAGGGAAGCCCCAGCGGGCAATGGGGGATCACCGGGTTTTTCAGAAAGCCCATGCTGTTGGCAAAATTTCCGGCGGCTACCATGCTCCCGGCGCTTACCCCGATATAAAACAGCCCGTCGTCCACCGCCTGGGCCAGCAATGGGCGAAAGCCGGTACGGAGGATCTCATCCATCAAAACATCCGCCCTCCCGCCTGTAAACAAAATGGCGTCAAATTCGCGGATTTCCGCCCTGGTTGGGAGACGAATATTCAAAGGCAGAGCGGAAAGGTCCTCCGCCGCGGAATATGTACGCCGGTATCCGTGCGACAACAGATACGCTAAATTATACAGAAAGATATTTTCCTTCCGGATTCCCATTTGAAGCAGCCCGGCCATGCCGGCGATAACGCCTTCTCTCGCTTCATCGCTTCCCAGGGACGCGCAGGGGACCAGCATGATTCTAACCTGCTCCGGCTTTTTGCGGACCCGGCTGAAAAACAAGGACTGCATAGCGTCTGTCAATCCAGCTGAGGTAAGCAGAATCTGTTTCATCATTTTCTCCCAAGTTATAAGTACTGATTTAACAAAAACACAAGCGGCTGTCCCCCAGAGGTTCAAGGGACAACCGCTTTTATTTTCCAAAGACGGTCCTCACAGGATTACGCCTTTGCTGCGTTCAGTTTGGATGCAATCTGAGATTTTTTCCGGGCAGCAGCGTTCTTGTGGATGATGCCCTTGGCCGCAGACTGGTCGATGGTCTTGAAAGCAGCTTTTGCAACCTCAGCTTTGTCAGCGGCATTGTCCGCGATGGCAGCGTTAGCAGCTTTCAGGGCAGCCTTCAGGTTACCTTTCAGGATTCTGTTCTGCAAAGTCTTGGTAGCAGAAACTTTGACGCGTTTCTTTGCTGATTTGATATTCGGCATTATTTGCACCTCCTTCACATAAAGTTAGCCTGCTCCGCGCAAACTAACCGAGGATTGCGCTTCTCAGCGTTTTGTCACGCCCAAACCCAGAGACACAATGGGCGGGCATATGACAGCTTTTATATCATACCATTTTTCCAAAGAAAATGCAAGTGTTTTCCGAAAGAAATTTACGCGAAAATTTGCGGAAAGGAGCCTGCCTCATGAATCCACGCACCGATCTGGCCCTGGAACGGGTTTTATCCGCCGGAACCATGCCTCCCGGCGCGTCCTGCCGGGAGGAGACCCTTTACGGGATCCCCTGCACTTCCGTGGAAATCAAGGGAGAGGAAGCCGCGGCGTCCTTGGGCAAGCCGGAAGGGGTTTATTACACGCTCCACTGCCCGCCCTTTTCCCAGGCCGCACCGGATCTGCCGTCCCAGGCGGAAGCGGCGGCGGCCCTGATTGCCCGGCTTCTGCCAAAGGAAGGGGCGGTGCTGACGGTGGGGCTCGGCAACGCGGCCATCACCCCGGACGCTTTGGGGCCGGAAGTGTCCCGGCTGCTTTTGGCCACCCGCCACATCCCGCCGGAGGCCATGCCCCCCTCCTTCCCCAAACTGCGGCCCTCCGCCGTCATCGCCCCCGGCGTTTTGGGCCAGACCGGCATCGAAAGCGCGGAGATCATCGCCGCTTTGGTGAAGGAAATCCGGCCTTCCGCCGTTATTGCCGTGGACGCCCTGGCCGCCGGGGAGCTTTCCCGGCTGGGGACGACTCTTCAAATCTGCGACAGCGGCATCTCTCCGGGTTCCGGCGTCCGGAACCGCCGCAAGGAGCTGAGCCGCCGTACCTTAGGCGTGCCGGTCATCGCCGTGGGCATCCCCACAGTGGCCGACTGCGCCCGTGAGGACGGCCCGCCCATGATGGTAACGCCCCGGGAAATTGACACCATCATCCTGAATGCCGCCAAAGTCATTGCCTTCGCCATCGACCGGGCCCTTCAGCCCAGCCTGTCTTTCGAGGACCTGACCGCCCTTTCCAGCTGAAGGGAAGTCCAAAAAATCCAAATATCCTGGTAAAAATCCAAATTTTATCCTAGCGGAATTTTAACCCGGCCGGTATAATAAAAATCGGTAAGAAAGGCAGTGAGGATATGAGAAAGGCGGTTTTATTCATCGCTGTCAGCCTGGACGGGTATATTGCGGACCAAAACGGCAAAGTGGACTGGCTGAATGGACAGGAACCCAGAGAAGAAAGCGAGGATTCCTACTCTCAGTTTATCCAAACCGTAGATACCGTGGTTATGGGCGGCCGCACCTACCGGCAGGTAGCGGAGGAACTGGCTCCGGGCCAGTGGCCCTATCAGGAGCTGGCCAGTTATGTGGTCACCCACCGGGAATATCCACCCGCAGACAACATCCATTTTACCAGCCAAAATCCCTGTGAATTGGTGGAGGAACTGAAAAAACAGCCGGGAAAGGACATCTGGGTCTGCGGGGGCGCGGAAATTACCCGGCAGCTTATGGAAAAAGAATTGATTGATGAATATGACCTTTCAGTGATTCCCATTCTGCTGGGTTCCGGCATCCGGCTTTTTGGAAACGGTTTGCCGCCAATGCCCCTGAGATTGACCCATATGGAACAGGCTGGCGGGATTGCCCGCCTGATTTATATCCGGTGGTAACACGCCATGATCAGTAACAGCAAGGAGAGATAGTCATGCATTTGGTTTTGGGAATTGACACCGGCGGCACCTATACGGACGCCGTCTTATACGACACGGAAACAGGGCGGGTCATGGCCTCCGGCAAGGCCCAGACCACCCGGGACGATTTGTCCGTCGGCATCAGCGCCGTCATGGACACCCTGCCGCCGGATTTATTAAAACAGATCGAGTCCCTGTCCCTGTCCACCACCCTGGCCACCAACGCCTGCGTGGAGGACAAGGGAGGCCGGGCCAAACTGATTTTCATCGGGGCGGAACGGCCGGTGGTGGAGGAGACAGGGGCCAAATACGGCCTGCCTCCCGCCAGCGAAATCTTCTTCCTGGATGCGGAAATCCAGTTTGACGGCACTGTCGCCCGGGAACCGGACTGGGACGCTTTCCTGCGGGATATCCCGCCCTTTTTGGAGGGGGCGGACTCCCTGGCGGTGGTCTCCTTCCAGGGCATCAAAAATCCCACCCTGGAGCAGAAGGCGAAAAAACTGCTGCTGGACCACTTCGGCATGTTCACCGTCTGCGGCCATGAGCTGTTCTGGAGCTTGAACTACATCAAACGGGGGGCCAGCACCCTGTTGAACGCCCGGCTGATCCCCGTCATCACCGATTTCCTGGCGGCCATCCACAAAAACCTGGAAAGCCGGGGGATTTCCGTGCCCATCGTCATCGTCCGCAGCGACGGCACCTTAATGTCCGAGGAATTTTCCCTGGAACGGCCGGTGGAAACCATCCTCTGCGGCCCGGCGGCCAGCGTCCTGGGAGGCGTGGCCCTGTCCGGGGCGGAAAACTGCGCCATTGTGGACATGGGCGGCACCACCACCGACATCGCCCTGGTGAAAAAGGGCGTGCCGGTGAAAGGCGACGGCGGTGTGTCCATCGGCAAATGGGACACCTTTGTGGACTCCGTTTACATCCACACCATCGGTTTAGGGGGCGACAGCTGGGTGAAGCTGGCCAAGCCCGGCGAACAGGCCGACGGCCTGGAAATCGGCCCCCAGCGGGTCATGCCCCTGTGCGCCGCCGCGGCCCGCTGGCCCTGGGTTCGGGAGGATTTAGCGGATTTGGTGGAACGGATGCCTGTTTCCACCCACCCCTTGCACGAGTTTTTCTGCCTGGTGCGGGATATTTCCGGGGACCCCCACTACACCGCCCAGGAGCAGGCTGTCTGCAAAGCCCTGCAGCAGGGCGCCATGCGCATCGACAAGCTGGCGGAAGCCGCCGGGGCGGACCTCTATACCTTGAACACTAAGCGGCTGGAATCGGAGGGGCTGATCCTCCGGTGCGGCTTCACCCCCACCGACGCCATGCACATTCGGGGGGATTTCACCCGCTTTGACGGGGAGGCCTCCCGTCTGGCGGCGGAATTTTTGTCCCATCAGCTGGAAATCACCCCGGACGGGTTCTGCGTCCGGGTGGCCAACCGGGTCAAAAAAGAACTGTTCATTCATGTGATCCAGGCCATGCTGGAAAACCTGTCTCCCGCTTTCCGGAAGGATGGCTTAAACGGCGGCCTGGCCCGGGTCATCGAAGCGGCCTGGGACAACCAGGACGCGCCCAACCCCCTGCTGCATTTCTTCCCGCGGACGGAAATGACCTTAGTGGGCATCGGTGCCTCTACCCACCTGTTTCTGCCGGATGTGGCCAAAGCCCTGGGCGCGGAATGCGTCATCCCGGAAAACGCGGCGGTGGCCAACGCCTTAGGGGCCGTCACCGGCCGGGTGTCCGCCACCGTCACCGCCCAAATTCTCCCGGCGGGAGCATCGGAGGAGGACGGCTGCTACATCTGCACCCCCCGCCAGCGGATCTTCACTGAGGACTACGAAAACGCCTTCCTGTTGGCGGAGGAAACCGCCCGGAAGGAAGCGGAGGAGGAAGCCCGCCGCCGGGGAGCCAAAGGAGAAATCCTGGTCACCTCCCACGATTCCTCCCAAAGCGCCCGGGTGGGTCAGGAAGCCGTCAACTCCCACGATTTGATCCTGACGGAATCCGTTACCGCCACGGCCAGCGGCAGCGCCGGTTTCTAACGGCGAGCCGCCGCGGCCCCATACCCTTGAGAAATGAAACAGGAGAGGATGCTGTCCTCTCCTGTTTTTTGCAAAATTTTAAGGAACATCCTCCGCCGGAACCGCCTCCCATTTTGCCGGGGAATCCGGGCAGGAATTGACCCGTTTGGCGGCCCTCAGCTCCACAAAACAGCCGCAGAGGGCGCACATGCCGTTGAGTAAGCGGTCGCATTCCCGGCAGGCCGCCAGACGCTTTTGATATTCCGGTCCCGGAGTTTTCACAATGTCCGGCAAAGCGGCAAGGTGTTCTTCCACAGTCCTGGCGTATTCTGTTTCCCCCATTTCCCTGAGCAGGCATTTCCGGCAGATCCGCTGGCTTTCCATGGCTTATTCCACAGTGATTTCCACTGCGCTGCAAGGCGGCAGGGTAAAATCCAGTCCGTTGGGGGTGACGGATACCCCGGTAAAATCCTGGATGTCAACTGCTTTCGGGTTTTCAAAGGTGTTGTGGGCATCCATGGGGCCTGTCAGGATCCGGGCGGAAACTTTGCCGGCCTTCCGTTCCAAAATCCCGCAGTCCACCGGACAGGGCTCCGAGGCTGAGAGGTTGGCGGCCGTGATATGCATCACGCCGTTTTCATCTTCCGAAGCGGACAGCGTAAGCTGAGGGACCTGTTCCCCTAAAAGCAGGCCGGTTTTTCCCGTTTCGATGGAGGTTTCCAGCAAGTCCGCGTCCTGATGATGCTGATAAAGGTCGAACACATGGTAGGTGGGGGTCAGGATCATCTTTTCGCCCTCGGTGAGGATGACGGCCTGCAAAACATTGACCATCTGGGCAATATTGGCCATCTGCACCCGGTCGCTGTGGGCGTTGAAAATATTGAGGGTCAGCGCCGCTACCATAGCGTCCCGCATGGTGTTCTGCTGATAAAGGAAGCCGGGATTGGTGCCGGGCTCCACATCGTACCAGGTCCCCCATTCGTCCACCATGAGCCCAATGCGCTTTTCCGGGTCGTACCGGTCCATAATGGCGCTGTGGCGGGTGACAAGCTCCTCCATTTTCGCCGCCCGGTACAATGTACGGTAATAAAGCTCCTCGTTAAACCCGGTGGCGCTGGTTTTGTTCTCCCAGTCTTTTCCAGGCACGGTATAGTAGTGGAGGGAAATGCCGTCCATATACGGCCCCGCGATGCTCATAACGGTATCCATCCACTCATAGTCCGCGGCATTGGGCCCGCAGGCAATGCGGAAAATGCGGTTGCCGCCGTAATTGCGCAGGTAGGTTTGGTACCGCCGGTACTCGTCGGCATAATAGGAGGGGCGCATATTGCCGCCGCAGCCCCAGTTTTCGTTGCCGACGCCGAAATATTTGATTTTCCAGGGAGCTTCCCGGCCGTTTTCCTTGCGCCAGTCAGCCATAGGGGACACCCCGTCAAAGGTCATGTACTCCACCCACTCGCTCATTTCCCGGACGGTGCCGGAGCCGACATTACCGTTGATGTAAGGCTCGCATCCCACCTGGCGGCAGAATTCCAAAAACTCATGGGTGCCAAAGGAGTTATCCTCCAAAACGCCGCCCCAATGGGTATTGATCATTTTTTTCCGGGATCCTTTGGGCCCCACCCCGTCTTTCCAGTGGTACTCGTCGGCAAAGCAGCCGCCGGGCCAGCGCAGCACCGGGACTTTGATATTTTTCAGCGCCTCCACCACATCAGTGCGCATCCCGTTGACATTGGGGATTTTGGAATCCTCCCCCACATACAGGCCGTTATAAATGCACCGGCCCAGGTGTTCCGAAAAATGCCCATAGATATTTTTATTGATCCGAGATTTTTTCTTTGCCGCATGAATGATAACTTTTGCCACAAAACCGCCTCCTTTTTTCTTGATTTTATTATACTACACCAAACGAAGAATGCAAGAGGCAATTTTCAAGCGGGAAAACAGACGAATTAGCACTCCGTATATTAGAGTGCTAATATTTACTTTTGGTTCATAAAAATAGAATGGTTTCGTTACAAAGGCGGGGTATACTAATAATTGTTGAAAGGGTAAGAAGCCCGGAAGACCGAAGCGGCGCGGCGCCCGCGCAGAGTACGCCGCCGGAAAAAATTTTTTGAAGCGCGGAGAATGGAGTATATTATGTTTGGCATGATTCCTTTCACCCGTGAAGAAAACAACCTTTGGAACGAATGGAACAACCTGGAAAAGAGCCTGTTTGGCAGTATGAACGGCGGACAGTTCCGCTGCGATATTAAAGACGAAGGCGACAAATACGTAATGGAAGCGGAGCTGCCCGGATTCCAGAAGGAAGACATTTCCGTGGACGTCCAGGATGACCGCCTGATCATCACCGCCCGTCACAACAGCGAAAAAGAGGAGAAGAAGGACAACTACCTGCGCCGGGAACGCCAGTACGGCTCCTTCTGCCGGACCTTCGATTTGTCCGGTATCCAGGCGGACAATATTTCCGCTTCCTATCAAAACGGCATCCTGGAGCTCACCCTGCCGAAACAGCAGATCCAGGTCCCCGCAAAACGCACCATCGCCATTGAAGGCTAAGCAAACTGCCGCCGTCCCGGTAAAACCGGGACGGCGGTAATTTTTTGTGTAAAATATCTGTTCTTTTACTGCTCAGCTGTTCCACGCAGAAATCTCATATTCATCCATATTTACCCCGATTTCCATTGTTTCCCCGCTGTCCAGCCAAACATAACTATCTTCCGCTGTGAATTTGTCAGAAACATTTTTACAGTCAAAATGCACACCGACAGCCGGCACTGTCCCTTCGTTAACAAGAATGGCTTTCCCATCCTGTTTGACCAGAGATAATTGGCATTTGGGGATTTGGAAAATACATCCACTCTTTTCGGAGAAATTCAGCCAATAGAAGGTCCTGCCCACACGTTCCCCCTCTTTCTCCAGTTCAACGACGATAAACAGCGGGACTGAGGCGGCTGCTTTTTCTGTAAGGAGAAATTCCCCGATTTTTTTATTATGACCAATTTCACCAACACCCGTCCACTCTTTGGAGTTTTCCATTTCCAATTGGCCATTGAACGCTCTGCATACAACACGCCAGCGCTTGTTCTCCAAGCTCTGATCATCATCAATGATATATACGGGCAGGGATTTCTGGTTTCCTTTGGGCTGAAGCGTGTCAAATAAAACGCAGGCATGCAGAGGCTCGTAGCTGTCCTGGATAAAATAGTAAGCACACTTGGGTACTCCGAACCAGTCAATGGTAGACCAGGAAACAGCGGGGAACACATCGGTCAATTTATAATAACAGATCCCCGTAGCTTCCGGACGGCGGCAGCGGGCGACTTCTAACGTATGCCGCACTGCGGTGGCCTGACAGATCTGCGTTGACACGATCATATTATCAAGGCTTGTATCCGGTAAAAACTCCGGAATATACCGGTGCAGGATATTCATATCATTGTTCTTGTTGAATACCGGAGTATGATATTCCACATTTCCATCCGGAACCGGAGGCCATACACGGAAATCCTCCTCCGTGCAGTATTTCTCAACAGATTCCCTGGAAGGAGAACTGGCGAAACCAAACTCCCCGATAAACGGCGCTTTATAGGCAAGATTGACGTCAAAATCTTTCTGTCCCCAGTACACGTCATAGTTATGGCTGCTTCCTCCCCACGGATCGTTCCGATGGAAGGGCCTGGTTCCATCCAGTTCATATACCATCCGCCCCATCATGTCTATGACTGCGTCTGTTGGATGTTCCGATTCGTTGCCGCCGCACCACATAATCAGAGAGGGATGGTTCCGAATGCGTACAATGCTGCGCTCTACGCCTTCCCGCAGAACATCCGCCGGCTGATGCTTTTGGCTGTCCCAGGCAGTGGCAAATTCCTGAAGCACCATAATGCCGTACTGGTCGCACAAATCATAGAAGGTATCTGTTTCCGGCATACCGCCGCCCCAGGCTCTCAGAATTTGAAGGTGCTGGTTTCGGGCAAGACTTAAAAAGCGGTCGTATCTTTCCTCGGTAAAACGCATACCAAAGTCCAAAGTGCACCAGTTTGCCCCTTTTACAAAGATTTCTTCCCCATTAATGGCAAACTGCCAATTATACCGGTCTTCGGCCGGCTGACCTAAATAAGGGCGCATTTCAATTGTGCGAACGCCAAAATTTTTGCGTACAGAATTTACAGTATAGCCATGAGCTTTAAAGTGCAGCTCCAGCTGGTAAAGGCACTGGCTCCCCAAATCATTGGGCCACCACAGCCGGACGTCCGGGATCCGGAAATCCAGCCGCATCTTATGCCGCATGGAAAGCGCAGTTACCGGGAGTGAGGCGGCACAGCAATCCCCCTGGAAATTAAAGGGCTTGATGCAGAGCTCCAGTTCCCCCTGAAAGCCTCCTTCCGGCCCATGCAGTTCCAGATATAACTCCATATTTCCGGCAATATCAACCGTGTGGATAAAAGGATCGGCAATTTCAATATCGGGGATCTCTTTTAATGAAACCGGCATCCAAATCCCCAGGGCCGGAATATTGGCGTAATGCCAGCCATACACACAGTTAAAAACCGTCGTATCCGTCCAGCCAATGTTCATTTGATTGAAAAACGGATTCAACTCCTGATACTCTCTCCCAACCCGGTAAGGCGCTGGATACAGCATTACGATCAGTGTATTCTCGTCTTCCAAAAGGTCCGTAATTTCGTATTCAGGCCCTCCGAACATTCCCTGGTGGCTGCCTAATAATCTTCCGTTCAGCCATATGGTGCACCGATCGCAAATACCTCCAAATTCCAGCAGAACGCGCTTCATGCCCTGCGGGCGGGAAAATTTCTTCCGATACCACCAGTAATGCCGGCTTTTTTCTCTGGCATATCCGTCATTTTTCTCCGTTATTGGGTCGGGGATCACTCCCGCTTCCAACAGGGCCGCGTGTACGCTGCCGGGAACCTTGGCGGGAATGGAACCTTCCCAATTTGCTTCGTACACTCTGTCTGCATCCCCATCCTGGACCAGTTCCCAGTCACCGCTTAGGGAAACTGTTTTGATATCCTGTGTGTCGGATATCATGCCTTTCTGAAGAACGATATCCAACCCGGGGATCTCCTTCATCCGGTTTCTGGGGTTATACACCTCATACTCAAGCTGATCCAAGCTTTTTACCAAACTCATAACTGCTGACTCCTTTCAATTGCTGAAATAACTGTAGGTCATTCTGTTTCGCGCTGCATCAGGTTTTGGAAAATACCCAGTAATGGTATTCGTTCCAGACAGTATCCCCGTTTTCCTGCACCAGCGGTTCAATAGAAACAGAAAGCGTTTCCTTCCCTCGTGTATATTTTTCCGGGATTTCAAACTCATCTTCCAACCAGCGTTTATACGGATTCCCATCAGCAAAATACCAGGTCCGTTCCTCTACCGGCACGCCATCCACCCACACTCTGGCCTCCTGCCGCTTTTTCAGCTGATCGCTCCTTCGGCGGAGCCGTATCCCGGTATTTTCGGGGATGATCCTCACCTGGAATGAACTTCGTGCCGTAAAAAGAATGGTTTCATCCCTGATCTCCACATGGTCCTCATCCCCCTCATAATAGGAAGCGAGCCTGACAGCTCCTATATTCCCTTCTGAAACATAGCGGTGGCTCCGGCGCGAATTTTCGTCCCCAATGTCGATCTCGTCCGTCAATACAATTCCAGGCATTTCTGTTCCATAATACATCAATACGCCGGAATGCTCCATATACTGATCGTTGTTTCCGCCGGATTCGATTCCAAACCGCAGCTCCGTCAAAAACGGGATGGGATCTGTCAAAAAGGTCCTCACTTGGCACCAAGGACTGTTAGGACGTCCGTCATATCCGCTGAACGGATTGGTTTCCGGCGGCGTTGCAAATCCCCATCCATAGCACGCATGGCTCTCCGAACCGTCGCTTTCGATTTGCGGAGTCCCAATCCCATCCGTGTGAATCCGGACATCACCCTCGCAGGTAATCTCACCGTCATAACTTCCGTATCCGGTTATGACGGAACAAACCAAGTGTCCTTTCCCTTTGATTGTCCCAATTATATGGTCCGCACCTTCTATATGTTTCCGGCTGCAATAGCGGCTGGTGCGAAAATACCCGCACTTCTCCTGCTCATAGGCAACGGAAGACTGGGGAACAACGTCCGCCAGCACCACGTCGATGCCAATGCTTTCCTCCCCCCTGTTTTCCACAAATATTCTGGCGGACTTCCAAAAAGGCATGGGGAACTTCTGGTAGAACTCTCCCTGCACCGTAAGCCCCAGCATAAAATATCGGGTACTATGGTATCCTAATTCATTGCCGAAAAATGCGCCGGCAGGACAGAGTACATCCGGACACGCATGGTCATCCCAGACGGCACGGATCCAGAGGTTTTCCAAAATCTTTGGACTGTATTTTTGCAGCATCATCCGGACAGCTGCCACGCTGCCTGCCCCTGTGCAGTTCAAAACCCGGTAACTCTGTCCCGGGCCAAGGGAAACTCCCAAGTGTTTTGTCCGCACAGCGTCCGGATGGGGCGGCGCTTCCCCTTGCTTTAAAAGCTCTGCCGGAAAGCTGTAATCCCATTCTTTGGAAAAGGTTCCGCAGCCTTTGTCACAGTCATAAAGGTGGTAGATGACATGTCCCCAGCCGCCTTGTCCCAAAGAACGGTCAAATCCCTCCAGTTTAACCGAAGAAGTGATCCGGCACCCGCGCAGGAACGGCATTGGCACAAAGCTGCGCACCACCCGGATAGGGCCTCTTCCGAAATCCTCCGGCCCTATATATCTGGAAGCCAGCGGTTCGATAAACGGATATTCCTCACCGAAGCTTCTATGGTCAATCGTAAAACGCGGCGCGCTCTCCCCGTCAAAGTAAAACCGGAATACCGGCGTTTCAGAAGAAGGATACCGATGCTGCACAAAATTCAGGATACACCCCGGCCCCTTCACATCCAAAAGGACCCATTCCCCGTTTTTTTCGTACAACGACCAATCGTAGTCGGCATTACCGCCGGTTTTATCAATACTTCCTTCGTAACGGGCCTGTACGCCCGGCCGGTAATACGGTAATTTTTCAATGTTAAACAAGGACCCCAGAGATTCGTTCAATCCGGCCATACGCTCCCTCCGCATCCTATTCTTTTACGGAACCGATCATGATACCGTGAATGAAATACTTCTGCAAGAGTGGATACACCAGAAGAATCGGCAGTGTCGTGACGACAATCATGGCATAGCGGACAGATTCCGGCGTCACTCTGTCTGAAGAAGAACCAATCAGCTGGCTTACGCTAACGCCGCTGATCCCTCCCGAATTTGTACTGCGTATAATTTGCAGCAAAACCGTAGCCATGGGATAGAGCTTACTGTCCGCCACGAACAGCTGCCCCACCATCCACTCGTTCCAGTTGCCCACAGCAGTGAAAAGGGCCACCGCCGCAAAAACAGGTATGGAAACGGGAAAAATGATCTTGAAAAATACCACCAGTTCATTGGCCCCGTCCAACAAAGCAGATTCCCTAAGCGATCCCGGAACCCCCGAAAAAAAGGAGCGAAACAGCAGCACATTGTACGAGCCGAATATATAGGGGATGATATAGACCCAAAAAGTATCCGTCAAATGCATTTCGCGCAAAAGCAGGTAAAAAGGAATGATCCCTCCGCCTACATACATGGGGATCACCAGGATCCAACGGAAAAACTTTCTTCCCGGCAGCTCAGTATGGCACAGAGCATATGCATACAGGGAACAGACTAAGGGAACCAGAACGGACATAATCAGCACTCTTGCCACAGAGATCAGGAAAGAATTGAAAAGGTATTGATTGCGGAACACGGT
This sequence comes from Candidatus Merdivicinus intestinigallinarum, assembly GCA_018713335.1. Classification (GTDB taxonomy): domain Bacteria; phylum Bacillota; class Clostridia; order Oscillospirales; family Ruminococcaceae; genus Merdivicinus; species Merdivicinus intestinigallinarum. Next base: position 24,082 of record DVOW01000062.1, on the reverse strand, counting down.
TTTATAGCTGGCCAAGGAGATCTCGCGAGGCCACCAGTATATCCCGCCTCGCATGGCGTCTGTTGCATCATTCAGAGACAGGACCAAAATATAGTAAAACGGATAAATACACAAAAAGGAAAAGAGAATCATAAAGAGGATAATCAACACATTGGTATGACGCCTTCTTTTCAGTGTGGTTCTAGCCATATCCAGATCTCCTTTCACATAACGGCAATATGAAAAGCCATATTTTCCGCTATGCCGTTTCATATTTCCGGCGGCGGAGGCCGATCGGCCCCCGCCCCCGTTTTACGCAGGACATTCTTGCGGTTTTGGTTACATTAAACCATAATCTTTACAAATGTCCACTTTCTCCTCTACAATTTCATTGTATCCCAAATCTTCCATCGTCTGAGGCCATTGGGAAACAACGTTCCGGCATTCTGCTTCGCTGGGAGCAGAGATCGCGCCGATCACCATTTGTTTCCAGGCATCTTCCACCAGCGTCATTTTGGACTTCTCCACAGGGCCGGCTGTCACAACATTGGGGGCAGACGTTACAGCGATCTGATGTCCCTGAATATTCTGCACGGATTCCACATCCGAAGGACGTACGCAAATGCAATTCAGAAGGTCATACATGGCCTGGGCGTTGGAATTTAAAGAGGACCAATAGCAAAGGCCGGCATTATACTGGTATGTGGAGCTTTCCGTTACCTTTTGCGTCCATTCGTCGGTCCGCAGCTTCCGGTCGGTTGCCTCGTCATAATACCAGTCCTCATCTTCAAACCCCATCAGCAGCATCAAAGAGGCATCATATGTCCCAATCCAATCAATGGCCTTGACAATTCTCTTAAAATCATTTTCACTGATGCCCTGCTTTGTAATTGCAATCCGGTTAAAGGGAGAAGAAACGATCTCAACAGAATTGACTTCTTCCGCCGGCAGCTCATCATAGCATGAAAAAGTGGGACAGGACACAAAATATTTATCGCTGCCCGGCTCTTCCGCATAGAACGAGTCGTTGATACTGTATGTTGCGGCATAGGAAAAAGTGGAAACCCCGAACATGCTGTTTGCGCCTTTTGTAATAAACTGTTCCGTGGTATGGGTAAAACTCTCCTGGTCCATCAAGCCCTCGTTCCACAGTTTATTCAGGAAAACCAGCGCGGCTTCCAGCTGGTCTTGCTTTGCATATTTTCCGTACCCAACTGTGTCTCCATCCTGATACCACATGGAAGTCCCTAACCACGAGTTCAGCCAGAAAATAAAATTGTCCCATTGGGGGAAGCTGACAGGGGTTACTGGATTTCCGTTTACATCCGTACATTGTTCCGCAAAAGCCTTGATGACTGCATAGAGCTCATCCTCATTGGTGGGATACTCCATGTTAACCTGCTCCAGCCAATCCTTCCGCAGGGAAATACCGCCCGGCGCGTGAGGGTACGCTTTATGGGTTTCTGCCGGAAATCCATATAATTTTCCATCCTCCTGGCAAACGGACATTTTAATAAACTCTTCGCCCGCATTCTCCATAAGCGTAGGATAATTTGCCGTATCGTTTACAACATCCGTCCAGTCATATAAAAAACCATGGGTCCCCATCTTATTGATGATTTCCATATCGGAAGCGCCCAAAACCCAAACCCCTGACGGGAGATCGCCGGATGCGGCATACATTGTCAGCTTTTGCGTATAGTTATCGCCCCAGTCAAAGTATGTAATTTGCAGGTCTACATTTGCCTCCTCCAGCGCCTGCTGATGCAGTTTTTGATATGTGGGATTGTTCTCGTCGATATAGTTGTCTGTAGTCGTGCTGCGATGCATATTTAACACAATTGGTTCGCTTTCAGGGGTATCGCTGGCTGGTTTATTGGTATCGCCAGATGTACAGGAGGTTGATCCTACTGCCAAGGCAGAAGCCAGCAAAAAAGTAAGGGCTCGTTTCATCCACAAATCCTTTTTCATCAAAACCATCCTTTCAAAAGCTCTGTTGTTTATTGTGACAGCACCGATTCCGCAGAGTAACCGTATAGGAATTTTATACTACAGAACCATTTCCCATCTTTTTGGAAAGCCCGTTTGCCGTTAAGAAAAGGAACAGGCAAATAATGGCCCGGAACAATCCCATTGCCATGCCCCTGGAGTAATCGCTGATCTGCCCCTGCATTGCGATCCGGAACATATAGGTGTCCATTGTGTCGCTCACCGAAATATTCATGCTGTTCTGCATGGTATACACCTGATCAAAATTCACATTCAGCAGGCTGGACAGGTTCATCACCAGCACCAGCGCAATGGTAGGCATCATTCCCGGAAGGGTGACGCACCAGATCTTTTTCAATTTTCCAGCTCCGTCAATGTCAGCCGCCTCATACAGGCCGGGGTCGATATTGGTCAGCACTGCCAGATACAAAATGGAGCTGAACCCGACGCCCTTCCAAATCGAGGTTATCACTACGATTGGGACAAACCAGGACGGTTCACCGAAAAAATTAATGGGCTCGCCCATTCCCACCGCAACCAGCAGGTCGTTGACAGCGCCGTCTGTGGCCAGGAATTTGTAAAAAATCCCGGAAGCAACTACCCAGGAAATAAAATTGGGGATATAAGAGATCGTCTGCGTTATTTTTTTGAACCGGGGTTCTAAAATTTCATTAAACAGAAGCGCCAGGATGACCGGCGCCGGAAAACCAAAAACAAAGGTCCAAAACCCGATCGTAATGGTGTTCCAAAATACGTTGCCAAAATCCGGGAGTGAAAACAGCTGCGTAAAATTATCCAATCCAACCCAAGGGCTGGCAAAAAAGCCTTCAAACGGGTCATAAGCCTGGAAAGCTCCCAGCAGCCCGTAAAGCGGAAGATAATTAAATAACAGCATCAGGATAAATCCCGGAAAAAGGCACACATAAAACCACCGGTTCTTGACGACCCTCGCCCAAAACTGCCTGAGGCTTCTATCGGCAGGTTTCTCTTTCAAAGCACTCCCTCCTTTTGTTTGTCATCCGACAGGCATCCATAAAAGTCAATCCAGAATTTGTACTTTTATCCCCATTGCCTTAGCAGCGCATTTCCAGGCGCTGATCCAATCCCCGTATACGCCGTGGATATGATTGCACGGATACAAGGAAAGGAACTTTTCCGCCGGCACAGAGAGCTTTGTGAAAGCAACCGGCCATTGGGGCGTCGCACGGGAAGCTAACGCCTGCATTTCATGGTATTCCATATTCACAATTTCTGCGGGAACTAAGGTTAAATAATATTCCCCCTCCTTTCTTGCGAGCCTGGCCATCGTCATTTTGCCGGGAGCAGCGAAGTGATGGACCGAAGCCCCTCCCGCCGGATAATCCTTGGTTTCCGGCAGAAGCGATACCTTCCTCATATTGACCTTTGGGTTCCATGACCCTGCCGCATAGTAGGTTGCCGCTGTACCGGAATTTCCAAAAAACCAAAGGTCTTTGGATTTTTCATAATGCCTGACATCGGCAAAAAGCACCGGGCTGCCTGTCATGTACTTAAAGATCTGCATGGTAAGCGCGCCGTCCATATCCGATTCCGTTGCCGCCACAATGGGCTCATGGGGTCCGTCCCAGTCGTATGGGTCATTCAGAAACGCTTCCGCAATATCCATGGTCACATACCAATCGGTCAGGTCCCCATGGGCCTTGATGCCCAAAAAATCCAGCTTTTTTTCTTCCGCCAATTTTCGCAGGGCATAGTAGGAACGGATTTGCTTTTCCAGTTTTTCCACTGTAAGATTGGTATTGTTGTATTCAACTCTCCCTGCCGACTGCTCCAGCCATTCTCTGGCGCGTCTTACCTTTTCCTGCGGGACCGCTTCCCCGTATCTTAAAATGTCATACTGCTCCAGGTTTTCTACGTCAATGCCAAATTTCTTTTTCCACTGATCCAGGTTGGCCACAGCCGTGTACATCCCCATGGGTCTTCCGCCAAAATTTCCGTATGTATTTCCGCGGAGCCTGTTTACCGCCGCCATCCCCCGGACGCACATCAAAAGCCTTTGCAGTACGTCATCTTCTCCAATATCGCCCCAGATTTTCTCGTATACCAGCCCTAACTGATCCATCATGCCTGCGGCGGCCATCATACCGACCATTCCGCATTCCGAAGGGTGAATATTGCAGAATAAGATATAAGGACCCGGCGCAAAGTCCACAGCCGCCGCTGTAAACTGAGGATAACACCATATCGCGTAGTTAAAAATCGTCACTTCTGCGCCAGCCTGCCGGAAGCGTTCCCCCTCTTTCCTGGCCTCATAGTTGGAGTGGACCGGTGCAGCTCCCTCTATGACTTCTATAAGGCCCGTATCCTCCAGTCTTTTGCAAATATCGTGCTGGTACTGCAGATTCATATCATATTGAAGCTGATGCAGATATTCCCTGCCGTCAGACATGGTCAACAGCCCCACCTTAAATTTTTTCATGCCTGCCTCCCATAATATTCACTATGTTTTTTATAATCTGATAACATCATTATCTTTAAAGATAAATCATCCCCTTATTTGCATAAGTCCCGTCCAAATTACATGCTCTCTAGTGCCGTCCCTGCAAATAAAAACTGTATTCGTATTTATCTGCTACTAATTTAATAATGCTGTACTCCACAGGGCCGCTTTCATTCCGGGTAACACGTTTGCTGCAAAGCAGCGGGGAACCAACCTCAACATGCAAAATCTGTGATTCTGTAAAATCTGCCGCTACAGCGGTCAATGTTTCCACAGCATCCCGAAAAACAATTTTATATTGCTTTTCAAGAAAGCTATACAGCCCCACAAACGCATTTAAATGCTGTTCAAAGCCTGGGATCAGGTTGACCCGGAGGTAGTTGGTCATCAAGGCAATGGGAGTCCCGTCCGCACACTGAACTCTTTGGAGCTGGTACACCACTTCCCCCACAGGGATATTCAATGCGGCGGCCACCGGTTCCGGCGCCGGTACCTTTTGGATCCACATTCCCTGGGTAGTTACTTTATACCCTTTTTCCTTCAGGGTTTCCGTGACAGAGCTGATCCCATTGAGCCGCTGCGTTGTGGAAACATCCAAAACTTCCGTCCCTTTTCCCTGTTTTGCCTGCAGGTATCCATCGGCAACCAGCATGCTAACAGCCTTGCGCACTGTCGTTCTGCTGACCCCAAATTTTTTTTCCAATTCAGCTTCAGTAGGAAGAAGGGAACCCACAGGATATACTTGGTCCCGTATATTCTGCTTGAGCATAGTATAAACCTTCCGGTATGCAGGTATTTTCGACATAATCGCAGCCTTCTTTCCCATTATACTCCTAATCTTTATTTCCATTTATTTCCAGATATATGTAATATAAGTATAGCGGATACAACTGCAAATGTCAATTTTGACCCTGCGCTACAGCAAAGTATAACATCCGTCAATTACAATGTTGCATCCGGAGGTATAGGAAGCGGCGTCTGAAGCCAGATAGACAACAGCTCCCGCCAGTTCTTCAGGTTTCCCCATGCGGCCAAAGGGGATCATAGAAACCCATTGATTTTTCCAATCCTCCCGGACGTCCTGGATCAGGTCCGTCGCAATGTAGCCAGGGCTGATTGAGTTTACGCGGATTCCTTTATCCGCCCATTCCACCGCCAATGTTTTGGTAAGATGGATCACACCGGCCTTTGACGCATTATAGGACGCCTGTTTCTGGGGTATGTTCACAATCAACCCGGACATAGACGCCGTATTGATAATAGAACCCTTTTTCCCCCGGGAGCTGACCCATCTGCAAAAGCTGACGGCCACATAAAAGATCCCGTTCAGGTTTACATCGATCACCTTTTTCCATTCATCCGGAGAAACTTCCAGCGCGTCCTTATGGGGGCCGATTCCGGCGTTATTAAACAGGATATCCAGGGTCCCCATTTTTTCGCCGGCTAACGCAATGGTTTTCTCCACCTGTTCCGGGTTGGTGACATCGCAAATAAAGGATGCTGCCCGCACATGACAGTCACGGGATATTTCTTTCGCCGTTTCTTCCGCGTCAATCAGATCGAAAATGACAATATCTGCTCCCGCCTCGGCCAGCCCTTTGGCTACGCTTTTCCCAATGCCCCGGTATCCCCCCGTAACCACCGCGACCTTTCCCTTCAGGGAAAACATTTCATGAATCGACATTTAAACTCCTCCTTCTGGGATATCCCCATTATTCAGTGGATAGTATATCCGCCGTCCACCACCAGGTTTTCTCCGTTTATCATATTGGAGGCCTCGCTGGCCAGAAATAACGCCGCGCATGCGATCTCAACCGGTTTGCAGAACCTGCCGCACGGGGTATTTTCAATGGCCTTCTGATGCCGTTCCCCCACATCCCAATAACCTACAATAATTGGGGTTTCTGTGGCAGTGGGAGAAATAGCGTTTGCCTGAATGCCGTACTTTCCCCATTCCAGCGCAAGAGATTTCATCATGGAGATGATCCCGGCTTTGGAAGCGCTGTAAGCAATATGCTTATCAATCGCTACAATTCCCGCCTGGGAGGCCAAGCTGATGATTTTTCCTCCTTCTTTCCGGTCGATCATCATTTTCCCGAACCGCGACGACATGAAAAAAGTTCCTGTCAGGTTAATATCAATCACCTTGCGCCAAGTCTGCTCGCTCATATCCCTGGCCCATTCGATATCCCCCACGCCTGCTGAATTTACTAATACATCCACCTTCCCCCAGTCTTTCTGAATTTCCTGGGCCAAAGCGTCTACGGACCCTGATTTTGAGATATCCACCTGGTATCCCTTTGCGTTTTCGATCCTCTCAGCAACACGCCGGGCTTCTTCTCCACGAATATCACAGACACAGACTGCCGCCCCTTTTTGGCTGAAAAGCTCCGCTACCGCCAGCCCAATGCCAGAGGCCCCTCCTGTCACTACCGCCACTTTGCCGTCCAGTCGAAAATCCGTCGAACAAGGTTTACTGATCAAAACGACCCCTTCTTTCTCAGAATGTTATAACACAGTTAAAACCCGCTGCTGTAAAGGGCATCCCCCATGTCGGCCGCTATTTCTCCCAGTCTTTGATAGATGGGGAGCAGGCGTTCATATTTGCCGACATTTTCCTGGATGGGGCTGCTTTCAAAACCTAGGGTATGGAGCTGGGGGATCTTTTGATAATCCTTCCACCAGCCGATCCCTCTCGCCGCAATCGCGGCTGCTCCCAAAGAAGCTGCGTCCTGGTCGATATTGGTTTTATAGACGGTCTTATTAAAAATATCCGAAAAGATTCTCATCCACAGCCTGCTCTTGCTTCCGCCCCCGCACATGAGGATCCTTTCCTCCACCGGCACATGGGCCGCAAGGGAATCCAGCGACATTTTCAAATTCATGGCGATCCCTTCCAGTGCGGCGCGGATCAAATCATCCCGGGTATTCCGCAAGGTGAGGCCCATATATCCTCCGCGGATATGAACGCTCTTATCCTGGCTGGTGCCGCCTGCCAAACTGGGATTGAAGATGACCCCATTTGCACCGATTGGGACTTTTTCCGCCAGCTTATCCAATTCTTCATACGCCTTTTCCCGCTGAATATCCCGGCACAATTCCTCTTTTACCCATCTAAATGAGCTTCCGCCCGAAAAAATGGAAAACGCCGAGGTATACATTCCCTCTTGAATATGGGAAAATACATAAGGCTTTTTTTGGAAATCCAGAATCGGCTCTTGTGAGTTGATGGGGATCCAGCTGGATGATCCCAGCGACACATATACCTTTCCCGGTTCCGGGCCTACTGCGCCCAATGCCATGCAGGCATTGTCCACACCTCCGCACAGGACAGGAGTTCCCTCCTTTAAGCCGGTCGCCCGGGCCGCGCTGGCGCAGACTTTGCCAACAACCGTATGGGATGGCGATGGATTCAAAAACAAGTCTTCGCGAACTCCGGCCGCATAGAGAAAGTCTTTGTTCATAAAGCCGGCGCGGAGGTCGTATGCCCCTGTGCCGGAAGCATATGAATGGTCAGTGGCTGCTTTCCCGGTAAACCGGTAATTGATATAATCCTTGGAGCCTAGGACATAGGCGGTTTTACGATAGATTTCCGGCTGGTTCTTTTTCATCCACATCAGTTTGAACAGAGAATAGCAGGCAGGCGGAAATCCATTCCCGGTAGTCCTGTACCAATATTCTTCGTCAACAGATGAAAAAAACTCTTTTGCCTCCTCCGAGGCCCTCATGTCGGACCAGATGGGCACTTCGTCCAGCAATATCTCACCATTTGCCCCTACCGGTATGGACACTAAGCTGGCGCCGGAAAGAGCCAGTCCTGCAATTTCTCCCGGGGCTGTCCCTGTACGCTCCAAAAGCATCTGGGTGCTTTGCACGACCCCCTTCCACCAATCTGAAGGGCGCTGCACATGATAATCTGCCTTTGGGTACATCGTTTGATATTCAAGAAACACCTTTTTCAGCGAACGCAGCTCCTCATCAAATAAAGAAGCCTTGATCCCGCCTGTCCCCAGGTCATATGAAATAATTTTCGTTTTGACCTCCTCCCTTCCCTTGTTCTGTCCTAATAATAAATTATTAATTATCTTTTGTCAATGGAAAATACCTATTTTTATAAAAACTCACATTTATAGTTTAATAAAATGAGCATACTGCACTAATTTTACATTTTTATCCTTTTGTTATTGCATTTATAATTTTATTATGATATCATTTTATAGAAAAGATAATTATCTTTTGACAAGGAGGAATTGAAATGACGGAACAAAAGCAAATGGACCTAAACAACCTGGGGAACTTCGTTGATGTAAGCGCTGTGCGGACAGACGTGTCAATGAAGGAAATCGACCAATTAATCAAGGTGGTGAAAGAATTTAAGTGTATTTGCGCAAGCCCAATGCCCTTTGTCACGAAATATGTCATCGACGCCTTGGCAGACTGTCCGGAAACCGTTGTGACCGGCGTAGTGAGTTTTCCCGCCGGAGCCGATACAACGGCAATGAAAATCTTCACAGCAAAAGAAATGATCCAGCAGGGCTGTCAGGAATTAGACATGGTAATGAACGTATCCGCCTTAAAATCCCAAAACTACGAGTATGTACGGGACGACATCAAGGCCGTAGTGGAGGCGGCCGGGAACATCCCTGTGAAAGTGATTCTGGAAGCCTGTTATTTAACTGACTCGGAGATCTGCAAAGCCAGCGAAATAATCGTTGAAGCCGGAGGCAGCTATGTAAAGACCGGGACTGGGTGGGGCCCGAAGCCCACTACAGTAGACACCATCCGCTTAATACGAAACGCCATTGGAAATGCAGCAAAAATAAAAGCTGCCGGAGGGATCCGAAACCTGGATACCATTCTGGAAATGTATCAAACCGGATGCGACCGTTTCGGGATCGGGGTCCGGTCGGCCATCTCCATCTTCAAAGAGGCTTATGAGAGATCACAAAAGCCCTTCCCCCAAATTTTTGAAAGCCTTTAACAGCAGTCCCGCTATTTCCTGCGCCGGACAAAAAGCAGCGTCCTCCGGCATCTTTCAGGCCTTTCATGACAACGCATGAATCAAGCTGTTCTTCAGGAACCGGCGGCGCCCAATCCACTTCTTATCTTGCAAAGGGCGTCAAACGGCAGGCGTTTTTCTTCCACCGGAGGGGCGGCTGCCCCATTTCCCGCAAAAAGGCCTCCCGGAAGGATTTGGCGTCCAGATACCCGCAGTGTTCCGCCACTTCCGGTATGGACAGCCCTGTTTCCACTAAAAGGCGGCAGGCCAGCTGGATCCGGCTGCGGCGCAGATGCTCGGAAAAACCAAGCCCGGCCTGCTGGCGGAAAAGGCGGCTCAAGGCCTCCGGCCGCATCCCGAACCGGGAGGCGTACCGGGTCAGCCGGTGATCCGCCGCAGGGTCCCGGCTGACCTCATCCAAAATCCATGCGATGGACAGCTGTCCGGGACTTTGCCGCCGGTCCCGGACCAGCCGCACTGTCTGGATAATAAGCTCCACCAGCAAAGCCCGCACCACCGGATAATAGCCGATCTCCTGCCGGCTGGACTCCTCCAGCAGCCGTTCCAGGATATCCCGCACCCGGCCGGTTTCGTCCCGGAAGATCTTCTCCCGGCCGGCCATGCCGCCGCAGGCATACCCCACCCCGATGAGGCAGCTGTCCAAAAGCTCCGAAAAGCTCCGGCAATGCCCCAAAGCGGGATCCACCGCCGCCGGGCGGAACATACAGTTGACCGCTTCCAGTCCGCCGCCCACTACGTCGTAACTGTGGACCTCATCAAAATCCACCAGGATAAAATCTCCCTCCGTCAGGGTCCGGCTCTGGCCTTCCAGGCTATGCTGGGTCCATCCCCGGCGGATATATGCAAGCTCCAGGAAATCGTGGGAATGGGCGGGACAGGGCTCTTCCACCGCGGCGATCTGTATGGAAAAATCAGACGGCATCTCAATTCGGTCCGACACAATTACACCCCCGAAAATAATCAAAAAGGCAGGTTTTTTTGCGAATGACTTTATTGTATACTGTTTTTTAGAAAAAAACAAGGGGGAAACAATATGACCAACCGGGAACGCTTCACCGCCGTTTTGAATGGCGAAAAACCCGACCGCCTGCCCATGGTGGAATGGGCCGCCTGGTGGAACCTGACCACGGACCGCTGGGAGCAGGAGGGCGCGCCGAAAATCGACGGGCCGGACACCCTGCAAAATTATTTTGGACTGGACCCTCTCCGGCAGATCTGGATCTCCCCCCGGGGAGCCGGATGTCCCTCCCCGGCGTATCACGGCGCGGGGCTCCTGGAGGATGAAGCCGGATATGAGGCCATCCGCCCGTTCCTGTTCCGGGATGAGGATTTGGAATCGGCTGTCCGGCGGGCGGAAAGCTGGCGGGAGGGCCATGAACGGGGAGATTACGCTGCCTGGCTCACTCTGGAGGGATTTTTCTGGTTCCCCCGGACCCTGTTCGGCATCGAAAACCACCTGTACGCCTTTTACGATTACCCGGAGCTGATGCGCCGGGTGAACCGGGAGCTGACGGATTTTCATTTAAAGTGCCTGGAAAAGCTCCTGCCTGTCTTCCAGCCGGAATACATGACCTTTGCGGAGGATATGTCCTATAACCACGGGCCCATGCTGTCCAAGGAGCTGTTTGACGAGTTCATGCTGCCCTATTACCGGCAGGTTGTGCCGGTGCTGCGGGAAAACGGGGTAAAAGTCCTCATCGACACCGACGGAAATGTGGAACCTCTGATCCCCTGGTTCCAGGAAGCAGGCATTCAGGGGGTGCTGCCCCTGGAACGCCAGGCCGGGGTGGACGTGAACCGCATCCGGGAAAATTACCCGGAATGGCTGATGATCGGCGGCTACGACAAAACGATCATGCACCTGGGGGAGGGAGCCATGCGCCGGGAATTTGAACGGCTTTTGCCCGCCATGCGCTCCGGCCGGTATGTGCCCTCGGTGGACCACCAGACCCCGCCGGATGTTTCCGCTGACCAGTACCGCATCTATGTCCGCCTGCTTGCGGAATACGCAAAAAAAGCCGCGGAATGAACCTTGTGGCTGCCGGTCCTCCCTTTTTCGGGGGACCGGCATTCTTTTTTGCCTGCAAAACAAGCCAAAATGCGCATGAAATTGTGAGATTTCCCATTTTACACGAAAATCCGCCGGTTTCATTGAAAAATAGCCGGTTTTATGGTATGATGAAAAAATAAGCTTTGCAGTAAATGGGGGAAATGATTATGGCAGTTTCAGCACTCAGCCTTCCGGAAGGATACCAGTCCACGCTGGATATCCTCCAGACGGAAATCGCAATCAAGCTGGTGAAGGATACTTTTGAACGGGAGCTGGCAGATAAGCTCCACCTGACCCGGGTTTCCGCGCCTTTGTTCGTACGGACCGGCAGCGGCATCAACGACGACTTAAACGGCGTGGAGCGCCCGGTAGGCTTTGACATTTCGGACATCGGGGCGGATGTGGAAATCGTCCACTCCCTGGCAAAATGGAAGCGCCTGGCCCTGAAACGCTATGGTTTTGGTCCCAACACCGGCCTGTACACCGATATGAACGCCATCCGGCGGGACGAGGAGCTGGACAACCTCCACTCCGTTTATGTGGACCAGTGGGACTGGGAAAAGATCATCACCCCGGAAACCCGCACCCCGGAAACCCTCCGCCACACGGTCCGGCGGGTCATGCGGGCCCTGAAAGAAACGGAGGACGCCCTCCACCGGGCCAACCCGGAGCTGACGCCCATGATTTCGGAGCAGGTGACCTTTTTATCCGCCCAGGAGCTGCTGGACCGGTACCCGGGCCTTTCCCCCAAAGAACGGGAAAACGCGGCGGCCAAGGAGTTCGGCACCGTGTTCATTATGGGCATCGGCGGCAAGCTCTCCGACGGCAGGCCCCACGACGGCCGGGCCCCGGACTACGATGACTGGGATTTGAACGGGGACATTTTGGTGTGGTACCCTGTATTGGACCGGGCGGTGGAGCTGTCCTCCATGGGCATCCGGGTCAACGCCGAATCCCTGAAAAAACAGCTGGCCCTGGCGGGCTGTCCGGAACGGGAGAAGCTCTCCTACCACCGGATGCTGCTGGACGGGGAGCTGCCCCTGACCATCGGCGGCGGCATCGGCCAGTCGCGGCTCTGCATGGTCATGCTCCACAAAGCCCATATCGGCGAGGTGCAGGCTTCCGTTTGGGACGACGAAACCATCAAAGCCTGTACGGAACATCAGATCACATTACTGTAAGGAGGCCCCTTCATGAGTTATGATTTTTCGCAGTTTGGCTGCCAGGTGTTCAACGACACGGTCATGCGGGAAAAGCTGTCCCGCAGCACCTACCGTTCCCTGCGCCACTCCATTGACGACGGCGCGCCCTTAGGTCCGGAGGTTGCCGAGGTAGTGGCTTCCGCCATGAAGGACTGGGCAGTGGAACAGGGGGCGGCCCATTTCACCCACTGGTTCCAGCCCATGACCTCCTTTACCGCCGGCAAACACGACAGTTTCCTGACCCCCGCCAAGGACGGCCGGGCCATTTTGGAATTTTCCGGCAAGGAACTGATCGTAGGCGAGCCGGACGCCTCCTCCTTCCCCAACGGCGGCCTGCGCAACACCTTCGAGGCCCGGGGCTACACCTCCTGGGACTGCACCTCCCCGGCCTTTGTCCGGGAAGGCACTCTTTATATCCCCACGGCCTTTTACTCCTATACCGGCGAGGCCCTGGACACCAAGACCCCCCTGCTTCGTTCCAATGAGGCGGTGGCCAGGGAGGCTCTGCGGGTTTTGAAGGCTTTCGGCAATACCACCGCCACCCGAGTCAGCCCCACCGTCGGGGCCGAACAGGAATATTTCCTGGTGGACCGGGAGAAATACGAGCAGCGGCTGGACCTAAAGCTCTGCGGCCGGACTTTATTCGGCGCGCGGCCGGCCAAGGGTCAGGAGATGGAGGACCATTACTGCGGCCGCATCCGGCTCCGGGTCCGGCAGTTTATGCGGGAGCTGGACGAAGCCCTCTGGGATTTGGGCGTCCCGGTGAAAACCGAGCACAACGAGGCTGCCCCCGCCCAGCACGAACTGGCCCCCATTTTTGAGCAGGTCAACGTGGCCGCCGACCACAACCAGCTGATTATGGAGGTCATTCGGGAAATCGCCAAGAAAAACGGCTTAGCCTGCCTCCTTCACGAAAAGCCCTTTGAAGGGGTCAACGGCTCCGGCAAGCACAACAACTGGTCCCTGTCCACAGACGACGGCCAGAACCTGCTGGACCCGGGCAAAACCCCTTACGAAAACATGCAGTTCCTGGTCTTCCTGTCCGCTGTCATCACAGCGGTGGACAACCATGCCGACCTGCTGCGGATGAGCGCCGCCAGCGCCGGCAACGATTTCCGCTTGGGCGGCCACGAAGCGCCCCCGGCCATCATCTCCATTTTCTTAGGGGACCAGCTCACGGACATTTTAGAGCACATCGCCCACGGGGACGTGGTGGAGCAGACCCCCTCCTGTATCCTGGAAACCGGTGTGGCCACCCTGCCCAAGCTCCCCCGAGACGGCTCCGACCGGAACCGCACCTCCCCCTTCGCCTTTACCGGCAACAAATTCGAGTTCCGCATGGTGGGCTCCTCCGCTTCCATCGCCGTGTCCAGCTACATCCTGAACACTATTGTGGCAGATTCCCTGTCCCAGATTGCCGACCGGCTGGAAACCTGCGCCGACTTTGACGCGGAGATCCAGAAGATCGTCCAGGAAACCGTCCGGGACCACGGCCGGGTGATCTTCAACGGCAACAACTACACCGACGAATGGGTGGAGGAAGCCGCCCGCCGGGGACTGCCCAACTTCCGCAACACAGTGGACGCCATCTCCGCCATGATCGCGCCCAAAAACATCGCCCTCATGGAGAAATTCCACGTCATGTCCGGCGCTGAATGCCAGGCCCGGTATGAGATCATGCTGGAAAACTACTGCAAGCTGGTGAGCATCGAAGGGGCCACCATGTGCGAAATGTCCCGCCGCCAGATCCTTCCCGCTGTGACGGAGTTCGCCGGGAAAATGGCCCAGTCCTACAGCCGGATGAAGGACGCCGGTGTGGAAAACGAGGCGGTCCTGAACCTGGTCAAGCAGCTTTCCGGATACATCACCGAAATGGAACGGATCACCGGCCAGCTGGAAGCCGCCCTGGACACCTGCACCGGCATCACCGACCATTTTGAGGACGCCAAATACCACCGGGACACCGTCCGCACCCTGATGGAGGAGCTGCGGGGCGTTTCCGACCGGATGGAGACCATGGTTTCCGCCGAAGCCTGGCCCATCCCCACTTACGCCGACCTGCTTTACCGGGTGTGAATCCGTCCATATTACGGCAGCAAAAACGCCGTCCCGTTTTGGGGCGGCGTTTCTCTTTTTGAAAAATCTACGATCGAGCCTTTGCCCTTTCCAAGCCGGTGCGGGTGGCGTTTTCCAAAACGGGAACGCCCGTCATTCCGGGAGCCTTATTTCATGCACATCTCCTCATCAGACGGAAGGGGCTTCAGCGGCGCGGACGGCAGGGTCTGGTACCAGTACGCGACGCTGGTATAATCGTCGTAGCGCGGCCCCGTCCAGCCCATATTGTCAATGGTCATGCGGAAATCCTGGGTAAAGTGGATCGGGTCCGGCACATGGAACCGGTACAGCAAAAACCTCTGCTGGCCGTTATAATACTCCTCATTGTCCCCGAAAATGGCGAACATCCCGCTGTAATGGCCGCTGAATGTCTGGTACCGCTTGATATAGATGTCGTTTCCGAAGGCGTAGGAGCCGCAGAAATAATCCTCCGTCCCTGTGTAATGGATGGAAGGGTACTGGTCGCCGTCAAGGTACATTCTGGCTTCCCCTTCTACCCAGCAGGTGTTGTTCCCGTTCATGCCGGCGGCCAGCGTGATCCCCAGGAACTGGCCCTTTCCCTGAATACCGTCAATGATGGTATAGCTCCTCCCCTTCTGTACAGGATGTTCCTGTCTGTAGGAGGCGTGGAAATAGCCGATATTGGGCGGAAGCGCCCGCCGGCACCCGGTGATGATGTAGTACAGGGATTCATCCTGATCCCCGCGGTTTTCCATGGTGATCCGGCAGTGCTTTTGGAAGGGCATCTCAAAATAGCAGTTGTATCCCCGGCCCGGCGCAACCATCATGACAGCCGAATTCAAAACCGGGTATTTCCCGTCCCGGTCCGCAAAATTCTCATCATACGCGCACCCGAAGAAAGCGGAAAAGGGCGCTTCGACAGAGGGGTGCTCCTGCCCATCCCAATAAATGCGCAGGATAAAGTGGTGGCCAACATAGCCTGTGAACCACATATGCTGAATCATCCCCGGGCCGTCGGTATCTACAAGGGTCACGGTTTCACCGGCGCGGATCGTAACCGTTGGGGACAATTTGGTGCAGTCCCCGCCCCGTGACCCGCCGGCACGGACGCCTGTGGGGTTTTCCGCGGAAAATGCAAAGGTTTCAACGTCTTCGATCATGGCGTATTCTTTCATGGACAGATCCTCCAGTTTTTCTGATTTCAGGATAGACGCCGCCCTACTGTAACAGGCGCGTTTTTTATTTTTTCCGTTCATCCTCTTAAAAAACAGACGTTCCTTCCTCCTACTCCTCAAACTTTTTCCAGTCATAGGGCAGCAGATCTTCCAGCGCGCAGGTTTTCCAGCCGGGAAGCAGGACGTCCGCATACCGGTTGTCCGGGTGCAGGGAGGTGAGAAATTCCCGGCACCGTCCGCACGGCGGCATAATTTCGCCGTCCCAGCCCACTGCCGCAACCGCCAGGATCTTGGATTCCCCGGCAGTGATCATGGCGGCGGCCGCGGCGTGTTCGGCGCAGAAGCCGATGGAGCAGGCCACGTCGATGCAGACGCCGGTGTAGATTTCGCCGTTGGCGGCCAAAATGGCGGCCCCCACGCCACCGGCTTCGGCGTATTCCGTAAGTTTTCGGGGGTTCAGTACAGCTTTGGCCGCTTCATATAATTTTTGTGATAAATTATCCACAGAAAGGCTCCTTTCTCCCATTGCACTTATGGGCTGCGGATTTCAAACTGTTTGTGAAGGAAGAAGTGTTCTTTCCTTCCCAGATATGTTTTCCCTTCAAAATCCAGTTCCAGAATGTAGGGCATCCAGTCTATGATCCGAAAGAAATCCTGGCACCCAAAATCCGGCTCCAAGTAATTGAGGATACTGCTCAAAGCGGTCCCATGGGTCCCGATCATCACGGTCTTCCCCGGATTCTGCTCCAAAATTTCCATCACAGCGGCAACATTGCGCTCCTGCACCATGCCAATGGACTCGCCGCCGGGTTCGTGATAGTCAAAATCCGCCCACCGTTTTTGAATCATTTCGCGGCCGCTTCTGCCAACTGTTCCAGATTCCCGTTCCCGGAGCCGTTCGTCTGTATAAATTTCTTTTTGCCAATATTCCGCCGCGGATTTTATGGTATCCACGCTTCGCCGGTAAGGGCTGCTGTATACGATATCCAGGGGAACATTCCGGAAAAATTCCAGCACCCGGCTGATATCCTGCATTCCTTCCTCCGTCAAAGGCCGCGTCCTGTCGTCTTTCCAGGAGTGCTGCGGCTGCGCGTGGCGCACAAAAAATAACCGGGTCATTCCAATCCTCCAAAGCTTTTCAGAATTTCCTCCGCCGATAACTCCGGCAATTCCAACGCCCGGGCCTCGTGACCGGACATGGTTTCCAAATCATGGGCATCGGAATCGGTGATGACAAAATACTCCTCCCCGTCGGGCGGAATAAATCCCCGGTCAACGCCGCCGGGGCTGATCTCCACGGTTTTCACATCCAGCTCCGGCGGGATGACGCCCAGGCTTGAAATGACCGAATAGGCGGATTTATCGATGTGGGCGGGGATGGGCACACCGCCGTACTCCCGCACCTTTTCAAACACCGTATCAATAGGAAAAGACACGGCGTTAATCAGCAGTTTTTCCAGCTGGCCGGTTTCCCGGTCGTTTTCATCCAAGATCCGCTGGAAGCCGAAAACCTCCGGCTTGTTGCGGATAGGCGGCAAAGCGGCGTATAATTCTTCCCCCATTGCCAATGCGGCCTCCACGCTGGGGAACAGGGACAGGATGTGGGCTTCCTCCGCCGTGGTGATCTCCATGGCCGGGATGAACAAAAGCCCCGCTTCCTCCGCCAGTTTTTGGACGGCGGGCAGGTTCCGGGCCGTGTTGTGGTCGGCCACGGCAAAAACGGAAAGCCCCAATATCTGGGCCATGCCCACGATATTGTTGGGGGTCATCTCCTCCTCGCCGCAGGGGGAAAGGCAGGAATGGATGTGGAGGTCGTAGGGGGCTAACACAGCGCAAGCTCCTTACCCAGTTTCAGAGCAACGGAAAAGGCGGGCTCCTCTGTTTCCAGGATGCACACCTCCTGCTGGTTGGCCCGGGCAACGCAGGCTTCGTCAAAATGGATGCCCTCGCAGAGGATGACGCAGGCCACGTCCGCCAGCACCGCCACGGCGATGGTGTTGATATTGGCCATGACCGTAACGAAGGCGTCGTTTTCCTTGGCCCGGCCCATAACCAGGCTCAGCAGGTCGCAGCAATAAGCGCCCTCTATGTCCCGGCAGCCGCCGCTGCCCTCATTGACCACGGAAAAGCCGTATTTCTGGGCAAATTCAATGGGTGTCATCCGTTTTCTCCTCCTTTTCCTCCGTCCGGAAGGGGGCGGGGACCGCCTGTTCCAGCCGGTGCAGGTCATTTAACAGCACATGGATGCTGTCCTTATAATGGAAAATGCAGTCGTCCACCGACGCCAGCCCCCGGACCACATCCTCCGCCAAGGCCCGGCAGGAGGGGGCTCCGCAGGAACCGCAGTCCAGGCCTTCCAGGGAATTGCAGATCTCCTCCACCTTCTCCATTTTTTCCATGGCCGCCCACATGTCTTCATCCAGCTTGAGAACGGGCACAAATTCCAGGGGGGTATCCCACAGCAGTCCCGGGTCCACCGTATCCATATGGTTTAGGCTCACAGGCAGGTGCTTGCGGATGCGGTACAGCTTGGTTTAGGCCACATAGGGGTTCTCCACGTTCAAAACGCCCCCCACGCACCCGCCGGCGCAGGCGTTCAGTTCGATAAAATCCACGTCCCGGAATTTTTCGTCCTCCAGATCCTCCAAGACCCGGATGACATTTTCAATCCCATCCGCCGCCAGATAGTTGTCGTTGATAAGCCCCGAACACTCGCCGCTGCTGCTGCCCCAGGAAAGGCCGATCTTCCCGGATTCGGACAGAGGCTGCATGGGCTTCGCCGCCGTTTCCTTCATGACGGACACCAGTTTCGGGTAAATCTCGCTGACGGCAATGACCCCGTCCACCGCGCTTTTTTCGGTGCCCAGGGGCATTTTGGTGGCCGTCACCTTGGCCGGGCAGGGGGAAATGAAAATGGCCCCGATCTTTTCCGGGGACAGGCCGGTTTTTTCCGCCGCCTCCTTTTTGGCCAGCCGGGCCGCCACCTCAATGGGGGCATGGAGGGGCAGGATGTGGTCGATGAGCCCCGGGAACCGGACCCGGATGAGCCTGGTCACCGCCGGACAGGCCGAGCTGATGACGGGCTTCGGGAGCTTCCCCTCCTTCATGAGGATGCGGGTAGCCGCCGAAACGATCTCCGCCGCCTTGGCCACCTCGAACACCTGGTCGAAGCCGAAGTCCAGCAGGGCGTTCAGCACAATGTCCACATCCTCCAGGTTATTGAACTGGGCCATAAAGGACGGGGCCGGCAGGGCGATGGTATAGGGGTAGTTATTTAAAATATCCAGGCTGTCGCAGGTGGCCCGCTTGGCGTGATGGGGGCAAACCCGGATGCACTCGCCGCAGTCGATGCAGCGTTCCTTGATGATGTACGCTTTTTTATTGCGGACCCGGATAGCCTCGGTGGGACAGCGCTTGATGCAGTTGATGCACCCCATGCACTTATCCCGGTCCAAGGTCACCGAATGAAAAAATTCCTGCATAAGGAAAACCTCCTGTCTGTCCGCCTTGGGGCTTTCTGCTTGAAAAGAACTTAGTTTGTTTATGGGAAGAACAGGCTGTCTGCATGAGTTACGGGGCCTGTTTCCAATGTTACAGCAACAGGATGAAGCCGAGAACCGCGGCGGCCAGCACCCCTACGGAACCCCAGAAAACCATCATCTTCTTTTCCGCATGGGGGATTTTCCCCAGATACGGGATTTTCCGCAGCTTCCAGCGGAACCACTGAGGTTTGAAAAGCCCCAGCGCCGCTGCTGCCAAGGGAAATGCGCCCAGCAGAGCCAGCAGCAGTTTGCCGGCCGCAGAGAAAAGCCCGGCTTTATCCATCAGGGCCACCAGCACCAGCAGGCCAAAGCATGTAACAGCCGATTGATACGACCTGCGGTATAAAATATACTGCCCGCGGAACGCGCGGTGGAAAATCAGAGAAATTTCACCTGCCAAAGCCAGAAACAGGGAAATCCCCAACAATTTCTTTTCCGGAAGAAGCGCAGACAGCCCGCCCAGCAAAAGGTAAAAAGCCAGGCCGCCCAGGAATCCCCCGGCCATGGCGGCCGCTTCTTTTTTTGTCATTTTACATACACCGTCATATAAACCGTGGTTCCAACCCCCACGGTGGATTCAATCCGCATCTCGTCGGAGTATTTTTTCATGTTGGGCAGGCCCATCCCTGCGCCGAAGCCTAAGGACCGCACCTCGTCCGGGGCCGTGGACCAGCCCTCCTGCATAGCCTTCTCTATATCCGGGATGCCCTTGCCCGTATCGGCCAGCACCATGTCGATTTTTTCCGGGGTCATCTCCACGTCGATTTTCCCGCCGTTTGCGTGGATAACCATGTTGATTTCCCCCTCGTAAAGGGCAATGGATACCTTGCGGATCACCTCCGGCGAGACGCCTAAGGCCCGCAGCTTCTTTTTTACGTTGGAGGAGGCTTCTCCGGCCCGGGTGAAATCGTCCCCGTCCACCTCATAGGTCCATTTGAGCGTGTTCATCCGCCTTCCCTCCTCCCCGCAGGCCGTTTTCCCATAAAAGCCCGCAGGCCGTGAACATCCGGTGCTGGGTCTTTAAGAGCACCATGCCCCGGCGTTTTGCCAAAGCGATCATATCCTCGTCCGGCTCCTTGCCCCGGACAAAGACGATGCAGACCATATCCATCATGTCCGCCGTCCGCACCACCTGGATATTGACTAATCCCGTGAGCAGTACCGCCTGGTCCTTGACAAAGGCCAGCACGTCGCTCATCATATCCGAGCCGCAGGCCTCGTGCACCTGGGTGTCCAGGTTTTCCTCCCCGCAGACCAGCTGGGCGTCCAATATCCTCATTACATCCCGTACGTTCATCCCGGTCCCTCCTGTTTTGTAAGATCAAGGTTTGGCGGCTGTAAAATTTTCCCTATACCGCATAAAAAACACGGATATACTTGATTCAATTATATCGGATATTCCGCCGACGTGCAATAGTATCCTCATATGCTTTTTATTTTTGTAAGAACTGTTTAAAATTTTCCCGAAATGTTCTGCATCCTGCTTGCTGGAGTTTTTTCACAAAACATGTTATACTTATGGAAAGTATCTGTGTTTTTCATAGATTTTGAAAAACCCCTACCCTTTGCCGGGATGTCCTCAAAAGGCTGCCGGTATTTTTTCGGCGCGCGGGTCCCGCCGCCATTTCACAAGGAGGTTACCAGTTATGTCCAGCAAAAAAGCCGGCGTCCTGTTCCAGGACACACCGGAACAGAAAAAACAACTTGAGGAAATCATCGCCGCCCATAAGGACCAGCCCGGCGCGCTGATGCCGGTCCTTCAGCAGGCTCAAGAGGTTTACGGCTACCTGCCCATGGAAGTCCAGATCGCCATTGCGGAGGGCCTTGATATCCCGCTGGAAGAAGTGTACGGCGTTGTCACGTTCTATGCCCAGTTCTCCCTGTATCCCAAGGGCCAGTACAAAATTTCCGTCTGCCTAGGCACCGCCTGCTATGTAAAGGGCTCCGGCGACATTTATGACAGGCTCCAGCAGAAGCTGGGGATCAAAGGCGGGGAATGCACCCCCGATGGCAAATTCTCCCTGGACGCCTGCCGCTGCATCGGCGCCTGCGGACTTGCCCCCGTTATGACTATCAACGACGAGGTTTACGGCAAGCTGCTGCCTGACGACATCGACGACATCCTGGCAAAATACGGCGCGTAATTTCACAGGAAAGGGTGGGATCCATGCAGGAGCTTTCCTTGAACGTTCTGGACATCGCCCAGAACTCTGTCCGGGCAAGAGCTTCTTTGATAACGATTACACTCACGGAACGGACGGCGGAGCATTCTTTAGAGATCTCCGTTGCCGACAACGGCTGCGGCATGACCGAAGAGCAGGTTTCCCATGTGATGGACCCGTTTTTCACCACCCGCACCACCCGGAAGGTGGGGCTGGGGGTGCCGTTTTTCAAAATGTCGGCGGAAGCCACCGGAGGCAGCTTTTCTATCGTTTCGGAAGTGGGAAAAGGGACCACTACCACCGCCCGCTACCGCACGGACCACATCGACATGCTGCCCGTCGGGGATATGAACGCTACGATCCTGTCCCTCATCACCATGAACCCTGACCTGGACTTTGTTTACTGCCGCAAACGGGATGAAAAAGCATACACGCTGGACACCCGGGAACTGAAAGAGGTTTTGGAGGATGTCCCGCTGAATACCCCCCAGGTGATCTCCTTTATCAAAGAGTCCCTGGAGGAAGGGGAGGCCGGACTTGGCGGACCTTCCCAGCTATAAGGAAAGGATGGACTGATTTTATGAAGAGTTTGGAAGAACTCAAGGCGATCCGTGACCGCGTAAAAGGCAACGTGCATCTGCGGAAAGAGGATTCCGCTGACAATATCCGCGTCGTGGTCGGCATGGCCACCTGCGGCATCGCTGCCGGCGCCCGCCCGGTACTGGCGGCCTTTACGGAGGAAGTCGCCAACCGCGGGCTTCAGAATGTGATGGTCACCCAGACCGGCTGCATCGGCATCTGCCAGTATGAGCCTGTGGTAGAGGTTTTTGAGCCGGACGGCAGCAAGACCACCTATGTCAAAATGACCCCCGATAAAGCTGCCCGTGTCGTTACCGAGCACCTGGTCAATGGCAAGGTCGTGGAAGAATACACCATTGGCAGCGTCAGCAATTTGAAATAAGGAGGCAGCTTCATGTATCGTTCTCATGTCCTGGTCTGCGGCGGCACCGGATGCACCTCGTCCAACAGCCAGCAGATCATTGATGCCCTGGAAACCGAAATCGCGGCGGCCGGGCTTTCCGATGAAGTAAAAGTCGTCAAAACCGGCTGTTTCGGCCTGTGCGCTTTGGGCCCCATTATGATCGTTTACCCGGAAGGCTCCTTCTATTCCGAAGTGAAGCCCTCCGACGTCCCCGAAATCGTCCAGGAGCACCTGCTCAAGGGCCGTATCGTCAAACGCCTGCTTTATAAGGAAACCGTTCAGGAAAACAACGTGAAATCCCTGAACGAAACCAATTTCTACGCCAAACAGCACCGGGTGGCCCTGCGCAACTGCGGCGTTATCAACCCGGAAAACATCGACGAGTACATCGGCGTGGACGGCTACCAGGCTTTGGGCAAGGTTTTAACCGAAATGACCCCCCAGCAGGTCATCGACACCATTACAGCTTCCGGACTCCGGGGCCGCGGCGGCGCGGGCTTCCCCACCGGCAAGAAATGGTCCTTTGCGGCGGCCAACCAGGCGGATCAGAAATACGTCTGCTGCAACGCTGACGAAGGCGACCCCGGCGCATTCATGGACCGTTCCGTTCTGGAAGGCGACCCCCATGTGGTGCTGGAGGCCATGGCCATTGCGGGCTACGCCATCGGCGCTTCCCAGGGCTACATCTACGTCCGCGCCGAGTACCCCATCGCCGTTCACCGTTTGCAGATTGCCATCAAGCAGGCCCGGGAATACGGCTTGCTGGGCAAGGATATTTTCGGCACCGGCTTTAACTTTGACATCGACCTCCGTCTGGGCGCAGGCGCCTTCGTCTGCGGTGAGGAAACCGCTTTGATGACCTCCATCGAAGGCCACCGGGGCGAACCCCGTCCCCGTCCCCCCTTCCCGGCGGTCAAGGGCCTGTTCCAGAAACCCACTATCCTCAATAACGTGGAAACCTACGCCAACGTGCCCCAGATCATCTTAAACGGCGCGGACTGGTTCGCCTCTATGGGCACCGAGAAATCCAAGGGCACCAAGGTGTTCGCACTGGGCGGCAAGATCAAGAACACCGGCCTGGTGGAAGTCCCCATGGGCACCACCCTGCGGGAGATCGTCGAGGAAATCGGCGGCGGCATCCCCAACGGCAAGAAATTCAAGGCGGCCCAGACCGGCGGCCCCTCCGGCGGATGCATCCCGGCGGAACACCTGGATGTGCCCATCGACTATGACAACTTGATCGCCATCGGCTCCATGATGGGCTCCGGCGGACTCATCGTCATGGACGAGGACACCTGTATGGTGGACATCGCCAAGTTCTTCCTGGAATTCACCGTGGACGAATCCTGCGGCAAGTGCACTCCCTGCCGCGTCGGCACCAAGCGCCTTTATGAAATGCTCGACAAGATCACCCGGGGCGAAGGCA
>DVOW01000061.1 GCA_018713335.1 Candidatus Merdivicinus intestinigallinarum | reverse complement strand
TATGCCACGGCATTTTTCTTTGTCTGGTGTGGTCGCCCCTCTCGCAGGGGCGTGAATTGAAACAGCAGGGCATAACGGCTTTTCATCGCATCTCCTCGTCGCCCCTCTCGCAGGGGCGTGAATTGAAACATTTTCCCTGCGATCGCGTGGTTGTCGATGTCCGTCGCCCCTCTCGCAGGGGCGTGAATTGAAACGCAGTACATCAGACCGTTTGCCCAATCCTCTTTGTCGCCCCTCTCGCAGGGGCGTGAATTGAAACGATATACCGGTAAGCGCCAGTCCTCATGCACAGCGTCGCCCCTCTCGCAGGGGCGTGAATTGAAACCAGCTTGCTGGACAACTGTTGCTTCCAGGTGGCCGGTCGCCCCTCTCGCAGGGGCGTGAATTGAAACTTCTCTTTTGGCGTTGCAATTCATCTCGGGCAGCTGTCGCCCCTCTCGCAGGGGCGTGAATTGAAACCTAAAATGGCAAGTCGCCCGACCCAAAGTCTATGTGTCGCCCCTCTCGCAGGGGCGTGAATTGAAACTGGATCTGGCGGATCATCGCTTTTGTGCTGGCTGCGTCGCCCCTCTCGCAGGGGCGTGAATTGAAACTTCCGCCCATACAGCAAATGGAATTCCAGCCCATGTCGCCCCTCTCGCAGGGGCGTGAATTGAAACAGCTTGTGGATAATCTCAAGATCACCGGCACCCAGGTCGCCCCTCTCGCAGGGGCGTGAATTGAAACCCGATAAATCATATTATAATTTATGGAACGCAAAAGTCGCCCCTCTCGCAGGGGCGTGAATTGAAACAAATACCTCGAATCCGAGGCAATGAAGGAGGACGTCGCCCCTCTCGCAGGGGCGTGAATTGAAACTTGAAAGATGCGGATGATTGATGGCGATAGGCTTGTCGCCCCTCTCGCAGGGGCGTGAATTGAAACTTCTGGATGGCGCAGGTGTTAGTCGCCATGTTGTGTCGCCCCTCTCGCAGGGGCGTGAATTGAAACTTTTCAGGCGGCTCAAACCGGGAACCGATGCGACGTCGCCCCTCTCGCAGGGGCGTGAATTGAAACGAAGTTGAATTCGGAGCAAAGGTCCGCGCGGGTCAGTCGCCCCTCTCGCAGGGGCGTGAATTGAAACAGGATTAACGCGGCGGAGAGTTTTTCACGGCGAGTCGCCCCTCTCGCAGGGGCGTGAATTGAAACACTTGTGCGCAATTGCATTTAGTGAGCGGGTACGTCGCCCCTCTCGCAGGGGCGTGAATTGAAACATGCTTCACCCGGTCTTTTTCCTCCGCCCTTTTGTCGCCCCTCTCGCAGGGGCGTGAATTGAAACATATCATGCGTTTTTACCGCCAAAACCAGCTACAGTCGCCCCTCTCGCAGGGGCGTGAATTGAAACAATTGACGATAGTTTGATCGCATCTCATGCTGATGTCGCCCCTCTCGCAGGGGCGTGAATTGAAACATATCAGTTTTTCCAACTTTTTCAGCGCCCGGAGGTCGCCCCTCTCGCAGGGGCGTGAATTGAAACCTGTATGTTTAAGGCTTTCCAATCCTCCCGCTGCCATCGTCGCCCCTCTCGCAGGGGCGTGAATTGAAACAAAAGAGATTGACACCAACCTCCAGATGCTCCTCGTCGCCCCTCTCGCAGGGGCGTGAATTGAAACTTGCCAATACTTGAAATCTTGTATCTAGCGGAGGTCGCCCCTCTCGCAGGGGCGTGAATTGAAACGTCCTCCCGTCGCTTTTCCGCACCTCAAAATGGGTCGCCCCTCTCGCAGGGGCGTGAATTGAAACAGATTATGGCAGAAATAATGGCATGGCCGCTGAAGTCGCCCCTCTCGCAGGGGCGTGAATTGAAACACCCTCGACATATTCTTCCCACCATCCTTTTTCCGTCGCCCCTCTCGCAGGGGCGTGAATTGAAACTGAAATTCTGAAAGTTATCGTGATATAGCTCCGCCGTCGCCCCTCTCGCAGGGGCGTGAATTGAAACTGTTCTGATGAAGATTACATGAAGATTGATTTCAGTCGCCCCTCTCGCAGGGGCGTGAATTGAAACAAGTAGTGTAAAGACTACTTTCAATGCTGGCGATCGTCGCCCCTCTCGCAGGGGCGTGAATTGAAACGGTTCTATTGCTGATTATATGGGTGTTCCCCCTCAGTCGCCCCTCTCGCAGGGGCGTGAATTGAAACACAATTGCCCCAATTGGGGAATGTAACCGGCTGGTCGCCCCTCTCGCAGGGGCGTGAATTGAAACATGGGAAAGATAAAGGCCCTGTAAAGTATCCCGCGTCGCCCCTCTCGCAGGGGCGTGAATTGAAACAGACCTCATCATTGAAGCGAAACGCGAAGACCCGTCGCCCCTCTCGCAGGGGCGTGAATTGAAACAAGAATGGATGGGTGTATTGCCCGCACTGCGGGAGTCGCCCCTCTCGCAGGGGCGTGAATTGAAACAAAGTCGTATCATTTGCTAATGCCATAAACATTCTCGTCGCCCCTCTCGCAGGGGCGTGAATTGAAACAGCATGGCCACATCCTAACCATCCAATTGGTTTGTCGCCCCTCTCGCAGGGGCGTGAATTGAAACTTCATCAGTTTTTCGAGCATTGGACGTCCTCCTGTCGCCCCTCTCGCAGGGGCGTGAATTGAAACTTCCAATCAGCAATGCTGCTGCGACGAGCTGGCCGGTCGCCCCTCTCGCAGGGGCGTGAATTGAAACAAGATGAAGCGTGAATGGTATGGCGCAGAGATATTTGTCGCCCCTCTCGCAGGGGCGTGAATTGAAACAATACCTATTTCAAATAATATGTTGACAAGGTTGTCGCCCCTCTCGCAGGGGCGTGAATTGAAACCTATGAGTACATCTAACTCGAGCATTGTTCCGGTCGCCCCTCTCGCAGGGGCGTGAATTGAAACAAGTGTCGTGCAACTCGTCCGATGCCTGTATATAGTGGTCGCCCCTCTCGCAGGGGCGTGAATTGAAACTTGTCTAAAAATCTGGCAAACAATCCACAAGCAAAGTCGCCCCTCTCGCAGGGGCGTGAATTGAAACAAGACTGTACACCCTTACTGGGCAGTGCGAGAAGGTCGCCCCTCTCGCAGGGGCGTGAATTGAAACATTGACCAGGAAGCCGCAAGAGAATTGGAGCTTGTCGCCCCTCTCGCAGGGGCGTGAATTGAAACATCCGGACGCAAACAATCATCATATAGACGCGGTGTCGCCCCTCTCGCAGGGGCGTGAATTGAAACGGAAAGGCATAAGATGGTGGCGCATATCTGCGCCGTCGCCCCTCTCGCAGGGGCGTGAATTGAAACATCCGATTAACAATATTATTACTCATTGGATGCCGTCGCCCCTCTCGCAGGGGCGTGAATTGAAACGACACTGGCAGATTGAGAAATAGCATTACAAACAGTCGCCCCTCTCGCAGGGGCGTGAATTGAAACCTGCATTTTTGGGAAAAGGATGCATGAGATAAGTGTCGCCCCTCTCGCAGGGGCGTGAATTGAAACCTGAACGGTGAAAAAGGAACTGCCCAGGCCAAGGAGGTCGCCCCTCTCGCAGGGGCGTGAATTGAAACTTGTTGTAAGGGAATGAACTTGGCGAATTATTTAAGTCGCCCCTCTCGCAGGGGCGTGAATTGAAACATAACGTCAAATCCTTGTTCCTCTAATTGCTTCACGTCGCCCCTCTCGCAGGGGCGTGAATTGAAACATGTTGGCACGTCGCAAAATGACACAAAAGCAGGTCGCCCCTCTCGCAGGGGCGTGAATTGAAACTCCACCTCCCTTCTAACTTTGCCATGGTTGCGGCGTCGCCCCTCTCGCAGGGGCGTGAATTGAAACTGTAAAAACGAATCCCCCCGGTACACCGTCAATTGTCGCCCCTCTCGCAGGGGCGTGAATTGAAACGTTGGATACCAGGAAGCTTGGGCAGATTACCGATATTTGGCCCCTTCCGGTGGATTAAGACAATAGCGCCCACCGATCGATATACTGGCGGGCGCTGTGCTATCAATCATGATTTCTGTGTAAAGACCAATTTCATGGAAACCGAGCAAAGTTATATGGCAGCGGCTGATGCCTCCGTTCATTGGAACCAAGGGAATTGCTTCTAGAATAGCATTTCCGTTATACTGAATTTTCTCAATACGCCATGTGTCAACTTCAATTTCAAATTGCAATTCCCGCTATGTACCGGACGGTGATCTTGTGACCTGCCACAATGCGGTTGTCACGTTGAAAACTCGAAGTTCGTATGGTATTCATTTTTTTGACCATCTGGCCGCCGATGGAACCGGCCTGACGGGAGGTGAGGTCGCCGTTATAGCCCTGCTTCAGGTTCACGCCAACTTCGTTGGCAGCTTCCATTTTAAAACGCTCCATCGCTTCTTTGGCCTGGGGAACAACCAGTTTGTTGCTGCTATAGTTAGACATACAGTTACACTCCTTAATAAATTCTTTTGAAAATTTGGTTTTTGGCGTTTGCGTTAGTATTATGTGCCGGCCTCACTTTTTTATAACTGGAAATTTTTTTCAGATGATGGGGAGAAATCCCGAAATAAACGACGGCCGCCGCGGCAGCCAAAACCAGATAATCGCCGCAGCCCGCCGGGATGTCCAGCAAAAATTCCATGGGCTCCACCGGACGCCCGTCCCAGCCTTTGATTTCCCGCAGCAGGGAAACCGCCGCCCGGCCTTCCGACCGGCTGGAAAAGGTCACGGTATCTTTCGAGGACAGGCCGCAGGCCAGCACCTGCACCGGCAGCCGGGAAAGGGCCTTCAGCTGGCTTTCTGATTCCGAGCTGGCGATCACCGTAACCCCTTTGGCGGGCAAAAATTCCCCCGGCAGGCCTTGCCCTTCCGGCAGGAACAGAAGCTCCCGCCCGTCTTTTACCAACGGGCTGCCCAGGGGCACTGTTTCGATAAAGGACGGCAGCATTTCCATGAAAAAAAGACGGGCGCCTTCCCCGCCTTCCGGTAATAGGATTTGAAACAAACAATCACCCGTTTCCAATCAAATTGCCAGACCGGCTGTTCCTAGTGTACCCGTCTTTTCAGTTTTCACGCATAATTTTTCCGCGCAATAAATTTTTGGCCGATTTCTTTGATTTTATATTGCCCATCCGTTATTTATTCTGGCCGGAGGATTTCACAGCGCTGCGGTATTCCCGGGGCGTCACGCCCAGCTGCCCCCGGAACACCCGGTTGAAGGTCCGGGGCGTTTCAAATCCGCAGCGGTAGCTGATCTCCGTAATGGGCAGCCCCGTGTTGGCCAGCATGGTTTCCGCCTCGCTTAAA
This sequence comes from Candidatus Merdivicinus intestinigallinarum, assembly GCA_018713335.1. Classification (GTDB taxonomy): domain Bacteria; phylum Bacillota; class Clostridia; order Oscillospirales; family Ruminococcaceae; genus Merdivicinus; species Merdivicinus intestinigallinarum. The sequence continues at coordinate 117,347 of DVOW01000061.1, read as the reverse complement.
CGGAGGCGGTTCACATATTCCGGAAAGCCGCACCCGATCTGCTCGGAAAACACCCGGGACAGGGTAAACCGGCTGACCCCCAGCCGCTTGGACAGCCCTTCCAAGGTCAGCTGTTCCCGATATTCCCGGGAAAGGATGTCCACCAGCTGGTAAACAATGGTGTGCTCCCCGGATTTTTTCCGGAGCTTCATCATGGGCAGGGTCCGGCTCAAAATCAGCTGGACCAGGGCGCGCCGGGCTTTGGGGTTGGGCGGGTTCTCCGGCCTTTCCAGGGAACGGAAGGCATAGTCCACATCCGGGTGCAGCTCTCCGGCGGAGAGAAAGGGCGTTTCCGGCTGCATTTCCGAAAGGGTCTGCCGGAACTCGCCGGTAAAGGTCAGCGGCACCACCGCCAGCAGCGCCGGGCTAGCGGCCACGCCGTCCTCCATGCCGTAAGCGTGGATGCTGCCCGGGAAAATCAGCGCCAGATCCCCGGCCCCCATCTTTTGCTCCCGGCCTCCGGCCGTAACCAGGTGGCCCTCCTTAATGGCGTAAAACATTTCCAGGCTCTCATGAAAGTGGGCCGGGAAATCCATGGAATCTGCGTGGAACACCGTCATTTCATCCGGCCTGCGTTCATAGAATGCGTTCAATCCTTCCGCCTCCTTTTCTATGGACATTGTACCACGGCTTTGGGGTTTTCGCAAGAAATTTCCGAGAAATCCCCTCCGGCGGTTTACTTTTCCCCCAATTTCATGTAAAATATAAAGAGAACCTGCAAAGGAGGAACCGCCATGTCATCTCCCCTGGCCGACCGCCTGCGCCCCAAAACCTTAGAAGATGTGGTGGGGCAGAAACACCTTCTGGCGGAAGGAAAAAGCCTGCGCCGCATTATCGACAGCGGCCAGATCCCCAATATGATCTTTTACGGGCCGTCCGGCGTTGGTAAAACCACCGTGGCCCGGATCATCGCCTCCCAGACCAAGAAGCGCCTGCACAAATTGAACGGCACCAGCGCTTCTTTGGCGGACATCAAGGCTATTGTGGACGAGCTGGACTCCATTATGGGCTACAACGGCGTCCTGCTTTACCTGGACGAGATCCAATATCTCAACAAAAAACAGCAGCAGTCCCTGTTGGAATACATCGAGGACGGCCGCATTACCCTGATTGCCTCCACCACGGAAAATCCCTATTTCTACATTTATAATGCAGTGCTGAGCCGTTCCACGGTTTTCGAGTTCAAATCCGTGGAGCCGGCGGAGGTGGAAAAAGCTATCCTCCGGGGCTTCGCCGCCATGGAGGAGGAAACCGGAGACTCCATCCGGCTGGAGGATGGGGTTATCGCCCACATTGCCCAAAGCTGCGGCGGGGATGTGCGGAAATCCTTGAACACCGTGGAGCTTTTGACCCTTTCGGCAAAGCAGGACGAAAACGGCCGGTTTGTTTCCCTGGAACTGGCCCGGGAGCTTTCCCAGCGCAGCGCCATGCGCTACGACCGGGAAGGGGACGAGCATTACGACATTGTGTCCGCTTATCAGAAATCCATGCGGGGCTCCGACCCGGACGCCGCCATCCACTACCTGGCCCGGCTTTTGGAGGCCGGGGATCTGCCTTCGGCCTGCCGGCGGCTCATGGTCTGCGCCTGCGAGGACGTGGGGCTTGCTTACCCCATGATTATCCCCATCGTCAAGGCAGCGGTGGACGCGGCCCTGCAGGTGGGACTGCCGGAAGCCCGCATCCCTCTGGCGGACGCGGTGATTTTGGTGGCCACGTCCCCCAAATCCAACACCGCCTACAACGCCATCAACGAGGCCATGGGGGATTTGAAAAAAGGCCTGTCCGGCCCCATTCCCCGAACCTTGCAGAACAAGCATTTCGACGGGGAGGACGCCGAGGTCAAGGGTCAGTTTTACCAGTACCCCCATGATTTCCCGGGCCGCTGGGTGGAACAGCAGTATCTGCCGGACGCGCTGAAAAACCGCACTTACTACCATTTCGGGGACAATAAGACCGAACAGGCCGCCAAAGCCTACTGGGAACGGGTAAAGGGGAAGAAATTAGAATGACTCCTCCACATCGTCCGCCAAGGCGCCAAGGCTCATGCCAAGCCGGAGGCCTTCCGCAAAATACTCCCGGTTCTGCTGTTCCAAAAGCAGACCGAAGCGGTCTTCAAACTGAAGGAGGAATTTTCTCTGCCGTTTGGTGAGTTCCCGACGGAGAATGGCCCGGTAATTGGACAGAATGGGGTCTTTCTCTTGCTCCAAAGCGTTTTGGAAATAATATTGTTCATAAAGAATGTCAACGGCTGATTTCATATGGGAACACCTCGAATAAATGAATCAATAAAAGTTTTCGCCCGCCTTTTTTAAAAGGCGGCAGGGGTGAAGGGGACGGAGTCCCTTCTCGCTCACCGCAGTGAGCGAAATCTTTATTGTACTAAAAAGATCAGGAAGGGCTTGGGAAACCCTATCAAGGGGTTTTCCAAACGGCTGAAAGCCGTCCGACCGTACCCGAAGCATTCTTTGCCCAACAATCCAGTGAATTGTTGGGCACGGTAGAATAGAGCAACAACCGATCAAACACACAGCTTTGCTTTCGCAAATGAAAACGCAGATAAAATCTCATCACATCCCTCTGCGGCTCGTTTGCGTCAGCAAATTAAACGGCTTACGCCGTTTAGGGAACCCCTTGATAGGGTTCCCTACGGCAAAACAGTCCACCGGACTGTTTTGCCTACCTTCCTGATCTGTAAGAATTATAGGGATTCCGCTTCCTGCGGGAAGCGGCCAAGGGCCTTGCCCTTTGGAATCCCACAAGCTTTTAAAAAAGCTTGACCAAAACTTTTGATTTCGCGTTATATATGTCGTATTTGTCATGTTTATTATATCATGACGTTTTCGTCATGTCAATAGATAGGAGAAAATATGTCAATTTTATCAGAACGATTATTGTTATTGAAAAAACAGCATCATGCCTTGCAGAAAGACCTGGCCAATGCAATTGGAAAATCTGTCCGGGAGTATCAACGGTATGAATACGGGGAACATGAACCCACCGCGTCCACCATAATCGCCCTTGCCAAATTTTACGGCGTGTCTGCCGATTACCTGCTGGGTTTGACGGATAACCCGAACCCAAAAGCGTAACCTGACCTTTACCAAGGACAGGAAACAATTGTATTGAACCTTTTTGCTTGTCAAAAAGGTGTATTATGTCAGCTCGGCGCTGTGCGGCCGCGGCGAATTGTCCGCCCGGACTCCGGGCAATGGAGGAATGAAATGTCAAATTTACGAGAAAAACTGGAACCCCTTCTGCTGAAGGTGCAGAAACCCGCCCGGTACGTTGGCGGCGAATTTAACAGTGTCGTCAAGGACAAAGCCAAGGTGAAAACCCGGCTGGTCCTCTGTTTCCCCGACAATTACGAAATCGGGATGAGCCACCTGGGGTTAAAAATCCTTTATTCCCTTATAAACGCCCGGGAGGACTGCTGGGCGGAACGGGTCTACGCCCCCTGGATGGACATGGAAGCTCTGATGCGGGAAAACGGCATCCCCCTTTACGGCCTGGAGAGCTTCGACCCTCTGACCGATTTCGATTTTCTGGGATTTTCCCTGCAATACGAGCTTTCCTACACCAACATCCTCAATATGCTGGATTTGGGCGGCGTGAACCCCTTAGCGGCGGAACGGGGCAACGACGACCCCATTGTCTGGATGGGCGGCCCCTGCGCCATGAATGTGGAGCCTCTCTGCGATTTCGCCGACCTGGTACAGCTGGGCGAGGGCGAGGAAATCATGCTGGAAATGATTGACCTTTACCAGAAACACAAAGCTGCCGGGAACTGGGACAAGCAGGCGTTTTTGCGGGACGCGGCCCAGATTCCGGGGATGTACGTCCCCTCCCTTTACGATGTTTCCTACAACGAGGACGGCACCATCGCCGCCGTCACCCCCAAGGAAGGCGCGCCGGCCAAAATCACCAAGCGCATCTGCAAAGACATGGACAAGGCTTTCTACCCGGGAACCTTCGTGGTCCCTTACACCGAAGTCGTCCACGACCGGGCGGTTTTAGAGGTCATGCGGGGCTGTATCCGGGGCTGCCGGTTCTGTCAGGCGGGATTCATCTACCGCCCCATCCGGGCCAAAGCCCCGGACGTCCTCTGCTCCCAGGGCAAGAGCCTTTGCGAAACCACCGGCTATGAGGAAATGTCCTTAGCCTCCCTTTCCACCTCCGACCATCCCCAGGTGGAGGAAATGCTGGACAAAATTATCGACTACACCTTGGAGGAAAAAATCAACCTTTCTCTGCCCTCCCTCCGGGTGGACAATTTCTCCAAGGAGCTGCTGGACAAGGTGAACAAGGTCCGCAAAACCGGCCTGACCTTCGCTCCGGAAGCCGGCACCCAGCGCTTGCGGGACGTCATCAACAAAGGCGTTACGGAAGAAGAGATCATGCGCACCTCCCGCATCGCCTTTGAAGGCGGCTACACCAGCGTCAAGCTCTATTTCATGATGGGCCTGCCCACCGAAACCGAGGAGGACCTGCTAGGCATCACCCAGCTGGGCCAGAAGATCGTAGACCTTTACTATTCTCTGCCAACCAAGCCCAAGGGTAAGGCGGTGAATGTGACCATTTCCGTTTCCACCTTTGTGCCCAAGCCCTTCACCCCCTTCCAGTGGTGCGCCCAGGACACCTATGACCAAATCGTGGCCAAGCACGACCTGCTCCGCCACAGCCTCACCACCCGGAAAATCTCTCTCAATTACCACGAGGTGAAAACCTCCGTTTTGGAGGGCGTCCTGGCCCGGGGCGACCGGCGGCTGGGCAAGGTGATTTATACCGCCTGGAAAAAAGGCTGCAAATTCGACAGCTGGGAGGAGTTTTTCGACTTTGACAAGTGGAAGGAAGCCATGGCGGAAAACGGCCTGACCATGGAATTTTACGCCAACCGGGAACGTTCCCCGGAGGAGATCCTCCCCTGGGACCACATCGACGTGGGCGTGACCAAATCCTTCTTCCTGCGGGAATACGAGAAGGCGAAACGGGCGGAAATTACCCCCAACTGCAAGGAAAACTGCGCCGGATGCGGCGCCAATAAACTCATTGGAGGAGGCCGCTGCATTGGATAATCCAAAAATCATCGTAGTAGAGGGGACCCCCGTTTACGACATCCGGGCTTTTTACCGGAAGGAAGGCCGGGCTAAATACATTTCCCACCTGGATCTGTACCGCACCATCCAGCGGTCCTTCCAGCGTTCCAAACTGCCCATCTGGTTCACTCAGGGGTTCAACCCCCACATTTACCTGACCTTTGCGCTGCCCATTGCCCTGGGCTATGAAGGGGTGGAGGAGAGCTTCGATTTCCGCCTGCGGGAGAACCTGCCGGAAGAAGATATCCTCAGCCGGTTGAATGCCGCCCTTCCCGAGGGGATCGTCATATCCCGGATCGCCGCCCCTCAAAAAAAGACGGAGGAGATCAAAAAAGCGGAATACTCTTTGTTATTTTCTGCAAAAGATGTCCCCGCAGGAGAACTTTTGGCGGAATTTGACGCCTTTTTGGCCCAGGATGCCATCCTGACGGAAAAGCGTACCAAAAAAGGCCCCAAGCAAATCGACTTGAAGCCCAGCATTTTTGCCGTCAAAACCGGTCTGTCCGGGGACGCGGTTTCTTTGGAAATCACCCTCCCCGCCGGGATCTTTCAGAACATCAACCCCACCCTGCTGACCGACGCTTTCGCGGCGGGAAAAGGCATTGTCCTGGATCACCGCCTGATCCGCCGGAACGCCGTCCTCTGCAAGGACGGGAGCCGGTTCGCATAACCGTCAAAATCACGGAAAAGCGGTTTGATTTTCGTTTCCTTTCATCATTGACAGCAATTTGGCCAAATGGTATACTGAAAATAAGACCCGGGGACGGCACCCATCACAAAAAACAGCGGTTTAAGTCCTCATAACTGGTATCATCTTCCAGCGCGGGACACAAATTGAAAACAAACAGGAAGGACCTAGAGTGCTATGCTCCAGATCTAACCTGGTAACGCGAAGGGGAGGACACCCATTGGAAAAAACAGTGCGCGTATTGGACGAGCAGGGAAACCTGTTGGAAGCGACCTATCCCAAACGGGCCAAAGGCCTGGTGAAACATGGCAGGGCACGCTTCGTGGATGAACAGACCATTTGCTTAACGTGTCCGCCAAATAGATTTTTGGAGGAAACGAAAATGACTACCGAAGAAATAAAAACAATTTACGGTTTAGAGCAGATCGAAATTCTCAATCGGATTGAAAAAATTCAACATGACAACAGCCATATTATGCAAGCGCTTGCTACATTGGAAAAAATCCCGTCTAACTGCGGCACAGAAACATATGCGCCGGAAGATGTGGCAGGAAGCGCCAAGGCGATGGCGGTAGCGGAAGTTGTGAAAAGCCGGGAAGCGACCAATCAAAAATTGTTGGATTTCTATATGGAACTCTATAGTAATATGTGTTGTTTGTCTGTAAAATAGACATACAACCCAATATCACAAATCCCCCGTCCTTTTGGGCGGGGGATTTTCAGACCATCTCGATCAGCTCTCGGATTCGCTGAGCTTTAAAATTGCCGCCAGCTTCCGCACCTGTTCCCGGGCGTCCAAATCCTCCCAGGCCGGGATTTTGTCCGTGTGCAGCGCACAAGCAACGCCGGATAAATCCGCGCCGCAGAGCTTTAGGATTTCCCGTGCCGTGTCCACAGCCGAATCGATGTCCTTGGTGCTTCCGCCCGCTGTCAGCAGCACCGCGCCCTTCCGCTTGCCCAGGGAAAAGCTTGGGTCCTTCCGGATATACCGGGAAACATAAGCGTACTGGAACCGGGTGGCCAAGGTGAGCAGCTGGCCGCAGGGCTGATTAATGTAGACGGGGAACGCCAGTACCACCAAATCTGCCTCGGAAAGGGCTTTCCACACTTTCTCCATGCCGTCATGGATGGCGCAGCCCGGCTTGAAATAACACCGGCGGCAGTCCTTGCAGGGGGCAATGGAGCCGTCCGCCTGGATCACGGTGGATTCCCCGCCCAGCCGTTCCCGCAGCTGTTCAATTAAGTGGGCGGTGTTGCCGTTTTTTCGAGGGGACCCATTGAATACCAGGGTTTTCATGTTCATTCTCCTTTATGAATCGTTTGGAGGGATTTTTGTGAAGAAAATTTTGTTTATTGGAAACAGCCACACTTATTATAACGACATGCCCCAAATGGTGCGGGAGCTTTTCGCCTGCGCCGGAGAACCGGTGTCTGCCGCCATGCTGACCCACGGCGGCAAAACCCTGGACTGGCACTTTCATCAGGAACAGACACGGTTCAACATTTTATACGGAGAGTATGATTTTATCGTATTACAACAGGCTGCCCATCCGTTCGGCGGGTATCAGGCCCTTTCCGACGGGGTTTCGGCTATCCGGGGTCTGGCTGAGGGGCTGCCCTGCCAATTCGCGCTGTACATGACCTGGGCGGAAAAGGCCCGCCCCGAAAACCAGCCGGAAATGTCCGAAGCGTATATCCGGGTGGCCAAAGAGCAGGGGACCCTGCTGGCCCCTGTAGGGGAGATCTGGCAGCAGTTCCGGAAAGAGCATCCGGAACGGGAACTTTACTTTACGGACGGCGCCCACGCAAGCCCTCTGGGGTCCTTTTTAGCGGCCTGCTGTATTTTCCGGGCCATTTCCGGCGGGAATCTGCCGGAGAATGTTCAGCCGGAAATAGGCGTTCTGGCAGAATTGGACGCCTGCGCCCGGCAGGAAATCCTGGATTTTGTCCGAAAGGCTCAGTTCCCTTCCAAATAGGAAACCTGTTCTTCTGTCAAAAACACATCCCCAGCCAGCAGGCTCTCCCGCAGCTGTTCTAAAGAGGACGCCCCCACCACAGCGGCGCCGTTCACCCCGCAGTTTAAGAGATACGCCAGGGACAAAACCGCCGGGGAATCTCCCGTCTGTTTTGCCAGCTCTGCGGCTCTCTGTGCACGGAGCCGGGTTTCCGGGGTGTCAAATTTGTTCCCTTCCAGGGAAAAATCCGGCCGGGACAGGATTTTGGAAATGACCCCGCCCGCCTGGGAGGACCAGGCCATGAGGGTCATGCCGCTTTGGCGGTAATGGGCGAGTTCTTCCGGGGTGATGTGGGGAAGTTCCTTGAAATCATCGTTTTCCGGGTTGATTTGGGCCAGGCTCCACTGCATCTGGGAGGAAGTCAGGGGCGTCAGCCCATGGGCGGCGGCGTAGGCGTTGGCCTCCGCGATCCGGGCGTAAGTCCAGTTGGACACGCCGATGGAGCGCAGGACCCCCTTGGCGGCAAATTCCCCCAAGGCGTCCATAATTTCTCCAACAGGGACCGCCGGATCGTCCCGGTGGAGCAAATAAACGTCGATGGAATCCCGGTTTAAGGCCGCAAGGCTCTGGGACACGTCCTGCCGGAGGGCTTCCGGCGTTACCCGGGAGACCTCCGGGGTCTTTAGCCGGTAATGGCAGCCTTTGGTGATGACGGTCATTTCCTTTTCCAATCCCCGGGACCGGAGCCACCGGGCAATGGTCCTTTCGCTAAGAGGCTCTTGCTTATCCTCCCAGTCCCCGTAAACAGCGGCGGTATCCAGGGTGTGGCCGCCGTTTTCATAGTAGCAGTCCATTTGGGCGAAGGCCTGTGCTTCCGGGATGGAGGTCCCAAAGCCAGCCGTCCCCAGGATCACCTTGCTGAGTTTGATCGAAGTGCCGGAAATTGCCGTAGATTTCATGAAAAACTCCCTCTCTATTTTCATCATAGCATGTTTTGAAACCCTTTTCAAGAGCAAAACAGGAGCAGTTTTTAGACTGCTCCTGTTTTTTTATTTCTTCTCCAGCATAGGCGCCAGATATTTTCCGGTGTAGCTTTCGGGGATTTGGGCAAGCTGTTCCGGGGTGCCGGTCCCAACAATGGTGCCGCCCCGGTCGCCGCCCTCCGGCCCCAGGTCGATGATCCAGTCGGCGGTTTTCAGCACGTCCAGGTTGTGCTCGATGACTACCACGGTGTTCCCTGCGTCCACCAGCTTCTGCAAAACCTCGATGAGCTTCTGCACGTCGTAGCTGTGGAGGCCGGTGGTGGGCTCGTCCAGGATATAGATGGTTTTGCCGGTGCTGCGCCTGGACAGCTCGGTGGCCAGCTTCACCCGCTGGGCCTCGCCGCCGGACAGGGTGGTGGCAGGCTGCCCCAGCTTGATATATCCCAGGCCCACTTCGTAGAGGGTTTCAATTTTCCGTTTGATCCGGGGAATGCTGTCAAAGAAGGTCATAGCCTCCTCTACTGTCATGTCCAGCACGTCATAAATATTCTTGCCCTTGTACTTCACTTCCAGGGTTTCCCGGTTGTAGCGTTTCCCCTTACAGACCTCGCAGGGAACGAAAATATCCGGCAGGAAGTGCATTTCGATTTTCAAGATGCCGTCGCCCTCGCAGGCCTCGCACCGGCCGCCTTTGACGTTAAAGGAGAAGCGTCCGCTGTTGTAGCCCCGCATTTTGGCGTCGGCGGTCTGGGCGAACAGCTCCCGGATGTCGGTGAAAACGCCGGTGTAGGTGGCAGGATTGGAACGGGGCGTCCGGCCGATAGGGGACTGGTCAATGTCAATGACCTTATCGAGAAATTCCAGACCGTCGATACCGCCGCACTGGCCTGGCTTCACCCGGGAACCGTTCAGTTCGGCGGACAGGGTTTTAAAGAGCACCTCGTTGACCAGGCTGGATTTGCCGGAACCGGACACGCCGGAAACGCAGGTAAAGGTCCCTAAGGGTACTTTCACCGTGACCCCTTTCAGGTTGTTTTCCCTGGCCTTTTTGATGGTGAGGAAATTGCCGTTTCCGGGCCGCCGATCCGCCGGGACCGGGATTCTCCGCTTGCCGGAAAGGTACTGGCCGGTGATGGAGTTTTCGCAGGCCATGACCTCCGCCGGGGTGCCGGCGCAGACGATCTCCCCGCCGTGGACGCCGGCGCCGGGGCCCACGTCCACAATGAAGTCCGCCGCCCGCATGGTGTCCTCGTCATGCTCCACCACGATCAGGGTGTTGCCGATGTCCCGGAGCCTTTGGAGGGTGGCCAGCAGCTTGTCGTTGTCCCGCTGGTGCAGTCCGATGGAGGGCTCGTCCAGGATATACAGCACCCCCACCAAAGAGGAACCGATCTGAGTGGCCAGCCGGATGCGCTGGCTTTCGCCGCCGGACAGGGTAGCGGAGGCCCGGGACAGGGTCAGGTATTCCAGCCCGACGCTCTTTAAGAATCCAAGCCGGGCTTTCACTTCCTTTAAAATTTGGGCGGCAATCATGGAGTCCCGTTCCGACAGGGTCAGATTTTCCATGAAGTCCAGGGCCTCGCTGACGGACATTTTGCAGAAGTCGCTGATATTGACGCCGCCGATGGTGACGGCCAGGTATTCCTTTTTGAGCCGTTCGCCCTTGCAGTCCGGGCAGGGGACGGCGCTCATAACCTGGGTGATTTCATCCCGGATATACGCCGACTGGGTTTCCCGGAACCGGCGCTCCAGGTTATTGATGACCCCTTCAAACTCGGTTTCGTAGGTGCCGGAGCCGTATTCGTTTTTCCGCACCATCTGGATGCGCTCGCCCTTTGTGCCGTACAGAATAATATCCTGCTGTTTGGCGGTCAGCTCCTTAAAGGGAGTGTCCAGGGAAAAGCCGTAGTGCTTGGCCAGGGCCTCGTAATACATCTGGGCGATGGTGCCGCTTTCCCCAAAATACCAGCCGCTGGCCTTGATGGCCCCGCCCCGAATGGACAGGGACTTGTTGGGCACCACAATATCCGGGTCCACCTTCATAAAGGTCCCCAGACCGGTGCAGGTGGGGCAGGCCCCCAGGGGGTTATTGAAGGAAAACATCCGGGGTTCCAGCTCGCCGATGGAAACGCCGTGCTCCGGGCAGGCGTAGTTCTGGGAAAAGAGGATGTCCTCCCCATTGACGTCGGCAATGACCAGCCCGCCGGAAAGCCGCAGGGCAGTTTCCACGGAATCGGTCATCCGGGAACGGACGGTGTCGTTGACCATGAGCCGGTCCACGACGATTTCAATGTTGTGCTTTTTATTTTTTTCCAGCTTGATCTCTTCCGACAGGTCGTACAGGATGCCGTCGGCCCGGACTCGGACAAAGCCGCTTTTCCGGGCGCTTTCAAACTCCTTGACGTGCTCGCCCTTGCGGCCCCGGACAACGGGGGCCAAAATCTGGATCTTGGTGCGTTCCGGGAAGGAGCAAAGTTTGTCGATGATCTGGTCCACCGTCTGCTGCTTGATCTCCCGGCCGCAGACCGGGCAGTGGGGCACGCCGATGCGGGCGTACATAAGCCGCAGGTAATCGTAGATTTCCGTCACCGTCCCCACTGTGGAACGGGGGTTTTTGGAGGTGGTTTTCTGGTCGATGGAAATGGCCGGGGAAAGGCCCTCGATATAATCCACATCGGGTTTCTCCATCTGTCCCAAAAACTGCCGGGCGTAGGAGGAAAGGCTTTCCACATACCGCCGCTGCCCGTCCGCGTAAATGGTGTCAAAGGCCAGGGAGGATTTCCCCGAACCGGACAGGCCGGTGAATACCACCAGCTTGTCCCGGGGGATGGTCACATCCACATTTTTCAAATTATGCTCTCTGGCCCCTTTGACCACCAGCTTGTCCATTGCCATAACTTTGGTTCCTTTCTATTTTTGTTTCGCGCGAATGGGGGTGTAGTAGTCCATCTGGTTGTATCCCAGGATCTTGCTTGCGGCAGGCGGGGTGATAACGTTTCCCAGGTCAAAGCGGTCCGGATCCCGTTCAAAGCCGCTTTGTTCTAAGAAAGCAGCCACCTCCCGGTCCAGGGCCTCCCTGTCCGTCTTTCCGTCGATATCCGTGGCCACGGCATACAGGCCGCCGGGAAAATCCACGATGTCAAATTCCGGCGGGACCTCCATCCCCTCCTCATAAAGGTACAGCCACTGAAACCCCGTTCCGTCCCAAAACAGGAAATCCTTTGGGAAGATCCCCTGGGGTTGTTTGGAAAACCAGGCGTCGAACCGTTCCATGACCCCGTCCCCGAACATCCCAGTGCCGGACGAAACCATTTTACACTGGGGTATCTGATAAATACGTACTCCCTGCATTTTTCTTTCCTCCTTATCCTTACCGCACCGGCGTGTAATCCAGCGCGGATCCCTGTTCTGTGGCTTCCAGCTTGAAAATCACCGGCCGCAGCCCGTCGTTGCAGCTGCAAATGGCCACGCCCGGCTCTTTGATCCAGTCGCCGAAATAGAAAACGTCCTTCCCTACCCCATGGGCCAGGGCGAAAACATACTGATAGATCGCCTTCCACGCCTCGTCGCAGAGCCCCTCCGGCTTGGCGTAATCGGCGTAGAACACCTGCCCTTCCTTCATCATGGGGCAGGCCGTCAGCCCCTCCGTGCCGTACTGCGCGGCAAGCTCCGCGTCAAAGGTGGTTTTCAGCACCGTGATCTTCACTTTCTTCATCTAATCTTCTCCCTTCTCCGCCCATTCGATTATCGGCCGGACCGACGCCCGGTCGGTAAAGTCAACGATCTTCCCATAAGTGGCCAGTATCTGCCGGTCCTCGTCGGTCAGATCCTGTTCCGATTTGGATCCCAGGGATCTTTTCAGCATGGCCATCATGGATCTGTGGACAAACCCCAGTTTCCCGTAATCGATACCTCCCCGGAGATGGAATAAGGCGATTTTCCCCATCTGCTCCGGCGTCAGGACCTTGGCGATCCCCTCCCGGATATGGGAAACATTTTTGGGGTCGGCCGGGTCCGCCACGCCGCAGGTAAAAAGAGCGATGCGCTTCCCGGCTAATGCCGGGAGCTGCTTTGCGAACCATTTCGATCCGCTGACGCCCCCGGCGTACAGCCCGCCGCCGTAAATCAGCCCATCATATTTTTGCAGCTGTTGGGGGTTCACGTCCTTCCGGGCCGCACAGGGGCACCCCAGTTCCTCCGCGATCCACCGGGCGTATTGCTCCGTAAACCCATACTGGGAATCGTAAATCACCAGATATTTCATATTTTACTCCTTTTTTCCGGTTTCAATCAGCCGGAACAACTCCGTAAGGGAGGAACATTCGTCGTAATCCCCAGTAATTCCCTGCCGGTGGTAGACAACGCCCCGTTTTTCATTTTCTTCCAGGCAGTCCAGGAGTTTTTCCCGGCCGTACTGCCGGATAAATTGGACAAAGCCGTAAGGCTTCTCTTTGGCAAGCAGCCCCTTCCGGCAGTTTTCCGTACATGCAAAGCACCCGGCCAGCCCTTTCTCCATGGAGCATTTTCGGTTTTCGCAGCTTTCTTTGTCCGCGCATTGTTCACACCCGGCGCAGCTCCCATTTTCCGAGCAAAGACAGCAGGCCAGCCCGCACCGGGCGATCCCCAGCTCCCGTTTCATCCGAATCCCCCTATTCCAAATCCAGCCGGTAAATGTATTCCGGGTAAACGATGTCCGTTCCCCGCTTGCGGAAGGAGCCTTCTTTCACAGGCGAAAACCCCAATTTCCGCAGAACGGCGTTGGAACCGGCGTTTTCCTTTGCCACCGCCGCCGTAAAGCTGCGACCTCCCCGGCGGTAGGCTTCCTGAATCAGGGCTTTTATCATTTCCGCGGCAAATCCCTGCCGCCAGTAATTTTTATGGACGCAGTAGCCCAGATCCCAGGTTTTCCCGTCCTCGCTGGGGACTAAGGAGCAGGTGGCCATCCGTTCCCCGGTGGATCTCAGCTCCGCTACAAAGGGATACCAGCCCTCCTGTTCCTCAATGCCTTTGGCAAAATCCAGCTCCGCCTCGTCCGCCTTGTCCCGGGGCGGGTCGGCAAGGTATTTCCCCATTTCCTCGTCCAGCCACATGCTCAGGCAGAACGCCCCGTCTTCCTCCCGGGTGCTGCGGATGAACAGTCGCTCTGTTTCGATACTGTTTGTGGTCATAGTATTTCTCCCTTAATCTGTCAGATGGATCTCCTGCAAAACCGCTTGATAGAAGGCTTCTGCGATCTCCCGGCGTCCTTTGGCCATTTCCGCGGCGGCCGGGGTGTAAAACCGGTCGTAGAGCTTGGAGAGCTTTTTCCGGTATTCTTTCAAAAAGGAGGCCGGTTCGCCGGGGTCCCCCGGCAAAGGGTCCCCTTTCGCATCTACCCAGTAAAGGGGCTCCCCCACGCGGCCCTGGTACTGGAGGGTCCGGGCAATGCCAATGGCCCCGCAGACGTCCAGCTTGTCGGCGTCAAAGAGGATTTTCGCCTCAATGGAGGCTGGTTCCCGGCCCTTGCGGAACCGGTGGGTGAAGATACAGGCGGAAACATGGGAAACCCTGGCTTCGTCCCAGCCCAGCTCCGAAAGGAACCGGCGGGCCATCTCAGCGCCTGCTTCGGCGTGGCACACCTTAGGGTCGGCATATTGCTTTTCCCTGCCGATGTCGTGGAGCAGGCAGGCGGCCGTTAAAATGTCCCGGTCCGCCTCCGGCTCCGTATCAGCGATTTTCAGCGCGGCCCGCAGCACCCGGTAAACGTGCTCCCGGTCGTGGGCGGCGTCGGTCATGCACGCCTTCATGTATTCCTCGATTCTCCGGTATTCCTGCTCCTTCATCGAATTCCTCCATTCCACGCTGCGGCAAAATCCCGTAAGCTTTGGAACCGTTCCTCCCGTTTTTCCGAAACCGCCCGCAGGGCCACAGCGTATTTCTGCTCATCCAACGCCCATTTTTCAAAGGAACGGTCCAATTCCCCGCCAAAAAGGGCAAAGGCGGTAGCTCCCATTAAAAAGACGGCGGTAATCTCGTCGATTTCCGCCCCCAGGGCAAATTCCTCCGGGGACATGAACCGGGAAGAGCCCCACATCCGCCCCATTTGATTGAAAAAGGGGCGTTTTTGGTAAAAGTCAATGTCGCAGAGGACGGTTTTCTCCGCCTCAAAATCGTAAAGGATGCTGCCGTCGTAAAAATCCACCGGCACATAGCCCCGGCTGAGGACCATCCTGTGAAAATCCAGCACATCCAAAAACACCTGCTCCCGCTTTTCCATGGGCAGGGTGAAAAAACGCGCCCGGCTTTCCGGGTACTGCTTCCCCATGCAGACGGCGTCCGTCCAGCGGAACACCAGCAGGAACCCGCCGCCTATTTCCGCCGTTTCCAGCAGCTCGATTAAGTTCGGATGGGCCAAATCCCGGTACACCCCGGCGGCATATTTCAAACGCGCCACAGCGTCCTCCCGGTTTCCTTGATACCGGGCCGTAGGCGCTCCGGCGAATTTTAAGAAGAAGCGTTCCCCGTTTCGTTCCGTCCCAAAGCAGATATTCCCGGAATCCTGGCCGTCAAAAACCCGGAATATCTTCCCCCACCGGGACACAAAGCCAAAATCGAAGGGGGTTTTCATCCGGAAGGAAACGCCGTCCAAAGCCTGTTCAGTCATGAGCTTCCTCCACCAGCTCCCGGTAATGTCCCAAAATTTTGGGATGGATCCGGGGCCAGCTCCATTCGCCGGGGATTTCATCTGCCGCGCGGATTTCCTCCATTTCGCTTGGTGGGATACTGCCCCGCCGGGTGATCTCCGCCAGGAAGACCACGCCGGTAGATTCCCCTTTCTCATCCTTTGCCCAATAGTCAAAAATGGGCCGGATGGCGAATTCCTCCGCGCCGGTTTCCTCAAACAGTTCCCGCTGCGCAGCCTGTTCCGGGGTTTCGCCCGGCTCAATGTGCCCGCCGGGGATTTCCCAGGTGGTTTTCCCTTTCTGGCGGCACCAGAGGAATTTCCCGCCTTCTTTCGCCAAAACAACGGCAAACCGGTAATGTCCCATGCTGTTGACAGAGGCGAAGGTGCAAAGCGGCGCACCCTCAAACAGCTCCCGGTAATGCCCCAAAATTTTCGGCTGAATCTGGGGCCAGCTCCATTCCCCGGGGATTTCAGCAGACGGGCGGACCTCCTCCATCTCGCTTTGGGGGATACTGCCCCGCCGGGTGATCTCCGCCAGGAATACCACGCCGGGAACCTCCACCCTGTAATCGAAGATGGGCCGAATGTCAAATCCCTCCGCGCCGGTTTCCTCAAACAGTTCCCGTTTTGCGGCCTCGAATGGGGTTTCCCCCGGCTCGATATGTCCCCCGGGCAGTTCCCAGGTGGTTTTCTTTTTCTGGCGGCACCAGAGGAGCTTCCCCTGTTCCATGGCCAGAATGATGACGTATTTGTAGTTTCCCATGCTGTTGACGGGGCCAAAGGTAGGTTCCGGCAAGTTCATAAAGATCCTCCTGTCACTCTCCAAAACAAAAGGGGTCGGGGATGTCCGGCCAAATTCTCCGAGCCATGCGCCAAAGGGCCTTGGCGTGGATGCGGTCGTGCCACAAAAAACGCCGCAGGGCTTTCCGCAGGCTCCAAAGTTCCCCATAGCTGCCCTCTATTACCTTATTTTCCAAAAAATCCGGCAGGTCTTCCGCCATTTGCAGGGCCAGGGCCCGGTTCTCCAAAATATCCGGCAAATTCTCAAAATCCGCCCCCAGCTCCCCGATATAATAGTTGGACACCTGATTGGTATGGCGGTACATTTCCTCCGCCGTCCGGGGGATTTCCCCATAGAAAGTTTTCCGTTCCGGCAGGCCGGTACGGCACTTGTCCGGGACCGCGTCGTAAAGCTGCTGGAAATCCTTGGCGGAACGGAGGACCTGGGCTTTCAGCTCCGCATATTCTTCCAAAGTCAAAGGTTTTTGCTCGGAATCCAACAGGATGTCGCTGTCCGCGTCCCGAATTTCCAGGCCGCTTTTCTTTTCCTGCACCACCCGGACGGAAAAATCCTCCGGCGGAGCAACGCCGTCCCGCCAGCGCAAAAAAAGCCGGACCGCCGCCGGGAGCTTTTCTTTCGCTTCATCCGGTGTCGCGCCCCGGGAACAGGCCCCGGGAAAATTTTCCGCCCAAAGCAGAGCGCCATGTTCATTATACTCCAATGCCGCCCGGATTTCCACGAAAATCCCTCCTGTTATTCTCCCTTGCGGGGATGATAGGCGATCCCGTCCATCTGGCACAGACAGTTTTCCCCGACAAAGTCCGTCACTACCGTCATCCGGGCCGGTACGCCATTGGGAAAATACTCCCGGAACACATCGGCGCCCTTCCGAAAATCCGCGGTATTTTTGATGTAAAAGTTCACCTGCACCAAATCGTCCAAGGACGCGCCCACTGATTCCAGGGTGCGCCGCATACTTTCAAAGGTTGCCCGCACTTGGTGGACAATATCGGCCTTGTCCTGCCCGCCGCCATGATGAGCCAGATAAATCGTATCGCCCGCCACGACGCAGGAGGCGGTGGTATCGTCCCCGCAGTGGGTCGGCATCCGAATAACCATCCCCATAACTCCCTTTCTTTATTTTATCAGCGCCTGCTCCAATAGCTTCCGGTTCCGCCAGATCCAGTAAACGCTCCGGGCCCGCCAGGCGAAGCCCCAGAGGGGACCTTGGCTTTCAAAGGTCAGCCCCGGATCGATGGCCTCGTGGGCCGTTTCGCAGATGACGGTTTCCAGAATCTGTTCCGCCATGGAAAGCCGCTGTTCCCTTGGCAGGCCGTAGCCCTCGCAAATGAGCCGCACCTGTTCCGCCCGCTTTTCCGGGGAAGGCAGGTCGTAAATGGCCGCCAAGTCGTCGTCCACCAGCTGAGGGAACAGCCAGCAGATCCGGGAAAGCTCCACCATAGGGTCGATGGGCCCGGCATATTCCCAGTCAATGAGCACTTTGGGCATCCCATTTTCTGTCACTACGTTCCAAGGGGCAATATCCCCATGGCTGATCAGGGGCGGATTTTTCCCGATTTCCCGCAGGCACCAGTTTTTCCACCGGTCCTCCGGGAAAATGTGGAATTTTACGGAGGTCCGGTGCAGCCTGCCCGCCATTTCCCCCACGGCGTACAGGGCTTCGTCCGTCCATTTGTAGGGATGGACAAATTCCCCCTCAATAAATTCCAAAGTTTCCCGGCCGTTCTGGATACCGATAGGGTGAGGCGCCCGGAACCCCTCCCCCTCCAAAAAGCGGAGGAACCTGTGGACGCTTGGGGACCATTCCCCCGCCGGACGGGTGGTGGTTTTCCCTTCCCGAATGACGTTATTCTGGGCGGAAAGCTGTTCCGTATCTGCCATGATCTTCCTCCCCCTTAAGAACGGCGTTTTTTCGGCTTCACGCCGTCCAGCTCGTCCTGCAATTTCTTGATCTTATCCCGTAAAAAGGCCGCCTGCTCGAATTCCAGGAGCTTGGCCGCCTCCTTCATTTCGGCGGTGTAGGCCTTGATCAGCTGCATTTTTTCCATATCCGAAAGGCGCTTGCCCTTTTTGTCGATGGTGTCCTTGGCGGAAATCTCGATGATCTCGGCCACGGATTTGACGATGGTCTTGGGGACGATGCCGTGTTCCTTGTTGTAGGCCATCTGAATTTCCCGGCGGCGGTTGGTTTCCCGGATGGCCCGTTCCATGGAATCGGTGACGCTGTCGGCGTACATGATGACCTGGCCCCCGGCGTTTCGGGCGGCGCGGCCGATAGTCTGGATGAGGGAGGTTTCGGAACGCAGGAACCCTTCCTTGTCCGCGTCCAGAATGGCCACCAAGCTCACCTCCGGGATGTCCAGGCCTTCCCGCAAGAGGTTAATGCCCACCAGCACGTCAAAGACCCCCAGCCGCAAATCCCTGATAATTTCCATCCGTTCCATGGTGTCGATGTCGTGGTGCATATAGCGCACCTTCACATGGAACCCCTTCAGGTATTCGGTCAGATCCTCCGCCATTTTTTTGGTCAGGGTAGTGACCAGGGTCCGTTCGCCCCGTTCGGTGCGGGTGTTGATTTCGCTCAGCAGGTCCTCGATCTGGCCTTCCACCGGCTTGACGATGATTTCCGGGTCCACCAGTCCCGTGGGACGGATAACCTGCTCCGCAATCTGGGTGCTCTGCTCCCGTTCAAACTCCGCGGGGGTTGCCGAAACATAGATGACCTGATTCAGCTTCCCCTGAAATTCCTCAAAATTCAAGGGCCGGTTATCAAAGGCCGAAGGCAGGCGGAACCCGTAATCGATCAGGGTCTGTTTCCTGGCCCGGTCGCCGAAATACATGCCCCGCACCTGGGGCACTGTCACATGAGACTCGTCGATGAACAAAAGGAAGTCTTTGGGAAAATGGTCCAGCAGGGTATAGGGCGTGCTGCCGGGGGCGCGGCCGGCCAGCACCCGGGAATAGTTTTCAATGCCCTTGCAGAAGCCGATCTCCTCCAGCATTTCCATGTCGTAGCGGGTGCGCTGCTCTATGCGCTGGGCCTCCAGGAGCATATCGTTCTCCTTGAAATACTTGACCCGTTCCTCCAGCTCCCGTTCGATTTCCGCCACTGCGTCCTTCAGCTTGTCCGGCGGGGTGATAAAGTGGGAGGCGGGGTAGATCATCACATGGGACATGACCGCCTTGATTTCCCCGGTTAGGGGGTTGATTTCGGAGATCCGGTCCACCTCGTCCCCAAAGAACTCCACCCGGATGGCGGTTTCGCCGCTGCCCGCCGGGAAAATCTCCACCACGTCCCCCCGGACCCGGAATTTTCCCCGGACAAAATTGATGTCGTTGCGGTCGTACTGCCGGTCCACCAGCTTGTGCAGGAGTTCGTCCCGTTCCATCTGCATCCCCGGCCGCAGGGAGATGACCATGCTCCGGTAGTCCTCCGGCGCGCCCAGGGAGTAGATGCAGCTGACGCTGGCCACGATGATCACGTCGTTCCGTTCCCCCAAAGCGCAGGTGGCCGAGTGGCGCAGCTTGTCGATTTCATCGTTGATGGCAGAGTCCTTTTCAATGTAAGTGTCTGTACCGGGGATATAGGCTTCCGGCTGGTAATAGTCATAATAAGAAACGAAATATTCGACGGCGTTTTCCGGGAAAAACTCCCGGAACTCCGAACAGAGCTGGGCTGCCAGGGTCTTGTTGTGGGCCAGGACCAGGGTGGGCCTGTTGACCCGGGCAATGACGTTTGCCATGGTAAAGGTCTTGCCGGAGCCGGTGACGCCAAGCAGGGTCTGGGCCTTATCCCCTCGCAGGACCCCTTCCGTCAGTTTCTCAATGGCCTGGGGCTGGTCCCCCGTAGGCTGATAGCTGGAAACCAGCTTAAATTTCCGTTCCGATTCCATCCGCATTCCTCCATCCGATGTTGAATAGCCGACTCTATTGTACCACACCCCGCCGCCTTTTTCAACCAGAAAAGCGAACAAATATTTGCACCTGGACAACCGAAATTCCGCCATTTTCTCTGTATAAAACTATCGAAAATTATTCCAGAATTTCGTGCTGAAATTTTGCAAAAACCGGTTGACTTTCCTAAAAAATACGTTTATCATAATAGCGTATAATCTTTCATCCGAAAGGAAGGACCAACCCATGAAAAAGCTGAGAATCGCCATTATCGGCACCGGCGGCATCGCCAACGCCCACATGAACGCTTATAAGCAGATGGACGACGTGGAAATCGTCGGCGGCGCCGATATTATTCCCGGAAAAGCCCGGGCTTTCTTTGACCGTCACGGCCTGCCGGACGCCAAGGACTTTGACGACACGGAAAAAATGCTGGAGGCCTTGAAGCCGGACGCCGTCAGCGTCTGCACCTATAACTCCACCCACGCGGTCTGCGCCATCGCCGCGCTGCGGGCCGGCTGCCATGTGCTTTTGGAAAAGCCCATGACCGTGACCCTGGAGGACGCCCAGGAGATCCGCCGGGTGGAAAAGGAAACCGGCAAGATCGTCACCATCGGCTTCCAGCCCCGTTATGACGGCCGCATGAAAAAAATCAAAGAGATCGTCCAAAGCGGCAAGCTGGGCAAAATCTATTACATCCAGACCGGCGGCGGCCGCCGCCGCGGCATCCCCGGCAGCACCTTCATTGAAAAGCAGTACGCCGGCGTGGGCGCCCTGGCCGACATCGGGTGCTACTCCCTGGATATGGTCCTGAATGCCCTGGGCTATCCCAAACCCCTGACTGTTTCTGCGGTTTCTTACGACTATTTTGGCAAAAATCCCAAATATAATTCCGAGGAAGACGCCAAACGCTTCTCCGTTGACGATTTCTGCGGTGCCTTTATCCGTCTGGAAGGCGGCATCACCCTGGACTTCCGCATGTCCTGGGCCATGCACATGGACACCACCGGCAGCACTATTTTCCTTGGCACTGACGCGGGCTTAAAGGTGGAGCCTGCCAATCCTGAATCCCTGTGGGGCGGCGCCTGGGACGGCAGCTGCGGCAACGTGACCCTGTTCCACGATGAATTCGGCGAACCCACCAGCACCCCCATCCCTCTCCACGACGCCAAAGAGGACCGTTTCTTCTTAAAATGCCGTTCCTTCGTGGACGCGGTGGAGCAGAACCTCCCGGCCCCCATCCCCACCTCCCAGATCATCTACAACCAGGCCATTATCGACGGCATCATCCGTTCTGCGGAATGCGGCCACGAAGTGGAGATCCATGTAGAGGAGATCTAACAGCAAAAATGGTTTGAAAAAGCGGCGCGGCGGATTTGGCCATGCCGCTTTTTTGTTATCGAAGGCCTTTGGAAAGGAGAATCATGGAGCAGAAAATTTTAACGCCGGAGGAAATCGGGCTGGTGTATCAAAATCATATGATCCGGGACTTCCCGCCGGAAGAACGGAAACCCCTCCAAAGCATCCAGGCCCTGGTCCGGCGCGGGATCTATACCGGCATTGGGTGGTTTGACGGCGGAAAGCTGAAAGGCTATGCCTTTCTGGCGGACATTCACGGCCCTGCGGTGCTGCTGGATTATTTTGCCGTATGCCCGGATGGCCGCGGCCAGGGGGCGGGCAGCCGCCTGCTGGCGGAGATGGCGCAGGGATACGCCCCCCGGGGGATTTTAATTGAGGCGGAAGACCCAGATTCCGCGCCGGACAAAGAGCTTGCGCAGAAGCGGCTGCGGTTTTACGACCGCTGCGGCGCGCGGGATTCCGGCTGGAAAGGGCTGATTTTCGACGTATGGTACCGCCTGTTCTGCCTGGGCGGCAATCTTTCCGGAGAGGAAACGCGCGAAGCTTCCCTTCAAATCTATCAGGCTATGCTTCCGCCGGAATTTTTCCCGCAAAAGGTCGCCTATTTTCCCGTGAAATAAACAGCAAAAAGCCGCTGCGTACGCAGCGGCTCTTTCTTTTATCCCTGAGGGCTTTCCACCATGGAAGCCGCGTCGGCAGGGCTTTCCGGCTGGCTGGGAACAGGCGCGTCCGGATTATCGGGAGTGGGGCCGTCCACTGTTGCGTCGGAGCCCAGATCCACCGCGTCGCCGGGAGTATCGCCGCCGGAGGTCACGATCTCGCCATCTCCCGGTCCGCCGGGAACAGCTTCTCCGGGCGTACTGGATTCCGCAGGCGGCGCACTGGGTCCAGCAGGTTCCGAAGGAACGGTATCCGCACTGCTGGCAGGCGGCGCGTCCGGGACGGAAGATTCCGGCTGAACGGGCGGCGTTTCTTCGGAAGGCTCTTCCGAAGGCTCCTCAGAGGGTTCGTGGCTCTCCTGCTGGTTGTTCTGGGAGCCGCCGCTGGGCCGGGAAGTGCTGGCAGGCGCGCTGACTTTGGGCATATCGGAAAATTCGTCCCAGTTGCCGAAGGCGCCGCTGCTTTCCACAAACAGGTCGTCCAGGGCGTCGGATTTTTCCTCGTCGGTCAGGCCGGTATCGCCGGAGCTTTCCGGGTCCGGCGAGCCGGAAGCGGTTTTGTCCACCGCTTCAAAGGAGGCGCTGGTAAACAGGGCAAGCCCCCAAAGAAGCGCCACCAAAACCAGGGCCTGGACCCAGACGGCATGGGTGTATTTTTCCAGAAATTCTTTGATTTTCACGGGAAATCATCCTTTCCTAATCAATACCGGACGGGCTTCACCCGGTCGGGATTGGCCGCGGCCCCCTCCACGTCCACCTCGGCGCTTTCGCCGGGCCGGACCTTCCGGGCCACCAGGCATACTTTGGTATTATAACGGTCGTTGGCGCAGGTCTGGATGGTCAGGAGCTGGTCGTCTGTGTTGACATCCACTGTGGTGGTAAAAAAGCTCCGGGCCAGCACCTCGTCGATGTACCACTGCATTTTCTCCGGGTCGTCGGTCCGGATAAAATTCCAGTAATTGAACACTTCCCCGATATTGGCGTCCGTATTGGCCTCCAGGCAGGAAATCACCTTCCACTGGCTCTCCTCATAAACCGTGTCGAAGGTGATCACCGGGTTCTGCTTGTAAAATTCCACATCCTCATAGAGGAGCAGGCTGTGGAACATCTGGCCGGATTCCCAGTTGTGGCCGTAGATCAGGGTGTTGTTGTCCAGTTCCTTTACGTTGTTGCGGAAATCCATAAAGGGCACGCCGTTTGGGTCGTAGTCCCCCTCAAAGTTGTGGTTTAAGTAGTAATCATTGTCCTCATGCTGGAGGACCGGCAGGTTCATGTTGGTGTTTGGGATATTGATCCAGCCCACGATCTCCGGGTTCACCTCATAAGCCGCGGCGAATTTGTCCAGATACCCTTCCGGCAGGGTGCTCACCTGTTCCTCGCTGGGCGTTTGCTCCATGGTTTCCACCGCCCGTTCCAGGACCTGAGTGCTTTCATGCATCTGGGCCATATCGGCTGTCAGCTGGTACAAAGACCATCCGCCCACGGCAATGGCGGCCAGGAGCAGGACCTTCACCACCGCTTCCCCCGCCTTGTCCCCCCGCCAGGGGATGAAAAAGCGCAGGAACCGCACCGGCAGGGAGCTGTCGCAGCAGTACCGGTATTTTTTGGCCGGCTCAAATTCCCGCATCACGGCCGGGTCGCTGGCAAAAAAGCCGTCCAGCAGTTCAAACACCGCCTGGACCGCCGCCTCCTGCTGGGCCTGGCGGCCCTCACCCGGGAATGCCGGGATCATCCGGAGGGCCATCCAGGTCTTGGACCGGTGCCGCACCGACACTGCCGCCCAAAAAGGGCCGCTGCCGTCGGCCGGGCCGGAAAATCCGGCCCCTACGTCGGCTTTTTCCCGCCGCCGGATGCCGCTTGCCAAAGCCGCGGCGGTTTCCTTGGCGCACAGGCCGTATTTCCGGCAGACCCTGGGCGGTACGCCGGCCTGGACCGCGCTTTTTTCGTCCAGCACCACCATCCCGCAGCGGAAAACCTGCCCGGTCCCGCCCGGCACCATGGCAAACTGCTGGGCAAAATAGCCGCCTGTCCCCATTTCTGCCGCGGCAATCTGATATTTCTTGGCAGACAGTGTGCGGATCACCCGCAGCTTCTGCTCCTCATAAACCGATTGATGGAACATAACACACTCCTTTCCGTTTTAGGAAAGCACCATCCCCAGGAGCACCGTGACCAGGCCCACTGTGCCGATGGCAATGCCGCTCATGGCCCCTTCCACTTCGCCCAGCTCCACCGCCTTGGAAGTCCCTACGGCGTGGCTGCAAGCGCCGATGGCAAGGCCTGCGGCAATGGGGCTGCGGACCCGGAATATTTTGATCATCAAGGGGGCGAAAATGGCCCCCAGAATCCCGGTGAACACCACCGCCGCCACCGTAATGGGGACAATGCCCCCAAGCTGCTCCGACACCCCCATGGCAATAGGAGTGGTGACGGATTTGGGCAGCAGGGAGGCCGTCATTTCCTCATCCAGCCGGAACAGCCGGCAGAGGAGGTAGACGCTCCCCATGGACACCCCGGCCCCCACCGCAGAGCCAGCCAGCACCGGGATCAGGTTTTTCTTGAGAACCGGCAGCTGCCGGTAAATGGAAATGGCCAGGCAGGCGGTAGCCGGGGCTAAGAACATGGCGATAAAATCGCCGCCCGCGTTGTAGGCTTCCAACGGGATGCCTGTGGCCTTCAAAAAGAGGATCACTAAGACGATGGCGATGAGCAGAGGGTTGGCCGCCGGGGTGCGGAGCTTTTTCTGAATCCAACACCCAATCCCATAGGCCGCAATACTTAAGGTTATGCCGAAAAGCGGGGAGGAAAACCAATCAGCCACGCTGCTTCCCCTCCTTTCCGGCGGAAAGCCTGTTCTGCAGCCAGATGACCAGCCGGACGGTGTAAGCCGTGGCGGCAAAGGTAATCACCATGGTGACAAAACAGACGGTGAGGAACGGGAGAAGGTTCTCCCAAAGGACCCCCAGGCTCTCCATGATGGCCACCCCGGCCGGGATGAAGAAAAAGGCCATGTTTTTTAAGAGAAAGTCGGATTTTTCCGCAATGTGCGCCGGTTTCAAGAGCTTTGTCAGCAGTAAAAGGAACAGCAAAATCATGCTGATGACGCTGCCCGGCAAAGGGAGCAGCTTGGAAAGCCCTTCCCCCACCCAGCATACACCGAAAATAATGCCGATCTGAATGAGCAATTTCATGAAGCAAACCGTCCTGATACGAGATTAAAGGGTAATGGTTTTGCAGGTGGTGTCCTCCACCGCCTTGGCCAGCAGGGGCCTGAAATCGAAGCCCGCCTCGGCTTTTTCCACAAAGTGGAGCTTGGGCCGGGTCCGGGGGTGCCGGGGGGTAAAGACGGTGCAGCAGTCCTCGTAGGGCAGGATAGAGGTTTCGTAGGTGTCGATCTGATAGGCGATCTTGATGATCTCGGATTTGTCCATGCCGATCAGGGGCCGCAAAACCACCAGGTCCGTGGCGTTGTCGGTGCAGTAAAGGGCGTCCAGGGTCTGGCTTGCCACCTGGGCCAGGCTTTCGCCGGTGACCAGGGCCTTGATGTCCTGCTTTTTGCAGACCTCCTCCGCCACCTTCATCATGAGCCGCCGCATAATGACGGTGAACAGCTCCTCGGGGCAGTGCTCCTTAATGGCCTCCTGGATTTCAGTAAAAGGAACGCAGTGGAACTTGATGCTGCCGGTGTATGGCACCAGTTTTTCACAAAGAGTTTCCACCTTCTGCAAGGCCCGGTCGCTGGTGTAAGGGGGGCTGACAAAGTGGATGGCTTCCAGAGAAAGGCCCCGTTTCGCCATCATGTAAGCCGCCACCGGGCTGTCCAGGCCGCCGGAAATCAGGATCATGGCCTTGCCGCTGGAGGAAACCGGCATGCCGCCGGCCCCGGGGATGCTCCCGGCGTGGATGTACGCGCCGAAATCCCGGATCTCCACGTTGACCACCAGTTCCGGGTCGTGGACGTCCACCTGAAGGTTATGGAACCGGGACAGGATGGTCCCCCCCACCTCCGCGGAAATCTCCGGGGACTTCAGGGGGAACTGCTTGTCGGACCGGCGGGTCTCCACCTTAAAGGTCCGGGCAGAGGAGAGCTGGTCCTCCAAATACCCGCAGATTTCCTTTTGGATGGCATCCAGGCTCTTTTCCACCACCAAAGCCCGGGAAATGGAGGCGATGCCAAAAATCTTGGTGAGCCGGTCCATGGCCTCGTCAAAATCGAAGCTCTCCGGGTTCTCGGGCTCCAGGTAAATGGTGGACTGGGCCTTCCGCAGCCGGAGCCGCCCCATATCCCGCATCCGCCAGCGGATGTTTTTCAAGAGGATGTCCTCAAAGGAGCTTTTGTTGAGACCCTTCAAGGCGATCTCCCCGTATTTCATGAGAATCAGTTCGTTCATAGTCGTTCCTTTCTATCTATAGCAGTACGTTTTCTAAAGGCGAATCATGCGCCCCCAAAAATTTTTACAGGGACGCGATGCGGCGGTATTTGGCAATGCCCTCCGCCAAGGCTTCCAGCAGGGTGTCGATATCCTCCGGGGTGCTGTCCTTGGAAAAGCTCACCCGCAGGGCGGATTTGATGCGCTCGTCCGGCAGGCCGTAGGCCGCCAGCACCGAGCTTTTGGCCCCTTTGGCGCAGGCCGAGCCGCTGGACACATAGATCCCCTTGGTTTCCAAAAAGTGGAGCATGATTTCCGATGGGACGCCCATGACCGAAAGATTGAGCAAATGGGGCGCGCCGTTTTCCGGAGAATTGACCAAAACATCCTCCAGTTTTGCCACTCCTTCCCGCAGCCTTTGGTTCAAAGCGGCGTAATGGGCCTGGAAGGCCGCCCGGTTCCGGTCGCAGAGCGCCAGGGCCTCCTGAAGCCCGGCTGCCAGCTGCACCGCGTGGGTGCCGGAGCGCAGGCCCTTTTCCTGGCCGCCGCCATGGATGACGGGTTTTAAGCGGACGCCTTTTTTCACATACAGCACGCCGATGCCTTTGGGGGCGTAGAGCTTGTGCCCGCTGAAGGTTAAAAGATCAATGTCCAGCCGCTTCACCGACAAGGGAAACTTGGCAAAGCCCTGCACCGCGTCCATGTGGATCAGCAGCCGGGGGTATTTCTTTTTCAGGGCCGGGATGACAGCCTGATAGGGCAAAACAGTCCCCATTTCGTTGTTGACCATCATAAAGGTCAGGAGCAGGGTGTCCCCGTCCACCGCGTCCAGGAAATCCTGGGGGTCAAAATTGCCGTCGGGTTTCGGGGCGATCCGCCGGACGGTGTAGCCCTGTTCTTCCAGATACTCCACTGTTTTGGCCACGGAAGGGTGCTCCACCGTGGTGGTGACAATGGTTTTCCCTCCCCGGGGATTGGCGGCCGCGGCCCCCAAAATGGCCAGATTGTTGCTTTCGGTGGCGCTGCCCGTAAAATAGACGCAGTCCCCGTCGCAGCCCAGCATTTTGCCGATCTGCCGCCGGGCGGACGTCAGGATATTTTCCGCCTCCATGCCCTTTTTGTGCAGGGAGGAAGGGTTTCCGTAATCCTCCGTCATGACCCGAAGGCAGGCGGCCGCCGCCTCGTCGCACACCCGGGTGGTGGCGCAGTTGTCCAGATAAATTTCCAATGAGATTCTCCTTTGCAGCCCGAATCAAACTTTACCCCTCATTATACTACAAAACACAAAAAAATTCTACCGGTATCCCCGAAAAAACCAGGCATTTGCAGAATTGGATTTTTATGGTATACTGATAAAAGACAGAATCAGGAGGGACAGGGATGGAGAAAGAACGCACAGACTGGGAAGTTTTGGAAAAGCTGCCGCTTACAGAGTTTTCCCTGGAGGAGCTTTTGGAGGAACGGGAGCCGGAGCCGCCCGCGCCGGAACCCAAACCCCGGAAAAAGGCCTCCCGGCCAAAGAAGGAGGCAGCGATCCCGGAGGAGCCGGCTGCTCCCGCCAAAGAAAAAACGCCCGCCCCCTGTTCCGAAAACCTGCACGCCGGACACCGGGAACGGCTGCGGCAGCGGTTTTTAAACGAGGGACTGGACCATTTTGACGACCATAATATCCTGGAGCTGCTTTTGTTTTACTGCATTCCCCAAAAGGACACCAACGAGCTGGCCCACCGCCTCATTGAGCAGTTCGGCTCCTTCAGCCAGGTGTTCCTGGCGGATTACGAGGCCCTGAAAGCGGTGAAGGGGATGACCGCCAACGCCGCCGTCCTGCTGAAAATGATCCCCCCGCTGTTTGGGCGGTATCTGGAACGGATGCAGGCGCCGGAGGAGGAGCCCTTAAACAGCAGCGAAAAAATCGGGAATTTCCTCATTCCCAAATTTATGGGGCAGACGGAGGAATCCGTCTACCTTTTGTGCTTCAACAACGTCTGCAAACTGCTCAAATGCGAAAAGATCTCCACCGGCGGACTGTCCCAGGCCGCTATTGACGTGCGGAAGCTGGCGGAAACCGCCTTTCAGTGCAAGGCGGCCAATGTGATCCTGGCCCACAACCATCCCCACGGCCTGGCCCGGCCTTCTTCCCAGGACGTCCGGGTGACATCCTGGCTGTACAGCGTGTTAAAGCCCTTGGGCATCGAGCTTCTGGACCATTTTGTGGTAGCCGGCGGGAATTATGTTTCCATGATGGAAATGGGTTACCTGGGCGTCCAGCAGGACACCCTGCAATAATTGCGGGGAGGCCGGGCGGCTCAATAAATTCGCCGGATTGATAGGAGCCTATTTCTATTGTTTGTAGGGGGCGGCGTCCTCGACGCCCCGTCGTTTCTGTAAAACCAATCGAAAAATAGATTTTTGTAGGGACCGGGTTTCCCGGCCCGCCGATTTTTCCGGAACGACAGGAACGGAACCCCCATCCATACGGTGAACACATTCGCCGTCCAGCGGTTGGATAGGAATTGATTATGCCGCGGCGAATTACCAGCGGCGGTTCGCCGCCGGCCCCTACAGCATCCACGTTGCGGCCCAGAAATGGTCTATTCGGTCAGGGCGTGGATCAGGCCCTGATACAATTCCGGCGCTTTTTTGCGGAAATTCCCCGCAATAATGTCCGCCTGCACCCGGTCCGGGGCGTAAAACGCCATGGAAAAGAAGGTGAGGCTGCCCTCATGGAGGGAGCAGATCACCTGGTATCCGCTGCCGTCCGGCTTGATCTCCGCCGTCACTTCCTTTTCCCGCCTCATCCGGGCCAGCAGCGCCATGCCCCGCCGGACGATGGCGTCCCGCAGGGAGGAAGGCAGGGCTTTTTTTAGGTTCTCCACTGTTTCCCGGCCCAGGTCCGTCAGAACGCAGCCCTCTTTTTCCCGGACCAGGTTCCCGTTTTCCTCCAGTTCCCGCATGGCGGTGCAGAGGGTGAAGTAATCCACTACCCCGTCCGCTGTGCAGATCTCGCAGATCTGGTCCAGGGTCAATGGGGCCCCCACAGAATCCAGCAGGTAGCAGATGAGGATTTTCACTTCGTAAGTTTCTTTCAGTCCGCCGGCCGGGATGCCGGCGAGGATGGGTTCAGGCATGATGTTCCTCCCTTTCCGTAAACCTTTGTCCGTCCTCTTGAAGACAGCGTTCATATAAAATCATGTTTTCCCTTTTTCCTACCGGGCGGAAACCCAGGGCCTCATGCAGCCTTTGGGAGGAAATATTGTAATCGTAAACAGCGGAACCGTAGATTTTGGGAATTCCCAGTTCCATGGCTCGTTTGAGGACGGCCGCCATTACCTGTTTTCCCAGGCCTCTCCCCCGGTAACGGGCTTCCCCAATGACAATGGGGGGATTTTCCGCTTTGATGGTCACATCCCCAACCGGAATAAATCTTCCATCTTCTAAAACCTCGATAAAATAACATTCCCCTGCTTCCGATAAGTAATCGTACATGCTTTTCACATAACCCTCATCGGGAATATCCTCCTGCCTGACAATTCCTTCGGAATTATAATAAACCACCGGGTCTTGATACCATTTTACCGCGATCTGGTAGTTTCCATCATATTTCCGCAGACGGACCGCGTCTGAAACGGAAAGAATTTCAGGCTGCGGATGATTCGCGTTTTTCAAGGCAGTACCCTCTTTCGGCAAATTTTTTGTTTCACTTATTTTTATTTTATCATAAACCCCAAAAGAAGGAAAGGCCATTTTCTAAAATTGTGGCACTTGTAAAACTGTTGAAAAAACTTTGGGAAACCCTTTACAAAACGCCCAAAAACGGGTACAATAAGAACAAGAAGATTCCCGACACCTTTAAGCCGGCCCCGTGAGGCTGGCAAGGCGGTCTTGCTTCCCTTCCCGGCATATACGGGAGGGGTCTATGTTCATAAAGCGACCAGGCTGCCTTTTTCGCAGTCTGGTTTTTTCTTTTGCAAAGGAGGTCTGCCTATGACGGAAAAGGCGCTGATCCTGGATGAAAAAGCCATAGCCCGGGCCATCACCCGCATTTCCTTTGAAATCATCGAACGGAACAAGGGCGCCAAGGATTTATGCATCCTGGGCATTATGAGCCGGGGGAAGGAGCTGGCCCTGCGCATCGCGGAAAAGATTTCCTCCATTGAGAACATCCAGGTTCCCACCGGCGCTTTGGACATCTCCCCTTACCGGGACGACCGTTCCTGCGACGCCGACCTAAGCGACGTCCCCTTTTCCGTTACCGGGAAAAAGGTGGTGCTGGTGGACGATGTGATTTACACCGGCCGCACGGCCCGGGCCGCCATCGACGCGGTTTTCGCCCTGGGGCGGCCCCAGCTCATCAATCTGGCCGTTTTAATCGACCGGGGCCACCGGGAACTGCCCATTCGGGCGGATTATGTTGGGAAAAATCTGCCCACCTCCCGGGAGGAAACCGTCCGGGTCCAGGTGAAGGAGCTGGACGGCGTTGACGCGGTATCTATTTTGGAATAAACAGGAAGGGAGTATCGATTCATGCCATCCTATCTGTTCAAAAATGTGCACATTGTAAGCCCGGCAGACGGCCTGGACCTTACCGGCGACATCCGGGTGAAGGACGGGAGGTTCGCGGCAGTTGCCGAAAATCTTTCCCCGGAACCAGGCGTAGTCGTTCTGGATATGTCCGGCAAAACCGCCTTTCCGGGGCTCATTGACATGCACGTTCATTTAAGGGACCCGGGCTTTACCCACAAGGAGGACATCCTCACCGGGTGCGAGGCTGCGGCGGCCGGCGGGGTCACGGCGGTGGCCTGCATGCCCAACACCAAGCCCGTTACTGACTCCCCGGAGGTGCTCCGGTATATCTTGGAAAAAGCGGCTTCCGCTAAGGCCCATGTGTACCCGGTGGCTGCCATCACCCAGGGGATGCAGGGCCAAACCCTCACCGACATGGCCGCTTTGAAGGCGGCCGGAGCTGTGGCGGTATCCGACGACGGCAAGCCTGTGCCGTCCGCCCGTCTCATGGAGGAGGGGATGATTTCGGCGGAGCAAAACGGCCTGCTGACCATTTCCCACTGTGAGGATTTGGATTTGATCAACGGCGGCATCATGCACAAAGGGGCGGTTTCGACGGAGCTGGGCGTCCCCGGCATGGACCGGGCCAGCGAAGACGCCATTACCGCCCGGGAAATCGCCCTGGCCGATTCGGCAAACACCCGGATTCACATTGCCCATGTAAGCACCGCCGGGGCCGTGGATTTCATCCGGTCCGCAAAAAAACGGGGGGTGAAGGTCACCTGTGAAACGGCCCCCCACTATTTCCTGCTGACCCACGAGCTTTTGCGGAAACGGGACGCCGACTACCGGATGAACCCGCCCCTGCGGGAGGAATCCGATGTGCAGGCCATGCGGGAAGCGGTGATAGACGGCACTGTCGACTGCATCGTCACCGACCACGCCCCCCACGCCAAAGAGGAGAAAGCCGATTTTGTAAAGGCCCCCAACGGCGTCGTGGGGTTGGAAACCAGCTTTGCCGCCAGTTATACCGGCCTTGTGAAATCAGGCCTCATCTCCCTGTCCCGGCTGATTGAGCTGATGAGCGTCAACCCGGCCAAAATCTTAGGGGTCCCCGGCGGGCACATCCGGGCGGGGGACGCCGCCGACTTGGCCATTGCCGACCTGGGCAGAACCTGGACGGTAGAGCCGGAAAAGCTCCATTCCAAGTCCAAAAACACCGTCTTTAAGGGCATGGACTTCACCGGAAAAATTATCTGCACCCTAAAAGACGGCGAGATTGTATACAACTGCGAAAAATAAGGAGGATTTATCATGTCTTTTGAACGTCTGATTGCCAAAATCAAGGAAACCAAAAACCCCACCGTGGTGGGCTTAGACCCCAGCTTCTCCTATGTTCCCCAATATCTCCGGGACGCTTTTCTCCCGGAATTTCCCGACCCCCTGGAAGGGGCCGCCTACGCGGTTTTAGAGTACAACAAAGGGATCATCGACGCCATCTGCGACATCGTCCCCGCCATCAAGCCCCAGGCCGCTTACTATGAAATTTACGGCTGGTACGGCATGAAAGCCTTTGCCGAAACCATCACCTATGCCCAGGAAAAGGGCATGTACGTCATCATCGACGGCAAGCGCAACGACATCGGCTCCACCATGGAGGCCTACGCCGCCGCCCACTTGGGGACCGTGGACCTGGACGGCCAGATTGCCACCCCCTTCGGCGGCGACGCCCTGACCGTCAACGGCTATCTGGGCACCGACGGCATCAGCCCCCTTTTAAAGGTCTGCAAGGAGCAGGACAAGGGCATTTTCGTCCTGGTGAAAACCTCCAACCCCTCCTCCGGGGAATTGCAGGACAAAAAGATCAACAAACGCACCGTCTATGAGGTCATGGGCAAAATGTGCGAAACCTGGGGCAAGGAGCTGCGGGGCGAAAGCGGCTATTCCGCTGTCGGCGCGGTGGTGGGAGCCACCTACCCGGAACAGCTTTCCGAGCTGCGGGCCAAAATGCCCCACACCTTCTTCCTGGTGCCGGGCTACGGCGCACAGGGCGGCGGGGCCAAGGATGTGGCCGGGGCCTTTGACGAAAACGGCCTGGGGGCCATTGTCAACTCCTCCCGGGGCATCATCTGCGCCTACAAAAAGGGCGACTGGGCGGAAAACCAGTACGCCGAAGCGGCCCGGGCCGAAGCCATCCGCATGCGGGACGACATTGCGCAGTTTGTGACCATCAAATAACCTTGCTCCAAAGGGGGTATTTGTGATGAAACGTCTGCTGCCCTTACTCTTAACAGTCCTGCTGCTGAGCGCCTGCGGGGAACAGAGCCTTCCGGCGGAAAGTTCCCTGCCGGAAAGTTCTGCCGCCGAAAACTCTGCGGCAGAAAGCCAGGCGGAGGAAGTATCCGAGGAGCCTTCTTCTGAAGAAAGCGCCGTACCGGAAAGCTCCGCGGAATCCTCCGCCGAAGGAACCGCCCTCACTCCCGTCCGCACCCTGGAAGGGGATTATGAGGCCATGGTTCCGGCCAATTTCCGCCGGGGCGTTACCCCCCGGCCAGCCCGTGTAACAGTAGAAGAACCGCTTTTCTTTGCCGTTCAGCAAAATGGCCTGTGGGGGCTGATTGATGAAAAGGGGGTAGAGATTCTTCCATGCCAGGGTGAAGAACTCGTTTACCTCTGTCCGGAAGGACACTGGAGCTGGTATTCCGATATTCGGACCGATCCCCTAAAATGGGATACCCTTTCTGCCAAAGTGGAACAAGCTACCGGTTATCCCCTCTGTCCGGGACACGGCGGCAGTTCTTACCAGCTTTTCGCCACGACTCCCGGGGAAGCCCCCCGGTATTTCGGCGGAGTGGAAGGCGGGCACGGCATCGAGGAGCTGAAACCGGAAGATACCCGGGGCGATGCCTTTTTCCCCACCCAGTACACTGACTTATTCTATTATGAAGGGGAAGCGGTGGACATCGAACCCGGCGGCTACTGGAATTTCGCCGATGTAGAGGGGAACGTCCTCTGCCCCGATGAAAAATTTGACCAGGTGGGATGGTTCTCCGGCGAGGCCCTGGCCCCGGTCCAAAAAGACAGGAAATGGGCCTATGTGGACGCGGAGGGCAAATTTGTCACGGGATTTGTTTACGAAAGCTGCTGGGGCAGCAATTATTTCTACAACCCGGATACCGAAGAATATGAGCTGGAAGAACCCTGTTATACCTACTCTCTCTGGGAAGGCTTTGCCCCGGTGGTGCGGGACGGCCAATGGGGTGTGCTGGATGAAACCGGAAAGGAGATCATCCCCTGTCAATACGAGGCGGGGGCTCCCTATCCCGGCGGGGCTTTCCTCAAAAAAGACGGGGTTTGGGGACTTTATTTGCTGAAAACTGATTTTTAATACCATGGAAGGATGATACTCATGCCGCTGAGAAGCGATATTAAAAAAGTGCTGGTTATTGGATCCGGCCCCATTGTCATCGGCCAGGCCGCCGAATTTGACTACGCCGGGACCCAGGCCTGCCGCGCTTTGAAGGAGGAAGGGCTGGAGGTGGTGCTTGTAAACTCCAACCCGGCCACCATTATGACCGACAAGGCCATGGCCGACAAAATTTACATTGAACCTTTGACCCTGGACGTTGTCAAGCGCATTATCAAAATGGAAAAGCCGGACAGCATCCTTTCCACCCTGGGCGGCCAGACGGGCTTAACCCTCTCCATGCAGCTGGCAAAAGAGGGCTTTCTGGCGGCAAACGGCGTAAAGCTCCTGGGGGCCAACCCGGAAACCATTGACAAGGCCGAGGACCGCCAGTCCTTTAAGGACACCATGGAAAAAATCAACCAGCCCTGCATCCCCTCCAAGGTTGTCACCACGGTGGAGGACGCGGTGGATTTCGCCAAGGAAATCGACTATCCCGTCATTGTCCGGCCCGCCTTTACTTTGGGCGGCACCGGCGGCGGCATTGCGGACGATGAAGAACAGCTCATGGACATTGCCCGCAACGGCCTGCGCCTCTCCCCCATTACCCAGATTTTGGTGGAAAAATGCATTGCCGGCTGGAAGGAAATCGAGTTTGAGGTGATCCGGGACGCCAAGGACAACGTGATCACCGTCTGCTCCATGGAAAACCTGGACCCGGTGGGCGTCCACACCGGCGACTCCATCGTCGTAGCCCCGGCCGTCACCCTGTCCGACAAGGAATACCAGATGCTGCGCACCGCCGCTTTGCGGATCATCTCCGAACTGGGGGTGGAAGGCGGCTGCAACTGCCAGTTTGCCCTGCACCCAGAATCCATGGAATATGCCGTCATTGAGGTAAACCCCCGGGTTTCCCGTTCTTCCGCACTGGCGTCCAAGGCCACCGGCTATCCCATCGCCAAGGTTGCCGCCAAAATCGCCGTCGGCTACTCTATGGACGAGATTGTAAACGCCGTCACCGGCACTACCTACGCCTGCTTCGAGCCGGCCTTGGACTATCTGGTGGTGAAATTCCCCAAATGGCCCTTTGACAAATTCGTTTACGCCAAACGCACCCTGGGTACCCAGATGAAGGCCACCGGCGAGGTCATGGCCATCGGCACCTCCTTTGAGCAGGGCATTATGAAGGCCGTCCGTTCCATTGAATTAGGGCTGGATTCCCTGACCATGCCATCCTTGGCCAAACTTTCCGATGAGGAAATCCTGGAAAAGCTTCACAATATCGACGACTGCCGGCTGTTTGTGGTCTTTGAAGCATTAAAACGGGGCGTTTCCTACGAAAAAATCCATGAGATCACCATGATCGACGAATGGTTCTTAGGAAAGCTCCATAACCTGGTGAAATTGGAAAAGAAGCTTGCTTCCTCCCCCCTGACAGACGACCTTTACTTGCAGGCCAAGAAATACGGCTATCTGGATTCCACCATTGAACGGATCTCCGGCCAGAAAGTGGAGCGTCCCCGGTACGCCTCCTACAAAATGGTGGACACCTGCGCCGCTGAGTTCGCCGCCAAGACCCCCTATTTCTACTCCACCTACGACGACGAAAACGAGGCCGCCGAGTTCATCGAACGTCAGAATTCCGACAAGAAAAAAGTCATCGTGTTCGGTTCTGGCCCTATCCGCATCGGCCAGGGGATTGAGTTCGACTATTGCTGCGTCCACTGCGTCTGGGAACTGAAAAAGCAGGGTTATGAGGCGGTCATCGCCAACAACAACCCGGAAACGGTTTCCACCGACTTTGACACTGGCGACCGGCTGTATTTCGACCCCCTGACCAAGGAGGACGTCCGCAATCTCATTGAAACCGAAAAGCCCTACGGCGTTGTGGTGCAGTTCGGCGGCCAGACGGCCATCAAGCTGACTAAATTCTTAGACGAGCTGGGGGTCCGCATTCTGGGTACCTCCGCCGACGCCATCGACGAGGCCGAGGACCGGGAACGCTTTGACGAGCTGCTGGAACGCTGCGAAATCCCCCGTCCCCAGGGCCACACCGTCTTTACCACGGAAGAAGCCATTAAAGCCGCCAACGAGCTGACTTATCCCGTCCTGCTGCGGCCTTCCTATGTATTGGGCGGCCAGAACATGATTATTGCTCATTCGGACAAGGACGTGGAGGAATATATGCAGATCATCACCTCCCACCACATTGAAAATCCCGTCCTCATCGACAAATACATGATGGGCACCGAGGTGGAAGTGGACGCCATCTGCGACGGCGAGGACTTCCTGATCCCCGGTATTATGGAGCACATCGAACGGGCGGGCGTCCATTCCGGCGACTCCATCTCCGTTTACCCGGCCCAGAACCTTTCCCGCCGCATCCGGGACACTTTGGTGACCTATACCCAGCGTCTGGCGCTGGCGCTGAATGTAAAGGGCCTCATCAACGTCCAGTATGTGGTGTATAATCACTCGGTTTACGTCATCGAGGTGAACCCCCGTTCTTCCCGCACCGTGCCCTATATCTCCAAGGTCACCGGCGTGCCCATGGTTTCCCTGGCCACCCGCATTGCCCTGGGCGAAAAGCTCAAAGACCTGGGTTACGGCACCGGCCTTTACCCGGAGCATGAATATGTGGCGGTGAAGGTGCCGGTATTCAGCTTTGCCAAATTGAGCGACGTGGACACCCATCTGGGGCCGGAAATGAAATCCACCGGCGAGGTGCTGGGCATCGCCAAAAACTTCCATGACGCCCTGCTCAAGGGCCTGGTGGCGGCCGGCAACCAGATGAAGAAATCCGGCGGCGTGTTCATTACTGTTCGGGATGCGGACAAGCAGGAAGTGCTGGACATTGCGGACAAGTTCGCTTCCATGGGCTTTGAGCTTTACGCCACTAGCGGCACCGCCTCCAACTTAAACCGCAACATGATTGCCGCAAACTCCGTGAAAAAGATTCACGAGGACCCGGACAACAATGTTTTGACCCTGCTGGATTCCGGCAAGATCGACTATGTCATCTCCACCTCGGAAAAAGGCCGCCTTCCCGCCAAGGACAGCGTCCGCATCCGGCGGAAAGCGGTGGAACGGTCCATTGTCTGCCTGACCTCTCTGGATACGGCCAACGCCATGGCCGACTGCCTGGCCATGAACAAGACCATTGACGACATTGAACTGGTAGACATCACCAAAATCTAGCGGCGAGCCGCCGTTGGCAAGACGACGCGGCGTTTCAATTCCTATCCACCCGCTGGACGGCGAAAATATTCGCCGTATGGGTAGGTTTCATTTTCTGTTGTTTCTGTAAAACGAAATAGAAAACGTATTGGTCGGGGCGGCGGTCATCGAATTGATTCGTATCCGCCCACATAAAACACCGGAATGTTTTGGGTAATCTGGCGGGACGGGAAACCCGTCCCCTACAACACCAGCATGATATCCACATTCGGCGTTTTTTCAAACCATGCCGAACCCATTTTCCCAAAAACGCAAATCCCCTCCTTCCGCAAATCTGCGGGGAGGGGATTTCTGTTTGGCAGAATTATTCTTCGTTTACATCGGCAAACTGGCTCATATAAAGGGATGCGTAGAACCCGTCTTTTGCCAGCAGCTCCTTGTGGGTGCCGGTTTCCACAATGTCTCCGTCCTTCATGACTAAGATCATGTCGGCGTCCCGAATAGTGGACAGCCGGTGGGCGATGATAAAGGAGGTGCGGCCCTTAGTCAGCTCATCCATAGCTTTCTGAATGGCCACTTCCGTGCGGGTATCCACGCTGGAGGTGGCTTCGTCCAAAATCAGCAGCTTGGGATTGGAAAGAATGGTCCGGGCGATGGTCAGCAGCTGCTTCTGGCCCTGGCTGATGTTGCTGGCTTCCTCGTTTAAGACCGTGTCATAGCCCTGGGGCAGGGTCCGGACAAAGTGGTCCACCTGGGCGGCCTTAGCGGCGGCCAGGACTTCCTCGTCCGTAGCGTCCAGGCGGCCGAAGCGGATATTCTCCCGGATGGTGCCGTTATACAGCCAGGTATCCTGGAGCACCATGCCGAAGGAATCCCGCAGGTCGCCCCGGGCAAACTGCCGGACATCGTAACCGCTTAACAGAATCGCGCCGCCGCTGACATCGTAAAACCGCATGAGCAGCTTCACCATGGTGGTCTTGCCTGCGCCTGTGGGGCCGACGATTGCCACCTTGGTGCCAGGCTCGATCATAGCGGAAAAGTCGTGGATAATGGTCTTTTCCGGCACATAGCCGAAGTGCACATGGGCAAAGGCCACAGAACCGTCGATAAGGTCCGGAGACAGGGCGTTTTCCGGGTCCGGGGTTTCCTCTTTCTCTTCCAGGAAGGCGAATACCCGTTCCGCAGCGGCAGCCGTCTGCTGGAGGACGTTGGAGATGTTGGCAATCTGGGTGATAGGCTGGGTGAACTGGCGGACATACTGGGTAAATGCCTGGATGTCGCCCACGGTAATGGCGCCGTTTAAGGACAGGAAGCCGCCTAAGATACAGATGGCCACATAGCCCAGGTTGCTGACAAAGTTCATGAGGGGCATCATCATGCCGCCCAGGAACTGGCTTTTCCATGCGGCGTGATACAGGTCGTCGTTGAGCTTATTAAATTCCTCGATGCTTCCGTCCTGGCCGTTGAAGGCGGTGACCACCACATGGCCGCCGTACATTTCCTCCACATGGCCGTTGACATGGCCCAGGTATTCCTGCTGTTTGCGGAAGAAGGGCTGGCTTTTCTTCACCACGACCCCTACGATAATGATGCTGAAGGGCAGGACGCAGATGGCCACCAGGGTCA
Source organism: Candidatus Merdivicinus intestinigallinarum (assembly GCA_018713335.1). GTDB lineage: Bacteria > Bacillota > Clostridia > Oscillospirales > Ruminococcaceae > Merdivicinus > Merdivicinus intestinigallinarum. The sequence continues at coordinate 78,129 of DVOW01000061.1, read as the reverse complement.
TGGACAGGCTGATGGACAGCATCATGCAGAGGACGCCGATCATCATGGTCACGTTGCTGACAATCTGAGAAAGGCTCTGGTTCAGGGTCTGGGTGATGGTGTCCACGTCGTTGGTAATGCGGCTCAATACCTCGCCGTGGGGCACCCGGTCAAAATAAGACAGGGGGAGCTTATCCAGCTTCCGGCTGATATCGGTGCGCATGGAGTAGCTGAGCTTGGTGGCAACGCCGGACATGACCCAGCCCTGCACATACGAAAGCAGCGCGCTGAGCAGATAAAGACCTCCCAGCATCAGCAGGATCTGCCCGATGGCGTTAAAGTCGATGGAGCCGGTGCCGGTGAGCATGGCAATGAGCCCCTCAAAGAGCTTGGTGGTCGCCTGGCCCAAAACCTTCGGCCCGAAGATGGAAAAGATGGTGCTGGCCGCGGCGCAGAGGAGCACCAAGACGATCCCGGGAAGGAATCGCTTCATATATCCCAGGAGCTTTTTCATGGTCCCTTTGAAGTCCTTGGCCTTTTCCCCGGCCGCCATAGGGCCGGGACCGTGGCCCGCGGGCCCCCGGCGCTGTTGATTCTGTGCCATTACGCCAATTCCTCCTTTGAAAGCTGGCTTTCCGCGATCTCACGGTAAGTCGGGCAGTTTTTCAGCAGTTCCTCGTGGGTGCCGATACCGGCCACGCGGCCCTCGTCCAGCACCACGATCTGTTCCGCGTGCATAATGGTGGACACCCGCTGGGCAACGATGAGCACCGTTGCATTTTCAGTGTACCCCTTCAGGGCCTTCCGCAGCTTGGCGTCGGTCTTGAAGTCCAAAGCGGAGAAGGTGTCGTCGAAGATATAGATGGGTGCCTTTTTCACCAGGGCCCGAGCGATGGAAAGCCGCTGGCGCTGGCCGCCGGAAACGTTGGTGCCTCCCTGGCTGATTTCAGTGTCGAACCCGTCGGGCAGTTCGCTGATAAACTCCGTAGCCTGGGCCACATCGGCGCTTTCCTGCAAAAGGTCTTCCCCGGCGTTTTCATCGCCGTAGCGCAGATTGCTGGCAATGGTGCCGCTGAACAGCAGGCCCTTCTGGGGGACATAACCGATGGCGTCCCGCAGTTCCTTCTGGTTCAAATCCTTGACATTGATGCCGTCCACGGTAACGCTGCCCTCCGTCACATCGTAAAAACGGGGGATCAGGTTCACCAGGGTGGATTTGCCGGAACCGGTGGAACCGATAAAGGCCGTGGTTTCGCCGGGCTTCGCCGTAAAGCTGATATGCTCCAAAACGTTGTCGTCAGCGCCCTCATACCGGAAGGAAACGTCCCGGAATTCCACGACAGCGCCGTCGGAAAGGTCCAAGGACTTGGGGCTTTCCGGGTCGGCCACCGCGTTTTGGGTGGCAAGAATCTCGTTGACACGTTCCGCGGAAACAGTGGCACGGGGCACCATAATGAACATCATGCTGATAAACAGGAAACTCATAATCACCTGCATGGCGTACTGGATAAAGGCCATCATGTCGCCAACCTGCAGGCTGCTTTCGGCGATCTGGTGGCCGCCGAACCAGACGATGAGCAGGGAAATGCCGTTCATCACCAGCATCATCACCGGCATCATCACCGCCATGGCCCGGTTGACAAACAGGGTGTTGCCGGTCAGGTCCCGGTTTGCCTTGTCGAACCGGCCCTGCATAAATTCCTGGTTATCGAAGGCGCGGACCACCATCAGGCCGGACAGCTCCTCCCGGCTCACCAGGTTTAATTGGTCGATAAAGTGCTGCATTTTCTTAAATTTGGGCAAAGCCACGGAAAAGAGCACCAGAATCAGGCCCAGCATGATAATCAGGGCCAGAGCCAGCACCCAGGCAAGGCTCAGGCATTTGGACAGGCCCATAATCAGGCCGCCGATGCCCATAATGGGGGCAAAGCACAGCATTCGCAGGCCCATGCTCAGGAAGTTCTGAATCTGGGTAATATCGTTGGTGGAACGGGTAATGAGGCTGGCGGTGGAGAACTGGTCCATTTCCGCATTGTTGAAATAGGTGACCTTGGCGAAAACGTCCCGCCGCAGGTCGCGTCCGACGCCGGCGCCCAGCTTGGCCAGGCAGAAACCGGCGGCAATGGCGCAGGCGGTCAGCAGGATCGTCAGCCCCAGCATCTGAAGGCCCACTTTCCAAATGTACCCGGTCTGGATGGCGTCCGTGTCCGCCCCAAGCTGGGTGTAAAACAGCTTGGTAAAGACCACGCCTGTCTGGGACAGCATGGATTCCGGAGTGACGGCGGCATCGGAAACAGCCTTTTCCAAAATCTCGTTCCCGCCAGGCTGTTGCAAAGCGGCCAGCATGCTGCCCATGGCTTCCATGTCCAACTCACCGGCGGCTTCTTCAGAACCGGCGGCCTGTTCCCCGCCCAGCTCCGTCATGACATTGACAAAGGCGTAGGCTGCCCGGGAGAAAGCCAGGTCAGCGGCTTCCCGGTTGTCCGGGTCCTTGAGGATCCAGTCCCCTCCCTGAAGGCCGGGATAGGTTTCCTGCAATTTTGCAAGCTGCTCCGAGCCCTCCTCAGCCTGGACATAAGCCTCCTGCACCGCGGCTTTGTCCTCTTCAGCCATAAACATCTGCATCATGGACATTTCCTCCGCGCCAATGGCGTCGGGGGCCGCCTCCGTGATGCCGCCCTGCTGCAGGCCGATGTTCACGATATCGCTCATATAGTTGGGCAGCGTCAGCTCCAGCATTGCCTGCCCAAAGAGCAGAAGGACCGAAGCCAGCAAAAGCGCCAGATAGGGCTTCAGGTACCGTTTCAGTTTCAGCATGATTTCCTCTCCTTTTCATGATTTTGGGGCTGCCGGCCGTCCGCCGCGTCCCGCTGGGCTTCCATGGCGTCGGCCAGCTTGCAGAGGGTTTGGAACATGAATTCGATTTCATCGTCCCCCAGGACGTTCAAAATGGAATTCATGGTTTCCGTCATACGGGCGCAGGCAGATTTCATCTCTTCCCTTCCCGATTCCGACAGGGAAAGCCAGACGATCCGTTTGTCCTGGGAATCCGGGACCCGGGTCACATAGCCCATTTCCTCCAGCCGGCTGATGCGCTGGCTGACAGCGGGCATACTCTGCTGCATGATCTGGGCCAGGGCCGACAGGGTCATCCGGTCCGGGCATTCTCCCTGCCCCCAGGAGCCCCTGTACAAATGGAACAAGGTCCAAAACTGGGATTTGTTCAATTCCGGGCAAAAGTTGATCCCTTTCCAGGCCCGGCGCATCCGGTCCATGGCCAAAAACATCCGGACAGCCTTGCTGGGCGATTCCTCCATGAAAGCCTCTCCTTTCCGCCGGGGCCATGCCGGTCCGGCATAATTAGGTTACTTAAGTATTTTAGCCCGAAGACAGTTGATTGTCAATGGAAGCGTATATATGTTTACATTTCTTTCACAAGGGCGCAAAAAAGGGCAGACCTTAGCCTGCCTCAGAGTGTCTAAAACTTCTTTTGAAAGTAAAACTTCACAAAAGAGGAAAATAGAAAGTTTTGATCAAACTTTTTCAAAAGTTTGCAGGGGTGAGGGGGACAGAGTCCCCTTCTCGTTTTCCGCAGAAAACGAAATCCTGCTTTTCGCGGCTCGGCCGCGAATAAAAAGAAAAAGAGGCGGCTCGCAAGCCGCCCGCGGATGACCCCGCGCCTGGATTTTGCAAGCAAAATCCAGGTTTAGAATTTTCTAAATTTTTTTCACGGTGCATTTGCGTCAGCAAAACATAAGCTTTACAAGAAGAGTTGTATCCTTTTTCGACATCTTGCCCTTCTGTTTTCTCAATGCCCGTGGAAATCGTCGGCGTCCCCATCGTAATCCGCGTCGGAATCGTAAAACTCCTTGCCCACCACCCGCTGCTGGCTGCGGGCCTTTTCAATCAGGTCTGAAAGCATCCGGTTGACAGTTTCCACATTTTTGATGTTCTTCAAATGAATTTCCCCTGAAACGTCCACCTTGGTGTACAGCACAATGCACCCGGTGCCGAATATCCGCTGGGCCAAAGACCGGCGCATGGAAATATCCACAACTCGGTACAGCAGCGTTTCCTCGTGTCTGGTATTGAGCAGGCCGGTATCCACATACAGGCGGTTTTCATCCAGGCTGTATTTGGTAAAGCTCCAGGGGAACCAGAGGAAATGCTTGCGGTCTTTCCAAAGGATGGGAGGGGCAGTATAATCTTTCATAAAATACCTCCTGACAGTAAGGAACTGATTTCATTATAGAATAATTCCCGCCGGATGTAAAGGCAGGAGAAAAAATTTAACAGAACGCCCCGAAGCGACGGCTTTCGCCCGGCCAGACGGGCTATAATGGGGATATCCGAAAGGGGGGAGGAACGAATCGTCACCATCTACGTCGATGTGCTGGTGGCACTGAACCTGTATGTCACCTGGTTTTTGCTGCTGGCGTCGGAGGCGCTGTCCGGCCGGCCGTGCAGGCGGTGGCGGCGGGGCCTGGCGGCATTGGCCGGCGGACTGTCTTCCCTGGCCATTTTCCTGCCGGAGCTGCCCTTTCTGCCGCTGTTCTTCATCAAATTGGGACTGGCGGCCGTCATCACCTGGATCGCCGGGGGGAGGGCCGGTTTCTGGCGGCGCATGGGCTTCTTTTTCGCCGCCAATTTCCTCTTTGCCGGGGTGATGATCGCCCTGTGGCTCATGGCCGCGCCCCCGCGGCTCATCATCCGCAACGGAGTGGTGTATTACCACATCCAGGCCATGACCCTGGCTGTTTCCACCGTCATCGCCTACGGCGCCGCCCGGCTTTACGTCCTGCTGCGGGAGAAAACCGCCGCAAAGGAACGGGTGTTTTCCGCAAGGCTCGGGTACCGGGGAAAAGAGGTGGTGTTAAACGTCCTGCTGGACACCGGGAACCGCTTGAAAAGTCTTGGGGGGCTGCCGGTGGTGGTCTGCGACCGGCGGGCCCTGGAGAGTATCCTGCCCCGGGAAATGCTAAAGAGCCTGGAAAATCCGGCGGAGAGCCGGAACCTCCAGAAAATCCAGCTGATTCCCTGTGAAACCGTAGGCGGCGGGAACCTTTTGGCGGGATTTGCGCCGGATTATTTTGTGCCGGAGGGCGGAAAGGAGGTCCTGTGCCTGGCGGCTCTGTCCCGGCAGCCTCTGCGGGACGGGTTCCAGGCCATTGCCGGGCCGGCCTGTTTCCCGGAAAATCTGCAAAGAAAGGAAGGATCACATGAAAATCCCATACCGGCTGAAAGCGGCCCTGTTCCGGCTGTTTCAAAAATTAGGGCTTTTGGCAAGATGCGACTACATAAACGGGGCGCAGACCCTTCCGCCCCCTTTAAGCCGGGAGGAGGAACAGAAAATCTTCGCCCTGCTGAAGACCCAGCCTCAGAAGGCCCGGGAAATCCTGATTACCCGGAACCTGCGGCTGGTGGTGTACATCGCCAAACGCTTTGAAAGCACCGGCATCAACCTGGAGGATTTGATCTCCATCGGCACCATCGGCCTCATCAAAGGGGTCAACACCTTTTCGCCGGACAAGAACATCAAGCTGGCCACCTACGCCTCCCGGTGCATCGAAAACGAGATCCTCATGCACCTGCGGAAAACCAGCCGCCAGAAGGAGGAGGTTTCCCTGGATGAACCTTTGAACGTGGACTGGGACGGCAACGAGCTGCTGCTCTCCGACATCCTGGGGACGGAGGAGGATTCCGTCAGCCGGAGCATGGAGGAGGAAGCGGAGCGCAGCGTCCTAAACCAGTGCCTGGACGGGTTAAGCAGCCGGGAAAAGCTGATTATGCAGATGCGGTTCGGCCTTACGGGACAGCCGGAACAAACCCAAAAGGAGGTGGCGGATAAAATCGGGATTTCCCAGTCGTATATCTCCCGGCTGGAAAAACGGATCATCCGGCGGCTGAAAGGGGAGATGGAAAAACAGTTTTAGCCGTTCATTCTTTATCGTGTTTTTAGGACACCCCGCGGTATTTTTCAAACCATACGGGAACCATTTGTAAGGGTGCGGTCATCGAATTGATGACATGGCCGCCTGTATGTTATAGGGTTTGTGCCATGTCGGTGGGCGCGCAATGCGCGCCCCTACAGCTTCATTGAAAGGGTCCCGAAAAATTTGTACGGGGAGGCGTCCCCGACGCCCCGTGGCTGACCTTCACGGTCATAAAAAACACATAATTCACGAAAAATCACAAAGGGCAGGCGTTAAGCCTGCCCTTTCTTTTTGCTTATGAACCTTTTACGCCCGGCAGCTCATTCCCCCTGGGCCTGGCCGGCGCTGTTCTGCCCCGGCAGGATGTCCTGGTAGATAAAGTTGTGGAGCTTGTCTTTGGAGGAATCCAGGTCGTAGTAGAGGTAATCCACCCCATCCACCACCAGGCTGCCGCCGTTGATCAAATCTTCGTTGCAGGGGAGCCGGAAGTCCACAAAAGACACGTCCCGCAGCATAATCCCGGCCATATCCATGATTTCCACCAAATCCAAGGAGGTTTCCACCAAAGGCAGCATCCGCTTAATCAGCCCCGGATATTCCATGGGGTTCATATTTTTCCCTTTGTTAAAAATCTGCTCCATGACCTCCCGCTGGCGGGCGGTGCGGTCGTAGTCAGCGTTGCCCACATGGCGGATCCGGGCGTAGGCCACCGCCTGCATGCCGCTTAAGGTCTGGAAACCGGGCTCTTCAATGGTATCCACCGGCTTGCCGGACTGGGCCGACTGTTCGATCATGTTGTGGTTGGCGTCCTTGCGTTCCTCCTCGGAAACGTCGATCTGCACGCCCCCCACAGCGTCCACGATTTCTGCCATTTCACTGAAATTCACCGTCACATAATCGGTGATTTTCAAGTCGAACACCTGGTTTAAGGTTTTGACCGCCAGTTCAGGGCCGCCGTAAAAATAGGCGGCGTTGATTTTATTGTTCCCGTAGCCGTCAATGGGGACATAGCTGTCCCGCATCACCGAGGTGAGCTTGATCTTGTCGTGGCGCTTGTCCACAGTGGCCACCATAATTACGTCGGAACGGCAGGGCTCGTCCTCCCGCTGGTCCACGCCGAACAGGGCGATATTGGTGATGCTGGCGTCCGAGGCATCGTCTGTCAGCGTATCGCCGGATACGATCCCAAGCTCCGACAGATCTGTGGTAAAGCTGGCGTTTCGGCTGTCGTCCAGCCCCTTGACAATGGTAAAAATATAATATGCGCAATATCCCATTACCACAAACAACAGCAGCAGGAATATGGTAAGAATCAGTTTTTTTGTTTTCAACCGGCGTCGCCGTCTACGGGCCATGGTCCGGACCTCCTTTGAGCCGCCTCCAGGCGGCATATCCTCCTAAGTATAGCACACCGCCGCAGAAAAAGCAATGCCGGGACCGCTTAAGTTTTTCTTAGTTTTGCCGCCGGTCCGTCCCTTTTGGGGCGGCGCCGCAGAACTCCTTGGGGGAGATCCCGTATTCCGCCCGGAAAGCCCGGTAAAAATTGGCGTAGTCCCCGAACCCGCAGTTGCAGTAGACGTCCGTGGGGCTGCACCCGGCCAGCATCTTCTGCTTGGCCATAATGAGCCGCTTCTGGATCACATACCGGTAGACGGAGGTACCCACCAGCCGCTTAAATTCCCGGGAAAGGTGGTATTTGCTGATAAAAAACCGTTCTGAAAGGGAATCCAACGAAATTTCCTCGCCGAAATTTTCATTGATGTACCGGAGCACGCCGGCGATGATGCCGCTGGACTCATCCGGGATCTCAAACCCGGAGGGCGCGTCCCCCATCCGACGGTTCAGTTCCACAAGGATCCTGGTCAGCAGTGCCTTGGCGTTCAGCTCCCACCCGAAATACTTCCGTTCCCGTTCCTCCATCATGGCGTCCGCCATGTCCTGGAGCCGCCGCACGGATACGGCGTCCAGCCGCAGCAGGTTGGTGTGCTGGGGCGAATGGATGTCAAAGCAATCGGACAGGCGGCAGCTTTCGCCGGACAGGGCTTCCAGACAGCTGCGGCTCACCCACAGCACCACTCGTTCATAAGGCTCCTTATCCGCCCGCACCAGAGGCTGGTGCAGCTCCAAAGGCGAGATCAGCAGGATGTCCCCCGATTTCAGCCGGTACTGCCGGCTCTCGACGGTGTACTGGACGCTGCCGGAAATAAAGAAATAGATCTCGTAAAAATCGTGGTGGTGCAGTTCCACCTCGCTGATATAAGAATCCCGGTACCGGTAAATTTCATAATCAGCCGCCAGCATCTGCTGCCGGGGGCTGAACGGCTGGACAGAGCTTTGCACAGTCCTTCCCTCCTCTCACATTGATAATATAGCAAGAAACACAATATGTCAAGCAATATTGGCATTTTACTTTGTGTTTTAATTGATTATAATGGAAACAACAACAGGAATAGTCAGGAGGCTTTGGAATATGAAACTGTCGTTCCGCTGGTATGGCCCCGATGACCCGGTGAAAATCGAGTACATCCGCCAGATTCCCAACATGCACAGCATCGTCACCGCCGTTTACGACGTCCCGCCCGGGGAGCTTTGGAGCCGGGAGAGCATTGCGGCTCTCAAAAAGCAGACCGAGGATGCCGGGCTCCATTTTGAGGTCATTGAAAGCGTCCCGGTCCACGAGGACATCAAGCTGGGCAAGCCCACAAGGGACCGGTACATCGAAAATTACAAGGAAAATATCCGCCGGCTGGGGGAAGCCGGGATCAAATGCGTCTGCTACAATTTCATGCCGGTCTTTGACTGGACCCGCACCCAGCTGGACAAGGTCCTGCCGGATGGCTCCAACGCCTTGGTGTATTACAAGGACCAGCTGGAAAAAATGGACCCCTTGACCGGGGAACTGAACCTTCCCGGCTGGGACGCCAGCTACACCAAGGAGAGCTTAAAGGCGGTTTTTGAGGACTACGCCCAGATTACCGAGGAGGATTTGTGGGAAAACCTGCGGTATTTCCTGTCGGAAGTTATCCCGGCGGCGGAGCAAAGCGGCGTCAATATGGCCATCCATCCGGACGACCCGCCCTGGCCCATTTTCGGCCTGCCCCGGATCATCACCTGCGAGGAAAACATCGACCGGTTCTTAAAGCTGGTGGACAGCCCCGCCAACGGCCTGACCCTCTGCACCGGTTCTTTAGGCTGCGCCAAAACCAACGACATGGTGAAGCTCACAGATAAATATTCCGCCATGGGCCGCATCCATTTCATGCATATCCGGAACGTAAAAATTTTGGAGGACGGTTCCTTCGAGGAAAGCGCCCACTTCTCCCCCTGCGGCTCTTTGGACATTGTGGGAATCATGCGGGCCCTTTACAAAAACGGCTTTGACGGCTACATCCGTCCGGACCACGGCCGGATGATTTGGGGCGAAACCGGCAAGCCCGGCTACGGCCTGTTCGATCGGGCTTTGGGCGCGTCCTACTTAAACGGCATTTGGGAAACCTTACAAAAAACCGAATAACGAAAGAAGGCATTGCAATGAAACTTCCCTTTTCCTTGGATTTAAGCGGAAAAACCGCCGTTGTCACGGGTGCAGGCGGCGTTTTGTGCTCTATGTTCGCCAAAATGCTGGCCCAGTGCGGGGCCAAAACCGCCATTTTGGATTTAAACCTGGAAGCGGCCCAGGATGTTGCCGGTGAAATTGCCGCCGAAGGCTACACGGCCAAGGCTTACAAGGCCGATGTGCTGAATAAAGAGGTTATGGAAGCGGTTCATCAGGAGGTGCTCCGGGATTTCGGCCCCTGCGATATCCTGATTAACGGCGCCGGCGGCAACAATCCCCGGGCCACTACGGACAAGGAATATTACTTCCCCGGGGACATCGACGCGGAAACCAAGAGCTTTTTCGACCTGGATTCCGACGGGGTGGAATTTGTGTTCAATCTGAATTTCTTAGGCACTTTGATTCCCACCCAGGTGTTCGCAAAAGATATGCTGGGCCGGGAAGGCTGCAACATTCTGAACATTTCCTCCATGAACGCCTACACGCCCCTGACCAAAATCCCGGCTTACTCCGGGGCCAAAGCGGCGGTGTCCAATTTCACCCAGTGGCTGGCGGTGCATTTTTCCAAGGAAAACATCCGGGTCAACGCCATTGCTCCAGGGTTCTTTGTGACCAAGCAGAATGAGAAGCTGCTGTTCAACGACGACGGCACGCCCACTCCCCGGACCGGGAAGATTCTGGCGGCCACGCCCATGGGCCGGTTCGGCAAGGCGGAGGAGCTGGCGGGAGCTCTGTTGTTCCTGCTCAACAACGAAGCAGCCTCCTTTGTCACCGGCGTGGTGATCCCCATTGACGGCGGGTTCTCCGCCTACTCCGGCGTCTAGCGGGGAGGCCCCGCAGCCAATTCGACGCGGGCGGGGTATTCCGCGTTGGACTTTGGCTGGCGCAAACAAGTTGCGCCCCTTGCAGAGAGTATCCCGCTTTTACCATAACTCTGGCGAACCGCCGCTGGTAAGTCGACGCGGCTGCACAGCATCAAATCAACCGCCGGAACGGCGCGACAGGCTGCGCCGTTCTGGCTTGGTTTTATCTTCTATCGTTTTTTACAAAACGTTTCTTGCGGCGTTCCCATCCCGCCACGCAGGCTTTCCTAATTCCCGTACAGCCAATACGCATCTGGTGGTATGCAGCCGCGGCGGGGGTCCAGGGGCTTGCCCCGGCGCGTTTTTCTCCCCATTCTTTTTTCGCGCGAAAAAAGAATGGGTGCTGCGTAAAACCTGAACCTTTTCTATCCCTCTGCCCCGCCGCATAGGCCTGGTAACCGGTTTAAAAACTAAAAACAGAGCGCCGTCTTTTTCGGACAGCGCCCTGTTTTTTCTGTTTATTCCAATTATTCCGCCAGAATTTCTTCTTTCCGCTGGAGCAGGTCGTCGGAGAGAAGGATTTCCTCTACCTTGTCCATGCCCAGCCGTTCCACCAGGCTGGAAAAACGCTCGCCTTTTTTGCCCTGGGATTTAAAGAGGAGGATGGCTTTCTCCACCATGTCCATGGCCTCTTCCTTGGTGGCGCACAGATGCTTCAAGGCCTGGCCCTGCCGGACCTGCTTGCCCCACCGTCCGCCGATGTAGATTTTGTAGAAGGACTGACTGCCTTCGTTGGCCCCGAAATAGCACTTGGTAATGCAGCGGCCGCAGTGGTTGCATTTTTCCTCGTCGATAACCAGTGTGCCGTCCACTACATGGCAGGCCCCAATAGGACATTCCGCCTCGCAGGCGCATTTTTTGCAGCCCCGGCAGGCTTCCTTGTTGATGCGGGGAATCCGCTGGCCGATAATGCCGATGTCGTTCAAATCAGGCTTGGCGCAGTTGTTGGGGCAGCCGCCCACGGCGATTTTGAATTTATGAGGCAGGGCGACGGAACGGTAGCCCTCATAAAAACGCTTGTGGATTTCCTTGGCCAGCCCCTGGGTGTCAATGAGGCCGAAGACGCACATGGTGCCCTTGCAGGCCACAACCGGCCGTACCTTGGCGCCGGTGCCGCCGGTTACCAGCCCCGCTTTGGCCAGCTCCGCCTGGAAGGCTTCGATGTCCTCGTAGTGCAGGCCGTGAACCTCCACCGTCATGCGGGTGGTGAAGGAAACCTCCCCGTTGCCGAATTTTTTCGCCGCTTCCGCAATGGCGGCCAGCTGCTGAGCGTTCAGCACGCCGTTTTCGGTGATGACCCGGCCGTTAAAATGTTCCTTGTCGTTGTTGAATAAGAAGCCTTGGGCCTTCACAGCCTTGATCTGTTCAGGAGTATAGTTCATGCTGGTCCCTCTCTTTCTGTGAATTGCGGCGCAAATCACATTGTCCAAAATATCTTTCCTCTTTTATTGACATTTTACCATATTTTAAAAGGTAAGTCAAACAAAAAAGGGCCGGTGCTCCACAGAAACACCCGGCTCTTTTTTCGGAAAATCTGTATACTTCCCCAATTCTCAGCGGTCTTCAGACAGATACTGGGCCACAAACTCCTGCAGCTCCCGCCGGCTCTCAAACTTGGCCCCGGACTGGATAATATTCTCTTTGAGCCATTCGGGCAGCCCCTGGAAATACGGGTCCTGGTGTAAGGAATCCAAAAACAGGTCCATGTGCTTCACTCCTTTCCCGATTTATTCTTCCCCAAGCTCCCCGGGATATTCCCGCATATTTTGTCCCGCCGCCGCATAGGCATAAGGTAAAAGCACAAAAAGAAAGGATGATACCATGTCCCAGCCAACCTTAAGCCAGGATACCATCTACCTGAGCGAAACCGTCCTGGACACATCGGTGGAGCAGTCGGTCGAGCTGGACTATTTCCTCCCGGACTACTGCCCCAATATTTTTAAGCTCTTGAAAACCTCCATCACCCCCGTCATCCAATCCCAAAAAGCCGCCGGAAACCAGGTGGTCCTGGACGGGACCGCCGTTGTCCGGGCCATTTACCTGGCGGAAGACACCGGACGGGTCTGCTGCGTCGCCCAGAACGTCCCCTTTTCCAAGACCCTCGAGCTGCCCGGGGAATGCCAAAACCCCATCATCTCCGCGGTGCCCCGCTGCTATTTCGTATCCGGCCGGGCAGTAAACCAGCGGCGGCTGGACATCCGGGGCGGAGTCAGCTGCAAGGTGCGGGTCTGCTGCCAGAAGGCCCAGCCGGTGATCACCGGAGGCAGCGGCGGCGGTATGCAGTTCCATCCCCTGCGGATCTCCATGTGCGGACCCCGGAAAACCGGCTCCAAAGCCTTCGTGGTCAATGAAGATTTGGAACTTGGGGCCGCTAAGCCCTCTTTCGGTTCCCTTTTGGGATATTCCTGCACTGCGGTTCCTTCGGACATCAAGCTCATTGCCAACAAGGTCATCTGCAAGGCGGACCTTTCTTTGCATATCCTCTACCAGCCGGAGGACGACAGCGCCAGACCGGAAACCATGGAGTTTTCCATCCCCATCAGCCAGATCGCCGACGTCCCCGGCGTCACCGAGGATGACCTCTGCGCCGTGCGGTTTTTGGTTTCCGGCGTCAGCATTGAGCCCCGGCCGGACGAGGACGGCAGCAATCGGATTTTAAACTGCGAATTTACCGTTTCCTGCTTCTGCACAGCCGACCAGAACCAGGACGTCATCCTGGCGGACGACGCTTATTCCACCCAATATGAAGCCAACGTTTCCACCCGTCCGGCCGCGGCCGACCGGCTCATCCAGGACGCGGACCTGACCGTCATGACCCGGAACGCCATTGATTCCGGCTCCGCCGTATCCTCTGTCTGCGACGCCTGGGCCTCCTTTGGGGAAGCGTCCGTCCAGTACAGCGAAGGGACCCTTTCCTTAAACGGGAACCTGGAGGTGTCCGTCCTCTGCATCGGCACAGACGGGGCGCCCTTTATCCTGGATAAAACCATCCCCACGGAGCTGAAGCTGCTGACCGGCCTTTCCGCCGAGGAAATCTCCTTCTTTCCTTGTGTGGAGGTACTGTCCTGCGGGTACGCCATCCTTTCGGAAACCAGCCTGGAGATCCGGGCAGAGCTGCGGGTCAGCGGCCCGGTTTACGAAAAATGCCGGTTCACCGCCATCACCGACGCCGCCGTAAACGAGGATTCCCCCCGGGAAAAAGACCCCCTCTGCGCCCTGCGGATCTGCTACGCGGAGGAAGGGGACGACGTTTGGGACATTGCCAAATCCTACTCCACCTCCATGGCGGCGGTAATGGAGGAAAACAGCCTGGAGGAGGAGCGTCTTCCGGCCCGGACCATGCTCCTGATCCCCTTGATCGACGGCTGAACAGTTGGAAAGCGGAGGTATTGAAATGGAAAATCGGAATATTTACCGGGATATCGCCCTGCGTACCGGCGGCGATATCTATATCGGGATTGTAGGGCCGGTGCGGACAGGAAAAAGCACTTTTATCAAGAAGTTCATGGAAACCCTGGTCATCCCCCACATCAAAAGCGAGTTTGTTAGAGAACGGGCCACCGACGAGCTGCCCCAGTCCGCCGCCGGCAAGACCATTATGACCACAGAACCGAAATTTATCCCCGAGGAAGCGGCCCAGGTGGAATTAGAGGAAAACGCTTCCGCCCGGGTGCGGCTCATCGACTGCGTCGGATACATCGTCCCCAGCTCCTTGGGGTATTTTGAAAACGAGGCTCCCCGGATGGTGCGGACCCCCTGGTTCGAGGATGAAGTGCCCTTCAACATGGCCGCCGAGGTGGGGACCCGGAAGGTTATCACCGACCACTCTACCTTAGGACTGGTGCTTACCACAGACGGCAGCTTCACCGATATTCCCCGGGAGGAATACGAGGAAGCGGAGGAACGGGTCATCCGGGAGCTTTCTGAGCTTGGCAAGCCGTTTTTGATCCTTTTGAACACCGCCTCCCCCCGTTCCCCGGAAACCAAGGCCCTGCAAAAGCAGATGGAGGAAAAATACGGCCGCCCGGTGGCGGTGGTCAACTGCCTGGAACTGACGGAGGAGGACATCAAGGGCCTGCTTTCGGAGATGCTTTTGGAATTTCCGGTGCGGGAGATCGCCGTGGAGCTGCCCCGTTGGATCGTTTCGCTGGAAAAGGGGCATTGGCTCAAAACCGCGGTCTTCGACGCCATCCGGGAGGCTGCCCGGGAAATGCGCCTTCTGCGGGATTTGTCCGGCATTGGCAGCGCCTTGTCCGGCTGCGAGCACATCGCCTCAGTCAACGTACCAAAAATTGACATGGGTACCGGCCAGGCCCGCATCTGCATCCAATTGAAGCCCTCGTTATTCTATCAAATTCTTGGGGAAGCCACGGGGCTTACCATTACGGATGAAGCGGATTTAATGCCCTGCATGAAGGAACTGGCGGCCTGCCAGCGGGAATACATGAAGCTGAAAGGGGCCTTGGACGAGGTGGCGGCCACCGGCTACGGCATTGTTATGCCCACCATGGAGGAACTCACTCTGGAAGAGCCCCAGATCGTGCGCCAGGGCGGCAAATACGGAGTGAAGCTGAAGGCCAGCGCCCCCAGCATCCACATGATGCGGGCGGATATTCAGACGGAGGTGAGCCCCATTGTGGGGTCCGAAAAGCAGTCGGAGGAGCTGGTGAAATTTTTGCTGGATGAATTTGAGGAGAATCCCAAGAAGATTTGGGAGTCCAACATTTTCGGCAAATCCCTTCATGAACTGGTGAACGAGGGCTTACATAACAAGCTCTACCGGATGCCCACCGACGCCCGGATGAAGCTCCAGGAAACCATTGAACGGATCATCAACGAAGGCTGCAACGGTTTAGTCTGCTTCATCCTCTAGGCAGCCCGGTAACCGGGCCGTTAAGTCGACGCGGCCGTAATACCCCGCGCTGAACTTTGGCTGGCGCAAACAAGTTGCGCCTCTGGCAGAGAACCTCCCGCTTTTGCCATAATTCCGGCGAACCGCCGCCGGTAATTCGACGCGGCCGTGGTGTCCCTATCCAACCGCTGGACGGCTCACAGGCTCGCCGCATGGTTTGATTTTAGCTTCTATCGTTTTTGTAAAACGGGGCAGAACACACTTTTGTAGGGGCCGGGTCGCCCGGCCCGGCGGATTTCCCGAAATGTTTTTCCATTTTACACGGGACGGGAAACTGTCGTGAATAAATTCACGACGTCCCCTACAATCTATTCGGGATGTTCCGCGAGGAATGTAGGAGTCGGTTTTTCCTGAAAATTCCATTGCCAAATTGTAAAAATGAGGATTCCGCCGGGAATCCTCATTGACTTTTTGCGGGAGGCTTTTTATAATAAAGGTACTTTCTAACACAACAAAGGAGTGACGCTTGATGAATATTCCCCGTCCCGAATACCCCCGCCCCCAGATGGCCCGTCCGGTTTGGACAAACCTAAACGGCCAGTGGGAATTTGACTTTGATTTTTCCGACAGCGGCAAAGCCCGGGGCCTTGCCCAGGCGGAACACTTAAACGGTTCCATCCTGGTGCCCTTCTGCCCGGAAAGCAGGCTGTCCGGCATTGGGTTTACAGATTTTATCCCGGCGGTATGGTACAAACGCCGCTTTAACGCGGCCCAGGCGGACCTAAACGGCCGGCTGCTGCTGCATTTCGGCGCGGTGGATTATGAATGTGAGGTTTGGGTAAACGGCAAGACTGTGGGGAGCCATCAAGGCGGCTACACCCCTTTCACTCTGGACATTACGGAAGCGGCTGTCCCCGGGGAAAACCTCCTCACTGTTTATGCCCGGGACGATGTCCGCAGTATGCGCCAGCCCCGGGGCAAACAAAGCTCCGAGCTTCACTCCCACGGCTGCGACTATACCCGCACCACCGGCATCTGGCAGACTGTCTGGTTGGAACCGGTCCCCAGCACCTATATTGCGGATTACCGGGTCACCCCCGACTACCGCAACGGGAAAATCACCATTGAAGCGGAAATCAAAGGCTGTCCCGAAGGGCTGATGCTCACCGCCGACGCCAGCCTGGAAGGCCGTCCCGCCGGGCGCGTTTCGGTAAAGGCCGCCCCTCATGTTTTCCTGGAGCTGCCCCTCTCCCTCATCGACCTGTGGGAGCCGGGGCACCCCTCCCTTTATGACCTGACCCTTTCCCTCTCCGGCGGCGACCGGGTAACAGGCTACTTCGGCCTGCGGGGGATCGAGGTGCAGGACGGCGCGGTGCTGCTAAACGGCAAGCCTATTTTCCAGCGGCTGGTCCTGGACCAGGGCTTTTATCCCGACGGCATTTACACCGCCCCCAGCGACGACGCCTTAAAAGCGGACATCCTCCGCTGCCAGGATCTGGGTTTCAACGGCGCACGGCTGCACCAAAAGGTCTTTGAGCCCCGGTTCCTTTACTGGGCGGACAAGCTGGGCTACCTGTGCTGGGGAGAATACGCCAGCTGGGGCATTGACATTACGAGGCCCGAAGCCCTGGCCGTTTTCCTGCCCCAGTGGCTGGAATCGGTAAAACGGGACTTTAACCACCCTTCCATTATCGGCTGGTGCCCTTTTAACGAAACCAACGTGGGCTACGACTGCCAGACCGCCAAGGACACGGTGCGGACGGTTTACCAGATGACCAAACTGACCGACCCCAGCCGTCTGGTCATCGACGCCAGCGGCTATGTCCACACGGGGCAAACGGACCTTTACGACGTCCACGATTATGAGCAGGACCCCGCTGTCATGGCGGAACACTACGCCCGGACGGAACAGGGGGAATCCTTTGAGAATTTCCCCCAGTGGGGCAAATGGGACGGGAAACTCCCCTTATTTGTCAGCGAATACGGCGGGACCTGGTGGTGCCCCGGCGTCCAGGGCGGATGGGGCTACGGGGAAACGCCCCAGACCGAGGAGGAAGTCTGCCGCCGGTACTGCGGCCTGACGGAAGTGTTGCTGGACAACCCCAAAATCTGCGCCTTCTGCTACACCCAGCCTTACGACATCGAGCAGGAGCAGAACGGCCTGTTCCGGTACGACCGCACCCCCAAATTCTCCCCGGAGATCTACCGCCGCATCCGGGAAACCAACCTGCGCCCCGCGGCCATCGAAGCCCGGTAATCCGACGCGGCTGTGGTGTCTCTATCCTACTGCTGGAACGCCACGACAAGCTGTGGCGTTCTGGGAAGGTTTCTTCTCCTATCGTTCCCCAACAACAAACAGGAATTTTGTAGGGGGCGACGCCCACATCGCCCCGCATTTTTTCCGGGGCGGCGCCCCTTCCAAAACAAAAAATCCCAGGAAAGGGGGATGAGATGAAAAAATTATTTCGATTTTTCCTAATTCTATTTGCCGCCGCCATACTGGTTGGCGGCTATGCCCGTTTTATAGAACCGAACCTCCTGCGGGTCAGCCGCCAAAAGGTTTCCACCGCCGGAAAAACAGAGCCGCTGACGGCCGTCTTTTTCACCGACACTCATTTCGGGAGCCAGTATTCCCCCCGGAACCTGGCCAAAATCGCGGAAAAAATCAACGCCCAGAATCCGGATCTGGTGTTCTTTGGCGGCGATTTTTTTGACGCCTATTGGCAGGACGCGGACCTGCTGGATTTGGATATGATTGCAGAGGAGCTTTCAAAAATCCAGGCTCCTTTGGGGAAGTACGCCGTCTGGGGCAATCACGACCGGGGCGGCGGGGCCTCCCGGGTCTATGAGAACGTGTTGTCAAAGGGCGGCTTCACCGTCCTCAGCAACCAGTGGCTTTCTGTCCCAGACAGCAATCTCACCATCGCCGGGGTGGACGACGCCCTGCTGGGCAGCCCTTCCCTGAATTTGGAGGGAGCGTCCCCGGAGGCCTTCACCATCCTTCTTTCCCACGAGCCGGACTTGATCGCCGATCTGCCTATGGAGGGGATTGATCTCGTTTTGTCCGGCCATTCCCACGGCGGCCAGGTGACGCTCCCCTTTTTGACGGAAAAAATCCTGCCCCCGGGTTCCCAGCGGTTTTACAAGGGCTGGTATGCCTGGGAGCAGGCGGATTTGTTTGTCAGCTCCGGCATCGGCACCACAAAGCTGCCGGTGCGGCTGGGGAATATCCCGGAAATCTGCGTGCTGGAGTTAACGCCCTAACCGCCGGACGATTTCCTCAATCAGGTCGATGCGCTGGAAGGGGGTCATCAGGTAGTACCCGTCCACCCAGGGGGTCATTTTCCCCGCCATTTCCAGGCAGAGGGACACCCCGATTTTCCCGGCTTCCTCCCGGTCCGTATCCTTGTACCGTTCCAGGATCTCCTCCGAAAGCCGGATGCCGGAAATTTCGTTGTGCATGTAGCAGGCGTTCCGGTAGCTGACCGGGGGCATCAATCCCCCCAGGATCCAAAGTCCCGTTTCCTCCTTGGCCCGCCGGAGATTTTGAAGGGCT
The DNA here is from genome assembly GCA_018713335.1 of Candidatus Merdivicinus intestinigallinarum. Lineage (GTDB taxonomy): Bacteria > Bacillota > Clostridia > Oscillospirales > Ruminococcaceae > Merdivicinus > Merdivicinus intestinigallinarum. The sequence continues at coordinate 59,390 of DVOW01000061.1, read as the reverse complement.
TCTTCCGTAAAAACAGGCTGGGTCATGAGCATCTGCACACCGCTTTCCTTTTTGCGGTGTGCTTTTTTCAGCTCCGCGTCAAAATTGGGGGCGTTGACGTTCAGGGCTCCGGCCACCAGGAACGGCCCCTGCAAGGTTTCCTCCCCCAAAGCCCTGATATATCCCGCCAGCATGGCAGAATTAAAGCTGAAGACCGCCTTCACCTCGTCCCGGCTGGCGCTGGGCACTGGGTCGCCGGTGACCACCAGGATATTGTGAACGTCCTCCATGGACAGCCCCAAAAGCAATGCCTTGGCGGCGTTTAAGTTCCGGTCCCGGCAGGTCATGTGAGGGATAGCGTCCATGTCCAGCTCCCGCTTCAGCTTGGCCGCCAGCATGGCGGCGTCCGCCCGGACCCTTGCCACCGGACAGTCGGCCACCGTCACCGCGTCCACCCCCAAGGCCTTCAGCCGGGCCGCCGCTTCCATGAAAAAGCTCCCGTCGTCGTTGGCGGGAGGGTCCACCTCCACGGCAATGACCTTTTTCCCGGCTTCCAGCTTTTCCCGGAACCGGTTTTTGGGCGCGGCTTTTGGGGATTTCACTGCGGCCGCGGCGGCATCCGTCCCGTCCCCATGCTCCGCTTCCTCCAAAATCCGGGCCGTAGCGGCGATGTGGGCGGGGGTGGTGCCGCAGCAGCCCCCAAAAATCCGGACGCCGCATCCGGCCATCTCCCCCATTTTCCCGGCAAAATAATCCGCGCCGCTTTCAAAATAGGTGCGGCCCCCAACGGCGGTGGGGTAGCCGGAATTGGGCATGATGCTGAGATACCGGGAGGTTTTCAGCTCTTTTGCCAGCCCCAGCAGATGGGACGGGCCGGAAACGCAGTTGCACCCTACCCCGTCTGCAAAAGGCTCCATTTCCCGGAGAAGCTGGGCGGCGGAGTACCCCTGGCGGGTAAAGCCGTCCGGGGAAACGGCGAAGGAGGTGAGAATAAACGCCTCGGGACGCTGTTCCCGGATGTACCGGCAGATCTCCGGCAGTTCCCCGGCGGAAGGGAAGGTTTCAAAGAGGAAGTTTTGGGCTCCCAGCTTCAAAAACACATCCGCGATTTTCCGGTATTCCTCCCCGGCGTTTTCCGTCAAGATCGGGCCAATATCCGCGAAGACATAAGCCCCCTCCCCGGCCGCCGCGGCAGCCAGTCCGTATCCAGCCCGGATGATCTCCTCCACCTTTTCAAAGCCGCATTCCAGGGAAGCGGTGTTGGCCCCGAAGGTGTTGGTTTTTATTGCCCTGGCCCCGGCTTTTTGATATTCCCGGTGGATTTCTAAGACCCATTCCGGATGGCTCAGGTTCAAAAGCTCGCACCGGGGGTCCGCCCCCGGATGCTTGGACAGCAGATAAGTCCCCATGGCCCCGTCAAAAAGCAGGGGCGTTTTTTTCAGATATTCCCGGATGGGTCCCATTAAATTTCTCCCTCCCCAAAAACTTCCTTGGCGATGTCGGCGGAGCGCTTGGCGTCCTTGGCGTAGTAGTCCGCCCCCATTTCCATGGCGTAGCTTTCCGTAAGGACCGCCCCGCCCACCATGATCTTGCAGGGATGGCCCGATTCCCGCAGGAGCCGGATGGTTTCGGCCATGCTCTTTAAGGTGGTGGTCATCAGGGCGCTCAAGCCCACCAGCCGGATGTTTTCCCGGACGGCGGTTTCCACAACGGTTTCCGGCGGTACGTCCCGGCCCAGGTCAATGACCCGGTAGCCGTAATTTTGCAGCAGTACTTTGACGATATTCTTGCCGATGTCGTGGATGTCCCCTTTGACCGTGGCCAGGATGATGCTCCCCTTGTTGACGGTCCCGGCCCCTTCCGCCGCCAATTTTCTGCGGATGACCTCAAAAGCCTCCTGGGAAGCCGTAGCGGCGTTGATAAGCTGGGGCAGGAAAAGCTTCCCTTTTTCAAACCCGGCCCCCACTTCGTCCAGCGCCGGGATCAAAATGCCGTCGATAATGTCAAAAGGCTCCTTTTCCCGGAGGAGTTCCTCCGTTTTCAGCCGTGCCTCCTCTTTTAAGCCTTTTTTCACCGCTTCCGCCAGGGTATGGCCGGAGGAAACCGCCGGGGCCTGCTTTTCCGGCTCCGAGGCGGAAAACCGTTCAATGTACGCGGCGGAATCCTTATCAAAGCCGTGGAGGACGTTGTAAGCCGCCACCGCCGCCGTCATGGAGGAAACATTGGGGTTTAAAATGGGCAGGTTCAGACCATTTTCCATGGCCGCCGTCAAAAAGCTGTGGTTTAAGAGTTCCCGGTTGGGCAGCCCGAAGGAGATGTTGGAAACCCCCAGCACAGTTTTTAAGCCCAATTCCTCCCGGACCATCCGCACCGCCTTCAAGGTTTCGGCGGCCTGGGACTGCTGGGCGGATACCGTTAGGGTCAGGCAGTCAATGAGCACCTTTTCCTTAGGGATGCCATAGGACAGGGCCGCCTCCAAAATTTTCCGGGCAATGGCCAGCCGTTCCTCCGCCGTCTGGGGGATCCCCCGGCTGTCTAAGGTCAGGCCCACCACGAAGGCGCCGTATTTTTTCACCAAGGGCAGGATTTTCCGCAGGTTTTCCTCCTCCCCGTTGACGGAATTGACAATGGCCGACCCGTGGAAGGCCCGCAGGCCCGCCTCGATGGCCGCCGGGTCGGAGGAATCGATCTGCAAGGGCAGCTCCAGAACCCCTTGCAGATCCCGCACCACCTTTTCCATCAAAGCCGGTTCGTCCACGCCGGGATGCCCCACGTTGACGTCTAAAATTTCCGCCCCGGCGTCGGCCTGGGCCACCCCCTGAGCCAGGATGTAGTCCAAATCCTGCTCCAAAAGCGCCTGCTGGAACCGTTTTTTCCCGGTGGGGTTGATGCGCTCGCCGATGATGTGCACGCCCTCTAATTCCACTGTTTTCAAGGGCGAACAGACCGCCGCCGGGAGGATCTCCCGTTCACTGGGGCAGGGCAAAGGCTCCAGTGCCTTTTTCAGCTCCCGGATAAAGTCCGGAGTGGTGCCGCAGCAGCCCCCGGCCAGCCGGATGCCCAAGGGGGCAAACTCCCGCATTTGGGCGGCGAAATCCGCCGGGGAAAGATGGTAGCAGTTGTCCTGGGGGTCGGGAAGCCCGGCGTTTGGCTTGACGGCCAGAGGTTTGGCAGTACACTTTGCCATCCGCCGGGCAATGGGCAGGATCTCTCCAGGCCCCAGGGAGCAGTTCAAGCCCAGGGCGTCCGCGCCCAGGCCGTCCAAGGTCCGGGCGGCGGCCTCGGCCGTGCACCCGGTAAAGGTGCGGCCGTCCGCCTCAAAGGTCATGGTGGCTAAGATAGGCAGGCTGGTATTCTCCTTTGCCGCCAGGACTGCCGCCCGCATTTCCCCCAGATCCGCGATGGTTTCAAAGACCGCCAGATCCGCCCCCGCTTCTTCGCCGGTCACCGCCATTTCCCGGAACAGGCTGTAGGCTTCCCCAAAAGACAGCGTCCCCGCCGGTTCCAAAAGCTCCCCGATGGGGCCTATGTCCAGGGCGATCAAGGGCTTGGGGCCAGGAAACTCCTCCGCCGCCTTCTGGGCGGCTGATACCGCCGCTTTGATGACTTCGGCCGGGGAAACGCCGGTTCCGGCAAGCTTGTGGGCGTTGGCCCCGAAGGTGCAGGTATAGAGGACGTCCGCGCCGCTTTCCAGATACTGCCGGTGGATCTTGGCCACCGCTTCCGGGTGCTCCAGCACGAAAAGTTCCGGGCGCTGCCCCAGCTTCAGGCCGTTTTGCTGGAGCATGGTCCCCATGCCGCCGTCCAGATAAATGAATTTCCGGCTTTTTAAGAGTGCTTGCAGTTTATTTTCCACAGGTGATTCCATCCTTCCGTAATTGACAGGCTTCGTAGCGCGGGCAGTCCCGGCACCCGCTGAAAAGGCGGGGCTGAGGCGTATGGGCGATCCCCACAATGGCCGTTACCGATTTCCGGGGGGTCAGCAGAAAGTCCGGCGTGGCGCAAAGGCCGATTTTCCGGGGGGCGTCCAATATTTCCAAAAACTCCTTTTGCAGGGAAAGGGGCAGGTCGCCGTAACCGGGGCTGAACCGGTCCGTCAGGTACTCCCCCCGGGCCGCCGCATCCTGTTCTGACTGCCTTTGCCATTCATTGCAGGCGGTTTCCAAAGCGGCGCTGACGCAGCAGTCCAGGACAAGCCCTTTGCCCACGTCCCCCACCTGCGCCCGGCGGATTGCAGTTTCTGCCTCCCGGCCCATGGTCGCCGCCAGCAGCAGGACTTTTTTACAGTCCCGGAGGAGGTTTTCCAAATCCTTTCCCGGCAAAGCCAGCGTCGTCCCGGCCAGGGTGAGGAGGCCGCCTGTCCGTTCCAACTGAAATCCCCGCCAGAGCATTTTGGGCGGCGGCAGTTCCTGCACCTCCGAAAGGCCCCATTCCACCTGGACCGCCAGCTCCGGCGGCGGATTTCCCCGGCACCCCAGGTAAGACAGGGCTTCTGCCCGGCAGGCTTTTCCAATGTTCATGCGTTTCCCCCTAACTAATCAATCTGTACCCATGGAAACCGGCGGCATCCACTCGATTAGTACCAGTATACCTGTTTTTCCGCAAAATGTAAACATACCCCTTGAAATTCCGAATAAAATGCTGTAAAATAAGAAAAAATTTTACATGGAGGGGATCCTATGGAACGCTACGCATGGAAAGCCATCGTAAAAGAAGGGATGCTTTCTGAATACCGCCGCCGTCACGATGAGATCTGGCCGGAACTGAAGGCGGTGCTGAAAGAGGCGGGCATCCGGAATTACACCATCTGGAATGTGGGGAACGAGCTGTTCGGCTACTACGAATGTGAAAAAGGCTGCGATCACGCGGCCAAGGTCCAGGCCCAAAGCCCCGTCGTGGACAAATGGAACGAATACATGAAGGACGTCATGGTCATGGAAATGGACCCGGAAACCGGCGCCCAGCCCAGAATGACCCAGGTGTTTTTCCTGGAATAACGGCTTCCCGCCAAAAAGAAACGGCAGACTTTTGACCAAAGTTCGCCATCCATCGGAAGATTGTTTGGAGATCCTCTCTGGGACAAACAAAGAAAAGGCCGCCGGATCTGCCTCCGGCGGCTTGACATTTTGCTTCCATTTGGCTATAATAAAGATGCAAGGCAACCGATAGACGGTTCGCCCTCAAACTTTCGATCAAAGATAACCGCTAATCTGGGGAGATGGGGCGGTTATCTTTTTTTATTGCCGATTCGGATGATCTCTTTGATCAGATAAAGGATCACGATTAAGTAGAGCACGCTCACTTCATCCACGGGCAACGCCCCCTTTCGAGGGCTTTTCTAACCGCCTGCCGTTTTTGCGTCTATTTCAGGGGAATCACCATATTCCAGGTATGAGAAAAGCCATAGGGCCGGTCCCCGTCCCCGGTGGCCAGGTAAAGGTGGGTGGGCTTCCCGTCCTGGAGCAGCAAAAAGGGGCGCTCCAGGTTGCACTGGATGGTGACGCTCCCGTCGTCCCATGTTACGGTCCGGCTGTAGGCCTTGGGGTCGTCGGCAAACTGCCAGTGGATGCAGTCGTCGCTCTCGCCGTAAAGCCCCGCGCCCCATTCGCCGCAGATGCCGCCGCTTTGGTTTTTGAAATCGTCCTTGATGAGCAGGCGGAACTTCCCGTCCTCATACCAGAGATACGGGTCCTCCAAATGAAAATCCGGGTTGTCAAAGGACAGGACCGGCTCCTCCGAAATCCGCCGGAACTCCCCGTCGGGGCGCTCCGCCATGGCCACGCCGATTTGCAGGGTGGCGTTGGCGTAACTCCTGGATTTGTAGAGCATATAGGTGCGGCCGTCCTCCAAAATGGCCACAGCCGGGTTGGTGGTGGCGGTGCAGTCCCAATAAGAGCAGTCCCGGGGTTCCAGCAAGGGGGTGTCCCTCCTCTCCCAGGGGCCGAAAACCGAATCGGAAACCGCCAAGCCAATGCGCTTTTTATTCCAGGTTTCCGTAAAAAGCTCCGAGGAAATCTGATCCATATGGGTGGGAACCGGGCATCCGTAGGTCGTCCCCATATAGTAGAGGTAATATTTCCCGTTCCAGTACCGGATATAGGGGTTATGGGTGTTCATGCCGTCAAAATACTGGCGTCCCCGCCGGGGCAGGACCGTTTCCTCCAGCCGGAACGGGCCTTCCGGCGTGTCGCTTACGGCCCGCACCACCCGGCTGCTGAACAACCAGTTGGCCCCAAAGCCCAGTTCCTTTTCCCAGCAGGACGCAAACATATGGAACCGCCCGTCCTCCCCTTTGACGACGCTTCCGCACCAGATGAACAGGTCGTCCCGGTAAAAGCCGCCTTTTTTCACCGCAGGCAGCAATCGGTTCTTGATTGGATTTTCCATCTCATCCGCCTCTTTTCCGTATCAAAATCCCCCATGTTATGGGCGGCAGTCCCCGCAGCTGCATTTGGAAAAATAGCGGCTCCAGAGAAAAAGCGCACCAATAAGGCCCACAATCCCCCAAAAGGCCAGCTGCAAAACCCCGCCGTAAAATATCCAGGTGAGAACCCGGCTGTACGGCACAAGGACCACGGCAAAGGACCAAAGGTTGAACCCGGCGTGGGCCGCCAGAGCCGCGCTTAAGCTCCCCTTCCGTTCCGTCATCAGGGAAAAGCAAAAGCCCATCCCAAAGGCATAGCAGACCCACAAGGGGTGGACGTGGGCCGCGCCGAACAGCAGCGCCGACAAAACGCCCGCCCAGCCGAAGGGCATGGCTTCCCGGAAGGAACGGAAGATCAGCCCCCGGAACAGGATCTCCTCGCAGACCGGGGCCAGCACCGCCACGGTCAGAAAATTCATCAGCATGGAGCTGCCGAACACCTGAGAGGACTGCTCTCCATAGCTTTCCACCCAAGAGGCCGGAAGGAGGTTCAAAACCGCGCTGACGGCCATATTGCCGCAGATTCCCAGGGCAAAAGCGGCCATGTGCCCGCCTTTCCCCACCTGCTCCGGCTTCCAGCCCACCGATTCCCGGACGCCCCGGCCGGACAGCTTATACAGGGCCAGCAGCAAAAGGACGGTAATGAGGCTGGAAAAATTCCCCAAAAACCACAGGGCCGCTTCGGCCGCCTGGGGCCAAAAGAGCTGCACCATCAGCAAAAGCCCGTAAGGCAGCAGCAAAAATACCAGATAAACGCCCAGTCCCCGCAGGATGGGCAGCGCTTTTTTCATCAATTGTCATCCCCTTTTCCCCCTGGGCCCAACAGCCGCAGGATCGCGCCGCTTTGAGGCGGCAGCACCAGATGCTCCCCTTCCCAACGGACGCTTCCTTCCGCCAGAAGGATTTCCGTGCCCTCGGGCAGCGAGGCGTGCTCCGTTTCCCAGCCGCAGTTGACGGCTGTCACCAGGTTCCCCCGCTTATATGCGGCCAAGCCGTCCTCGCACAAAACAAACCGCAAAGGCGCGGACATGGCCTCCGGCATCTCCCGGCGGAGCTCCCCTAACTGCCGGAAGAACCAGAGCAGCGGCTCCTCCTCCTGGCCCCAGGGGTAGCACCGGCGGTTCCAGGGGTCGGAAAAGCCCGCTAACCCCGCCTCGTCCCCGTAATACAGGCTGGGGAACCCGGGAAGGGTGTACTGGATCATAGAAGCCAGCCGCAGACGCCGCCGTCCCTTTTCCAGCTCCTCAGGGGTCAGCCGGTAATTCCCCTGCTCCAAGGGGTCCACCGGGTGCTCCACCCCAAAAACAGTCCGAGCGCGGGGAGTGTCATGGGTGGACAGGGGGTTCATGAGCCCCTGGATGGCCGGTTTGGGATAATGATCCAAAAGGCTCAGGATCCGCCGCCGGAACAGCCAGGCGTCCCCTTTCCCCACAAAATCCAGCACCGCCGTCCGCCAGGGGTAGTTCATGACGCTGTCCAGCTGGTCCCCCAGCAGGTAACGCCGCCGCTGGCCGTAGCTTTCCTTATTGGAGGCGTCCTCCCAGACCTCCCCCAAAAGGTAGGCGTCCGGGTTCTCCTGCTTGACCCGCCGCCGGACCTCATCCAAAAAGCCGTCCGGCAGCTCGTCGGCCACATCCAGCCGCCAGCCGGAGGCGCCCCGCTTCATCCAGTAGCTTAAAACGCCGTCCTCCCCGCAGACAAAGTCTATGAAGGAAGGCTCCTCTTCATTCACGTTGGGCAAAGTCAAAAACCCCCACCAGCAGTCGTATTCCGTCCGTTCCGGATTCAGGAACCGGTACCAGGAGGCATAAGGGGATTTCTCCGACTGCCAGGCCCCCAGGTCCGGGTAATGGCCGTCCCGGTTGAAATAGCGGCTGTCCGAACCGGTGTGGGAAAACACCCCGTCCAAGATCACCCGGATACCGTATTCCTTGGCATCCCGGCAAAGGGCCTTGAAATCCTCCTCGGAGCCCAGATAGGGATCGATTTTCTTGTAATCCCCGGTGTTGTACCGGTGGTTGGAGGCGGACTCAAAAATAGGGTTCAAATAAAGGACCGTCACGCCCAGATCCCGCAGGTAGGGCAGTTTTTCCCGGATCCCCCGCAAGTCCCCGCCGAAAAAGTCGTTGGCCTGATAATCGGGGATGTCCGCCTTAAACAGGGGCCGCCCGTACCAGTTGCGGTGCAGGCTCCGCTTGCCGGGGACGTCCACCGGCTCCCATTCCCGGGTCCGGCGGAACCGGTCGGGAAAGATCTGGTACATGATGCCGGTATCCAAGCCCTCCGGCACGGAAAAGTCCCGGTCGTACACCGTAAGCTGCCATTCCGGCAGGAAATCCCGGATCACCGCCACGGCGTCCTCGTCCCGCCCCACAAAAAGGATGCCGGCTTCTGTCAAAATTTCAAACCGGTAAAAATAAAGCCCCTTTTTTGCGACAGAAAATACCCGTTCATATATGGTAAACTCGTTTTGTACGCCTGCCGGGGCCATGATGAGCTCCTGGTCCTCCGAATGCCCGTCCAGCCGGAGCTTGATACTCACCTTCTGGGGCTTTCTCCCGGAACGCACAAAAAAACGCAGACAAATCCTCTCCCCCTCCCGGACCGAGCCGAAAGGCGTTTTGCAGGACAAGTCCCAGGCGTTGTAGTAAATATCTGGCTGCATTGTATTCTCCTTTGCCGGGGTCTCCCCCGATTAGTCTGGATCCCTTGATGGATTGCTTCCATTTTTCCAGCTTTTCTTCTTATTATACAATAGACTCCGAAAAAAGTATATGCGTTTTCGGATAAAATCCACACTTCCAACAAAAAATCACAGAATGTTTCTACATGGAACGGGCAAGATTTCAATCGTTAATTATTTACAAAAACAGATATTTGTGCTAGAATATAATTGTATTATATATACACAGTTTTTCCCTCTAAAATCCAGCTGTATCCATAAAATGGAAACAGGTATTTTAGACAAAATTACAGGAATGGAGTATCAATCGCTACTATGTCTTTTTCATTGAAAAGCTGGTCCTCCGGCTCTATGACGGACGCTTGCGCCTATTTCGGCTGTCATCTGGACGGCTCCGGCGCAACCTTCCGGGTCTGGGCGCCGGGCGCTCGGGAAGCCTGCGTGACAGGCAGCTTCTGCGGATGGGAAGACCGGCGGTTCCCCATGGAAGAAACATCCCCCGGGCTTTTCTCCTGCACGGTCCAGGGGGTCGCTCAGTACGACACTTACAAATTTGTATGGACAACTCCGGACGGCAGGCGCATCTTCAAGTCCGACCCCTTTGCCTTCCACGGGGAAACGCCCCCGGCCAACGCCTCCAAGGCTTACGCCCTAAAGAATTACCCCTGGAACGACGTCAAGTGGATGGCCCGTCGGAAGGCCGAAGGGCCGGTAAACCTTTACCAGCTCCACGCGGGCTCCTTCCGCACCTATGCCGGAGGAGAGCCGTTAAATTACCGGAAGCTGGGGGAGGAGCTGGTTCCCTACTTAAAGAAGCTGGGCTGCACCCACGCCGCCTTCCTTCCCCTTTTGGAGTACATGGACCCGGATTCTGCCGGGGAGAAAACCACCGGCTTTTTCGCCCTGACCTCCCGCTATGGGGTGCTGGACGATTTCCGCCAGGCTGTGGACCAGCTACACCAGGCGGAGCTCGGCGCTGTGATGGATTGGAACCCCGCCGGGTTCCCGGTGGATGATTTCGGCCTGTCGGACTTTGCGGGGCAGCCTTATTGGGAGGCCCCCGGACAGGAAGGGGACTTCCGCTTTTTCGATTTTGAACGGCCGGAGGTCCAAAGCTTCCTTCTTTCCTCGGCCTGCTTCCTGCTCAATACCTTCCATTTGGACGGGCTCCGGATCCCCCGGTCCGGGGAGATCGCGGAAAGGCCCGGCGGGGCGGCCTTCCTTCGGAAGCTGAACCATACTCTCCGCAAAAAATTCCCCGCTGTCTTTACCATTGGGTCCGTGGACGGGGTTGGATTTTCCTTCCTGTCGGACCCGGAAGCCGCCTGGAGCATTTTCAGCATGGCCGCCGGGACGCCCGGCAGCCTGCCGCCCTTCCGGAAAGGCTCCCTTTTGGAGCTGGACGCCGGGGAGGTCCGGCAGTGCTCCATCATCGACCGGATGCCCGGCAGCTACGATGAGAAATTCGCCCGTTTCCGGGCGGCGGCCGCCTGTTTCCGGCTGCTGCCGGGCAGCAAGCTCTCCATGATGGGCAATGAGTTCGCCCAGTTCTCCCCCTGGCGGCCCGGCCAGGAGCTGGATTGGGTGCTGCTGGATTACGAAATGCACCGGAAATGCCTGACCCTTCTGCGGAATCTCAATGATTTCTGCCGCAAAACCCCCGCCGCCCGATGGGAGGCGAAGGAAAGCTATGAGCTTCTTCCCCTGCCGGAGGGACTGGCCGGATATGTCCGGACGGACGAGGCCGGGAACCGGATCTATGTCCTTTCCAATTTCACCGGGCAGACTGCAAACCGGCTGACCATGGGCGTTGACCGCCGCGGCAAGTATGCGGAGCTGTTCAACACCGATGAAGCCCAGTACGGCGGCGAGGGCCGGGCCGCCGGTGTGAATTTCGCCAAGCTCAAGCCTGCGGACGGCAAGCCCTACTGCATTGAGCTGGACCTGCCCCCCTTTACCACCGTCTACCTGTACAAGGCGGCCGGCGCAAAGGCCCAAAAACGTGTGTAGCCCTTTTTCCATATACCCGAAATTTTTAAACGAGGTGTCCAATCATGAAACAGCAAAAAGAAATGATCACCATGCTCCTGGCCGGCGGACAGGGCAGCCGTCTGTATGTCCTGACTAAGGAGGTGGCAAAGCCTGCCGTCCCCTTCGGCGGCAAGTACCGCATCATCGACTTCCCCCTTTCCAACTGCGCCAACTCCGGCATCGATACCGTAGGCGTCCTGACCCAGTACCGGCCCCTGGAATTAAACTCCTACATCGGCAACGGCCAGCCCTGGGACCTGGACCGGATGAACGGCGGCGTGTACATCCTGCCCCCTTACGCCACTGACAAGGACAGCCAGTGGTACAAAGGCACCGCCAACGCCATTTACCAGAACATCAACTTCATCGACCGCTACAACCCTGAAAACGTCCTGATCCTTTCCGGCGACCATATCTACAAAATGGACTACGCCAAAATGCTGGCCTTCCACAAGGAGAAGAATGCCGACGCCACCATCGCGGTGCTGGACGTTTCCCTGGAGGAAGCCAGCCGCTTCGGCATCATGAACACCAATGAGGACGACTCCATCTACGAATTCGAGGAAAAGCCCAAACACCCCAAGTCCACCAAGGCTTCCATGGGCATCTACATCTTCAACTGGCAGAAGCTGCGCCAGTACCTCATCGACGACGAAAACACCCCCGGTAGCGCCAACGACTTCGGCAAGAACATCATCCCCGCTATGTTAGCGAACCACGAGAAGATGTTCGCTTACCGGTTCGACGGCTACTGGAAGGACGTTGGGACCATCGAAAGCCTCTGGGAGGCCAATATGGACCTGTTAAATCCCCAGTCCGGCCTGAATTTGGACAGCGACGGCAAAATCTTTGCCCGGAACGAGCCCCATCCGCCTCACTATGTTGGCGATAAGGCCGAAATCGCCGAGTCCATCGTGTCCGAAGGCTGCGACATCAACGGCAAGCTGTGGTACACCGTCCTGTTCTCCGGCGTAACCGTTGAGGAAGGCGCGGAACTCAATTCCGCCGTCGTCATGAGCAATAGCGTCATTCACAAGGGCGCAACCGTCAAATACGCCATCGTGGCGGAGGACGCCGTCATTGAGGAAGGCGCCGTCGTCGGGGACGATCCCTGCAATTCCGCCGATCCCTCCGAATGGGGCATCGCAGTCGTAGGCCGCGGGGCCGTGGTCAAAAAAGGCCAGGTGGTCCGGCCCAAGGAAATGATCGAGCCCGGCGCAAACCGCTGACAGGCAGATTCTATGAGTAACAAAAAATGGAGGTTCTACCGTTATGACTTCAAAGGCTATCTGTATTCTGTTTTCTGAAAGCTATGGGGTTTCCCCCAATGAGCTGGCTGCCGAGAGGACCCTGGCGACCGTCCCCTTCGCGGGCCGTTACCGCCTCATCGACTTTGCCCTGTCCTCCCTGGTAAAGGCGCGCATCTATGACATCGGGGTCATCACCAAAGAGCATTACGGCTCCTTGATGGACCACCTGGGCTGGGGCAAGGACTGGGATCTGGACCGGAAAAACGGCGGCTTAAAGATCCTCACCCCCTTTACCAAAGCCGAATCCGCCAGCACCCGCAACCGCAGCAAGATCGACGCCCTGCTTTCCGTAAAACGGTACATCGAAAAGATCGACCAGGAGTATGTCGTCCTCTGTGATTCCAACCTGGTCATGAACATCGACTTCAAATCCATGATCCAGTACCACATCGACCACGAGGCCGACATCACCGTCCTGTACCAGACCAAGATCTGCCCCAACCACACGGGCCTTGTGGTGGAAACCGACCCGGAGGGCCGGGTGGAGGACGCCTATTACTCCACCATCCAGCACACCGAGCCCCAGAACATGGCCTTCGGCGTATATGTCTTGAGCAAAAAGCTGCTGCTGTCCATGCTGGACCGGGCCTACACCTTCGGCTGGGTGGACTTTGACCGGGATTTCATCACCAAAAATATCTCCAAGCTGCGGGTCTACGCCTTCGCCCATCAGGGCTTTTCCGCAGTGATCAACACCATGGCGGACTACTACGACGCCAGCATGAAGGTCCTGGATTCGGACATCCGCCGGGAGCTCTTTTACTCCGACACCCCCATCTTCACCCGGGTCAAAAACTCCGTTCCCACCATCTACGGGTTTGACGGCAAAGCCTCCAATTCCCTGGTGGCCGACGGCTGCAAGATCGACGGCGAGGTCCGCAACTGCATTATCTTCCGCGACGTTGTGGTGGAAAAGGGCGCTGTTTTGGAAAACTCCATCATCATGCAGAACACCACCATCGAAAGCGGCGCCCATTTGAACTGCGTCATTTCCGACAAGGACGTGACCATCGGCAGCGGGCACATGCTGTCCGGCTACCGCACCTATCCCTATGTGATCTCCAAGGGCCAGTCCGTCTGACCCTCTCCCGGACAGGCAGGCTCCTTCCGCCGAGGGTCCTGCCTGCAACCAAAACGGCGGGGAAAGAGGTTTGATTATGAAAATCCTGTTTGCAGCCAGCGAAGCCCTCCCCTTTATCAAGGTAGGCGGCTTAGGCGACGTTATGGGCGCTCTCCCCAAGGAACTGGTGAAAAAAGGCATCGACGCCCGGGTGGTCATCCCCATGTATTCCGTCATGTCCCAGGAAATGCGGGACCAGTGCAAATTTGAGAAGTTTTTCTATTTCTCCTTAGGCTGGCGCTCCTGCTACTGCGGCATCTTCTCCGCCCAGGCAAACGGCGTCACCTACTACCTCATCGACAACGAGCAGTATTTCAAGCGGGGCGGCACTTACGGGGAATTTGACGACGCGGAGCGATTCGCCTACTTCTCCAAAGCGGTGCTGGAGATCCTCCCCCACATTGATTTCTTCCCGGACATCATCCACGCCAACGACTGGCACACGGCTCTGGTGCCGGTTTACCTGGACACCCAGTACCGTTCCCTGCCGGGCTACGGCTCCATTAAGACCGTCTTTTCCATCCACAACATCGAGTTCCAGGGCAAATACGACATGTCCATCCTGGAATCCGTCTTTGGGATCTACCCCTCTCAAAGCTCCCTGGTGGAATTCGACGGCTGCCTGAACCTGATGAAGGGGGCCATCGAATGCTCCAACATCGTCACTACCGTTTCCCGCACCTACGCGGAGGAAATTCTGAACCCCTACTTCTCCTTCGGCCTGCATCCCATCCTGGAAGCCCGGAAATACAAGCTCCACGGCATTGTCAACGGTATTGACACCGACCTGTTCAACCCGGAAACGGACGTGAACATCAAAGCCCATTATTCCGTCGGGGACACGGCAGGCAAACAGGCCGACAAAGCGGCCCTGCAGCAGGAAGTGGGGCTGCCGGAAAACCCGGATGTGCCGGTCCTTGGCCTGGTCACCCGCTTGACGCCCCAGAAGGGCATCGATCTGTTCGAGCCCATTATGGCGGAGCTGATGGAGGAGGATGTCCAGATCGTGGTGCTGGGCAACGGCTTTGCCGATTATGAAAACTACTTCAAATACTGCGACTACACCTATCACGACAAATTCCGGGCCATGATTAAGTTCTCCGCGTCCTTGGCCCAGCGGATTTACGCCGGGGCGGACATTTTCCTCATGCCTTCCAAATCGGAGCCCTGCGGCCTGGCCCAGATGATCGCCATGCGCTACGGCACCATCCCGGTGGTCCACGCGGTGGGCGGATTGAAAGACACGGTTGCCCCCTTTAACCCTGAAACCTCAGAGGGCAGCGGCGTCACCTTCCAGAGCTTCAACGCAAACGACATGCTGGACGCCATCCGGAGGGCCATTGCCATCTGGAAGGACGGCAAACAGCGGAAAGCCATTATGAAAAACGCCATGTCCGGGGATTACACCTGGACCGCTTCTGCCGGCGAATATATTAAGCTGTACGAAAGCCTGTAGCCTCCGGCATAAAACCCGGCTCTTTCTGGGCCGGGTCTTTTTTTGCGCAAAATAAGGTCATTTTTGATAAAAATGGAAAAATACGCCCGCTGATTACCGGCTGTTCATCAATTGTAGGAAGTGGGCGAATATAGTACAATAGAATTAGCAGATACTGAGATTGGCATGCACTATTGATATTGATAAGGAAAGGAGATTTCTGCATGAATCCATCCGCTGCAACACTGAAAGATGAATTGATCCGCACCCTAAAAACCAACTACGGCTACGCGCCGGATGAAGCCACCGACCGCCAGATGTACGGCGCGGTCCTGACGGTGGTCCAGTCCCACCTGACCCACAAACGGGCCGACTATCTGGACACCCTGCAAAAGAAGGACCAGAAACGCATTTATTATATGTCCATGGAGTTCCTGGTGGGCCGCTGCCTGCGCAACAACCTCTACAACCTGAACATGGAATCCGCCATGAAGGAAGCGGTTTCGGAGCTGGGCTTCGACCTGAACAAGATTTATGAAATGGAGCCGGACCCCGGCCTTGGCAACGGCGGCCTGGGGCGTCTGGCCAGCTGCTATATGGACGCCGCCACCACTTTAAACTACCCCTTTACCGGCTTTTCCATCCGCTACGAGTTCGGTATTTTCAAGCAGAAGATCGTAGACGGCTGGCAGATGGAGTTCCCCGACGACTGGCTGGAAATGGGCGGCTACTGGCTGACCCCCCGCAACGACGAGGCCATGGAAGTGCACTTTGACGGCCATGTGGAGGAAAAATGGGGCGAGCACGGCCTGACCACCATCCACCGGGACTACTACACCGTCCGGGCCGTCCCCTACGACCTGATGATCTCCGGCAAGGACAGCGAGGCCGTCAACTGCCTGCGGCTCTGGCGGGCGGAAGCCCCTTCCGCAAAAGGCTTTGATATGTACCCCTTCTCCCGTGGCGAATATGTGAAGTCCATGGAGGAGGACGTAAAGGCCGACGCCATTTCCAAAGTCCTGTATCCGGCCGACGACCACATCGAAGGCAAGCGCCTGCGCTTGAAACAGCAGTATTTCTTTGTCAGCGCCTCTTTGCAGACCATTATCCGGGAGCACCTGCGCCACAACCCCACCCTGGATAACCTGCCGGAAAAGGCGGTCATCCACATCAACGACACTCATCCGGCCCTCTGCGTGCCGGAGCTGATGCGGATTTTGCTGGATGAATGCGGCTACGACTGGGAAAACGCCTGGGAGATCACCTGCCGGACCTTAGCGTACACCAACCACACCGTTATGAGCGAGGCTCTGGAACGCTGGGATCTGAACCTGTTCCGCCAGCACCTGCCCCGCATCACCAGCATCATCGAGGAAATCGACCGCCGCTTCTGCCGGGACGTTTTCGAGTTCCATCCGGAAAAACGGGGCCAGCTCTCCTCTATGGCCATTATCGGCGACAACCAGGTCCGCATGGCCAACCTCTGCGTCGTGGCCTGCTTCTCCGTAAACGGCGTTTCCGCCCTGCACTCCGATATCCTCAAGGACGACCTCTTTAAGGATTACAGCGATATCTTCCCCGGCAAGCTGACCAACGTCACCAACGGCATCGCCTCCCGGCGGTGGCTCTGCCAGGATAACCCCCTGCTGTCCGATTATATCTCGGAGCTCATTGGGGACGGCTTTATCCACGACTGGGACCAGCTGGAAAACCTGAAAAAATTTGCCGACGACCGGCAGGCCCTCCAGCGTCTGGCCCAGATCAAGCTGGAAAATAAGAAAAAATTGGCCAAGTATATTTCCGAGGCCAACGGCATCAAAGTGGACCCCACCTCCCTCTTTGACGTCCAGGTGAAGCGGCTCCACGAGTACAAGCGCCAGCTGATGAACGCCCTGCACATCTGCCACCTGTATTTGCAGATCAAGAACCACGGCCTGACCATCCAGCCCCGGACCTTCCTCTTTGGGGCCAAGGCTTCCCCCGGATACTACATGGCCAAGGAAATCATCCGCTTTATCTGCGCCCTGGGCGACGTCATCAACCGCGACCAGGACCTGAAAGGGATGCTGAAGGTCATCTTCCTGGAGGACTACAAGGTTTCCCTGGCGGAAAAGATCTATCCCGCGGCGGAAATCAGCGAGCAGATCTCCCAGGCCGGCAAGGAGGCCTCCGGCACCGGCAACATGAAGATGATGTTAAACGGCGCTTTGACCCTGGGCACCATGGACGGCGCCAACATCGAGATCTTCAACCAGGTCGGCCCGGAAAACATCTTTATCTTCGGCATGAACACCGAGGAAGTCAACCAGACCCGGGAAAAAGGCTACAGCCCCCGCGCCCTGTACGACTCTAATCCCTATATCCGGGAGGTGCTGGACTTTGTCCGGAACGGCGGCTTAGACGGCAAGAATTTCGATTCCATCATCCAGTACCTGCTGAACAACGACACCTATATGTCCCTGGCGGACTTTGACAGCTACCGTCAGGCTCAGGCCCATGTGGGCGAGGTTTACCGGAACGCAGACGCCTGGAACCGGATGTCCTTAATGAACATCGCCGGGGCCGGCATCTTCTCCGCCGACCGCGCTGTCCAGGAATATGTGGACAACATCTGGTGCAAATAACCCTTCTAAACCAACGCAGGTAAAATGAAATCCCGGCCGTCCAAAAGACGGCCGGGATTTTTATCGAGGTTCTACAATCAGTTTGATGGCGGTGCGTTCCGCGCCGTCTATCTCCACATTGGCAAAGGCCGGAACACAGACTAAATCGAAGCCCGCCGGCGCCAGATATCCTCGCGCGATGGCTACCGCTTTTACCGCCTGGTTGGCGGCCCCGGCGCCGATCGCTTGAATTTCAACGGAACCTTTTTCCCGAATGACTCCCGCAATTGCTCCCGCTACGGAATTTGGTGTGGATCTTGTCGAAACTTTGAGAACATCCATTGTTGAATCCTCCCGAAAATTTTGTCAACACAGGGCCTGTGCTTGGTTTATTTGCTTTTATTATAAACGATTCAGGGAGAATTTTCAAGAGATAGAGGAACTTTTTACAGTTTACAACAAACGAACCCTTTTGATTTTAGCACATTTTCCAGTTTTTTTGTCTAAATCCAGCAAAACCCCTTCCAATTTGCAGGGGACATCCGACTCCACCTCGAAACGGGTGGGCAGACAGGTGGTCATCCGCCGCAAGACGCACTCCGGTTTGACCCCCAAAATGGAGCGAATGGGGCCGGTCATGCCCAGATCGCTGATATAGCCGGTGCCGCCGGGCAGGATGGTTTCATCGGCAGTCTGCACATGGGTGTGGGTCCCCACCACCGCGGAGACCCGGCCGTCCAGGTAGTAGCCCAGGGCCATCTTTTCCCCGGTGGCCTCGGCGTGAAAATCCACCAGGACAAAATCCGCCTTCTCCTTTTCCAGGATGGCGTCCGCGCAGGAAAAGGGGCTGGACATGGGCTCCAGGTAGACCTGGCCCAGCAGGCTGATGACCAGGATGGTGCAGCTGCCCAGATCCAGCTTGTAATAGCCGCTGCCGTAGCAATCCCGGGGATAGTTGGCCGGGCGCAGGAGGTTGGGGTGCTCCTCCAGGTAGTCCTGGATCTCCCAGCGGCGCAGGCTGTGGTTGCCGCCGGTGATCACATCCACCCCGCTGTCAAAGAGAAATTCCGCGGAACGGGGCAGGATCCCATTGCCCACAGCGGAATTTTCCCCGTTGCAGACCACCGCGTCCACCATTTCCTGCTTTTTGAAGCCGGGCAGGACCTTCCGCAGGAACTCGCACCCGGCCTGGCTCACCACATCGCCGATCATCAAAACCCGCATTTTTCCATCCTCCTATCGCGCTGCCCGGTCCCGGAGGGCCTTTAAGTCCTCCTCGCTGAACCGGTACAGCTTGCCGCAGAAATGGCAGCCGACCTCGGTGCCGTGGTCCTCCTCGATCAGTTCATCCAGCTGGGCCTTGCCCAGGCTCAAAACCGCCCGTTCCACCCGCTCCCGGCTGCAGTCGCACCGGTACTCGGTGGTAAATTCGTCCAGCAGGACCGGGTCTAAGCCCTCTAAAATCCGGCCGCAGATTTCCGCCGGGGTGTACTCCTGGTCAATGAGGCTGGAAACCGGCGGGATGGCCCGGATGTTTTCCTCCAGCCGGCTGATGGTGGATTCCGCCGCGTTGGGAAGCAGCTGCACCAGAAAACCGCCTGCCGCCCGGACGGTCAGGTCCGGGTTCACCAGCACCCCCAAAGCGCAGCTGGAAGGGGTCTGCTCGCTGGTGGCGTAGTAATTGGTGACGTCCTCCGCCAGCTCCCCGGAAATCAGGGGCACCTGGCCGCTATAGGGCTCTTTGAGGCCCATATCCTTGATGACGCTCAAATAGCCTTCCCGGCCCACGGCCCCGGCCACGTCCAGCTTGCCTTTGGCGTTCAGGGGCAGCTCCACCACCGGGTTCTGGACATAGGCTTTGACGTTGCCCAGGCTGTCCGACACGGCGATCAGGGTGCCCGCCGGGCCGTTGCCATCTACCCGCAGGGTGACGGAATGCCCCTCGCCTTTGAGCATGACCCCCATCATGGAGGCCGCTGTGGTGAGCCGCCCCAGGGCCGCCGTCACCACGGCGGAGGTGCGGTGGATCTCCTCGATTCGGGAAACAATATCCGTGGACCGGATGGCCAGTACCATAACCGAACCGTCCCCAGACATCGCGTGCTGTAATGTTGCCATAATGTGACTCCTTTTCTTTATTGAAAATCTTCTGTTCTTTTGCCTGGGAGAAATTCTTTTACATCCCCCAGTATCTTGACATCCCCGTTTTCCGCAAGGATCGCGCCGGCTCCGAGGGTGACCGCATATACTGGCTTTCCCCGTTGAGCGAGTACCCGCTGGATCGATTCATTTTGTATGTCTGTTCCTTCATAATGAACTTCCAAATAGAAATCTTTTAAAAACGGAAGGCCTTTATAATACCGAAATTCCGGATAATCTTCATCGGGTGACAAATGATACTCGGCCAGTTGGATCACAGCCCCGGCACTGTATCCCATCACAATACCACTGTGTTTTAGTAATACATCGTATAATCCAAATTCTTCAATCCGTTCCATCATTCTGTCCGGTAAGCCGCCAAGAAAATAGAGGACATCTGCTCCCGTAACTTTTTCCGCCGCCGATCCTTTACTGTCGGTAAAGTAATTAACCCAGGCAATCTGATCCGCGGGAATGCCATAAGAAGCAAAGCCGCCCACAATCCCGTTGTAATACTTCCCATGATCTTTGCCATACAGCAAATCCCAGTCTTCAGAGGATTTTACCCGGCTGTCCCGAAAGGAAAATGCAATCACGGCAACACGACAACACGGCTTCAGATAACTTTTCAGGGTTCCATAAAGCCACGGAGCATCTATATCATATCCTTCGAGTAAAATATTTGTCATGATTTTCCTCCTGCGTTTTACCATGCTGACCAGTGGACCCGCATCAGCTCGGTTTTGGAATAAAAGAACCGCTGACTGCTGTACAGTCCGAAATAGCCGGACAGCATATAGGACACTGCCGCGGATACGGCAAAGAGAGGGAGCCCCTGCCCGCCGAACAGCTCAAAGCCCAGCATCAGGCTGGCCAAGGGGCAGTTGACCACGCCGCAGAAGACGGATATGAGCCCCAACGCGGCGCCGAAGCCCGGCGCAAGGCCCAGCAATGGCGCGGCCGCGCAGCCGAAGGTGGCCCCCACAAAAAACACCGGCACAATCTCTCCACCCCGGAAACCGGCCCCCAGGGTCAGCGCCGTAAACAGGATCTTCAAAAGGAACGCTTCCGGCCGTGCTTCCCCGGCGATGGCCTGGGCCACGATTCCCATCCCGGCGCCGTTATAATCGGTGGTCCCCAGCAGGAAGGTGAGGCATGCCACCAAAAGCCCCCCGACTGCCGCCCGGACCAGGGTATTGGGGAGAAAACGCCGGAACCCATGGGCCGCGCCGTGAACCGCCACGCAGAAAAGGATGCTGATGCCGGCGCAGAGTAGCCCCAGTCCCGCCGCCTGGACCGCTGTTTCCAGGGAAAGGGCCGGGACGTTTTCCAGGGCAAAGGCGGTAGGGGCCGCCCCTAGCCATCCGGCGATCCCCGCGCCGATGAGGGCGGAAAACAGGCAGGGCACCAGGGCGGCGTAATACATGGCCCCCACATTGACCACCTCCATGGCAAACAAAGCGGCGGTCAGCGGCGTGCCGAACAGGGCGGCAAAGCAGGCGCTCATGCCGCAGAGGGTCAGCAGGTGCTGGGAACGGGCGTCCAGCCGCAGGAGCCGCCCCAGCTGCACCCCCATGCTGCCGCCCAGCTGAAGGGCCGCCCCTTCCCGTCCGGCGGAACCGCCGAACAGGTGGGTGAGGATGGTGCTGACAAAAATCAGGGGAGCTGTCCGGAACCGCAGCACCTTTTCCGACCGGACAGAGGACAGAACCGTATTGGTGCCGCCGTCTGTTTCCATGCCCGCCGCCTTGTACATCCAGGCGATGAGCACCCCCGCCAAGGGCAGGAGCCAGATAATGAAGCTGTGCCCCTCCCGGAAATGAGTGGCTTCCTCAATCAGGTAATGGAAGGCGGCCCCGGCCAGGCCAATGGGGACGCCGCAGAGGATGGAAAGCCCCGTCCACTTGAGGAAAACCCGCAGGCTGTGGGACATTTCCGTGAAAAACAGCGCTTCGCCGGAATGTGACGGTGTTTTTTTCACGGCTGGCTCCCTCCAATCCCCAGCTCATAGGAAAATTCCCGCCGGTTCTGAAAATATACGGCGTGGGTAAAGCCGATGTCCCGGCAAAGGGCCATGCACTCCCGGATGCCCGCGCCAAAATCTTGACTCTGGTGGGCGTCGGAGCCGAAAATGATTTTCCGGCCGCCCAGCTCGTAATACCGGCGGATAAAACGCTCGTCCGGCATGGGCCGTTTGATCTCCTGGCGCAGGCCGCTGGAATTGATCTCCAAGGCCAGACCTTTGGCGATGATCTCCCCGAAAAGCTGATCGATCAAGTCGGAATAACGGGAAAGCTCCACTTTTCTGTTATATTTCCCCTCAATATAACGGAGTGGATAGGTAATGTGGGCAATGGAGTCGGTTTTTCCCCACTGGGCCAGCTGGATCAGGGTTTCAAAATACGGGACCAGGGCCGCGTCCAGGTCGATGGCGGAGCAGTCCATAAAGTAAAAATCCTCCTGTCCCGGGGAATTGTGGACTGAGCCAATGACATAATCATAAGGCAGCAGACCCATCATTTCTTCCGCGTAGGGCAGATCCTCCAACGGCTCCCCCAGTTCGATGCCCTGCAGGACCCGCACCGGGGAACCGGATTCCTGAAGCCTGCGGACGTCCTCTCCATCCGCCAGGAAGGTTTCCCGGATGGCCTCCAGCGTCTGGACATTGACGTCGCAGTGGTTGGTTACGGCAAAGCCTGTAAATCCCATCTCCTCCGCACGGGCCAGCTGCTCCTCAGGCTTCGCCTGGGCGTCGAAGCTGCGGGCCGTGTGAACATGCATATCCCAAAATTCCGGCATAAATGTCACCATCCTGATGATTTCCTATGTTTTTTCTTTCAAAAATGTGGTACAATGAATGTATCAGAACATGTTGAAAGCTCTCGAAGCTATTATACCATAGTCCGGCAAAAAATCCAAGGCTGTTTTCCGGCCCGGGACCCAAAGGAGAACTTGCTTTATGAAACACTGCGGAACCATGCAACTGGAAACCCAGCGGCTTTTGCTGCGCCGGTTTACCGAACAGGACATCCCGGCTATGTTTAAAAACTGGGCCAGCCACCCGGCCGTCACCCGCTGCCTCACCTGGGTGTCCCATCGCTCGGAAAAGGAAACCCGGGCCGTTGTGGAAGGCTGGCTGCGGCAATACCAGTATAGAGATTTTTACGAATGGGCCATTGTGGAAAAAGCGACGGGCCAGCTCATCGGCTCCATCGGCCTGGTGGACGGCGGCAGCCGAAAGTGCTGCGAAGCGGGCTACTGCCTGGGGGAACAGTGGTGGAACCTGGGCTATGCCACCGAAGCCCTGCGGGCTGTGCTGGACTTTGCCGTAAAAAAAGTGGGCTACCGCCGGGTCATCGCCAAGCATGCGGTGGAAAACCCCGCCTCCGGCCGGGTGATGCAGAAGGCCGGGATGTCCATGCGCATCGGCGAAACCCTGGAAGTCCCCACCTCCAACGGGCAGTTTCAATGCCTGGTATATGAATTCAGCGCCCCGGGCCGTCACTTTTTCCGATAATTGTGAATTTTTCTGAAAATCCTGCCAATCCCTCCGGAAAGCGATTGATTTTCATACTGTGCTGTGTTAAAATCATAGTAACAGCCGGAATCGGACGCTTTTAGAAAGGATTGGAAAGTATGAACGAAAAACTCAAAGAATTTCATGTGGAGCTTCTGTTCCACGCGGTACTGGAGCTGCGGGATATGGAGGAATGTTACAAGTTTTTTGAGGACCTTTGCACCGTACAGGAGCTGAAAGCCCTATCCCAGCGGATCCATGTAGCGAAAATGCTCAGCGAAAACAAGGTGTACAGCGACATTGTGGCCCAGACCGGCGCTTCCACCGCCACCATCAGCCGGGTGAACCGTTCCCTGCACTACGGCTGCGACGGCTACGAGGCCATTTTTGAACGCCTGAAACAGAAAGGCATCACCGGCGGGGAGAACGATAAATGAGCCTTTACGGACAGTTCGCGGAGGTTTACGACCTTTTGACCTCCGATATCGACTACAAAGCCCGGGCCCAGGGGTTTGATCGGCTCATCCTGGCCCACGGGGGGTTCCATGGGATCCTGCTGGACCTGGGCTGCGGCACCGGGACCCTGACGGAGGAACTGGCTTCTCTGGGCTACGACGCCATTGGGGTGGACAACTCGCCGGACATGCTCTGGAAAGCTCAGGAAAAGAAAATGCAAAGCGGCCGCGACATCACCTACATCTGCCAGGAAATGACGGAACTGGACCTTTACGGCACCATTGACGCGGTAGTGTCCGCCTTGGACAGCTTGAACCACCTGACGGATTACGAGGATTTCTGCGCCGCCATTGCCAAGGCGGCCCTGTTCCTGCACCCGGACGGTGTGTTCGTGTTCGACCTGAACACTCCTTATAAGCATCAGAAAATCCTTGCCAACAACACCTTTGTGTACGATTACGACGAGGCTTTCTGCGCCTGGCAGAACACTTTGCTGGAGGACAACCTGGTGCAGATGGACCTGAGCATCTTTGTCCAGACGGAAGAGGGCCTTTATGACCGGCTGGAGGAGAGCTTCGGGGAACGGGCCTATTCCCATGAGCAGGTGCTAATGGCCCTGGAAAAGGCCGGGCTTCAGCTGGAAGCAGTGTATGACGAGGACTTTGTTTCGGAACCGAAACCCGATTCCCAGCGGCTCATTTATGTGGCCAAACACCGGAAATAAAACATTTTGGCATACTTCAAAGTGCTGAAAAGAATGGGATGGCGCAGCAAATTTCAGAAAGGGCCATGTTACTGTGCCAAACAATTCACTGGATTGTTTGGCAGAGATAATAGGATATAAAGCCGTTTGGGAAACCCCGCCACTTGAAAAGTGGGGGATAGGGTTTCCCCAGCCCTTCCTGATCTTTCTTATCATGAATATTCCGCTTCCTGCGGGAAGCCCGCAATTTTTCGAGAAAAATTGAGTAAAGCTTTTATTTTGTCTTTTTAGAAAGCGTATTATTCAGCGGCAAATTCTTTTCACAGTTCCAAATCCGGGGCGATTTCGTCCAAGACCTTCCGCAGGGCCTGGGCGGAAAGCCCTAAATTTTTCAATTCTTCCCGGTTTAAGTGGATATCCAGCACCTGCTCCACCCCTTCCCGGTCCACAATGGCGGGCAGGCTCATGCAGATGTCCGACAGGCCGTAGTGGCCTTCGGCAAAGGTGGAAATGGGCAGGACGCTGTGCTCGTCCCGGACGATGCACTGGGCAATGCGGCGGACGGCCATGGCGATGCCGTAATAGGTTGCGCCCTTTTTCTCGATGATCTCATAGGCGCTGTCCCGGACGTTTTCATAAAGAGCGCGCAGGTCCTCCCGGTAGGCAGGCTCCCCGATGAGCTCGCAGAAATCCCCCAAATCCACGCCGGAAATATTGGCGCTGCTCCAAACGGCCAGCTCGCTGTCCCCGTGTTCCCCGATGATGAAGGCGTGGACGCTGCGGCTGTCCACCCCCAGGTGTTCCCCCAGCAGGTACTTTAGCCGGGCGGTGTCCAGCACGGTGCCGGAACCGATGACCCGTTTTGCCGGGAACCCAGACAGCTTCCAGGCGGCATAGGTCAAAATGTCTACCGGGTTGCTGACCACCAGCAGGATCCCCTGGAAATCCTGTTCCCGGATTTTGGGGATGATGTTTTTTAGGATGGCCACATTTTTCTGAACCAGCTGAAGCCTGGTTTCCCCGGGCTTCTGGTTGGCCCCGGCCGTCAGGACGATAAGGCCGCAGTCGCCGATGTCCTCATAGCCGCCGGCGTAAATCCGCATGGGATAGGCGAAGGGCAGGCCGTGGCTCAAATCCATGGCTTCCCCCTCCGCCTTGTCCATGTTCACGTCCAGCAGGACCATTTCCGAGAAAAGCCCGCTTTCCACCAAACTGAAGGCGGTGGCGGAGCCCACAAACCCGCAGCCGATAATGGCGCATTTTTGAAAATTCATAACAAGAGCACTCCTTTCCTTTTGGGTTAGTATGTGCACCGGAAGGCAAAAAAATAAGAGTTTTCGATGGAAAGCGATTGCTTTTTTCTGTTTATTCTGGTATCATAGGATGGTTGCGGTGCAATAAGCTGGGATTTGGACAGGGAGGAAGAAGATGAAACGAATCGAAATTACAACGAACCGGCTGCTGCTGAAGCCGTTGGGAAGCGAATATCTTCAAACCGTAAACGAGTACGCAACGGATTATGAAAACACAAAATATATGTGTTTTTTGCCAAATGAAAACGAAGCGGAAACAGCGGAATTTCTGAAAAAAGTCGATTTGGAGTGGGAAAAGGAAAATCCCGAATACTACGAATTTGCCATCCTATACAACGATCAGCAAATCGGCGCCGTCGGTATTTATTTTGAAAACGGAATCGGAGAGCTCGGCTGGATTATCAATAAAAAATACTGGGGAAACGGCTTTGCCTATGAAGCCGCCGAAGCCCTGGTTCAATATTTCAGGACCAACATGGGAACAACGCACTTCATTGCCCATTGCGATGCAGAAAATGCGGCGTCCTATCGGGTGATGGAAAAACTCGGCATGGTGAAAACTGGCGTGCGGGGCGGAAGAAGGAACCGGGCCGCATCCCAGGATAGCCTTGAATATCAGTATGAATTAAAATAAGGTGAGAAGGGCGGCGGGCGTCAGGAAACCTCCCTTTCTGCCGTATTTTTCAAGGAGGGAAAACGGTGGTAAAATTATGGAACGCCCTTTCTGCATAAAAACAGAAAGGAGATTTTATGGATTCCATTGTAATCGAAACGGGCCTGCCCGCCCTTGCAGAAATTTTGGATTTATATAAAAGCGTTGGCTGGGCGGCTTATACTGCGGAGCCGGAAACCCTGTACCGGGCTGTCCAGAACAGCCGGCACCGGTATTTTGTCCGGCAAAACGGGCAGCTTATCGGCCTTTTGCGGGCGGTTGGCGACGGGGAAACCATTGTGTATGTCCAGGACATTTTAATCCGCCCGGAACACCAGCGGAAGGGTTTCGGGAAAGCCCTGCTCCAACAGCTGCGGGAGGAGTCCGCCCAGATCCGCCAGTTTGTCCTGCTCACCGACGACCGGCCGGACAAAGCGGCGTTTTATGAGCGCTGCGGCCTGATCCCTGCTCAAAAGGCCGGGTGCGCCTGCTTTCTGGCGTTTAACGGATAACATTTCACCTATGAAAAGACGTTTCTGTTTGATCGTAGGGACGCGCAATGCGCGCCCGCGGTTCCTGCAAAGCGTTTCGGAATATTGGCGGGCGGCGGTCATCAAATTGATGACATGGCCGCCCCTACAAAATCTTCTGGGGCGTCGGGGACGCCGCCCCCTGCAGCTTATCCCTTTTACACAACCCTGTTTTCCAAATAGTTTTCTATAAATTTTAACGGGATACCTCCAAAAAGGTACCCCGTTTTTCTTACAAACTTTATTCCCGGGGCTTGGCGGCCTTGAATCCCACGCCCCAGATGGTGGAAATATACTCCTCTTTGTCGTCCAGCTTCTGGATTTTGGAACGCAGGTTGCTGATGTGGACGTTAATTGTATTGTCATCCCCCAGATACGCGCCGCCCCACACGGTTTCAAAGATATTCTGCCGGGTGAACACCTTGTTGGGATAGCGCATGAGAAGCACCAGGATGTCATATTCCCGGGCTGTCAGGGAAAGGGGCTTGCCGGATACCCGCACCTCCCGGCTTTCCAGGTCGATTTCCAAGTTTTTCAGGGAAAGCGTCTGCTTTTCCCCGCCGTTTTCGGAAAAATCGCGGCTGCGCCGCAGCAGGGAGTACACCCGCACCGCCACCTCGTTGACGTCAAAGGGCTTGGAAATAAAATCGTCCGCCCCCATTTTCAGCACGTTCAGTTTATCCTCCTGGCCCTTGGCGGAAACCACTAGGATGGGCGTCGTGCTGTTTTTCCGGATCTCCTCCACCAGCTCCTCCCCGGTTGCCCCGGGCAGCATCAGGTCCAGCACAATGAGATCGAAGCGGACGGTTTTCAGCAGCAGCCGGGCCTCGCTGCCGGAAAAAGCCGCCGTCACCTGATACCCTTCCTTTTCCAGGATCCGCCCCAGCAGGCGGTTGATATCCGGATCGTCTTCAGCAATCAGAATTTGGGTTGCCATTTTCCATTCACTCCTTATCAGAAAGAAAACGGAGCTCCTTCCCCGTTCCCTTCAAAATAAAGAAAAAGGCCGCCGCAAATGCGGCAGCCCCATCTAAACCGTTTCTTACTCGACAGTTACGCCGTCAACGCCTTCCAGGTCAGCAGCGTAATCGGGAGCTTCCTCCTCAGCCGCTTCCTCAGCAGGCTCCTCATCCAGAACTTCGCGGATGGAGAGGCTGACTTTCTTCTTGTCAAAGTCAATGTCGATGATTTTCGCTTTGACCACATCGCCCACAGCCAGCTTGTCGGAAACCTTCGCAATCCGCTCGTTGGCAATCTGGGAAATATGGATCAGGCCGTCAACGCCGGGGATGATCTGCGCGAAAGCGCCGAAGGAAGTGATGGAAACGATCTTCACTTCCGCTACATCGCCGATCTGGTAATCCCGTTTGAAGATTTCCCAAGGATTGTCCTCAGCTTTCTTGTAGCCCAGGGAGATCTTCTTCTTCTCAGTGTCGATATCCTTAATATAGACTTCTACCATATCGCCCACTTTGACCACTTCTTCCGGGGTCTTGATGCGGGTCCAGGACAGCTCGGTGATGTGGATCATGCCGTCAACGCCGCCCAGGTCAACAAAAGCGCCGTAGGAGGTGAGGGATTTGACCTCGCCGTGGTAAACCTTGCCGATTTCCACATTGGCCCAGAATTCCTCCTGTTTGGCTTTCTTCTCGTCAGCCAGGACAGCGCGGATAGAACCGACAGCACGGCGGCGGCGGTCATTGATCTCGATAACTTTAAAGCGAACATCCTTTTTGAGCAGGGTGTTCAGATCCTCCACCTTGCGGTCGGAGGTCATGGAAGCAGGGATAAATACCTTGATGCCGTTGGTGGTAACCAGGACGCCGCCTTTTACCACTTCGGTCACAGTGCCTTCCAGAACAGTGCCGTTTTCATACGCTTCCCGGATTGCGTCATATCCGGCTTCCGCGTCGCAGCGCTTTTTGGAAAGGGTCACAATGCCCTCCTGATCGTTGACCTTCAGGACAATCAGGTCGATCTCGTCGTCTTTGTGGAACATCTCCATCAGGTTGACAGCCTCGTCGCTGATTTCAGAAGCGGGAACGATACCAGCCTGTTTTGCGCCAACATCCACATGCAGTTCATTGGGAGCAACATTGGTGACGATGCCTTTTACCCTCTTACCTGTATATAATTTCTCATTAAGAGATTGCTCCAGAAGCTCCGCAAAATTGAGCTCCTCGTCATGGTTTTCCAGAATTTCAGTCATTGTTGTTTGAACCTCCTTGATTATATCAGCCGGGGTAGAAGCACCGGCAGTAACGCCTATTCTATTATGCCGGAAAATCTGCGATTTGTCAAGTTCCGATTTTGTTTCCACCAGCGCGGTGTCGCAAAAACGTGAACAGATTTCATACAATTTTAATGTATTGGAGCTGCTCTTTCCGCCCACCACAACCATATAGTCGGACTGCTGGGCCAGCTCCACGGCCTCTTTCTGACGCATTGTAGTTGCACTACATATTGTATCAAATATTTTCGCATTTGTATAGTGGTTTTCGATAAATTGTTGAAATTTTCTCCACAAAATTTCATGAAAGGTCGTTTGCGCCACAACCGATATAGGTTTTCCACCATTTTCATGTAAAATATTCAAAATATTTTGTAACTCTTGCTCGGTGCGGAAGGTATATACCGGCGAACTGCTGAAGCCCATAATGCCCTGCACTTCCGGATGCGCCGGGTCCCCGGCCACAAGGATTGTCCGCCCCGCGGCGGATTCCTCCTCCACAATGCGGTGGATCTTGGCCACAAAGGGGCAGGTGCAGTCCACAACGGAGTTATTTTTGAGCAAATTGTAAACTTTTTTCGGCACGCCGTGGGAACGGATCAGCACCGTCTGCCCGGGGGCCGCCTCATCCGGGGAATCCACCGGCGGGACGCCCATTTTGGAAAGCCGTTCCACCACTTGGGGGTTGTGGATGATGGGGCCAAGTGTCACGGCGTCGGCGCCGGACCGGGCCAGCTCAAAGGCCTTGTCCACCGCCCGTTTGACGCCGAAGCAGAACCCGGCGGTTTTCGCCAGCGTAATCTCAGCCATTCTTTTCCTCCAAAAGCCCGGTCAGGGTATCGGTCAGCAGCCGGTTGGCTCCCCGAAGCTCCGCCGGGGTCCTGGCCGCTGTAAGCCCTAACTTTTCGTTGGGGATCATTTTCCCGTACCGGACCGTCACTGTGCGCCGCAGCCCTTTTTTCTCCCCCTTTTTGATAACGCAGGGCAGAAGGGGCGCGCCCGTCATGGAAGCCACCACCATGGCCCCGGATTTGAGCTTTAAGAGCTTTCCGTCTTTGGAACGGTGCCCTTCCGGGAAAATGGCCAGCACCCGGCCGCTTTGGACGATCTCCGCCGCCTTCTCAATAGCGCCGGTGTCCCCTTTCCCCCGGGAAACCGGGAAAGCCCCCAAAGCCCGGATCAAAAAGGCCAGGGGCTTAAAGCGGAACAGCTCCTCCTTGGCCATGAAAAAGCACTGGGGCTTTACCCGGATGGCCACCAGAATGGGGTCGTACATGGAGATATGGTTGGAGCAGAGGATAAACCCGCCTGTTTCCGGGATATTTTCCAGTCCGTCAAATTCCAAATGGTAACGGCAGCGGGAAACCAGGATCATGACCTGCCGGGCGAAATTGTAAAAGCTCATGCCTCCGCCCCCTTTAGCTTTTCCCGGATCAACCCCTGGATAAGTTCAATGGATTCCTCCAGGGATCTGCCGGTGGTGTCCGCCAAAACAGCGTCCTCTGCCTGGCGGAGGGGCGCGGCGGCACGATTGGTGTCGTTATGATCCCGCTGCACCACGTCTTTGAGCACATCCTCGTAAGTGACCTGCTCCCCCTTCTGGCACAGCTCCTCGTACCGGCGGCGGGCCCGTTCCTCGGGGCTGGCCGTCAGGAAGATTTTCACCTGGGCGTGAGGCAGGACCACGGTGCCGATGTCCCGGCCGTCCATAATCACATTGTTTTTCCGGGCAATCTCCCGCTGCTGCTCCAGCAAAAATTCCCGGACGGCGGGAATGGCCGACACAGCCGAAGCGTCCATAGAAGCCTCCGGCGTGCGGATGGCCTCGGAAACATTTTCCCCATTCACGTACACCTGCTGGACGCCGTTTTCGTACCCCAGCTCCAGATGGATGCCCGGCAGGCAGCCGGAAACCGCTTCCCCGTCATGGGTATCCTTCCCGGCCCGGCGCACCCAAAGCCCGATGGCCCGGTACATTGCCCCGGTATCCACATATAAAAAGTCCAGCGCCTTTGCGGCAGCCCGCGCAATGGTGCTTTTGCCGGCCCCCGCCGGCCCGTCGATCGCTACAGAAATCATGAGACGCTCCCCCTTGCTTCCGGCCGCGCAAAGCAGCCTGTCCTTCCTTCTATTATACCTGAAAAAACCGCGTCTGGCAAGCCTCCCCTGGATTATTGCCGGTTTTGCCCAATTTATTCCAAACTGCCGTCCAGGGAGATGAAGCCGGGCCGCTGGTCCCGGTACTCGGAAAAGACCGGCTGGATCTTGGGGAGCCCCAGCCGGAACAGCTCCGTGGCCAGGGCCTCTTTCCGGGCATAAACGGGAAAATCCCGTTCCAGCCGGGCAAAGGAATGGTAGACCGGCAAAGAAGCGGTCCTTTTGGCCTTCCGCAGAATTTCCTGGCCACGCTCGTTAAAGGCCAGGACCCGCAGGTAAGCCGGCGGCAGGGCCGCGTCCTCCCGGGTGATGCCCAGCATGGCGTAGGCCACCGCCCGTTTCATGCGGCTCATGGGGTACCGCTTGCTTTTGGCCTTGGCCAGCAGCTCGTCCAGGGTGCTGGCCTGCTTGGCCGCCTTTTGCAGGCGGTTGTGGAGCCCCTCCCCCATATCCGGCAGGTTTTCCATTTCCTCCGGTTCCATGGCCTGCAAACGGTACAGCACCGCCGGGGTCAGGTTGTAAAAGGAGGCCCCCGCCAGTCCCAGGGCGTAATCCCGCCGGAACAGCTGGTAGGCTTTTTCCGGCAGATAGGGGGCGGTTTCCCGCAAAGCCCCCGCCTGGAAAAACTCCCGCAGGCGGGAAGCGCTGGCAAAATTCCCGGAAACCTCCCGGCTGTCGTGCCCCGCCCCTTGCCGGGCCACAGTAAAGGGGGTTAAGTCAGAGCCCGTTTTTTTTAAGGCCTTTAGATACTCCACCCCCAGAATGTTGTTGGGTTCTTTGAGAAGCCGCGCCGCTTCCTCTCCGGAACGGTCGGCAATGGCCCTGGTCCGGGCGCTGGGGAAGGCGAACCCCCGGTCCAGGTAGGCCGCCAGCTCCGGCGAGCCGTCCACATCCCCCAGGGCCTCCGCGCAGTCTTCCAGGGCCTTGATGTCCCCGCATTCACTGCCGAAGCCCAGCGTCCCGGGAATCCCTAAGCCGTTTAAGGTGGCCACCGCGCCAAGAGCGAACCGTTCCGCCGGGGCGCAGGCGTAAAGGACCGGCAGTTCGATGACCAGATCCACCCCGCAGGACACCGCAGCGGCCGCACGGGTCCATTTTGAGAAGCTGGCCACATCGGCCCGCTGCACCATATGGCCACTCATGACAGCCGCAATATGGGTCGCCCCCGCCGCCCGGAGCTGCTCCACCAAATAGGCATGCCCGTTGTGGAAAGGGTTATATTCCGCAATAATTGCGGCAAAATTCATGAAAACTCCTCCTTTTTCCATAATTCCCGTAAAAAATCCAGGGAACCCCTTGCAATTTTCCGATTCATATACTAATATAAATATATATGGTAGACAGCGGAAAGTCAAGCCCGGGGACTGGTTTCCAAAAAGCAGGAAAACAGCATCCTCTGTTTTTTGCTGGGTATCCCCCGGATTTGGCCGCGAAAAATAAGGAATGGTGATTTTAGAATGAAAATCCTGGTTATCAACGCCGGAAGCTCCTCATTGAAGTATCAGCTCATCGACATGGACAACGAACATGTCATCGCCAAAGGCAACTGTGAGCGCATCGGCATCGAGGGCAGCCTCATTACCCACAAAACCGACGACGGCCGCAAGGTCCAGCTTGAGAGCAACTTCCCCACCCACACCGAGGCTTTTGAAAAGCTGCTGGAAGTCCTGACCACCGGCGAAGGCAAGGTCATTGACAGCATCGCGGAGATCTCCGCCGTGGGCCACCGGGTTCTCCACGGCAGCGAGGTTTACAAGGAATCCACCCTCATCACCGACAAGGTCATCGACGACATCGACTCCTTCCGGGAGCTGGGGCCCCTCCACAACCCGCCCCAGGCAGCCACCATGCGGGCCTGCCGCAAGGCCCTGGGCGAAAGCGTCCCCATGGTCGCGGTCTTCGACACCTCTTTCCATCAGACCATGCCGGAAAAAGCCTTCATGTACGGCATCCCCTACGAGTATTATGAGAAATATTCCCTGCGGAAATACGGTTTCCACGGCACCAGCCACCGGTATGTCAGCGGCCATTACCTGAAGATCACCGGCAAAGATCCCGAGGGCACCAAAGTCGTCGTCTGCCACCTGGGCAACGGCTCCTCCATCACCGCTGTGAAAGACGGCAAATGTGTGGACACCACCATGGGCTTCACCCCTCTGGACGGCCTGATCATGGGCACCCGTTCCGGCGCCGTAGACCCCTCTGTCGTCACCTTCATGATGAACAAAGAGGGCTTTACCCCGGATGAGATCAGCTCCCTGCTGAACAAGAAATCCGGTTTCTTAGGCATTTCCGGCCTGTCCTCCGACGCCCGCGACCTGGTGAACGCCTCCAAAGAGGGCAACAAGCGCGCCAAACTGGCCTGCGATATGTTCCGTTACCAGATCAAGAAGTACATCGGCTCTTACGCCGCGGCCATGGGCGGCCTGGACGCTGTCCTCTTTACCGGCGGCATCGGCGAAAACTCCGATGAAGCCCGTGCCGAGGTCTGCGAGGGCCTGGAATTCTTGGGCATCGAGCTGGATGACGCGGAAAACAAGAACAAAACCGGCAAGGACCATCTGATCTCCAAGGGCAAAACCGAGGTTTGGGTCATCCCCACCGACGAGGAAATGACCATCGCCCGGGACACCAAGGAACTGGTGGAAAAAGCGGGGAAATAAAATTCCCGGATATCGTCAAGGACGCTCCCTGTGGGCGTCCTTGATTTTTTATACTGCATAACCAGGCGAACGGAGGACCCCTGCCGGGCGCGCATTGCGCGCCCCTACAAAATGCATTTCCTTTATACTTTGAAAACCCGTTGACAAACTGGTCTAACTGTGTTAGACTAAAGGCGTAGTCGAATGGTATTAGACCAAACGGAGGGTGCGTCATGGAAAATTTATCCTTAGGGGAAATGGAAGAAAAATTCGCGGAACTCATCTGGCAGAACGAACCGGTGCCTTCCGGCCAGCTGGTGAAGCTCTGTGAGGAGGCCTTCCACTGGAAAAAATCCACCACCTACACCATGCTCAAACGCCTGTGCCAGCGAAATATCTTCGCAAACAACGGCGGCATGGTGACGGCCCTCATCAAGCGGGAGGATTTTCACGCCATGCAGGGGGCGGAGGTGATCGACCGGGGCTTCGGCGGCTCCCTGCCCCAGTTCCTGGCGGCTTTTACCCGGCGGAAAAAGCTTGGGGCCGAGGAAGTGGCGGAGCTGCAAAAACTCATCGACGAGTACAAGGAGGGATGACCCATGACGGCTGTTTTTCGGGAGATCCTCAGTATGAGCTTCACCGCAGGTTTCTGCGTTTTGGCGGTGGCGCTGGTCCGACTGTTCCTCAAAAAGACCCCCCGGGTGTTTTCCTACGCCCTGTGGGCGGTGGTACTGTTCCGGCTTTTGTGTCCCTTTTCTTTTGAAAGCGTGGTGAGCCTCATCCCCAGCACCCAGGCGGTGCAGCCTACGGGCCAGACGGGCCTGCCCTTTGAGGCCGCCACCAACATCCCCGTCATTGACCAGCCCGTCAACGCGTATTTAGGGAGCCATTATTACGAGGGCGTCACCGTCCCGGCCGGTTTTTCGGTGGATTTCATGACGGTTCTGTCCATTGTCTGGCTGGCCGGGTGCCTGATTTTGCTTGGCATAAGCCTGATTTCCCTTTTCCGGCTGAAAAAGCGGCTCCGAAACGCCGTTTTGGAGGAAGGCCGGGTCTATCATGCCAAAGGGCTGGAAACCGCCTTCGTTCTGGGGATCTTCCGGCCGAAAATCTACCTGCCGGAGGGGCTTTCCGGTAAGGAACGGGAATACATCCTCCTCCACGAGCAGACCCACATCCGCCGGGGGGACCACATCGTCCGGGTCCTGGCCTTTTTGGCCCTTTGCCTCCACTGGTTCAACCCTCTTGCCTGGGCGGCGTTCTTCTTAAGCGGCCGGGACATGGAAATGTCCTGCGACGAGGCGGTTCTCAAAAAACTGGGAAACGGGGTGAAAAAGGATTATTCGGCCTCCCTTCTCTCCCTGGCCTCCGGCCGGAAGTGGCTGGGCGGCACGCCCCTGGCTTTCGGCGAAGGCGACACTAGGAGCCGCATCAAAAATGTCCTTTCCTACCGGAAACCTGCCTTCTGGGTGCTGATTGCGGCGGTCATCGGGGTGGCGGCGGCCATTTTCCTGCTGGCGGCCAACCCCCTGGAAAAGCGGGACTCCATGAAATGGCTGAACAGCTTGGACGCGGAGGATGTCCGGCAAATCGAGCTGGTGGTTATGCCCGCCAGTGAAAACGAGCTGTATGCCCTTTACACCGAGGAGGCCGACATTTCCGCCATCGTTTCCCTTCTGCGGGAAGGCGGAGGGCGGTATGTGGCGGACCCGAAATCTCTTGCAGGTGGCATTCAGACCTTCTATCTGACCATGGCGGACGGCTCCCGGCACCGCGTCGCCAACAACGCCAACGCCTACCTGGTCATCGACGGAGACTCCTTCGACGCGGGCCATGACTGGCTTTCCAGCTGGGA
Organism: Candidatus Merdivicinus intestinigallinarum; assembly: GCA_018713335.1. Lineage (GTDB taxonomy): Bacteria > Bacillota > Clostridia > Oscillospirales > Ruminococcaceae > Merdivicinus > Merdivicinus intestinigallinarum. The sequence goes on along the minus strand of DVOW01000061.1, from coordinate 23,611 downwards.
GAAAGATTACGGCCGGGGCAATGCCCCCCTGCCGGAGGGGTTCTCCTTTGACACCGCGGCTTCCCTCTTTGGACAGGAGCTGGGGGTGGAAACTATCGTCTACCGCGCGCCGGAATATTCCCTGGATATTTCCCCGGACGGCGCGCCCCGCTACCGGTTCACCCAGGATGGGCGGCTGCTGGAATCAAACGGCTGGGTTTTGGCCGGCGGCAGCGGCGATTGGACTGACTGCGGGACATTGGAAGAAATCACGCTGACCCGGGAAAACTTTGACAGCCTGTTTACCATCCAGGACGAGGGGTTCTGGGACGACACCCTTTCCCCGGAAGTCCTCCGGAAAAATACCCGGACGGCCTGGAAAGCGGTGCGGGAAAACGGGGACAGTTCCGTTCTGTACTATGTCCTATTGCAGGACAACGGCTCGGTTTTCCTCACCTACGGCTATGAACAGCGCGGCGGGCTGCAATACCCCAATATCCGCTGGGTGTTCCAGCTGGTTACGGATGCGGTGCTGGCCCAGGCTGAGGCGGAGACCCTCTTTGCCCTGCGGACGGATCATGTATGGGAGAGTTCCGCTGTGCGGGACCTGCTGAATCAGCTGGGGTTCCCGGAACCCCGGGACGGCTTCTCCCTGCAAACGGATACAGAGCCTTACAGCGTCACGGCGTATTTCACCGAGGACACCGCCGACCTGCTTCCCTATGAGAAAAACGCCGTCCTTCTCCTGGCCCTTATCAGCAGCGCCGACGTCATCACCTACCGGTTCCCCTCGGACGCTGTTTCCTACGACCGGCAGTGGGCGGAGGAATGGACGGGGCTTTCGGATGTGCGGGTAAAATCCGTTGAGGAGCTCTCCTCCCTGCTGGACTTTTTGAACGGGATTGTGGACAGCGAATCCGTCGCCCAGTCCCATCCGGAATGGGAGGGCTACGCCTACACGGGAGAGGTGCGCATATCCGCCGGCGGCCGGACCTTCACCCTGGAGGATGTGCCGGAAAATCCCGCCGAGGAAGCCGCCGCCAATTCTTATGCCTTTGACATTGCGGAAAATTACCAGGGGCTGGCGGATCTTTACAGTGAAAACGAAGTCCTGCTGATTTCCGCGCAAAATGATGCGGAAAGCTGGGAAAACGGGGACTATATCCAATCCTACACCATCCACGGGCTGGAAACCCTGCCCCAAGATAAAATCCCTTCCCAAATCGTCTCTGAGGCGGAAACCCTTGGACTGGAACAGTATGCCGTTGTCCGGGCGGACGTGGACTGGACCTATTCCGACCAGAAGCTTGCCCAGGGCCCGCAGCTGGGCGAAGGGCGGTATTCCCGGCTGTTCCTCTGCGGGGAAAAGGACGGGCAATGGAAAATTTACGAGATTTACTGGGAAGAAATGATGGGCAGCAGCTCCACCGCCAATTCTGCCGCCGCGGAATCGGAATATTTGCAAAAAGTATTAGACAGCGTTGAATTTGTGGAACAAGGGCTGACACTCACCCTCCCCTATGGGATGCCCACGGAACACCCTATGGAAATCCGCAGTTATCTGGATGGAACAGATGAGGACGGGAACCCGATCCACCAGGAATTCTTCAACGACGATTTGGGTTCCGGCACTGTCGGCCGGAAGGAAGGGGACGAAATTCTCCTTTACCTGAATCCTCTGGAAGGCTTCCGGCTTACCTTCTACCTGCGCTTTTACGAGGAAGGGGAGAACGGCCAGCGGACCGAAACCGCCAGCCAGTCCGCCGTCTGGATTTGCCAGGACGGTGAAATGGTGCGCCAGCCCTGGATGAAAGAAACCGTGGGCCTGCCGGAGCAGTACGGGCAGGACCTGACCGTCCACTTTGAGAACCCCCACGGCACGCCCTTCCTGGCCGGCATGACCCTTCCCGAAGGGTGGCAGGCCACACCCGGCGGCGATTTCGGCCTGGTGCTCCTGACCGATGAATCCGGGCAGGTTGCAGGCCGGATCCAGTGCGACCAGGTGGAGTACCACCCGGAAGCCGCCGGGGAAAACTTCCCCGTTTCCGTTTACAGCTACCTGATGCTGGGCTCCGGCACCAACTGGAACAATGAATACACCCCGGTGAAACAAGGGCCGGAAAATGCCGACGGCGTCCCGTTGACGGAAACCGCCGTGGTAAAAATTGTGCACACGGAAAACGGCGCGGCCGGGCCCTTCACGGAATACCCCGGCGTCCTCTCCTATAACCTGGACATCCTGCGGTATATCTCCATTGCCTTTGAGGAAAATGTGCCGGAAGAAACAGCAAAGTCCATTGCAGAAAGTATCATTTTGTCAGAATAGCGCGCTTTGAATCGTTGTTCTCAAAATACCGGTTTTATTTCTGCCCAAAATATGTTATACTGTTTTTAGATTCCGGAAAATAAGTGCGGAGGGGATTGGAATGACTTATTTGGGCATTGACATTGGCGGCACGAAATGCGCTGTTTCCATTGGGACAGACGATGGGCAGATCGTGGAAAAGGTAAAATTCCCGTCGGAAACAGAACGGGGGAAAGAGGCGGCCCTGTGCCGGATTTTGGAGGAAACGGGAAAAATGCTGGCCCGTTATCCGAACGTACAGGCTGTGGGCGTCAGCTGCGGCGGCCCTCTGGACAGCCGGAAGGGGCTCATCCTTTCCCCGCCGAACCTGCCCGGCTGGGACGAGGTCCCCATTGTCCGGATGCTGGAGGAACGGTTCTCCCTGCCGGCCTTCCTGCAAAACGACGCGGACGCCTGCGCCATCGCAGAGTGGAAATTCGGCGCCGGGAAAGGGTGCGAAAACCTGGTGTTCCTGACCTTCGGCACCGGCTTTGGGGCGGGGCTCATTTTAAACGGCCAGCTGTACGCCGGGGGCTGCAACATGGCCGGGGAAATCGGGCACATCCGCTTAAAAGAAGGCGGCCATGTGGGCTACGGCAAGGCCGGTTCTTTTGAAGGGTACTGCAGCGGCGGGGGCATCCGCCAATACGGCCTTGGCACAGCGGAGGAGCTGGGGAAAAAGGCGGCCGCCGGCGATCCGGAAGCCATTGGGATCTTTGCGGAAGTGGGCCGGAACCTGGGAAAAGGCCTGGCTATCCTGACGGACCTCTTAAATCCCGACGCCATTATCATCGGCAGCATCTACGTCCGGCAGCAGAAGCTGCTGGAACCGGAGCTCCTGCGGGTCCTGGAGGAGGAGACCCTTCCCCAGAGCTTTGCCCACGTCCGGGTGCTGCCCGCCGCATTGGGCGAAAGCCTGGGGGATATGGCGGCCGTCTGCACGGCGGTTTACGGCATGAGCCGCGCCTGACAAGAAAACGCACACAGCTTTTTAAAAAGGGGCTGTGTGCGTTTCTTTATGTAAAAATTATACTCCGGCGGGAGGGCAGTGCCGGACAATGGTTTCAAAAACACGGTTGGCGATGAGCTGGTGGCCCAAATCATTGGGGTGGCAGTGGTCGGGGCATACCAGCCAGTCCACGCCCTGCTGGGCGGCGTAAACGTCGGCGTACCAGAGGCCGTTCTGCTCCGCCAGCTGCCGGATCACCAGGTTGTATTCCTCCGTCAGCTGGTAATCGCTTTTGTCCCAGTGTTCGCAGTCCTTGTAAAACTCCCGGTGCATGTAGTATAAGTTCAGGCAGACTATGGCCGGATTGATTTCTTTCCGAATCTCGTCGATCATTCTCTGGTAATCCCGGCGGAACACCAGCGGGGAGGTCCCTCCCCGGGAATCATTGAGGCCGTAGGCAATCAGCAGCAGATCCGGTTTTTGGCTGATGACATCCCGTTCCAGCCGTTCCAGGCCGCAGGGATTGGCGGCAAATTCATAGGCCGGGGTTTCCCGGCAGAGGATACTGGCGCTGACCCCTTTGTTCAGCAGTTCCACGGAGCCGCCCTTCCACTGTTCCAGCATTTGGGCGGTGAGGCTGGCCCAGCACCGTTCCGGCGAGGACGCGCTCATCCCAAAGGTCACGCTGTCCCCAAAGGCCACCACCCGGCCAATGTCCGCCAGGGTCTTGATTTCCTGTTTCATGTTCTTCTCTCCTTATTCCTATTTTTTGAAAACCTGTTTTCCCTCCTTGATGGTTTCCAGCACTCGGATGTTTTTCAGCTGGCCCGGCTCCGTATCCAGGGGGTTTTGGTCCAGAATCACCAAATCCGCGTATTTGCCGGGTTCCAGACTGCCCTTCAAATCCTCCTCAAAATATTGGAAGGCCCCGTTGATGGTGACGGCCCGGATGGCGTCCATAACGGAAATCCGCTGGTCCTCCCCCAGCACCCTGCCTTTTTGGGTTTTCCGGTTCACCGCGTTGTGGATGGCCAAAATGGGGTCGGGCATTTTTACCGGCGGGTCCTGGTGCAGGGTGAACACAATCCCCCGTTTCAGGGCGGATGCGGCCGGGGAAATCCGGCGGGCCCTTTCCGGCCCCAGCACCGATTCAAAATGGTAATCCCCCCAATACCAGATATGGTCCAGAAAAAAGGTAGGGATCACTCCCAACGCCTTCATCTCGTCCAGCTGGTCCTCCCGCACGGTCTGGGCGTGGACCATGACCGGGCGGGTTTCTTTGGAAGGCTTCGCCCTTTCCATGGCCGCTTTCAGGCACCGCAGGAACTGGTCCGCCGCCGCGTCCCCGTTGGCGTGGGCGTTCAGCTGGATATTCCGTTCCAGACATCCTGCCATAAATCCGGTTACGTCCCGGTCGGATTGGGTCCCATAGCCCCGGTAATACGGGCTTTCTCCCTCCGGCGGCACAGCATACGGCCGGGTGAGCCAGGCGGTTTTCCCCTGGGGCGAGCCGTCCAGCCAGGTTTTGCCCCCCAGCAGCTTATAATGGCCCGTATATCCCCGCTTTGGGGTCCTTTCATCCTTTAGCAGTGCAAAGGCGTCCTGCTGCACCGCGTGCCCCACAATGTCCAGGGTCAGCTTCCCGGCCTCCGCCGCGGCCAGCAGCAGGCTGTGGAGGTTCCGGTCGATGCTGGCGTCCTGGGCGGTGGTGACACCGTAGGAGGCGTAAAGTTCCTGGGCCTTGCCCAACGCTTCCAGGAAGCGTTCTGGGGAAGGGCCGGGGATCAGCTTCTTTTTTTCCGGGGCCAGGCAGGCGTTCTCCTCCAAGACCCCGTTGGGCTCCCGGGAACCGGGGGAAACCGTCCGGACAGCGCCGCCTTCCGGCACTGTGTAACCCTCCCCGGTGTAGCCCAGCTTTTCCAGAGCCGCCGTATTGGCCGCCGCCAGATGCCCCGACGCGTGGGTAATGAGGATGGGGATTCGGCGGGAAATGGGGTCCAGTTCGAATTTGGTAGGGTGGGCCTGGCCCGGAAAGCGGGTGTTGTCGTACCCAAAGCCCAGCACCCACTCTCCTTCTTTAGGCGGGTCGTCCCGGAGCTTTTGGCGGATCACTTCCTGGAGTTCCCCGATGGAGCCGCAGCCGCTGAAATCCAAAAACAGCATGGTCTGGGCCACGGCGGTGATATGGCCGTGAGGGTCAATGAACCCCGGCAGCATGGTTTTCTCTTCCAGGTCTATGAGTTCCGTGTCCCCGTCCGCCAGGGACAGGACCTCCTCCCGGCCGCCCACCGCCAGGATGCGGCCGTCCCGGACCAAAAGCCCGTCGGCCACCCGGTTATCGGGGTCTACCGTTATGATATTGCCGTGAAAATAAGCGGTTTTGGACATGGCGTTCCCTTCCTTTCCTCGCCTTTATTTTTAGCGGCAGGCCGCCCTTCTATGCGCCTAAGTGGGAATTACTCATCCGGCATTCCGCCGGGATGATTTCAGTATAATACAGAAGAGGCCGCAAATCAACGCTGTTTTCCACAAAATTCGATGTGTTTGCATATAAAAAGCCTGTTCCGGCAGAATTGCCAGAACAGGCTTTCGGAAAATCTTGAGAAGCGGCGCTTTCACCATCAGGAATTGAATTTCTTTTTGATCTGGACAAAGATCCTTTCGATCAGATAGGCAATGGCAAAAACAAGGAGGATGGCGGTGCCGGCAGTGCCGTAATCATAGCCCTGCAGGCTGCTGGAGATGACGAAGCCGATGCCGCCTGCGCCTACCATACCCAGGATGGCGCATTCGGAAAAGTTGGTTTCCAGCCGCATCCCCACCCAGGCCACAATCTGGGACAGGGACCCCGGCAGAATGGCGTAGCAGAAAATGCTCAGCCGGGTAGTGCCGGTAGCTTCCAGGGCCTCAATGGTTTCCTCGGGGATGCTTTCAAAGCTTTGGGCAAAGGAACGGGTGAAAAAGGCAGTGGTGTGGACGCAAAGCCCTGCCACGCCGGCTTCCGGGCCCATCCCCAGGCAGACCAGCATGAGCAATACCCAGATGGGGGTGGGCACTGCCCGCAGGAAGGTAAAAAAGGACTGGACAATGGTGGATAAAAGCGGTTTCCGGAATACGTTTTTGGCCGCCAGCATCCCAAAAAGGATGCCTAAGACCAGGCTGTACAGCAAAGACAGCACAGCAATGGAAACGGTTTCCAAAAGGGAGCTGCCGATTAAATCCATTTTGGAGAAATCCAGGTGGGCCAGCTTCCAGAACACGGCGCCGATGTCCGGCACCCGGGAAAGGAGCTTTCCCCAGTCGATTTGCAGGTAGAGAAGGCTTAAGACAGTCAGAACGGCGGTGCCGAGCAAAAACCAGGTGAGGGTCCGGTTCTTATCCTTGCAGGCCACAGGGATCCGTTTGGTTTTTCCGGAAACCCCTGCCGCCATGCGGCTGTTTTCCAGGGACAAATCGTTCATTTTCCAAGCTCCTTTCGCAGTTTGGCGGTAATCTGGTCCACCACGATAACCATAACGGCAATCAGCAGGATAATGCTCAGGGCAATGTCATACTGAAAGCTCTTGATGTAGGAAAAGAGGGTCAGGCCCACACCGCCGCGCCCACCATGCCTACGATGGTGGAGGCCCGGATGTTCACCTCGATGCAGTACAGAAACCAGGAAAGGAACCCGCTCAGGCAGGAGGGCAGAATGGCCTGGGATACCCGCTGGGGAAAGGTGGCGCCCACGGCGCTGAGGCTTTCGATGCAGTCCTGGGACACATCCTCCATGGTTTCCACAAAGGCCCGCACCATAAAGGCAAAGCTGGTGATGCACAGGGCCACAAACCCAACGCCGGTGCCGATGCCCAAAGAGGAAAACAGGATAAACGCCCAAACAAGGGCCGGGATGTTCCGCAGGAAGGTGGCAAAGCCCCGGACGACCTTTGCGAATTTGGGAAAAGGAGAGATTTTTTCACTGCCGAACAGCGAAACCAAAAACGCAAAGACTGCCGCGATGGCTGTGGAGGACATGGCCAGGGCCAAGGTCACCACCACGCTGGAAAGGATGCCGGGGATTTTTTCACCGGCAGGCAGGGCCGGCGGGAAAAAGTCCTCCGTAAGGAAGCTCCAGAAGGCCTCCCCGTTGGCCAGCAGGCTCAAAGGGTTGAACTGGGTAAAGACGGTGGCAGCGGCAAACAGCAGCACCGCGATGACCAAAAACCAGGTGTACAGTTTTTTCTGCTCACGCGCAATCAAGGGAATCTTGTTTGCTTTCATCCGCCGCACCTCCAATCATCAGGTTTTCACAGCCGGTGCCGTAAATCTTCTCGATCTGCTTCTGGGTCAGCTCCTGGGGCGGGCCGTCAAAGACGATCTCCCCTTTGGACAGGCCGATGATCCGGGTGGAATACTTTAAGGCCACATCCAGCTGGTGCAGGTTGACGATGCAGGCGATATTGCGCTTGCGGGTCATGTCGTGGAGCAGGTCCATAATGGTCTTGGCGCTGGAGGGGTCCAGGGACGCGATGGGCTCGTCGCAGAGGAGCAGCTTGGGGTTCTGGTTAATGGCCCGGGCGATGCCCACCCGCTGCTTCTGGCCGCCGGAAAGGTCGGAGGCCCGGTTGTAGCTGTACTGCTTCATGCCCATTTCTTCCAAAAGGTCCAGGGCGGCCTGTTTGTCCTGCTCGCTGTACAGGCCCAAGATCCCCCTGGGGCCGGACATATAGCCCAAACGCCCGTGGAGCACGTTCTGCAGGACCGAAAGGCTGTAGACCAGGTTGTAATTCTGGAAGATCATCCCCACCTTGTGGCGCATGTCCCGCAGGGCCTTGCCCCGGAGCTGGCTCACCGCCTGGCCGTCCAGGTAAACGTCCCCCTTGGAAATGGGGATCAGCCGGTTGATGGCCCGCAGCAGGGTGGATTTGCCCGAACCGGAGGGGCCGATGACCGAGATGAACTCCCCTTCCTCCACGGTAAAGGATACATTCTGCAGCGCGTGAACGCCGTTTGGATAGTTTTTCGTCACATTCCGAAATCGTAAAATTGGTTCCATAGACAAATCCTCCGCCGCCCTTTCTTATTCTTCGCCGTTGATGATCTGGTTCAATTCAATGACCGGCTCATAGTCGCTGAGGTCGCAGGCCACAAAGCGCGCGCCTTCATTTTTGATTACTTCGGTAAAATAGGTTTCGTTGTCGTAAGAAACCAGGAAATCCTGGAGCTTCTGACGGGTCTCCTCATCCACATGCTGGCCCACAACCATGGCCTCCGAAGGGATGGCGTCGGACTCATGGATGATTTTCACATCGTCGGCGGAAGCGTTCCCGGCGGCAATTTCCGATTCCAGGATCTGGTCGGAAATGGGGGCCACGTCCACATCCCCTTTGATGACCGCCTGCAAACCGGCCTGGTGCTTGCCGGAATAGCTCACCGCTTCAAAAAATTCCCCGTTGGTGTGGAGCATATCCGAGTTCAAATTCTCATCCGGGAAGGCCTTGATGATCTCCGCCGTGGGGAACAGGTTGCCGGAGGTAGAGTTGGGGTCCACAAAGGCAATGGTTTTCCCCTTGATATCGTTGATGGAATTGATGCCGTCGTTTTGGCTGCTGGTAATCAGCAGGGAATGATAGACGGCCTTTTCCGGGTCGCCGTCGTCCGCTTTCATAACGATGGGTTCGATCCCGGCGCGCTCAACGCCCAGGGCCAGGTTCAGGCCCCCAAGATAGGCCATATCCGCTTTTCCGGTCCGCAGGGCCTCGATAATGGCGTTGTAATCGCTGGCCTGGATCTCCTCCACCTCGCAGCCCAGCACTTCGCTCAGGTCGCCGGCCAGGCCGTTGCGGGCGTCGGCGCTCTGTTCGGTGGATTCGTTGGGCGCGTAGGCGATGGTAAAGACGTCCTCGTCGCTGGAGCCGCAGGCGGTCATCATCCCGGCGGACAAAACGCCGGCCAGGGCAAGGCTTATCAGTTTTCCAATCTGTTTCATATCGCTTTACTCCTATAAGGGTCAATAAATGGAACGCAGGATTTCCAAAATGATCTGCTCATTGAGTTCATGGGGGTTGTTGTCAGCCCGGCCCTTGGTCATGCCAAGCCCTGCCAGCTCCGGAAGATCCTCCTCTTTTATGCCCCATTCCCGCAGGGAGGAAGGGAGGCCGGCTTTTTTGAGAAGCTCCCGGACCCGGGGGCCGACTTCATCCAGGCTATCCAGGCCCAGGGCGCGGAGCAGGGCCGGAAGGTCCTCGATCATGGGGGCGTTCAGGCTCATAACCGGCGCAAGCAGCATGCTGACCGCAGCGCCGTGGGGGATATTGTACCGCATGGTCAGGGGATAGGAAATGGAGTGGCAGGCGGTGGTTTTGGTATTGCTGAAGGCCATCCCCGCCAGCATGCTCCCCTGTGCCATGCTCAGATGGGCGTCCGGGCAGCCGTCAGTCAGCCGGTCCATGTCCTTCATGATAATGTCCACCGCCCGGAGGGCCAGCCCCTTGGAAACGGTGTTGGAGGCCTTGGCCCAGTAGCTTTCCACTGCGTGGGCCACCGCGTCCAGACCGGAGGAAACCGCCAGGGAAACCGGCATCCCCGCCGCCAAGGACGGGTCTACCAGGGCCGCATAGGCGTAGTTTTCCTTGGATTCCACCGAAAGCTTGGCGTTTTTGTCCGGGTCCCAGATGGTGGCCCAGCAGGTCACCTCGCTGCCGGTCCCGGCGGTGGTGGGGATGCCGATCCAGCGGGCGGCAGGGGATGGCAGCGTTTTTTCCCGGATGGCGGCGCGAAGCTCCTCTTCGGAGGAAATGTCCGCCCCGTAAAGGCAGCAGAGGGATTTCCCCACGTCCAGGATGCTGCCGCCGCCGACTGCCACCACAGCCGCGGGACGCAGTTCCCGGGTCTGCCGGTAGGTTTCAAAAAGCTGGCCCACGGTGGGATTGGACGCCTGGAAACAGTAAGGCGTCACCTTGAAATCCTGGTTAGCAAGCAAGCCAGCAAATCCTTCCCGTTCCAGCAAAGCGTTATTCCAAACCAGCAGCAGGACGTTTTTGCCCTGGGCCCCCATTTGCCGCAGCACATTGGCGGTTTCCGCCGCCGCACCGTCCCCTACGATGGTATGTACCGGGTTCCAAAATCGATCCATCAGCGAACCTCCTCTGCCAGACGGCGGTTCAGTTCCTCAATTGCCGCAGGAAGCTCAGAAATGCTGTCGATGACCAGGTCCGCGCCGGCTTCCAGGTATTTGGCCCTCACTTCCTGCTTGCGCTTTTCCAGCTCCCCGGCGGGCATGGCTTTGTATTCCTCCTCCGTCAGCCCCAGCAGGTTGGAGCCGGTCAGGATGCCGATGCTCCAGGCCCCGGCGTTGACGCCCTCTTTCATATCAATAATGGTGTCGCCGACCTTTACCACATGCTTGGGCGGGTAAACGTTCAGCTGGCGCATGCATTCAAAGAGCATAAAGGGAGTGGGGCGGGCGGCTCCGGTAACGTCCGGGGTCACCACGCAGTCGGGAGAATAGCCGCCTTCTTTTGCCGCCGGGATCACCCGTTCCATCATCTGGCTGGTGTAGCCGGTGGTAGAGCCGATCTTGATCCCCATTTCCCGCAGCTTGGCGACGGCCTCCACAGTCCCCGGGATGGGCGCGCTGTATTCTGCCACCACGTCAAAAAGGTTCGCTTCAAAGGCTTCATAGAGGCGTTCCACATCCCCCTCGTCCCATTCCCGGCCCATGACAGCCTTCCATTGGGCCGTGCCGTTTTCCGTGGAAAGGAGGGACCGGATGTGTCCTTTTTTCTCCATGCCCATAAAGGCGTTGATCTCCTGCCGGGTAAAATGGATCCCTTCCTGGGCGAAGGTCCGTTCAAATACGACGGCGGGCGCGGAAGAACCGTAATCCACGGTGGTGCCTGCCCAGTCGAATACTGCCAATTCTATCTGCTTCTGACTCATGTTGAATACCTCGCTTATATTTGCGTTTTTTTCTTTCTTTTTGCTGTTTGCAATATCATTATACTGCAAATTACAGCATTCAAAAGCAACCGCAAGTAAGATTGCTGCAAAATTCTTGTGAAGCAAATAGGCGTTTTCTCACAAAAGCTTTACAAAACAAAAAGCGCGGGGTGCCAAAGCATCCCGCGCCAGCGCAGCTTCTATTCAATTAAGATCCCGCATTTCCGGTACCGTTCCCGGGTTTCCGGGGAGATCCGCCCATCCATTACCAGCCGGTGGACCTGGCCCGGGGACAGCGTCGCTTTTTTGGAACGCTTTCCCAGCTTGCTGGAGTCCATTACCGCGATGACCTGCGTGGAACAGGCGGCCAGGGTCTGGATGACGCCGATTTCTGACAAACGGAAGTCTGTATAGCCGTCCAGTTCGTTGACCGCGTTAATGGACAGGAAACAGATATCCGGGTAATAGGAAGCAAATTCCTTTTCGCAGGCGCTCCCGTAAGTGGAATGCTCAATATGGTCCACATCTCCGCCAATCAGCGTGAGGCGTATCCCGGGGTTTTTCATCAGCTCCTCCGCAGCCGCCAGATTGTTGGTCACAACAGTGATCCCCTCGCAGGTCCGGGCGATCTCCCGGGCCAGCACGGTGTTGGTGGTGCCGGAATTCAGGGCGATGACATTTTCCCGCCGGATGTAGGCCGCCGCCTTGCGGGCCGCTTCTATTTTCAATTCCTCGTGGATCACCTCCCGGGCCGAAAACCCGGCCACGGAAAGGAACTGTTCCGGCAGGCAGGCCCCGCCGTGGACGCACCGCAGCAGCCCTTCCTGCTCCATGGCCTTCAAGTCCCGCCGGACGGTATCCACGGAAACCTGCAGCCCTCCGCTGATCTCCCCGACCTTCACCGTCCCTTTTTGCTGGAGCTTTTTGGCAATCCATTCCATCCGTTCATTTTGCAGCATGGCCGCGCTGTCCCCTTCCTGACATCCGATATTTTTCAAAGGCCCTTCAGCGCGAATCAGGCCGCGGGCCGTTCCGCTTTCTATTATAACAGGAAAGTTCTGTAAACGCCAGCAGCTGACCGCAATGATTCTGTAAAGCGATGTAATTTTTAAAGCAACAAGATTTTTGACCTATTTTTGCGGAACCTGATAATTCACGCCTCGTCCCGCTATGCCAAACTGACAATCTCTCCTAAAAATTACGATATACTTTACATTTTTCAGAAAATTTAAAAACAATTGATTTGCAAGTCTGCGTTTTTACAAAAAACACGGATTATTTTTTGAAAAGTCCCGAAAATCAGTTAAAAGAATTGCCAGGCAAGCGCAGAAAAATAAAGCAAAATTGAAGCATTTATGAAAATCACCCACAAAATCAAGAAGAAAAAAGATGAAAACAGAAAAACAGCATAAAACAACGCTGTAAAATATTTGTGAAAAGCCCTTGCTTTTTTTGCCCGGATTTATACGGCAACCTTACAGGAGGCTGCTGTTATATGCGGATTCCTTCCGCTAATGAGGACTGTAAGAACGATAAGGAGGAAAAAACGCAAAATACTGTTACCCTTAGCTTCAAATGGATTTTTACTGGCCGATGTATTGCGTCACCAAACGAAAAGGAGAATTTTTATGAAATTTCAGAAAGTATTGACCTCCACTCTTTCCGCAGTCCTGATGATCTCCATGCTGGCAGGCTGCTCCGCTGCCGCCGGCGGCGAGTCTTCTCGGAGTGCTGACAATTCCGCCGCAGAAAGCCAGACGGAAGAAAGCCAAGCCGCGGAAAATACCGGAAATTACGCCGATACCATCACCCTGGTCTGGTATCCCAACGAATCAGCGGAGGATTACGACGTAGCCCGCGAAGAATATGCCCGACTGTTTAAAGAAGCCACCGGCAAGGAGGTGGAGCAGAAGCTGACCACCGACTATGCCATTGCCATCGAATCCCTGGCCAGCGGCACCGCCCAGATCTGCTTTATGGGGGCCCAGGGATATATTGAGGCGAAAAACGCCAACGACGCCGTAGAGCCTCTGTTTGTAAACTCCGGCGCTTCCGGCACTCTGGACGACGCCCTGTATTACAGCTTTCTGTGCGTGAACAAGGGCGAGGAAGGCGAATATGCCGACGGGGACGGCTATTCCATCGACAACATCCAGGGCAAGCGCATGTCCTTTGTTTCCAACAGCTCCACCTCCGGCTTTAAAGTCCCCAGCAGCTCCATTATCAGCCATTTTGCGGACCAGAACCTGACAGAGGACGACCTGATCGAAGGCGGCGAGGATATGCTGTTCTCTCAGGTCCTGTTCGGCGGCTCCCATCAGGGTTCGGCCTTCAATCTGCTGTCCGGCAAAGCGGATGTAGCGGCATTCTGCGATACGGAAATCGCTCCCTATGCTTCCTGTGTGGACGGCGAGGAGAACACCGCCGGCGCCACATACGCCATCAACGCCGACGCCAGCGCCCCCTTTGACACCGTGACCGGCAAGGAATTTGTCATCATCCAATCCACTCCCGTCCTCAACGGGCCTTTTGCCTACAACTCCGATGCTCTGGACCCTGTAGACGTAAAGGCCATCCAGGAGCTGTTCACCTCCGATGAGGTGGCCAACAATGAGCTGATCTTTGTCCCCGCGGACTCCGACGGCGTTGGGATGTTTGAAAAAACAGACCAGGAACGCTTTGTCCTGGTGGACGACGCCTGGTTCGACCCCATCCGCGACCTGAGCAAATAACATTAAAGGAGCGACACGATTATGGCATTGCTTTCATTCCAAAACGTAAGCAAGACTTACAACAATGTGACCAAGGCTTTGCAGGACGTCACATTTTCCCTGGAGGAAGGCGAGTTCGTGTCCATCATCGGCCCCTCCGGGGCCGGAAAATCGACGCTTCTGCGATGCGTGAACCGCCTGGTCGACGCGTCGCAGGGCGCCATTTTTTTCGATGGGCAGGATGTAACCAAGGCCGGGAAAAAAGAGCTGCGGCAGTTCCGCACCAAAACCGGTATGATCTTCCAGCACTATAACCTGGTGGACCGCCTGAGCGTCATTGAAAACGTCCTCCACGGCCTTTTGGGGCAGAAATCCACTTTCAGCGGCATGGCCGGCCATTATACGGAAGCGGAAAAAGCCGAGGCCTTCCAGATCATCCAGGAAATGGGGCTGGCGGAGCAGGCGTATAAACGCTGCGACGAGCTTTCCAGCGGCCAAAAACAGCGGGTAGGCATTGCCCGGGCCATTATGCAGAAGCCAAAGCTCATCCTTTGCGACGAGCCTATCGCTTCCCTGGACCCCAAATCCTCCAAGGTGATCATGGACCATTTGAAAAAGATCAATCAAACGAAGAAAATCACCTGTCTGGTGAACCTGCACCAAGTGGATGTGGCGGTAAAGTATTCCGAACGGATCATCGGCGTGTCCGGCGGCCGGATTGTTTACGACGGCCCCTCCTCCCAGCTGACCACGGGGATGATCCATGAAATTTATCAGTCCGGCAGCCAGGACTTGATTACGGATGTGGGGTGAGGGGTATGCAGAAAACGATGGATGTTTTTCAAAAGCGCAAGCTCACCTATACGGCGGTATTTTTGGCGGCCCTGGCTATTTTTGCCGGTTCCTCTCTGGTCACCCAGTTTAACGCTGTTCAGGGCCTGGCCTCCTTTCCCGCGGCCATAGGCTGGATTGCGGAAAATCTGATCCCCGACCAGACAGCCCTGGAACGCCTGCCGAAAATCCTAGATAAGCTGCTGGAAACGGCCCTGCTGTCGGTGGCGGTGACAGTTGTCGCGGCGGTATTCGCTTTCTTTTTCAGCCTTCTCGGCTCCAATATTACCAAAATCAACGGGATCGTCAAGCGGGTCGTGCGGATCGTGGCGGCTTTTTTCCGGAACGTTCCGGACGTTGTGTGGGCCATGCTGCTGATGTTTTCTTTCGGCCAAAACATCCTGACAGGCTTCTTCGCCCTGTTTTTTACCACCTTCGGTTTGCTGACCCGTGCGTTTATCGAAACCATCGACGAAGTGAGCGCCAGCTGCGTAGAAGCCCTGGAAGCTACCGGAGCCAATTTCCTCAAGGTGGTGTTCCAAGGGGTGATCCCGTCCTCCCTTTCGGGCATCACCACCTGGGTGCTTTACATGATTGAAACCAATATCCGCAGCTCTACCCTCATTGGGATTTTGACCGCCACCGGCATCGGGTACCTGTTTGACCTTTACTACAAGCGGCTGGATTTTCCATCCGCAAGCCTTGTGGTTCTGTCGATTGTGGTATTAGTGCTGGTAATTGAAACGGCGTCCAATAAGATCAGGAAGGTGATTTTGTAATGACCAACGACGCGGCCCTCCGACAAAACCCGGTCCCCCTGGAGCTGGAACAGCTGATCTGCCGTTCCCGCAGCGGGAAAATCAAAATCGGGGCAAAAAACAAAAGCCGCCACGCGGTAAAGGCGCTGGTGATCGTGCTGCTGGGGCTTGCGGCGCTGGCTTTTGCCACCTTTGATTACCAGAATATCGATTTCGCCAAGGCGGCAGCCGACACCCTGCACAATATCAAGACGGTGTTTTTGGAGCCGCAGCTGTCCCGGGATACCATCACCGGCGTACTCTGGCAGCTGCTGGTGACCTTCTGCCTGGGGGCCCTTTCCACCATCCTTGGGGCGGTGCTGGCCTTTTTCTGCGCCCTTCTCTGCGCCCGGAACATCGCCGGGCCGGTTTCGGTGAACGTTGTCAAAAGCATTGTCGCCATCGTGCGGGCGGTCCCCACAGTTTTGTGGGTGCTGATTTTTGCCGTTTCCGCCGGATTGGGGAGCGTGGCGGCAGTTGTGGGCTTGACCTTCCACAGCTTTGCTTATCTCACCAAAGCCTACGCCGAATCCATTGAGGAAATGGACCCCGGCATCATCGAGGCGCTGAAAGCCAACGGGGCGGGCTACTGGCAAATCGTTTTCCAGGCCATTGTGCCGGCGACGATCACCTACATGGTGGCATGGACCTTTATGCGGTTCGAGATCAATTTCACCAACGCAGTGGCCATGGGCGCGGCGGCCGGGGCCGGCGGCATCGGCTTCAACCTTTTTATGGCGGGGAGCTTCTACTTTGACCTGCACGAAATGGGCCTGCTCACCTATGTGGTGGTCATCGCGGTGGTCATCTTAGAGGCGGTTTCCACGAAAATCAAAGCAAAAGTCAAATAGAATCGAGGAACGACAACATGAACAAACGGCGGTTATCGAAAATCCTGGCCAAGGCCAGCCCTCAGCAGGTGCAGGAGTTGGCGGGAGAAATCAAGACGCAGCATGAAATTACCGTGGTCAAGGCCCCGGAAAAATCCCTGGTCATGATTAAAATGCGGGATCCTGTAAAGGAAAGCCTTTTTTACCTGGGGGAGGTCATCGTCAGCGAAGCCATTGTGGACTTGGACGGCGCCAAGGGCACGGCCGTTCTCCTGGGCGACGACTATGAAAAGGCACTGGACATGGCGGTCATCGACGCCGCCTGCAACAAGGGCGTTTTTGCGCGCTTCGATGTGCTGGAGCAGCTGGAAGCGGAGCAAAACCGCCGGACAGAGCAGGAAAACGCCCTCTTTTTAAAAACAATGGTAAACTTTACGTCCATGGACTCGGAGGCCGCACAATGAAGCAGCTGCACACCTTTCACGAAGTATATGATTCTCAAAAAGCCTTCCGCTTGATACTGGAAGGGATGGCAAATCCCGGCCGGAAGCTCTCCCTGGGGGAAACGGCCGGAAAGCTCTACGGCAAAAGCCCCGAAATGCTGGCGGCAGCCATGACCCTCTGCGACAGCAGCGTTTCCTTCTGCTGCTTGGGGGACCAGGAGCTGCCGGAGCAGATCCGGCTGCACACCCATTCCCCCCAGTTCCCCGCCAATGAAGCGGATTTCCTGTTTATCACAGACCCTTCCCAAATGGAAGCGGCGTTTTCCCAGGCGAAATGCGGGACCCTGGAAAATCCCCACGCGTCGGCCACCTTGTTCATCCGGGACACCGGCCCGGAAACCGAAAAGCTCCGCCTTTCCGGCCCCGGAATCAAGGACAGCCTGGAATGCTTTGTTTCTGAAACGGCCCGCCGGGCCCTATCTCTGCGGGACGCCCAGAATTATGAATACCCGCAGGGCGTGGACCTGGTGCTGATCAAGCCTGACGGGACGTTTTTCTGTGTCCCGCGGCTGGTAAGAAAGGAGGGGTAAGCCATGGCATATGTCGCAGTATCCGGCGGCGAGGAAGCCATTGAATCCAGTATCAAGCTGCTGGAATATTACCGGAGCAATTCCCAAAAGGATCTGGAACTGGAAACGATTGAAACGAAGCTGTCCCTTCTGGTGGACCGGGTGATGAGCGAAGCGGGGCTTTATTCTCCCCGCTACGCGGCCCTGGCTTTGAAGCAGTGCGAAGGGAGCGCTGAGGAAGCGGTGTTCCTTCTGCGGGCCTACCGTTCCACCTTAAAGCGCAGCTATGACACGAAGGTGGCTGACACCGCCAATATGCGGATCGTGCGCCGGATTTCCGCCGCCTTTAAGGACATCCAGGGCGGGCAGATTTTAGGCGCAACCTACGACTACACCCACCGGCTGATGAACTTTTCCCTGGCGGAGGAAGACGCCGCCGGGCTTTGCCGCCGGATGCAGGCAGAAATCGACGCCCAGGAGCCGGTTCCGGTGGAACCCTGCGGACGGGTCTCGGAGGAGCTGAAAAAAGAGGGGCTGATCGACCGCTATCCTTTAGACGAAACGCCGCCCTTTGACGTGACCCAGAATCTTTTGGAATTCCCCGCCTCCCGGAGCGCCCGCCTGCAAACCCTGACCCGGGCGGATATGGGCTTTCTTTCCGGCCTTGCTTACTCTGTTTTGCGGGGGTTCGGGCAGGTGCACCCCACAGTCGGGGAGCTGCGCACCGGGTACCTGGAGCTGGAGGTGCCTTATTTGCAGGACGGATCCGAAAGCCTGTGGATCGGTGAAATTTTAGTGACAGAAACGGAAGTTTTTAATGAGTCCGACAGCAAAAGCCAGCTGAAGCTGGCCTGCGGCTACGGGATTATTTTCGGCCGCAATGAAAACAAGGCCATCGCCATGGCTGTGCTGGACCACGAGCTGGACCAGGGCGGGGATTATCCCAGCCAGGACGAGGAATTTGTCCTGATGCACGGGGACAGCCTGGAAATGAACGGGTTTATCTCCCACCTGAAGCTGCCCCATTATGTGACCTTCCAGTCGAAACTGGACGCGGTCCGCAAAACCCGGAGGGAAAATCATGAATGACAATTACAATTACGCCTTTTTAGACGAAGGCTCCAAACGGGAGATCCGCCGCAGCATTTTAAAGGCGGTAGCTATCCCCGGCTACCAGGTCCCCTTTGGCTCCCGGGAGCTGCCCATCGGCCGGGGCTGGGGAACCGGCGGCATCCAGCTGACCCTGTCCCTCATCGGCCCCGCCGATACGCTGAAGGTCATCGACCAGGGCAGCGATGAGAGCGTCAACGCCGTCAACATCAAAAAATTCGTCAAAATGTGCACCGGCGTCCCCTGCACGACCCGCACCCAGGACGCTACCCTGATCCAAACCCGGCACCGGGTCCCGGAAATCCCCATGCGGAATGACCAGATCCTGGTTTTGCAGGTCCCCATCCCGGAACCCCTGCGGATTGTGGAACCCAAAGAGGAAGTCACCAAGCGGATGCACGCTGAAATGGACTATGCCCCCATCTGGCTCCAGCTTTATGAGAGTCTGGTGAAATACGGGAAGGTCACCATCAGCAGCGAATACCCCTGCGCCGTTGAGGACCGGTACATTATGAACCCCAGCCCCATCCCGAAATTCGACAATCCCAAGCTCCACCAAGCCCAGTGCCTTTACCTGTTCGGCGCCGGACGGGAAAAGAAAATCTACGCCATCCCGCCCTATACCAAGGTGGTTTCCCTGGCCTTTGACGACGTGCCCTTTGAAAAAGAAAGCTTCGCGGGCAAAAAGTGCCGGCTGTGCGGCAGTACGGATACCTACTTAGATGAAATCTTTGATTCAGCCACCGGCGAACGCTATTATCAATGCTCCGATACATCCTACTGCAAGGAGGTCCGTTCCCGATGAACCTGAAAGAACAGCCTATTTTAAGCGTCCGCAATTTAACCGTACGCTACGGGGAAGGCTGCCCCCGCTGCCAGGAAAGCCTGGAAAAAAACCGCTGCCCCCACTGCGGCTCCGTTTGGGCGGCCAACAATCTGTCTTTAGACGTGTTCCCGGGAGAAGTCCTGGGCATTGTGGGGGAAAGCGGCTCCGGGAAATCAACCTTGATGCAGAGCCTTTACTTCGATTTGATCCCCACCCAAGGAGCAGCCTATCTCCAAATGTATAAAAACGGCAGGCAGAGCATCTGGGAAGCCAGCGCCGCCGAGAAACGCCAGATTAAGAACACCATGATGGGGATGGTATACCAAAACCCCATCCGGGGGCTGCGGATGGATTATTCCGCAGCGTCCAATATCGCAGAAAAAATCATTGCCGCCGGAAGCCGGAACGCCGGCCAAATGACCCAGCGGGCCAAAGAGCTGCTGCAGGCGGTTGAAATCCTCACCTCCCGCATGAGCGAAGCGCCCAAGAACTTTTCCGGAGGGATGCAGCAGCGGGTGCAGATCTCCAAAGCCCTGGCCAACAACCCTTCCCTGCTCCTGCTGGACGAGGTGACTACCGGCCTTGATTTGTCTGTACAGGCCCGGGTACTGGATCTGATCCGCAAGATCAAGGCAAAATACGGCATTTCCATTTTGCTGGTTTCCCATGATTTGGCGGTGATCCGGATGCTGGCTGACCGCACCATCGTCATGCTGGACGGGAAGATCATCGAAAGCGGCTTAACGGACCAAATCTTAGAAGATCCCCAGCACGCATATACCCAGCAGCTGGTCCATTCCCTGCTGTAAGGAGGAACCTTTGTGATTGCAATCAAAAACGGGCGGATCGTCCTGCCCGACCGCATTCTTGACGGCAAAATCCTGGCCCTGGACGGGGACCGCATCCACTCTATTGCGGAGGAAATACCGCCTGAGGCCGGCAAAGTCATCGACGCCCACGGCCGTTACATCACCCCCGGATTCTTCGACGTCCATTCCGATAAAATCGAGCAGTTCATCCTGCCCCGGCCCACCGCGCAGTTTGACTTTGAACTGGCGCTGAAGGAATGTGAACGGGAGCTGCTCCATCTGGGAATCACCACCATTTATCACTCCTTTTCCCTGCTGAAAGACGAGCTGTTTGGGAAATCCCCCCTCCGCACCCGGGAAAACGTAGAAAAAATGGCGGCGTTGATCCGGGATATCCATGACCGGAACCATTTGATTCACCACCGGTTCCATCTCCGCATTGAGATCGACAATTTGGACGCTTACGCCATTGCCAAAGCCATGATCGCCCAGGGGCTTGCCCACGAAATCTCCTTCATGGACCATTCGCCGGGGCAGGGGCAGTACCGGAACCTGGAAATTTACCAGAAAACCATCCGCAAATACCACGGCCGTGAAATCGAGGAGCTGGGCTTTGAAAAGGTGCTGGAAATGCAGCGGAACAAAAAGACCCTGTCCTTTGAGCAGCTGAAGGAGCTTTGCCAGTTTGCCCATGAAAATGGGGTGGCTGTGGCCTCCCACGACGACGACACCCTGGAAAAACTGGACATGAACCGGGAAATCGGGGTGGACATCAGCGAATTCCCCATCAACCTGGAGGCGGCAAAATACGCAAGGGACCTGGGCTTCGCAACAGTGGTGGGGGCGCCCAATATCCTGCTGGGAGGCTCCCATTCCGGCAATATGTCGGCGGCCGAGGCAATCCAGGCCGGATGCGCGGATATCCTCTGCTCTGATTATTATCCGCCGGCCATCCTTCACAGCATCTTTGCCATGCATTTGAAGCACGGCGTCCCCTTGCCGGAAATGGTCAAAAAGGCCACCCTGAACCCCGCCAAAGCCATGGGGCTGGGCGAGGCTTACGGCTCCATTGAACCCGGCAAAAAAGCGGACCTGCTGGTCATTGGGATTTTGGACGGCTATCCGGTCATTACCCATGTGCTGGTGGACGGCCGCACCACATCCCGCGTGGAATACCGGAGGTAGTCATGGAAATATTAAAGATCGAAAACGTAGCGAAAAAATTTTTACCTGCATAACGCCCAAAAAGAAATCCACTCCTGCCAAAACATCAGCTTTTCCTTGGAAGAAGGCCAGTTTATCGGGATCGTGGGCCTTTCCGGCGCGGGAAAATCCACCATCCTAAAGTGTATCCACCGCACCTACCTGGCCTCGGAAGGACATATTTATTATCAAAGCGCCGCTTTCGGGCAAATCGACCTTACCCAGGCCTCCGAACGGGAAATCCTCTATCTGCGGAAAAAGGAGCTGGGTTATGTATCCCAGTTTTTAAACGTCATGCCCCGGACCACCGCCAGGGAGCATGTCATGAACGCCCTGCTGGAAACCGGCGTTTCCGGCGAGGACGCAAAAAGCCGGTCCGAGGAGATGCTCACCTATTTCCGGCTGCCGGAAAACCTCTGGGACATTTACCCCAACACCTTCTCCGGCGGCGAACGGCTGCGGCTGAACCTGGCCCACACCATGGTCAAGCAGCCCCGATTGATGCTTTTAGACGAGCCTACGGCTTCTTTGGACAACAAGACCAAGCTGCTGGTGAAGGATATGCTGGTAAAACTGAAAAGCCAAGGGACCAGCATGATCGGGATTTTCCATGACCTGGAATTTATGGACGGCCTCTGCGACCGGGTATTTAACATTTCGGAGGGGGTCATCACATGAAAAAAGCAGATCTGCACACCCATTCCCGGGTGTCTGACGGCAGCTTTACCATCCGGGAACTGGCGGAGGAAGCGGCCCGAAACGGATTGGACGCCATTGCCGTTACGGATCACGACACCCTTTCCCATTTGTCCCAGATTCCGGAGGATTTGCCGGTTCCGGTCATCGGCGGCATTGAGATTTCCGCCATGGACTATGAAAGCGGCCAAAAGGCCCATATTTTAGGCTACCATATCCAGGATGTCCCAATGGTAGAGCAATTCGTCCGCCCGCTTTTGGAGGCTCGGAACCGAAACACGCTCCGGCAGGTGGAAATCCTCCGGCAAAACGGCTATCAAATCGATCCGGACAAGCTGTGCAAGGCGGACGGCAAATATCTCTACAAGCAGCATGTTATGGAGTATCTTTTTGAAACCGGCCAGGCCCCGGATATGTTCGGAAGCTTTTACCAAAGGATTTTTAAAAACAAGGGCATCTGCGCCTTCGATATCACTTATCTGGACCCCTTCGAGGCAGTGCGGGTCATCCGGGAAGCCGGCGGCCTGGCAGTTTTGGCCCACAGCGGCCAGCAGAAAAATTTCTCCCTGATCCCGTCCCTTGTGGACTGCGGCTTAAACGGTCTGGAGCTCCACCATCCCTCCCATACCTCTATGGACCGGGAGGTGATCCGGGAATACGCGGAGCGTTTCCATTTGTTTTTGACCGGCGGCAGTGATTTTCACGGCAAATATGAGCCGGACACCCCGAAAATCGGGGATTATTTGGCGGAAGAAAGCGGGGTGGAAGCGATATGTTGGGAATAGAACCAACAATTGGAAAGGACGTCCTTTTAACCGATACGGTTTTAGGGGCTTATACGGAAATTAAGGACCATTGCGAGCTGGAAAGTGTTTCCATGGGGCAGTTCTCCTACTGCGCCGGGTACAACCAAATTTTCGCGGCGGAAATCGGGAATTTCTGCTCCATTGCTTCCTTTGTCCGGATCAACCCCGGCAACCACCCAAGCTATACCCGAGTAGCGCAGCACCATTTCACATACCGCAGGGGCCTCTTTGGGTTCGGCGAGGACGACGAGGAATTTTTCGCGGCCCGCCGGGAAAGGAAGGTCGTCATAGGCCACGATGTCTGGCTGGGTCACGGAGTCACCGTTATGCCCGGCATCAAAATCGGAAACGGAGCTGTTGTGGGCAGCGGCGCCGTTGTCACGCACGATGTGGAACCTTATTCCGTAGTGGCCGGCGTTCCGGCTAAAAAAATCAAAATGCGGTTCGACCCGGACACCATTGCCCGGCTGGAATCAACACGCTGGTGGGAATGGGATTACGCCGTCATAAAAGAACGTCTGGAAGATTTTTACAGCATCCCTGTTTTTTTGGAAAAATATGCGCCTTCCACGACAACAGATGAATCTTGTGATCTGAGATGACCGCAAAAATCATCCTGCCGCAACACCGTTGGATACATATGCCAGTATACAAAAATGACCCGGAGCGTGTTTCGCTTCGGGCCTTTTGTTCTCCGAAATCCTCCCTGCCCCTTCGCGGGACAAAAACAAAACGCACCCACAAAACGTGAGTGCGCGTTGATCGGCGGCGAGAAACCTGGGAAAACA
>DVOW01000060.1 GCA_018713335.1 Candidatus Merdivicinus intestinigallinarum | reverse complement strand
CCGGTAAAATAAAAAAGAAAATAAATTTTTTTGAAGGGAGGGGCAGGGCTTCCTCCGTTATCATTATCGAAAGCGGTTCACGAAAGGCGGTGGTGAAGAAGGGCATGAGGGAAAAAGACTTTGAAGCGTTTGTCCTGCAATATGAAAAGCTCGTCTTTACCGTCTGCTACCAGCTGGTGAAGGATTACGGGGAGGCCCAGAACCTGACCCAGGATACCTTCCTTTCCGCTTATCAGCACATCGACGAGTACCAGGGGGACAATTACAAGCCCTGGCTCATCCGCATCGCCTCCAATAAAGCCAAGGATTTCCTAAGGTCCGCGTACCACCGGAAGGTGGACGCCACCGACGACTGGGACGCGCTGCCTATGGAAACCCAAAGGTCTGCGGAACAGGAGGCGGTGTCCAAGGATACGGCGCTGCTCATCGCCCAGGTTATCCGGGAGATGGAGGAGCCTTACCGGAAGGTGTCCGTCCTTTATTTTTTGGAGGAAAAGCCCTTGCCGGAAATCGCCCGGCTGCTGGACCGGCCGCCCAAAACGGTGGAAACCCAGCTTTACCGGGCCAGGAAGAAGCTGAAAACCATTTTGATGGAAAGGGGGATTTCCGTATGAAGCTGTTTGATCATGAGGGCCATTTGACAGACGAGGGCCTTGGCGGGCTTTTGGATGGGACGCTTACCGAGGAACAGCGCATGGAAGCGTCAGAGCACCTGGATTTCTGCGATTCCTGCGTGGAACGCTACGCCCTTGTCCTGACGGACGACGCGCAGCTAACGCCCCCGGCGGAGCTGGCGCCATCCATTTTTGACAGGCTTCGTTCCCGGCTCCGGGCGGTGTTTTTCAGCAGGTTCTCCCGGGTGGCCGTAGCCGCGGTGATGACCCTGGTCATCTGGAACGGGATGTTTTTGGGGGAAGGGCTTTTGAGCCGGTCCAGTCAATGGATCGAGGACTATTCCAAGAACCAGATCGTGCTTTCCCAGTCGGCAAAGCAGCCGGAGGGCAGGTTCGGGGATTTCTGGAACGGCCTGGACCAGTGGTTCCGCCAGAGCTTTTCGATGAAGCCGGACTTCGGCAAATAACTAAAATATGAAACGCCATGGAAAGGATGGATCGTGTATGAAAAAAAGCAGGGCGCTGGCAATTCTGTTTGGACTGATGCCGGGGGCCGGTCATATGTATCTTGGGAAAATGAAGCGGGGGATGACCCTTCTGATCCTCTTCTGGGGGATCCTGGGAGTGGCGTCGTTCCTTGGCATGGGCGCGCTGGCGCTGGGGATGCTGGTGGTATGGTTCTACGCCTTTTTTGACGTGGTGAACCTGTCGGCCCTGCCGCCGGAGCAGCTGGAGGCTGTCCCGGACCAGTTCATGTTCGGCCTGCTGGACGGGACCAATGTCCACAGCCTGAACATTTTCAAAACCAAAAGCACGGCTTTAGGCTGGGGCTTCATTATCGTGGGGATCCTTCTTCTATATAATACCCTGTCCAGCCTGATTTTCGGCAGCCTGTCCAGCTTCCTGGCAAGCCTTGGATTTTCGGTGGAATGGCTGTGGAACATCTACTACGACATCCCCCAGCTGGTAGTGGGCGTCCTGGTGATTTTCCTGGGCATCCGCTTTATGCGGGGCGGCAAAAAGAACGGCCCCAAGGACGACCTGCGCCAGTATATCGGCGAAGGGCAGGAAAATCCCACCTGCCACTGCCACGACCATGACCACTAAAAACCGGAGGGAGAAAACCATGACTTTTGATGAGAACCAAACACCGGAAACCTCGGACTGGAGCCAGGAATCCGGCGCAGATACCGCCAAGGAGGAGCCCCAAAGCCAGCCCTCGCCCCAATGGAACGATTTCCGTTCCGTCAATAATATGCCGGAGACCCCCCAGAAGGTCCGGCGGGTGGGGACGACGACCCTGGGCTTTACCCTCATCGCCGTGGGCGTGCTGATGATTTGCAGCCTCTTAATCCCCAATTTCCCCATAGACATGGTGCTGCGGTTTTCGCCCCTGATCTTGATTTTTATCGGCGGCGAGATTTTGTATAACGCCTTTGTCCACCGGGGGGAAAAGCTCAAATATGACTTTTTGAGCATGTTCGTCTGCTTCCTTCTGATTATCGGCAGCGCCTGCGCCTCCGTGATCGCCCCTGCCATCAAGGGGATGGTGGTCCGGGACCGGCTGGAATACACCCTCAACAACGACATGGAGGAGGCGGCCTACAACGCCCTGCAGGGGGAGAAGGTCAGCAGCCTTTACGTCAACTGCTACCTCATCGACTACCCCTGGCTCTATGGGACCTCGGAGTTTGCGGACGACGTCACCTGGGATTACCGGGAAATGGGGGATTACATGATGTACGGGGACATCAACATGACGCTCCAGGAAAATCTGGAAACCCCGGAGGCCTTTGCCCAGAAGGTTTCGGAGATTTTGCAGAAGCTTAAACCTTTGGAGTTCCCCTTTTATGACATTCATATCAGCCAGCGCAACGGATATTTTGACATCTGGATCGGCGACCGCTGGCTGTGGGACGCCGCCCCGGAGGACCTGGAGGAATATGTGGAATATTCCGACGAGTACCGGTACAGCATCGGGGACACCGGGGAGGAAGAATATTCCGATCTGGAAATCACCCAGTGACTGGGCCATGACAACGGAAAAAACGAGATCATACGGGCGGATGGCTGCATCCGCCCGTGTTTTTTATTGAAAAATGATGCTGCGGGGGCCTATGCGGCGGGGCGGACAGAGAAAAAACGTTTGGTTTTACGCGGCACCCATTCTTTTTTCGCGCAAAAAAAGAATGGGGAGAAAAACGCGCCAGGGGATAAACCCCTGGACCCCCGCCGCGGCCGCACACCACCAGATGCGTATTGTTTGTACAGATTCTGGAACAGGGTACGTGGCGGGTTTCAAATCATCGGGACGTTTCGATAGGAATGTAGGGGACGTCGCGAATTTATTCGCGACAGTCGCCCGGCCCGCGTAAAATGCAAAAACGTTTCGGGGAATCCGGCGGGCGGGGAAACCCCGCCCCTACGATTCCGTTTCCTGTTTGGTTTTTTCTAAAACAGCGGGGAACCTGTACCGAAAACGGCGGTTTATCCCGCCGTTCAGAAATCTGACGCGGGGCAGAACGGCCGCGCCGCGTCGTCAAGCTTGCTTGACGACAAACAGCGGGGTTACCCCGCCCGGAAATTGTGAAAAAATGATTGTCAAGGTATAGACAAAAAAAGAAAAATGCTGTATAATATGGGTATCCTTAATATGGGGGAGTTTGCTTGCTCAGTTTCATTGAAGAGCCTTCTGTCTGGGACCGGCTGCCCGGGGAAACCCGTCCGGTGGTCCTTTACGGCATGGGGGACGGCGCCTTGAAGATCCTGGATGCCTGCCGTCAAAAGGGGATCCGGGTCCAAGGCATTTTCGCCAGCGATAACCACGCCCGGGGCAACGAGTTCGCCGGGTTCCAGGTGAAAAAACTGGCGGATGTGGAAGCGGAGTTCGGGGATTTCATCATCCTCCTTTGCTTTGCCGCCTTCCGGGAAGACCTTCTGGAGCAGCTGTACCAAATCGGGCAGCGGCACGAGCTTCTGGCCCCCGACGTCCCGGTGTTCGGGGAAGGGCTGTTCGACCAGGCGTATCTGGACGCCCACAGCGGGGAACTGGAAACGGTTTACCATCTGTTGGCGGACGAGCAGTCCCGGCGGGTGTTCCGCAATGTCCTGAACTTTAAGATCAGCGGGAAACCTTCCTATCTCCGCGAGGCGGAAACGCCGAAATCGGAAATATACGAGGGGATCCTGCGCCTTTCTGAGGACGAGGATTACTACGACCTGGGCGGTTACGATGGCGATACCGTTCAGGAATTCCTGGCCCAGACCGGCGGAAGGTTCCGGTCCATTACGGTCCTGGAGCCGGACGAAAAGAACTTCCGAAAGCTGGAACGGGCGGCGGCGTCCTTCCCGGCCGGGGATATCCGGCTGGTGCAGGCGGCCTCCTGGGACAGGGACGGGAGCCTGCCTTTCTGCGGGAAGGCGGGGCGCAGCTCTTTCTTGGGAGAAGCGGGGAAGACCTTGGTGCCGGTGCGCTCGGTGGACAGCCTGGCGGACGGGAAGCGGGTGTCTTTCCTGAAAATGGACGTGGAAGGGGCGGAAGCGGAAACCCTTTCGGGCGCGGCGGAAACCATCCGCCGGTATAGGCCGAAGCTTGCGGTGTCCGCTTACCACCGGAACGAGGATCTGTTCCGGCTGCCGCTGCTCATTCATGAGCTTTGCCCGGAATACCGGCTGTTTTTGCGCCATCAGCCTTACATTCCCGCGTGGGAAACGAACCTGTACGCAGTTCTGTAATGGCGGACAGCATCCTTTTTCACTCCCCAGAGAGGGATTGACATAAAAAATACAGTAAAGGAGATCGGATTCCATGGATTTTGAGAATTTCGGCGCTGCCGAAACTGCAGGCCTTGTATTGACCGGCTTTGTTGTGGTCTTTCTGGCGCTGATCCTGCTGGTTATCATTTTCTGGGCTTTCGGCCGGATTATGGACAACATTAACGGCGTCGGCAAGAAAAAGCAGGAGAGCGCGAAAACAGCCCAGCCCGCCGCGCCTAAAGCGGCCCCCGCCCTTCAGAAAGTGGTGGAGGTTGCCACGGACGGCGTCAGCGATGAAGTGATTGCCGCCATTACCGGCGCGATTTCCGCGATCCTGGCGGAAGAAGGCGACGGCAAGTCCTACGTTGTCAAGAGCATCAAGCGTGTGCGGAAAAACCGGCGTGCCTGGGGCAAGGCCGGCGTACAGGAGAATACCCGCCCCTTCTAAGCGGGACAAAATTATGACGGAAAGGACTTGAAACGATGAGCGAAGTACTCAACATTTTCACCGGCAGTATCGCCGATCTCTGGAACGGCTCCGGTTTCATGAATGCGGACTGGCGTCAGATCGTCATGATCGGCGTGGCCTGCCTGCTGCTTTATCTGGCCATTGTCAAACAGTTTGAACCCCTGCTGCTGCTGCCCATTTCTTTT
The DNA here is from genome assembly GCA_018713335.1 of Candidatus Merdivicinus intestinigallinarum. Classification (GTDB taxonomy): domain Bacteria; phylum Bacillota; class Clostridia; order Oscillospirales; family Ruminococcaceae; genus Merdivicinus; species Merdivicinus intestinigallinarum. The sequence goes on along the minus strand of DVOW01000060.1, from coordinate 36,728 downwards.
GGTATGCTGCTGGCGAACCTGCCTCTGGCCGGGCTCGGCTCTTACACGGACGGCGGATTGCTGTTCTACCTGTATAAGGGCGTTAAGCTGGGAATTTACCCGCCTCTGATCTTCCTTGGAATCGGCGCCATGACCGACTTCGGTCCCCTGATCGCGAACCCCAACAGCTTCCTTTTGGGCGCTGCGGCACAGGGCGGCATCTTCTTTACCTTTATCGGCGCAATCCTCCTGGGCTTTACCCCTCAGGAAGCCGGCTCCATCGCTATTATCGGCGGCGCGGACGGCCCCACCGCCATCTACACCGCCCGGACCCTGCTGGCCGGCGGCAATGAGCAGATGATCGGCTCCATCGCCGTTGCGGCGTACTCCTACATGGCCCTGGTCCCCCTGATCCAGCCGCCTATCATGAAGGCTCTGACTACCAAAAAAGAGCGCGCGGTTGTCATGGAGCAGCTCCGCCCCGTGTCCCGCACCGAAAAAGTGATTTTCCCCATCATCGTTACCCTGGTCGTGTCCTTCCTGGTCCCCTCTGCGGCTTCCCTGGTCGGCATGCTGATGCTGGGCAACCTGATGAAGGAATCCGGCGTCTGCGAGCGTCTGGTAAAGACCGCTACCAACGAGCTGATGAATATCATCACCATCTTCCTGGGCGTCACCGTGGGCGCCACCACCACCTACGATGTGTTCCTCACCTGGGATACCATTAAGATCGTGGTCCTGGGCCTGGCGGCATTCTGCCTGGGCACCGCCTGCGGCGTCCTGTTCGGCAAGATCATGTACGTCGCCACCGGCGGCAAGGTAAACCCCTTGATCGGTTCCGCCGGCGTGTCCGCGGTTCCTATGGCGGCCCGTGTTTCCCAGAAGGTCGGCGCGGAAACCGATCCCACCAACTTCCTGCTGATGCACGCAATGGGCCCCAACGTGGCCGGCGTTATCGGTTCCGCTGTTGCGGCCGGTATCCTGATCGCGATTCTCCATCCGTAATCAATCCAATACGCGCTCAAAGAGGGCGGCCCGCGTGGCCGTCCTTTTTTTGTGAAAATTTGCCGCGGGCGGGATTCTCCGTATGTTTTCTTGTCCAATGGCTTGACTTTTTTGTTTGGATATATTATAATAAGGAAAGAACAATATTTCACGTTTTTTGGCGATAAAGCTAAGAACAGACGGAGGTTTTATTATGAATGAGAAGTATCTGGAGTGGACGTCCCATGTGCTGGAGGACCCGGACCTGACGGCCGAATTGGAGTCCGTCAAGGGCCAGGAGGAAGAAATCAACGACCGCTTCTACCGGGACCTGGAGTTCGGCACCGGCGGCCTGCGCGGCGTCATCGGCGCCGGCACCAACCGGATGAATATCTACACCGTCCGTAAAGCGACCCAGGGCGTCGCCGACTATATCAACCAGAATTTCAAAAACGGCTCCGTTGCCATCAGCCACGACAGCCGCATCAAATCCGACCTGTTCGCCAAAGAAGTGGCCCGGGTCTGCGCCGCCAACGGCGTCAAAGCCTACATCTACCCGGAACTGATGCCCACCCCCATGCTGTCCTTCGCCGTCCGGGCGCTGCACTGCTCCATGGGCGTCATGATCACCGCCAGCCACAACCCGGCCAAATACAACGGCTATAAAGCCTACGGCCCCGACGGCTGCCAGATCACCAATGAGACCGCCGACGCCGTTTTGGCCAACATCCTCTCCGTCAACGAATTTGACGGCGTGAAGCTGACCGATTTTGACGAAGGCCTGAAAAGCGGCATGATTTCCTACATCGGCCAGGACGTGGTGGAAAGCTACTACGAAAACGTCCTGAAGCAGTCCATCCACTCGGAGATCGTCAAAACCAGCGGCTTCAAAGTCGTGTACACCCCCTTAAACGGCACCGGCAACAAGCCCGTCCGGGAGATCCTCAAACGCATCGGCATCCAGGACGTCACCGTGGTCAAGGAGCAGGAGCTGCCCGATGGCAATTTCCCCACCTGCCCCTTCCCAAACCCCGAAATCAAACAGGCCCTGGAACTGGGCATGAAATACTGCGAGGAAACCGGCTCCGACCTGCTGCTGGCCACCGACCCGGACTGCGACCGGGTGGGCATCGCCGTCAAATGGCACGGGGACTATAAGCTCCTCACCGGCAACGAGGTGGGCGCCCTGCTCTTAGACTATGTGGCCTCCCAGCGCATCGCCATGGGCACCATGCCGGAGAAACCCCTGGCAGTGAAAACCATCGTCACCACCGACCTCTGCCAGAAGATCGCCGACAAATACGGCGTGGAGCTGGTCAACGTCCTCACCGGCTTCAAATTCATCGGCGAGCAGATCGGCCGCATGGAGGAAAAAGGCGAGGAAGGCAACTATATCTTCGGCTTCGAGGAATCCTACGGCTACCTGGCCGGCACTTATGTCCGGGACAAGGACGCCGTTGTGGCCTCCATGCTCATCTGCGAAATGGCGGCCTTCTACTCCAAACAGGGCCGGAACCTGGTGGACGTGCTGAACGAGCTGTACGAAACCTACGGCTATTACCTCTGCACCCAGCAGAGCTTCGCCTTTGAAGGGGAGCAGGGCATGGCGGATATGAAGGCCCTGATGAACACCCTGCGCCAGGATCCGGCCAAGGAAATCGGCGGCGGCAAGGTCCTGGGCTTCGGCGACTACCTCCAGAGCGTCCACACCGATATGACAACGGGGGAGAAAACTGAAATCCACCTGCCCAAGTCCGACGTGCTGATGTACGAGCTGGAAGGCGGCTGCAAAGCAGTCATCCGTCCCTCCGGAACAGAGCCCAAAATCAAGATTTACTACTTCGCTGTCCAGGAGAATGAAGCTCTGGCCCGGGAAAAAGAGAAGGAATTACAGACTGCCTTCACGAAACTTCTGCGCGTTTAAGACAGAAATGTGGCCAGATTTTACAAAGGTTTCAAAACCCTCTTGACAGTCCCAAAAAAATTCTTAAAATGAATAGTGTATGAAAATATACCAAAGGATATAGCTCATTTTTGGAAAAGGAATCTGGAGGGTTATGTATGAGCGTTAAGAAAATTGGCGTCCTGACAAGCGGCGGAGATGCGCCCGGCATGAACGCCGCAATCCGCAGCGTAGTTCGGGCTGCTTTAAAAAATGATATGCAGGTGCTGGGTGTCCGGGACGGCTACACCGGCCTCATCAAAGGGGACCTGGTGGACATGGGCATCCGCAGCGTTTCGGATATTATCCAGCGCGGCGGCACTTACCTGTACACTGCCCGCTGCCCGGAGTTCCGGGAGTGGGAAGGCGTGCTGAAGGCCAAAGCGGTCTGCGAGAAGGTGGGCATGGACGGCCTGGTGGTCATTGGCGGCGACGGCTCTTTCCGCGGCGCTGCCGACCTGTCTAAGGCGGGCATCCCCTGCGTCGGCATCCCCGGCACCATCGACAACGATATTGCCTGCACGGATTACACCATCGGCTATGACACCGCTATGAACACCACCATAGAAATGGTGGATAAACTCCGCGACACCGCCCAGTCCCACGACCGGTGCAGCGTTGTTGAGGTCATGGGCCGCCGTGCCGGCTATATCGCTCTGAACGCTGGTATCGCCTGCGGCGCGACCTATATCGTTGTGCCGGAAATCGGCCTGGATATGGACGCGATGCTCAATAAGATCAAGGCTGCTAAAGCTCTGGGCAAACGGTATTTCATCATTATGGTGGCCGAAGGCATCGGCCATGTGGATGAGATCGCCGAGCGCATCGAAAAGGAAACCGGAATCGAGTCCCGCAGTACCGTACTGGGCCATGTGCAGCGCGGCGGCAGCCCCACTGTCACCGACCGCGTTGTTGCCAGCCAGATGGGCTTCCATGCAGTAGAGCTGCTGAAACAGGGTATCGGCAACCGCGTTGTGGCGCAGAAAGCCGGCAAAATCGTGGACTTTGACATCCAGGAAGCCCTTTCCATGAAGAAGGATTTCCCCATGGACCTGTACAACATCGCCAACGATATCTCTTTCTAAGACAAAAATCAAAAACAGCCCCTGTCCTTCGGGATGGGGGCGTTTTGTTGTTTGGAAAACCAAATCCGCCCTTTTTGCATAGAATAAGGTATTTCTATGGGAAAGGGTGGGCAGAATGAGGAGAAAGACAGCGGCGCTAAAACGGTTCCACCGGTACATATTTTTGGCGGCCGCCTTATTAGCGGGCGGCGTATTGGTCTGGGAAAGCCGTGTCCGGCCGGCGGCCCGGGAGCTGGCGGAGGCTTACGCGGTCCAGGCCGCCCAGCAGGCCGTGAGCCAGGGGGTATCGGAATACCTGGCGGAGGGCGCAGGCTCCCTGCTGCGGGTGGAAACCGGGACGGGGAACACCGTCCGCCTTGTGGAAGCGGACATGGCCCAGGTGAACCGGGTGAAGCTGGGGGTTACGGAGACCATCCTGCAAAATTTTCAGGAAATGCCCCGGCAGCAAGTGGAGATCCCCCTGGGCCTGCTCCTGGGGAGCCAGCTGTTTTCCGGCCTGGGCCCGGACCTGACCTGCCGCTTTTACCCCCACGGCAGCTTCCAGATCCGGCTGGAGAGCCGGTTCGAGGAGGCGGGCGTCAACCAGACCCGATACCAGCTGATGCTCTGCACGGAAGCTGAGGTGACCTCCCTTCTGGCCGGGACCAGCGTGGAGGTCACAGTCCCCACAGAGTACCTTTTGGCGGAAACCATCCTGGCCGGGGAAGTGCCGGAAAACTATACGCGGGTTTTGACCACCGGGGAAGAATTTATCTCCGAGCTCAACGACTACCAGGCAGGATGATTCGGCTTTTTGTACAAGAAACGGCAAACAGCCTTGACACGAGTCGTAATTTGTATGATAATAGAAGGGAAGTTTGTTGAAAAGGACAGAAAGGATGGGGAGGCCATGAAAAAACGTTCCGCCCTGGCCCGGGTGCGCGGAATAGCGGTTTTTGTCATCGTCATGGCTCTTTTGGCGGCCTTCTGCGGCTGGCTCTGGTATAACCACGAAACCGGGCGGCCTACGGGGCTGTTCGGGTATGAGTGGATGTCCATGAGTTCCCGTGAAATGGAACCGGAGATCCCCCGGGGGAGCCTGCTGCTGCTGAAAGAGGTGCCGCCGGAAGAGCTGGAACCGGGGGAGATGATCGTTTCCGGCCGGGAAAACGGCCGCGGAGGCAGTGTGCGCCGGGTCCCGGCAGAAGGCGTGGACGCGGAAGGGGAGGATACCTTCCGGCAGGTCACTTATGTGATCCCGGCGGCCGGGATGGTTTGGGATTTCCTGCTGACGCCCAAAGGGGTGCTGCTGGTGCTGGGGATCCCCTGCGCGCTGTTCCTGCTTTTAGAGCTGGCCGGATGGTTCCTGTTTACCCGCCGGGGCCGGAAGGAGGATGTTCCCCCATCGGGACTGCCTTCGGACGAGGAGGACGCCCGGGAAAACTTTGTGGATGTGACCAAGTGGTTCACCGGCCCGGGTTCCCGCCGCCGGTACCAGGAAATGGAGCCGGAAGACGGGCCGGATAAGTTTGCGGACCTGGAATTTAACCCCCTGATGGAAAAGCGCGCTTCTTCCCAGCTGGAAACTGTGGAGATCCCGGACGGGAAGACCGGGTTCCTGAAGCTGCTGGTGGACGGGCGGGAAGCCGCGTCCCTGCCCTTGGAAGGCCCAAAAAATACCCGTATTAAATCAGCAGGCTGGCGAATAGATATTACTATTGCCCTTGATGAGGATGCTGGGAAATAATTCCGGGAAAAACACGCAACATAGGCCGTCTGTTTCGGCACTATACATATGAACCGTTTTTTCCACTCCCCGGGGCAAAAGAACGCCAATGCGGGGTGGGTTTATGGGAAAAACGATCGGGAAGGCTTTGGTGAAGGCCGCGGCGCTTTTGCTGGCCGCATGCTTGTTGGGGGGCTGCGCGCTGGAAAGGCGGATACCCGCGGGACAGGAGGAGCCGCTGGTGTCTGAGGGGCTGGAAACAGCCGGGACGCTGACGGAGATCCTGTCCGGCCTGCTGGCCCTGCCGGAAAACGACCGGGAGCCGGCCGGCGGCGCCGAGGAAATGAAAGCCGTCTGGGTTTCTTACCTGGACCTGTCTCCGCTGCTGGTGGGAAAAAGCCGGGAAGAATTTGCCGCTTCGGCGGAAGAGCTCGTCCGCAGCAGCAAGGAACTGGGCCTGAACACCCTGATCGTCCAGGTGCGCCCCTTTGGGGACAGCTTCTATCCATCCCAGTATTTTCCTTGGTCCAAGTGGGCCAGCGGGGAACTGGGGAAGCCTTTGGATTATGATCCTGTTCAGATCCTGAAAGAGCTGGCAGAGGAGGAGGGGATGGAGTTCCACGGATGGCTGAACCCCATGCGGGGGATGTCCGAGGCGGAGATCGGCCTTGTCCCGGCGGAATATCCGATCCGCCAATGGTACGACGACCCGGCCCTCCGGGCCAAAAACCTGATGCTTGTGGATGGGAGCATTTACTTAAACCCTGCCTCCGCCGAAGCCCGGAAGCTTATAGCAGACGGCGCGGCTGAGATCCAGGAAACCTATGGGACAGACGGGATCCATATCGACGATTATTTTTATCCCCCGGACATGGACTTTGCGGTGGACGCCCCCTCTTACGCCCAGTATCAGGCGGAGGGAGGGACCCTGGACCAGGCCCAGTGGCGGCGTGAAAACACCCTGGCCATGGTCCGGGAGCTGAGCGAGGCAGTCCATCAGGTCAGCCCGGAGTCCCAGTTCGGCGTCAGCCCCCGGGGCAGCATGGAACAGAATTTCCGTGACCTTTATATTGACGTGGAACAGTGGATGCGGGAAGGGCTGATGGATTACATCGCTCCGCAGCTGTACTATGGCTTTGAAAATGAGGCGCTCCCCTTTGCGGAAACCGCCCGCCAGTGGGATTCCCTGGCGGAGGATGCCGGCGTTCCCATGATCGTGGGCCTGGCCGCCTATAAGGTGGGGAAGCCGGACCAATACGCCGGGGCTGGGGCCTCTGAATGGATGGACTCTCCGGACCTTCTGGCCCGGCAGATCGAGTTTTCCCGGGAGCTTCCCTCCTACGGCGGGATCATGCTTTTCCGCTACGACAATATTGCAAACCCTACGGAGGAAGCCGCGGAGGCCGCCGCCCAGGCCAGGGCGTACTGGCAGCCGCTGCTTCTGGAATCAACGCAGCCGTAATACCCTTTGGATTCAGAAAGAAAAGGAATGAAAATGAGCAAAAAAATAACCTTGAAAGCAATTGCATTGGCGGCCGTAATGGCCGTACTGATGGCCTGTTTTGGCTGGGCGGATGTATTTGCGGCGGACCCTGTCATGGATTCGCTGCTTTTGGATGTTTCTCCCAAAGGGTCTGTGAGCCTGATGGGCGGAGAGACCTTGACGCTGGAGGCCTTAGCCGCTTCCGGCTCTACCGTCACCGCCCAGGTGGACGGGAAAACTATTTCCCTGTCCGCCACCTCCCGGACGGAGGACGGCGGCGTTTGGTATGAGGGCAGCTATACTGTCCCCACTGTGCAGAAGGATACAAGCCTTGGACAGCTGAAATTCACGGCAAGCAAGGACGGGCGCGCCGAAACCCGGGTGGGCGCCCAGGTGACTGCGGTCGTCCTGCAAAAATATGTGGATGTGGAAAATCCGGGCGGCGGAAGCAGCGGCAGCGTGTCCGGCAGCCTGGACAACGTGACCCCCGCTTCCGGCGACATCGTGCGGATCAACGCGGAATACGCGGACATTTTCAGTTCCGTGGACCGAGGCGAGGAATACGCCTCCCCTTACTGGTATAACCTGCCGCAGAACACCATGGATTACGCCATCGGCACCACCAGCTCCAGCTATATCCTGAAGTCCGGCCGCCGCGTTTCCAAAAGCAACGCTACGGTTGTGAAAAACGGCACCAACGGCAACAATGAAATCTCCGGCGTCACCGTGAAAAACGACGGCACCTTTACCATCCTGACCTTCAAGCAGGACTGGGCCGTCCCTTTTAACCTGACCCCCTCGCCTTTGACTTACGCCAGCTCCACCAGCAACACGGTGACCAGCTGCAACCCCACCAGCGTGACCCTGACCTTTGACTACACCACGGCCTATTCCGTGGACAGCCTTTCCTTCCCCAGCGGCAGCGCCTTTACCTCCGCCAGCTGGAAGGTGGCCATGAACAACGGCATCCCCCAGGTCCAGGTGACCCTGAACCTTTCCCAGAAGGGGGCTTATTACGGCGCTTACGCCACTTACGGCACAGACGGCACCCTGACCCTCAAATTCTTAAACCCTGTCACCAGCCTGAAGGGCGCGCGGATCGTCATCGACGCGGGCCACGGCAGCGGCGACGCGGGCAACACCGGCGGCGGCGTCAAGGAAGCGGACGTGAACCTGGCCCACGCCCAGGCCCTGAAAACGGAGCTGGAATCCAGAGGAGCCACGGTCTACCTGCTGGAGACCCGAGCAGGCTCTTATGTTAGCGTGACCCAGCGTGCCCAGATGGCCACCAAATGGATGCCCCATGTGTACATCGCCGTCCACCAGAACTCGGTCAGCGGCAACAATTCCGCCCGGGGCGTGGAAACCTATTACAACACCCCCTGGTCCCAGCGGCTTGCCAAGTACATTAACGACGAGCTTTACCAGGCGTACCTGACCCTGCCTTACGCGGGTAACGCCAAGGACCGGGGCAACAAGTTCAGCGAATTTGCCGTGACCCGCACCAAGCAGTTCGCTTCCGTTTTGGTGGAATACGGCTTCTTAACCAACAGCGAGGAAAAGGCCCTGCTGACCAATTCCAGCTATTATCCCGTGTTTGCCGAGGCCGTGGCCGACGGAATCGACCAGTTCCTCAGCGGGAAATAGGAAGAATTTTGAAAAATTTACAAAACCCGCAACTTTCCTCTTGCACAAACGGCCGGGGTATAGTATAATATAATTGTTACGTCCCGGTGCGACCCGGGGTGCGTGAATACCATTTTGGAGGGAAGTTCATGTTCACTGCTCTGTTGGAAACAACGGCAAACTCGACCCAGTCCGGCGGCTGGCTCTTAATGCTGGTCCAGCTTCTGCCCATCGTGCTGATCGTGGTCGTGATGTATTTTATCCTGATCCGGCCCCAGCGCAAACGCGATAAGGAAATGCAGAAAATGCGCAACAGCCTGCAGGTCGGCGATGAGGTGACCACCAGCGGCGGCATCATCGGCCGTGTCGTTTCCCTGCGCGAGGATACTGTGGTCATCGAAACGGGTTCGGACCGGAGCAAGATCCGCATCAAACGCTGGGCGATCCAGTCCAACGAGACCCTGCACGACGAGGAGGCATAAGTCTGCCTTTTCCCGCATAGATATGGAACAACAAGTCCGGCGGATCTGCCGGGAAAGGGTGTGGTTCCATGGAAAAAGCGGAAAAACAGGGGAATGCGGCGTTTCTCACCCGGGGGAAAGCCTATGTGCGCCCGGTCCTGCTGGGCGTTTTGGCAGGCGTTTTAGCCGGGGGAGGGATGCTCTGCCTGCTGGCGGCCGTCCTGGGCATGGCCCACGCGACAGGAGCCATGATTCCTGCCGCTGCGATGGCGGTGGCGGCGGCAGGCGGATTTTTCGCCGGTTTTACGGCGGCAAAGGCCCGGAAGAAGCGGGGCCTTTTGGTTGGCGGCTTCAGCGCGCTGCTGTTGGCCGCGGTTATTTTGGCGGTTAGCTGGATTTTGTCCGGTATGCCGGAGGCTTCCGTCTGGTCCCGTGCGCTGGTCGTGATCGTGGCCGGAATGATCGGAGGCGTCCTGGGTGTGGGCAAAAAAGGGCAGCCATACTGAGATATTTAAAGAAACGGAGAGATCAATATGAAACACGTGAAAACTCTGAACAAATGCAACCTGAAAGAAACTGCTGCCAAAGGCGGCTGCGGCGAGTGCCAGGCTTCCTGCCAGTCTGCCTGCAAGACTTCCTGCACCGTTGGCAATCAGAAATGCGAGAAAGCAGATAAGTAATTCTGATTTTCAGGGGACATACCGGGCGAACAGTACCTTCTTTTCCGGAGGGCCGCTGTGCGCCCGTTCCTTTTGTGTAAAAAAAGAAAGGTGAAAAGGATAACATGATCCATAAATATCAACTGAACGGCTATAATATTGTGCTGGATGTCCACAGCGGCGGCGTTTCGGTGGTGGACGACGCGGCCTACCGCCTGCTGGATTTCCTGGACGCGCCCATGGCGGAGGATTGCCCCCAGGAGCTTCTGGACAAGCTCTCCGGCGAGTTTTCCGCGGAAGAACTCAAAGACGCCTATAGCGAGCTTTATGAAATGTACAAGGGCGGCTACCTGTTTTCTGAGGACGATTACGCCCAGTTCGCCGACCGGATGGTTTCTTCCCCCATCAAGGCCATGTGCCTCCACATTTCCCACGACTGCCAGCTGCGGTGCAAATACTGCTTCGCCTCCACCGGCGACTTCGGCGAGGGCCGCAAGCTCATGGACTTTGAAACCGGCAAACGGGCCATCGATTTCCTCATCGAGCATTCCGGCAGCCGCCGCAACCTGGAGCTGGACTTCTTCGGCGGCGAACCCCTCATGAACTGGGACGTGGTGAAACAGGTGGTGGCCTATGCCCGGAGCCAGGAAAAAGAGCACAATAAGAACTTCCGCTTCACCATCACCACCAACGGCATCCTGCTGACCGAGGACAAATATGAGTTCCTCAACAAGGAAATGTCCAACGTGGTGCTGTCCATTGACGGCCGGAAGGAAGTCAACGACCGGATGCGCCCCAACGCCGGCAATTTCGGCACCTACGACACCATTATGCCCAAATACCAGAAGTTCGTGGAAGCCCGGAAGGCCTCCGGCAACGACCAGTATTACGTCCGGGGCACCTTCACCAAATACAACCTGGATTTCGGCAGGGACGTGTTCCATTTCAACGACATGGGCTTTGACCAGATTTCCGTGGAGCCTGTTGTCACCGACCCCAAACACGACTACGCTCTCACCGAGGCGGATATGCCCGCCATTTTTGAAGAATACGAGCGTGTGGCCAAGGAGCTGATCGCCCGGAAAAAAGCCGGGAAAGGCTTCAATTTCTTCCACTTCATGATCGACCTGGACCAGGGTCCCTGCGCCATCAAGCGGCTCCGGGGCTGCGGCTGCGGCAACGAGTATGTGGCCATCACTCCCGACGGGGACATCTATCCCTGCCACCAGTTCGTGGGCATGGAGGAGTGGAAAATGGGCAGCCTTTATGATGGCAGCTTCAACACGGAAATGAAGGATTACTTTGCCCGGGCCAATATCTACGGCAAAGAGGACTGCGCCAACTGCTGGGCCAAGTTCTACTGCTCCGGCGGCTGCAACGCCAACAACCTCCAGTACGCCGGGGATGTGCTGAAACCCTTCAAATTCTCCTGCGAACTGGAGAAAAAACGTCTGGAGTGCGCCATCATGATCAAGGCCGCTATGGCCGACCAGGAATAACCGGAAAGGATGAGGGAAATGCTCAAGCTGGGTGCGATCGGCTGCGGCAATATGGCCACGGCGATCTTGAAGGGCGTCAAAGCCGGGATGGGGGAGGACTGCCGCCTCTTTGGCTTTGACGTTCAGGAAGAAAAAATGAAGGCGCTGGAAGGCTCCATCGGTATGGAGCCCCTTTCCTCCGCCGGGGAGGTCCTGAACGAGGCGGAATTCGTCCTCTTGTCGGTGAAGCCCCAGAATATGGACGAACTCCTCTCGGAGCTGGCCGCCAGCGGGAACAAGGACCGGGTCTACCTGTCCATCGCCGCCGGTGTGACGGCAAAGCGCGTCAAAAACGCCCTAGGCTTCGACGCGAAGGTTGTGCCCATCATGCCCAACACCCCCTTGCTTTTGGGGGTTGGCGCTGTGGCCATGGCCAAAGTGAGCCCGGTTTCCCAGGAGGAATTCGACACCGCCCGGCAGATCTTCCAGTGCGCCGGGGTAGTGCGGGAGATCCCCGCAGACAAGATGAACGAAATCATTGCCATCAACGGCAGCACCCCGGCCTTCCTCTACGAGTTCGCCAAAGGGTACATCCAGTACGGCGCCGAACAGGGCATCCCGTACGAAACCTGCCTGGCCCTGTTCTGCCAGACCATGCGGGGCGCGGCGGAAATGATGGAGCATTCCGGGCAGGACATCGAATCCCTCATCCAAATGGTGTCCTCCAAGGGGGGCACGACCATCGCGGGGCTTGCGGCCCTGCGGGAAAACGGCCTGCAAAAGGCGGTGGCGGAATCCTGCAAGGACTGCGTCAAACGGGCCTACGAGCTGGCCCAAGGCAAATAACCGGTTTGTCCGCATAACTGAGGTTCCTTCCGCATAGGATGTACCATCCGGGGCAAAGCGCCCCAGCGGAAGGAAGGCGGAAAAATGGAAGGGAATTGGACAGAAAACCGCGCTGTTTTTGCGGCGCAGGACCGCAGGAAAACAGAGCCGGTTCGATCGGAAAAGCCGGCGGAAAAATCACCGGAGCCGCCCGGCAGGGAGGAGCTGCCTCCAAAGGGGCCGCCGGTCTATACCGCCGCGCCTGCTGCCCGGCCCCAGAAGCGTCCGGCCGGGACCATGACCACGGTGCTGGGCGTCCTGTTTCTGGCGGCAATCGGCTATGGGGCGGTGCTGGCGGGGAGCATGGACGCGGATACGGCGGGGGCCTTGGAGCAAATTACCCGGGGGTACCTGGCGGGACGGGCGGAAAGCAGCTTTTGGGACATTGCGTTCCGCACCTTTTTGTCCTCCCTGATGCTGGCTGGCGGTGTGTTCCTCTGCGGATTCAGCGCGGTGGGGCAGCCCTTTTCGGTTTTTTTCCTGCTGTTCCGGGGAATGGGCCTGGGAATGAGCATGGCCCATTTTTATCTGTCCTTTGACGGCAAGGGGATTTTGCTGGCCCTGCTTTTGCTGCTCCCGGCGGGGGCCCTGTCCGGCTACGCGCTGCTTTTGGGCTGCCGGGAATCGGTGCGGCTCTCCAACCGGTTTTTCCGGGCCATGACCAGAGGGGAGGCCCTTTCCTCCCGGAGCTTTCAGGTGTACGGCGTAAAATTCGCCATCCTGCTGCTGATGCTGGCCGCGGCCTCCCTTTTGGACGCCGGCTGCGCGGAATTGTGTGAACTTTTGCTTTAAACATCCCTTGTTCATGAATCGTTTAAAGAATCCTCATGACATATGCTTGACAAAATTCGCAGTTTCGTGCATAATAGTATATATGCCCAAAAAATATAGGCGAAAAAACGAAATCATAGAGATATTGTTGCATGCGCCCTGTGGGCAGAATCTCGTGGAAAAGAAACGGAGATAGGAAACATGGCATTATTTGGATTGTTCAATTACAACAAGCCCGGCCCAGGCATAGATAAGAACGCGCCCAAGAAAAAGAGGTTTTTCCTGTTTTTTGAGCTGTATTTCCGGAAATTCTGGAAACTCATTGAACTGAACCTTTTGTTTTTGGTCTGCTGTATCCCCATTGTAACCATCGGCCCGGCCATTTGCGGCATGACCTATGTGCTCCGGAATTACGCGACGGAAAAACCCACCTTCCTGGTGTCCGATTTCTGGGACGCCTTCAAGAGCAACTGGAAGCAGGGGTTCGCGCTGAGCGTTTTGTTCGGCGTGATCTCTGTGGTTGCAGGGGTTTCGTTTTTCTGGTATTTTGTCAATTCCAGCACCTCCTGGGCGATGCTCATCCCCTACGGCCTGTGCATCCTGTTCTGCCTGATCTTCCTCTTTGTGCAGTTCTACGCTTATCTGATGGCCATTACAGTGGAATTGAAACTGCGGTATATTTTGAAAAACTGCTTGATCTTCGCCTTTTTGGGGCTCAAGACCAATATCATCACCGCGTTTTTTGTCCTGCTGATCGCCATCCCGTGCGCGCTGTTTTTCCCCTTGTCCATCCCGATCCTGCTGCTCCTGGCGTTTTCTACCATTGGGTTCATTACGGTGTTTAACTCGTACCCTTACTTGGTGAAATACATCATCGAGCCCCAGGAACAAAAGCTCCGGGAAGAACGGGGCGAGCTGGACGATGATGAGGAAGATGACGGGGACGAGGAAGACGACGTGATCTTTACGGACATCGGCACCCAGGAAGTTCCGGTTGCCCAGAATACCGGCAAGGGCGGCCATAATAAGGGACGCGTGATCCGGTAGCATCATGAAAAACAAAACAGGGGACGGTGAAACCTGCCGTCCCCTGTTTATTGTTTTGAGCGAAAAACAGTAGGGGCGGCCATTGGCCGCCCGTTTTGTATCAAGATGTTTGCTGGCGTAAAAGGAAACTTTGCTAACGCAAATACGCCGTGGAGAAAGTATTAGAAAATTCTATCATTCGATTTTGCAAAGCAAAATCGAATCGCGGGGACATCCGCGGGCGGTCTGCACGCCATGAACTATAACTTCATGGCTCCGCTTTTTTCTTGTAGTTCGCGCCCGAGGTGCGAAGAGCTTGGATTTCGCTCGTTGCTTTTCGTCAAACTAGCTTGACGACGCAAGAAGGGGGCAACGCCCCCTTCACCCTCACCAGCAGTCGTGAACAAGTTCACGACATGAAACAAGCTGGACCAAAACTTTCAATTTTTGCCAGCAAACTTTAATTCTCCGCAGTCAGGCGGGACAGGAGCATGATCCCCGCAAAACCTGCCGCCAGCATCACCGGGCAGATGAGCCAGTTGATGCCGGTCGGGATCCCCGGGAAGACCTGGGGCAGGGAGCCCAGCAGGAAGCCGATGATGACGGGGTAGGTGACCTGGGGGGCCTTCACCATGGCTTTTTCCAGGAGCTTGACCATCAGAAGGATACCGGCCAGCAGCCCGAAGCCCATGGGGAGCAGGAAGCTGAAATCAAGGGTGTGGATGGCGGTCATGGCGGGTTCATACAGGCCGAAGATCAGCAGCATGTAGGAAATGCTGATGCCCGGCAGGATCAGGGCCGCCGCGCAGAGGATCCCCGCGATGAACAGCACCACTACCGCCTGGAACCCGGTTCCGGCTGTGAACAGCCCCGCCGGTTCAAAAGACATGGCCAAAACAACCGCCGCCCCGATGAGCACATAAAGGATCTGTCGGAGCTGGAAGCCGCTTTCTGTTTTGGCGTGGTCCAGCAGGGCAGGCAGGCCGCCCAGGATGGCTCCCATAAAAAAGAACATCATGGGGAAGGGGAAGGTGTTGGTGATGGTGAGGATGATATCGGAAAACAGGAAGACGCCCAGCAGTCCCCCGGCGACGAAAACCCCAAGAAAAGCTGCATTTTTTTTCGGCGCGCTGAAAAAATGGCTGACGGATGACAGCAGTTTGTCATATACATTTAAAATGATGGCCATTGTGCCGCCGCTGACACCGGGGATCAGCATGGAAGCCCCTATGAGCATCGCCTTCAGCGCGGTAATCAGATGTTTTTTCATGGTCTGTGACTCCTATATTTGAGTTAATTCTGTATCTTTTTATTATACATACAAAATAGTAAATTGTGCAAGGGGATTTTGTTAAAAAAAAGTAAAATATCATGGGGAGCTTGTCTAATTTGTAAAAACATGGTATGATAAGTACGGTAATATCTGAATGAAGGCTTGAACACCGGCTTGGATATGCTTTTGCTTATGGAACAGGAGAGGGAATGATACATGAAGATTCACAAGCGCTGCCACTACTTTGATGAATTTGTCCGGGCTGTCGATTACGCCTGCCAGTCCGCTGAGATCCTCTGCACCTCCCTCACCCGGTTTGAGCCGGAAAACCTGGAGGAGATGATGAAGAACCTCCACAACATTGAGCATACGGCGGACGCCGCAAAGCATAAGCTGATCGATGAGCTGGCCCACGACCTGTTCGTGCCTTTGGCCCGGGAGGACATCCTCCGCCTGGCCCAGACCATCGACGATGTAACCGACAGTATCGAAGATGTGCTGATGCGGGTCTATATGTTCAATATCCAGGTGATCCGTCCGGAAACCCTGCGCTTTGCGGAGCTGATTTCCCAGTGCTGCGCCAGGCTCAAGGATATTATGAAGGAATTCCGGCATTTCCGCCGTTCCAGCACCATTCACCAGCATATTATTGCGGTCAATGCGCTGGAGGAGGAAGCGGACCGGCTTTATGTGGAAACAATCCGGGGGATCTTCTGCAACCGCCTGGACCCTGTTGAAACCCTTGCCTGGACGGAAACCTTTAACCGTATGGAACGGTGCTGCGACTTCTGCGAGCATGTGGCCAATACGGTACAAACTATTATGATGAAGAATACGTAAGGTCATCCCCGGTTCTGCCGGGGTTTGCCTTATCTGCGGAAAGGGTGGTCTTATGGACAATTCAGAAAACCTTGACGGCCTTTTAGCAAATCAGCAGCGTTTTTTCCGGGCTGGGAACACCTTCCCGACGCCATACCGCCGGGAACAGCTGCTGAAGCTGTCGGAACTCCTGCGGCAATGGGAGCCTCATCTGCTGGCCGCTTTGGATAAGGACCTGGGGAAAACCATGTTCGAGGGCTACGCAACGGAGCTTGGCATTGTCCAGGGGGAGATCCGGGAAGCGGTCCGGAACCTTTCCCGCTGGTCCCGGGTGCGCCGGACGCCGGGGCCCCTGCTGCAATTCCCCTCCAATGGGCGGCGGTACCCAGAGCCGAAAGGCTGCGTGCTGATTGTCTCCCCGTGGAATTACCCGGTGCAGCTGACCCTGGCTCCCTTGGTTTCCGCTATAGCGGCCGGGTGCTGCGCCATTTTATCCCTGCCCCCTGACGCCCCGGCAACGTCGGCGGTTCTGGCCCAGATGATCGGGGAGGGCTTCCCTGAGGAATATATTGCGCCGGTGCTGGGGACCATTCCTCATAACACCCGGCTGTTTTCCATGCCCTTTGACCATATCTTTTTTACCGGCAGCCCCCGGGTGGGCAAGATCGTCCTGGCTGCCGCCGCGGAAAACCTGACGCCGGTAACTTTGGAGCTGGGAGGAAAAAGCCCCTGTATCGTGGAGGAAACCGCCGACCTTGCGCTGGCGGCCCGGCGGATTGTCTGGGGCAAGTGCCTGAACGCTGGCCAGACCTGCGTTGCGCCGGATTACCTGCTGGTGCAGGATACGGTAAAAAATGAATTGGTAGCCCGGATGCAGGAGGAAATGAGCCGCCAGTACCCGGTGGATATGGTGGAAAATCCGGAGTATCCCCGGATTGTAAATGAGAAACACTTTACACGCCTCCGCGGCCTGATGGAGGGGCAGAACATCCTCTTTGGGGGCGGGGTGGACCCGGATACCTTGAAGCTCCAGCTGACCCTGCTGGATGAGCCGTCCCTAGAAAGCCCGGTCATGCAGGAGGAGATCTTCGGGCCGGTGCTGCCGGTGATTTCTTATCATAAGCTGGAGGACGCTCTGCGCCTGGTGGCTTCCCGCCCCAAGCCCCTGGCCTGCTACCTCTTTTCCGGCAACCGGAAAAAGGCCCGGTATATTTTTTCCCGCCTCTCCTTCGGAGGGGGCTGCTATAACGACGTCATCGTCCATCTCACCTCCCCGCGTCTGCCCTTCGGCGGCATCGGCAATTCCGGCATGGGCAGCTGCCACGGCAAGGCCGGTTTTGACACCTTCACCCACTGGAAATCAGTGCTGGAACGGGGAAGCTGGCCGGACATCCCCATGCGCTACCCGCCTTATCAGGAAAAATTTTATTTTTTGAAAAAAATCATGAGATAAATCGGCCCCTTTCCCGTACCTGTATAAAGGAATATCAGAAAAGCTTTTGGTAATATTAAGGAATAATTAAGCATTGTTACCGGATTTCAATTGATTTTACCAAACCCGGTATGATATACTGTAGACAAACAGAGGGAAGGGAGAGCAGAGCATGAAATTTTCGACAGTAGGAGTTGTGACATGAGCCTGATACAAGTGAAAGACATCCGGAAGGTTTACCGGCTGGACCAGGAACGGGTGGTGGCCCTGAGCCGCATCAACCTGACCATCGAGCAGGGGGAGATCTGCTGTATCCTGGGCACCTCCGGATCAGGAAAGTCCACGCTCCTGAACATTATGGCCGGGCTGGAAAAGCCCACCAAGGGCGCGGTCATCATCGAGGGGAAGGATATCGTCAAAATGAGCGAAAAGGAGCTGGCTTATTTCAGGCAGCTGAACATCGGCTTTATCTTTCAGTCCTATAACCTGATGCCCACCATGACGGCCGTGGAAAACGTTGCCCTCCCCCTGATGTTCAAAGGGGTGGGGCGGAAGGAACGGACCCGGGAGGCAAAGAAAATGCTCAAGCGCGTCAAACTGGGCTCCCGCATGATGCACAAGCCCACCCAGATGTCCGGCGGCCAGCAGCAGCGGGTAGGTATCGCCCGGGCGTTCGTGGCAAAGCCCAAGATCGTTTTCGCCGACGAGCCCACTGGCAACCTGGATTCCCATACCACAGAAGAAGTTATGGAAATGATCGTGGGAATGGCCAGGAAATACCACGAGACCCTGATCCTAGTGACCCATGACCAGGACATCGCCCGGTACGCCGACCGGATCATCCATCTGGTGGACGGATGCATCATCAGCGACGAACGGAACCAGTCGGTGATCGCGGCGGGGCCGGAAACGGTGGAGAAAAACGTGGACATTGCGGCGGAAACGGCCCATACAATGGAAAAAAACGGAGTGTGAGTTATGAAAAAAGTTTTGACCAAGCAGGCTGTCAGCTTACTGGCGGCTTTGAGCATGATGATTTGGATCGCGGCTTCTGTGGTGCCCGCCGCACAGGTTAGGGCGGCGGGAATGACCGCGAGTCTGACGGTAACGCCGTCAACGATTTCCGCAGGGGACAGCATCAGCGCCAGTGGGACAATCAGCGGTGTCAGCGTAGTGGATGACATGTATGACGTATCGGTCCAAGGCGTAGGCGCGTTAAGCGGCAGCACCACCGTTACGGTACAGTTTACAGGCGGCTCTGGAAGCATTGTAATTCCTCCTGTGATTACATACAGCGGTCAGAGCTCCGAAGGACATATCCAGCTTTCTGTTGGAAATGAAAGCTGCACTTACCGGGTATCCGGCCTGGTTCCCCAAGACGACGGCTCTTCCGGCGATGACAACACCCCGGCCCCTCCCACAGTAGTGGCGGGCAGCATTTTCACGGTTGAGGAAGACGCCAAGATCCCCACCATCGACGCCGGGGCCAGCAAGGTGATCTCTTACCCCATCACCAGCGGCTCCAGACGGATCTCCGGCGATGTGCAGATCACCGCAAAGCTCCCGGAAAAGCTGTATTTCAACACCGCCTCCGCTACCCAAACCTTTTCCTACACCCGGGAAAAGACCCACGATGTGGAGCTGGACATTACGGCGGATTCCGCGATTGAAACAGGCACCTATCCCATCACCCTGACTGTGGCGTACAAATACAGCGGGGAAGCTAAAACGGATACCATCGAAACCTACATCAAAGTCAAGGGCAAAGACCCCGAGAAACCCGGCTCCGGCCAGCTGACCCTGGCAGGCTACACCGTTACCCCTGGCTCCGTCAAGGCCGGGGAGAAATTCAAGGTGAACCTGACTGTCCAGAATACCGGCACCAAGGATTATAAAAATGTCCTGGTGACCCTGGGCGGCCTTTCCACGGAAAACTTTACCATGGACGGCACTGTGGATTCCCAGCGCATCAGCGAGCTGAAGGCGGGGGCGTCTACTAAGCTGACCTTTGCCTTGGCATCCAATGGCAAAATGGCCACCGGCAACTATAACCTGGACGTGACCATGGCCTGCGGCGAGGAGAGCTACACCTCCAAAGCCTTCGTCAGCGTCACCGGCGACCCCACCAAGCAGGAGGATGACGGAGAGAAGCCCAAAACCGAAGGCGTTCCGCAACTGATTATTGAAAGCTATAATTATGGAGAAGGAGTCACGGCTGTTACCGGCGGCGAGGTGTTCACCCTGACCGCAGCCATCCGCAACACCGGCAAGGCGCCGGTGCGCAACGTGAAAATCACCGTTTCCGCGGCGGCGGACGAGGAAACCGGCGGCGCCTTCTCTCCCGCCAATTCTTCCAATACCTTCTACATTGACAGCATTGCTGCGGGCGGCTCTGTCACCAAGTCCATTGACCTGCTGCCCAAAGCGGACGCCAAGCCCAAATCCTACGGCGTGGACTTTGCCTTCAGCTATGAAGCCATAGTCAACGACGAACTGGTCACCAAGGACGTGACCCAGACCCTGGCCATCCCCCTGACCCAGCCCGACCGTTTTGAGGTTACAGAGCCTCAGATGTATGGTCCCGTCATGCAGGGCGAAACCTTAAGCGGTTCTGTTTCTTACGTCAACAAGGGCAAATCCACCATCTTTAATCTCTCTGTCAAGGTGGAAGGGGAGGGCTTCACCACGGCGGAAGCCGAAGCCTACATCGGCAACGTGGAATCCGGCGCTTCCGACAGCTACGACCTGGCCATCAATCCCACCCAGGCCGGCACAGTAAACGGCACCATCACCTTTACTTATGAGGACTCCAACGGCGAAACTAAGGAACTGGTGAAGGAATTTACATCGGAAGTCATGGAATATGTGGAACCGGAAATCCCGGATATGGTAGACCCCGATATGCCCGCGGAAGCGGAAGGCGGCATGCCCGTTTGGGGATGGATCGCCATTGCGGCCGGCGGCGCTGTGGTGCTGGTTGTCGTGATCGTTGTCATCCGGAAGGCTGTGAAAAAGAAGAGACAGGCGGCCCTGGACGCGGAAGACGATTATGACGATGAAGATACAGGAGAACAGCCATGAGAATCGGAGATATGGCCCGGATGAGCCTGTCAAACCTCTGGAAACGGAAGGTCCGGACGCTGCTCACCGTAACCGGCGTAGTGGTCGGCACCTGCGCCATTGTGGTCATGATTTCCCTGGGGCTGGGGATGCAGAAAACCATGCAGGAATCCCTGGCCCAGATGGGGGACCTGACCCTAATCAGCATTTATAACTATCAGTCAAACCCGGACATTGAGCCGCTGGACGACGATATGCTGGATCAAATCCGGAAAATGGAGCATGTTTCCGTGGTCACACCATCCTACAGCCCGGAAAACTGGGGCTTCTGCACCATTAAAAGCGGGAAATACCAGTATGATTCCACCATTATCGGCGTGGACATGAGCGCGTTGGAAGCCCTGGGGTATACGGTTCAGGAAGGGGAACTGCCCAAACCCAACGAGCAGGGGAATTACGACGGCATCGTCCTCTTTTCCTCGGAATCCGTCATGAATTTTTACAATCCCAAAAAACGCAACACCATGGGCAGCTATATCATGATGGGCGGCGATTCTACTGACCAGCCGGAACCGCCGGTAAACGTGCTGGAGGACAAAATAGAACTGGTAATCAATAAAACCGAGGAATCCAACAAAAAAGTCCCGGAATACAAGGTCACCTGCCCCGGTATTCTGGTCACTGACTGGAGCAAGAACCCCAGCCCCTACGGCGTATTTATGGATGTGAATTATGTCCGCAAGCTGGAGAATGAGTACAAAAAATTAAACGGCATCAAGGATGACAAAAACAAAAAGTTCGCTTATCAGGAAGTCATTGTCAAGGTGGACGACATGAAGTATGTGGCCGAAGTGGAAGAAGCCATCCAGGCCATGGGCTACACCCAGACCAACTCCATGGAATCCATCCGCAAGCCCTTGGAGGAGCAGTCCCGCCAGCAGCAGATGATTTTCGGCGGTTTGGGGGCCATCTCCCTCTTTGTAGCGGCTTTGGGCATTACCAACACCATGATCATGTCCATTTATGAGCGCACCCGGGAAATCGGCGTCATGAAGGTTTTGGGCTGCGTTGTCGGGAACATCCGCACCATGTTCTTAATGGAAGCCGGGACCATCGGCTTTATTGGCGGGGTCATCGGGTTAGGGATCAGCTACCTGATTTCCTTCCTGATTAACTCCTTCGGCGGGGGAGCGTCAGGAAGCATTTACGACATTGGCGGCATGGGGATCGGCGGCGTGTCCATTATCCCGTGGTGGCTGGCCCTGGGGGCCTTGGTATTTGCCACCATGGTGGGATTGGTGTCCGGGTTCTCCCCGGCCAACCGGGCGGTGAAAATCAGCGCCCTTACCGCCATCCGTCAGGAGTAGGCGGGGAGGCCCCGCGGCGGTTCAATTTCTATCGTTTTGGTAAATCAAACAGAAACCATATTTGTAGGGGCCGGGTTTCCCGGCCCGTATTTTTTGCCAAACGGAAAACACCGCACAGGAGGAAAGCTTTTCGGGAGAAATTTATGTTACCATAATAGTACCGAAAGGAGGAAGCCATATGGAGATCCAAAACATCCTGCAAAACGTCCTGGACGCCATCGACCGGAACCTGCGGGGGGAATTGCGCGTGGAAGAGCTGGCCCGGGAAAGCGGGTTTTCCCGCTGGCACTTCAGCCGGCTCTTTCAGGAAACGGTGGGCATCCCGCCGGCCCATTACCTGACCCTGCGGCGGCTGCAATTTGCGGCCTATGCGGCGAAAAACGGCCGTCCGCTGACCGAAACCGCCCTGGAATACGGTTTTGACAGCTACGCGGGCTTTTATAAGGCCTTTGTCCGGGAGTTTGGCTGTTCCCCTTCGGAATATCTGCGGAAACATCCGGCAAAACGGCCGGAGCGCTTCCAACTGGAAAAGGAGGAGCATAAAATGCTGACCCATGAGATCGCCAAAGCCGCCCTGGCCCATTGGAACCTGGAAAACGCCTCTTTGGAGGAATATCGTTACCCCTCCAGCGGGTACCTTTGCGAAAACTGCCTGTGGGTAAATGGAGAATTCGTCCTGAAGGAAAGCCCCTTCCGCGGGGTTTTGGAAAAAGAAGCCGCGCTGTCGGAACAGCTGACCCGTTTCGGCCTGGAAGCCCCGGCCTTTCAGCCCTGCATGGACGGCGGCGTCATCGCGGAGGAAAAAGGGCGGTGGTTCTGCCTTTGCCGGATGCCGCAAGGGGAGGCCCTGCTGGCGTCGGAAATCATGAAGCCCGAAGGGATCGCCATTGCCCGGGACATTGGGAAAGCCATTGGGAAACTGCATCTGGCTTTGCGGGAATGTGATTTCCCGGCGGAGGAACGGGACCTGACGGAAGAAGCGGGCGGCTGGGCCCTGGAAAAGCTAAAAAAGGAAGGGTTCCTGCCACTGGAACTGTGCAGCCGGTGGGAACGGGAATTCCCGCAGCTCTATCAAAAACTGCCCCGCCAGCTGGTGCACCGGGGATTGAACCCGGGCAACACCCTGTATCATGACGGCAGGGTCACGGGTTTTCACGAATTCGATCTGAGCACCCGGGAGGCCCGGATTTTTGACCCGGTCTGTTACGCCGCCGCGGTCCTGTCGGAAACCTGGGGGAAAATGGATACGGACTCCTGGAAAGATGTGCTGGACGCCATCCTCGATGGATACGACGGGATCTGTCCCCTGACGGCGGAGGAACGGGAGGCCGTGCCGTGGATCGTTTTGGCCAACCAGTTCGTTTTTCTGGCCTGGACCGGGGAACGTGAAAAACTGGCGCAAATCGCGGAAGTCAACCGGCAGATGACCCTCTGGTTATGGAAAGTACTGTTTTGACACTCGACAACCCCTTTCCGTTGTGGTATGATAGTACCATAATGGGAAGGGGGTCTTTATTTTGGACTGGAAAGCAATGAGAAGGGACGCGGAAGCAATCTTCCGGGAAGCCGTTTCGGCCTGTATGCCGGAGGAGGCCGTGCGGAAGGCGCTTTCCGGGAAACAGTTCCCCAGGCCGGTGATTTTGGCGGCTGTGGGGAAAGCGGCCTGGACCATGGCCAAAGCCGCATGGGAAATTTTAGGGGAAGAAAAAATTTCCCGGGGAATGGCGATCACCAAGACCGGCCACAGCCGGGGGCCCATTGGGACCCTGGAGATCCGGGAAGCGCCCCACCCGGTTTTGGGACAGGAGGCGGTGGATGCCGCAAAGGAGCTTTTGCGGATGGTATCCGGCCTGACGGCGGAGGATACGGTGGTCCTGCTGATTTCCGGCGGAGGTTCGGCGCTGTTTGAAAGCCCCCTGATCCCATTGGAAGAGCTGGCGGACGTAAACCGGCAGCTGCTGGCCTGCGGCGCGTCCATTGAGGAGATCAACACCATCCGCAAACGCCTGTCCGGGGTAAAAGGCGGGCGCTTCGCGGAGGCCTGCGCCCCGGCAAGGGTGCTGGCGGTGATTCTTTCGGACGTATTGGGGAACCAGCCGGATGTGATCGCCTCCGGCCCCGCCTGCCCGGACCGTTCCACCTGCGCTGAGGCCTTGGAAATTGTTTCCCGGTACCGCTTGCGGCTTTCCGGGAAGGCCTTGGACTGCCTTCAAATGGAAACGCCCAAATCCCTGGACAACGCCGAAGCCATCCTCAGCGGAAGTGTTTCGGAGCTTTGCCGGGCGGCTGGGGGATCGGCGGCCAAAAGGGGATACCGGCCCATTTTGCTGACCGACTGCCTGTCCTGCCAGGCCAAGGAGGCGGGGAGCTTCTTCGCGTCCATCGCAAAAACCCAGATCGCACAAGGCTGCCCGCCCACCGCCATCATCGCCGGGGGCGAAACGGTGGTGAAATTGACTGGAAAAGGTCTTGGCGGCCGCTGTCAGGAACTGGCGCTTGCGGCGGCGGAGGGGCTTTCCGGGCTGCCGGCGCTGCTGCTGGCGGCCGGCTCCGACGGGACCGACGGCCCTACCGATGCCGCAGGCGGCTTTGCCGACGGCCGGACAGCCGGGATCTTTCAGGAGAAAAATGTGCGCGCCGCGGAGGTCCTGGCGGAAAACGACGCCTATCATGCCCTGGATTTTGTGGGAAATCTGCTCCGCACAGGCCCCACCGGGACCAATGTCAATGATCTATATCTCCTGCTTTTGCGGCCCTGATTTGTGAAAGATGTTAAAAATTTACAATTTATACAGACAAAATTGAAAATGCCCCTTTATTTTTGATGGTTTTTGTGATATACTAGAATCAACATCTTCCTGTGAGGAGTACCCAATGAAAGGAGTAGGGGATTTTTCCCTGCAAGACCATGGATATTAACAAAAACACTTCAAACCCTGCCGCTGTCGCGGCAATGGACGCATTTATTAAGGAACAGACCCCCCGGCACGAGCTGGATATGATCGGCACGCTGATGCGGGCGCGTTTTATGTCGCCGGTAATCTTTTCGGAGCCGGTAGTGGACGGCCAGGTCCCCAAAGGCACCCAGATCCAGCAGTATGTCATCAATAACCCCCAGGGAGACCGCTTTTTCCTGGCTTTTACCGATGAGGAAGCCTTTAAGAAATGGGCCAAGGAAGAAAAGAGAGATTTTGTCCTTTTAAACCTGGCGGAATGCCTGGCTCTGATCAAGCACGCAAAAAATGAATCGATCAAAGGCTTAGTGGTGAACCCGTTCAGCCATAACGTCACGCTGACCACCGAAATGCTCCTGAACCTGCCCAAACGGTTCGAGACCCTGCGCAAATCTTTACCGCCTCGTTTCCTGCTGGGCCGTCCCAAAACCGAGCCGGTGGAGCTTGAGGAAGCCCTTCAGAAATACTTCAAGAAGAAACAGAAAGACGTCCAGGAAGCCTGGATGCTCATGGCGCTGCGGGAAGGCACCAAAAAGCCCCGCTATATGCTGGTGATCGATTACGAAGGGGAGCCCGAAGACGCCAAGACTTTGTTCCCGGCGATCGCCGAGGAAGCGAAGCCTTATTTGAAGGAAGAAGAGGGCCTGGACATTGTCCGCCGCAACCAGAAATTCGCGGAAGACGTCCTCCAGAAAACCGAGCCGTTCTATCAGAAAAAGGCCGGTCTGCTCTGGTAAGTTTGAGAAATATGAAAAATCGGAACCTCTTTCGGGGTTCCGATTTGGTTTTTGCCCGGAGGCCGGGCGGCCAATTCGCCGCGGCCGCATAGCCCCACACCAACCGCTGGACGGCGAAATAAATTCGCCGTATAGAAGGGTTCCACCTTCTTTTCGATAGAGAAAAAGAAAAGTTTTACTCGATTTTTTTCAAAAAATCGTGGGTGGTCCATTCCGTGAACAAGTTCACAGCGGGCAAAGCCCTCGGTCGCTCGTCGCAACGAGCGAAATTTTTTATGATAAAAAAGATCAGGAGGGGAGGGACCCTATCTTCCGCTTTTCAAGCGGCGGGGTTCCCCGCATAAAACATTCCAGAAAACCGGCCTCCGGGCCGGGATCAGAAATTCAGGACGCCCAGATGCTCCAGCAAAATTTTGGCCCCAATGAGGATCAGGATGGCGCCCCCTGCAAATTCGGCTTTGGATTTCCAGCGGCTGCCGAACAGGTTGCCGATTTTGACGCCGATCATGGACAGGGTAAAGGTGATGACCCCGATAAAGGACACCGCCGGCACAATGTCCACCTGCAAAAAGGCCAGGGTAACGCCTACCGCCAGCGCGTCGATGCTGGTGGCGATGGCAAGGACCGACATTTCCTTGAAGCCAACGGAATCGCTGCCGCCTTCTTCCTCATCTTTGCTTAAGGCTTCGCGGATCATGTTGCCGCCGATCAGGGCCAGCAGGATAAAGGCGATCCAGTGGTCGAAAGCCGTGATGTAGGAACGGAACTGCACCCCCAAAAAATACCCGATGAGGGGCATGCCGGCCTGGAAGCCGCCGAAATAAAGGCCCACGATACAGGCTTTTTTCCAGCTCATGGTTTTCATGGACAGCCCCTTGCAGATGGCCACGGCGAAAGCGTCCATGGAAAGCCCCAAGGCCAGAATAAACAGTTCGGTCAGTGACATGGTGACATTCTCCTTTTTTTCGGGACAAAAAAAGACTTATCCGCAGAAAAATCCACGGATAAGTCTCGCCGTTTCAAGTAAAACCAGAATAAATCAGTATGTTGACTTTACTGCGCCCGAAAGCGCCGGCTACTCCCTTATTCCTTCCATATTATACCGGACGCGGCGGGAGTTGGTCAAGGCAAACTTGGCGGCCTTCTGCGGATGGAATAATGTATATATACAATGACTCTGTATAAAAATCAGGGGGCCCAGGCCCTTGACACAGGGGGACTTGGGAGAATATTTCATGCGGCCGCCTGGCAGGAACAAGGCGATAATACTATATAATACGGAAAAAATACAGAAAATCTATTGTATTCGCTAAAAATTATCCTTTTTGCAAAAAACGCTTGATTTTTCTGAATATTGGTGTATAATATGAAACATAAGGCGAAAATATATACAATAAAATTCAATACCGCTTAAGAGAAAGGGTGTTCTTCATGACAAAATACAATAAAGTGGTGCTGGCCTATTCCGGCGGGCTGGATACTTCCATTATCATTCCGTGGCTCAAGGAGAATTACGGCTGCGAGGTCATCTGCGTAGCAGGCAACGTAGGCCAGGACGCGGAGCTGGAGGGCCTGGAGGAGCGTG
The DNA here is from genome assembly GCA_018713335.1 of Candidatus Merdivicinus intestinigallinarum. GTDB lineage: Bacteria > Bacillota > Clostridia > Oscillospirales > Ruminococcaceae > Merdivicinus > Merdivicinus intestinigallinarum. The sequence continues at coordinate 9,417 of DVOW01000060.1, read as the reverse complement.
CCAAAAAGACCGGCGCTTCCAAACTGTACATCGCCGACATCCAGGAAGAATTTGTCAACGACTATGTGTTCCCCACCATCAAGGCCGGGGCGGTTTATGAAAATAAATACCTGCTGGGCACCTCCTTCGCCCGGCCGCCCATTGCCAAACGGATCGTAGAGATCGCCAAAGCCGAGGGCGCCGACGCTATCTGCCACGGCTGTACCGGCAAGGGCAACGACCAGGTCCGGTTCGAACTGGCCATTAAGCATTTCGCCCCCCATATGCCCATTATCGCCCCCTGGCGGATCTGGGATATCAAATCCAGAGAAGAGGAAATCGAGTACGCCGAGGCCCACAATGTGCCCATTAAAATCAACCGGGAAACCAATTACTCCAAGGACATGAACCTGTGGCACCTGTCCCACGAAGGCCTGGACCTGGAAGACCCGGCCAACGAGCCCCAGTACAACAAGCCCGGCTTCCTGGAAATGGGCGTTTCCCCGGAAATGGCCCCCGATAAGCCCACTTATATCACCCTTTCCTTTGAAAAGGGCATCCCCGTCGCTTTGAACGGCGAGAAGATGGACGGCGTCACCTTGATTAAAACGCTGAACAAGATCGGCGGCGAGAACGGCGTGGGCCTGGCGGACTTAGTGGAAAACCGGCTGGTGGGCATGAAGTCCCGGGGCGTTTATGAAACTCCCGGCGGCACCATCCTCTACCACGCTCACGACGTGCTGGAAACCATCTGCCTGGACAAGGAGACCCAGCACTACAAACAGCAGATCGCTCTGAAATTCGCCGACCTGGTTTACAACGGCCAGTGGTACACCCCTCTGCGGGAAGCCCTCTCCGCCTTTGTGGACAAAACCCAGGAAACCGTCACCGGCGAAGTCAAGCTGAAACTGTATAAAGGCAACATCATCAACGCCGGCGTGACTTCCCCCTACACCCTCTACGACGAGGAAGTGGCCACCTTCAGCGAGGACCATGTGTACAACCAGGCGGACGCCGCCGGTTTCATCAACCTCTTCGGCCTGCCCATCCAGGTGAAGGCCATGCTGGATGAGAAACGGAACGACCAGTAAGGATTTTGACAAACAGAGCCGGCGCGGCAGCGGTTTGACGCGGCGCCGGTTTTGCTTTTAGAAAGGGTTTGAAATTATGGGGAAAATGTGGGCCGGACGGTTCAAAAAGGAAGTGGACAGCAAGGTCAACGACTTCAATTCGTCCATCTCCTTCGACGGGCGGATGTACCGCCACGATATTATGGGCAGCATCGCCCACGCAACCATGCTGGGGAAAACCGGCGTTATCGACCCGGCGGAATCGGAAAAGATCATCGCCGGGCTGGAAGGCATCCTGGCGGATCTGGACAGCGGCGATTTGGCCTTTGACATGGAGGCCGAGGACATCCATATGTTCATCGAGGCGGAGCTGACCAAACGCCTGGGAGATACGGGCAAGCGGCTCCACACCGCCCGCAGCCGCAACGACCAGGTGGCTTTGGACATCCGGCTTTATCTGCGGGACGAGATCCAGGAGATCAAGAGCCTGACAAAGACCCTCATCGAAGCCCTCTGCGATATGGCTGCCCAGCACACGGAGACCATTATGCCGGGCTACACCCACCTGCAAAGGGCCCAGCCCATCACCTTCGGCCACCACCTGATGGCCTACGCCAATATGTTCTGGCGGGATTTGGGCCGGCTTTCGGACACCGCCAAGCGGATGAACCAAAACCCCTTGGGCAGCGGGGCATTGGCCGCCACCACCTATCCCATCGACCGGGAAATGACCAGTGCCCTTTTAGGCTTCGACGGCCCCACGGCCAACAGCCTGGACGGGGTCTCCGACCGGGATTTCTGTATTGAGCTGGCGGCGGCTATCGCCACCATCATGTTGCATTTATCCCGTTTTTCCGAGGAAATCATCCTCTGGAGCTCCTGGGAATTTAAGTTCATCGAGCTGGACGACGCTTACGCCACCGGTTCCAGCATTATGCCCCAAAAGAAAAACCCGGACGTGGCGGAGCTGTGCCGGGGCAAAACCGGCCGTGTCTACGGGGACTTGATGGCCCTGCTTTCCATGATGAAATCCCTGCCTTTAGCCTATAATAAGGATATGCAGGAGGATAAGGAAGCCATCTTCGACGCGGTGGACACCGTGAAGCTCTGCCTTTCCACCTTCACCCCCATGCTGCAAACGGCCCGGGTTTTGAAGGAGAATATGCGGGCGGCCGCCGCCAAAGGCTTCATCAACGCCACTGACTGCGCCGACTACCTGGTGAAAAAGGGGATGCCCTTCCGGGACGCCTATAAAATCACCGGCACTTTGGTGGGAATCTGTGTGGATACCGGCAAAACTCTGGAAACCCTGCCATTGTCCGCCTATCAGGAACTGAGCGAGCTGTTTTCCCAGGATGTTTTCGACGCCATTTCCCTGGAAAAATGCGCCATGGCCCGGAACGTCTTGGGCGGCCCCGCCAAGGAAAGCGTGGAACGGCAGATTTGCCAGATGAAAGCGGCTCTGGAAACTTTGTAAACCAATCTGTGCAGGGGCGACCCGGCCATACAAATTCCCCGAAATGTTCCGAGGAAATCGTAGGGGACGGGTTTCCCGTCCCGCCGGTTTTGCAAAACGAATGAAAACCATCGAAAATTTCCCCAGAAGGAGGAACCCAGTTGAAAACCAAAGTATTCATAGACGGAAGGGAAGGCACCACCGGCCTCCGCATCGAGGAACGCCTGGAAAACCGGGAGGACATCGAGCTGCTTTCCATTGACCCGGAAAAACGCAAGGACGTAAACGAACGGCGGAAGTTTTTGAACGCCGCCGACCTGGTGTTCCTCTGCCTGCCGGACGCGGCGGCCAAAGAGGCGGTTTCCCTGATCGAAAACCCCAACACCCGGGTCATCGACGCTTCCACCGCCCACCGCACCGCCCCAGGCTGGGCCTACGGCTTCCCGGAGCTTTCCCCGGAACACCGGGCGGCTATCGCCCATGGCAAACGGGTGGCCAACCCCGGATGCCACGCCACCGGCTTTATCTCCCTGGCATACCCCCTGGTGCAGAAGGGAATCATGCCCGCCTATTATCCGGTATGCGCCTTCTCCCTGACGGGATACAGCGGCGGCGGCAAGAAAATGATCGCCGAATATGAAGGGGAGGACCGAAGCCCAGAGCTGGACGCCCCCCGGGAATACGGCCTAAACCAGCAGCATAAGCATTTGAAGGAAATGACGGCCATCACCGGCCTGGTCAAGGAGCCCCTGTTCACCCCCATTGTGGCGGATTATTACAGCGGGATGATCGTGACCCTGCCCCTATATGGCAGCATGCTCCGGGCCGGGTGCACCGTAGGGTTCCTCCGGGATTTTTTCGCGGAATATTACGCCGGGAGCAAGTTCATCAAGGTGGCCCCCCTGGGCAAAGAGGCGGGATCCCGGGGCTTTTTAAGCGGGAACGCCGCTTCCGGCTGGGACGGATTAGAAATTTACGTCACCGGCAACGACGAGCGCATCCAGTTGAACGCCCGGTTCGACAACCTGGGCAAAGGAGCGTCCGGCGCCGCGGTGCAATGCATGAACATCATGATGGGCTGCCCGGAAGAAACGGGGCTGCATTTAGAAATAAAAGGAGAATGACAGATGAAACTGGTAAAATTTGACGGGTTCCCCTTTGTGGAGGGCGGTGTCACCGCCGCCAAGGGCTTTTCCGCTTCCGGCGTCCACTGCGGCATCCGGGCCAATAAATCCAAAAAGGACCTGGGGCTTCTGCTGGCGGACCACGACTGCGCCGCCGCCGGGGTCTATACCTTGAACAAAGTAAAGGGCGCGCCCATTGCCGTCACCAAGGACCATATCGCCGGCGGCTGCTGCCGGGGCGTCATCGTCAATTCCGGCATTGCCAACACCTGCAACGCTGACGGCGTCGAAAAGGCGGAGGCCATGTGCCAAATCGCCGCAAAGGCCGTTCATTTAAAGGAAACAAATTTTGCCGTGGCCTCCACCGGGGTCATCGGCCAGCCCCTGCCCTTGGAGCCAATCCAGGGGAGCATCGACACTTTGGTCAAAGAGCTTTCCCCCAAAAACCACGGGGATTTCGCTTCGGCCATCATGACCACCGACACCGTTATGAAGGAAACAGCGGTGGAATTCACTCTGGGGGGCAAAACCTGCCATATCGGCGGCTGCGCCAAAGGTTCCGGCATGATTATGCCCAATATGGCCACCATGCTCTGTTTCCTCACCACCGACGCCGCCGTTTCCCCGGAAATGCTCCGGCTGGTTTTGAAACAGGTGGTGGACGAAACCTTCAACATGGTCAGCGTGGACGGGGACACCTCCACAAACGACACCGTCCTGCTTCTGGCCTCCGGCGACGCGGGCAACCCGGAGATCGTCTGCCAGAATGAGCAGTATGAGGTTTTCGCCAACGCCTTGTACGCCGTCCTCATGAACCTGTCCCGGATGATCGCCGGGGACGGGGAAGGGGCCACCAAGCTTCTGGAATGCACCGTGGACGGGGCCCAAACCAAGGAGCAGGCCAAAATCGTGGCCAAATCCGTCATCAATTCCTCCCTGCTGAAGGCCGCCATGTTCGGGGCCGACGCCAACTGGGGCCGGGTCCTCTGCGCCATCGGCTATGCGGAAACCGACGTGGACATCGGCCGGGTGGACGTGGCCTTTGCCTCCGAAAACGGAGCCATCGCCGTCTGCCAGAACGGGGCGGGCATCGATTTTTCCGAGGAAACCGCCAAAAAGGTGCTGTCCGCCGATGAGATCAAGATCCTCATTGATTTGAACGCCGGGGAGAAGTCGGCCACCGCCTGGGGCTGCGACCTGACCTACGATTATGTCCGCATCAACGGCGACTACCGGTCTTAAGGGGGGCTTCCCATGGAGAATATTTCCAATGTGGTCAAGGCTCAGGTTTTAAACGACGCCTTGCCATATATCCGCAAATACCACGACAAAGTGGTGGTTATCAAGTACGGCGGCAACGCCATGACCAGCGAGGAGCTGAAAAACGCCGTCATGAGCGACATCGTCCTCCTTTCCTTGGTGGGCATCAAGACGGTGCTGGTCCACGGGGGCGGCCCGGAAATCAGCGAAATGCTCAAGAAAGTGGGGATCGCCAGCCGGTTCGTAAACGGCCTGCGCTACACCGACGCGGACACCGCCGAGATCGTCCGCATGGTGCTGGCCGGGAAAATCAACAAATCCCTGGTGTCCCTTTTGGGGCAGCACGGCGGCCAGGCCATCGGCCTCTGCGGCTCCGACGGCGGCATGATTGGGGTCAAAAAGCTGGAAGCTGAGGAAGATTTGGGCTTTGTAGGGGAAATCACCAGCGTCAATGTCCAGCCCATTACCGACGCCCTGGATAAGGGTTATATCCCGGTCATCGCCACGGTGGCTACGGACAAAGAGGGCCAGGCCTACAACATCAACGCCGATACCGCCGCCGCCCGCATTGCCGCGGCTCTCAAGGCGGAAAACCTGATTTTGATGACGGACATCCGGGGACTTCTGCGGGACAAGGACGACGAGTCCACCCTGATCCCCGAGGTGCAGGTCAGCGAGGTGCCCCACCTCATCCGGCAGGGCATCATCTCCGGCGGCATGATCCCCAAAATCGAGTGCTGCGTGGAGGCGGTGCGCCGGGGCGTGTCCAAAACCTGTATCATCGACGGCCGGATCAAGCACTCCATCCTCATTGAGATCTTGTCCAACGAGGGCATCGGCACCCTCTTTCATTAAGGAGGCAACGGCATGAATTTTCAGAAGATCAAGGAACAGGACAAAAAGAACATCCTGAACACCTATAACCGCTTCGACGTCTGCATCGAAAGCGGCAAAGGGGCCGTCTGCAAGGACGTCAACGGCAAAAAATACATTGACTTTACCTCCGGCATCGGGGTCAATTCCTTAGGCTTCTGCCATCCGGAGTGGGTCAAGGCCGTTTCAGAGCAGGCGGGGAAGCTGGCCCATATTTCCAACCTTTACTACACCCTGCCGGACAATGAGCTGGCCAAGACCCTCTGCGAGCAGACGGGCTGCGGCGCGGTTTTCTTCGGCAATTCCGGCGCGGAGGCCAACGAGGGGGCCATCAAAACCGCCCGGAAATACAGCTTTGACAAATACGGCAAGGGCCGGGACCAGATCGTCACCCTGACAAATTCCTTCCACGGCCGCACCGTCACCACCCTGGCCGCCACCGGCCAGGACGTGTTCCACCAATATTTCGGGCCCTTCACCCAAGGCTTCCGGTACGCGGAGCCCAATATGGAGGCCGTTGAAGCCGCTGTGGACGGCAGCGTCTGCGCTGTCATGCTGGAATTTATCCAGGGCGAGGGCGGCGTGGTCCCCTTGGACGAAAAATTTGTGAAAGCCCTGTTCGCCTTCTGCCAAGAACGGGACATCCTGGTCATCGCCGATGAAGTCCAAACCGGCGTTGGCCGCACCGGGAAATTCTTAGCCTCGGAGCATTACGGCGTCCGGCCGGACATCACCACCCTGGCCAAAGGCCTGGGCGGCGGCCTGCCCATCGGGGCGGTGCTGGTGGAGGAACGCTTAAAAGGGGTCATGGGCTATTCCAGCCACGGCTCCACCTTCGGCGGAAACCCCATCGCCTGCGCCGGGGCAAACGTGGTGCTGCGGAATGTCTGCAATGAACGGTTTCTGCGGGAAGTGGCGGCCAAGGGCGAAAAGCTGAAAGCCTGCCTGTCCGTCTGCGGCGACGTGGCCGCCGTTACCGGCAAGGGCCTCATGCTGGGGGTTCAGCTGAAAAAGCAGAAGGCCGGCGATGTGGCGCAGAAATGCCTGGAAAAGGGGCTTTTGGTGCTGACCGCCAAGGAAAAAGTCCGGCTGCTGCCGCCTTTGACCATTACCGATGACGAAATCAAAAAGGGCCTGCAAATCCTCTGGGATGTGCTGGCGTAAAAAGGAGGGGCTTCTCATGAAACATTTATTGAAACTCAGCGACTGGTCCAAAGAAGATATCCTGGACACCTTGAACCTGGCCGACCAGCTGAAATACGAGCAGAAACACGGCATCGCCCATCATCACCTGGCGGGACAGACCCTGGGGATGATCTTCCAGAAATCCTCCACCCGCACCCGGGTTTCCTTTGAAACCGGCATGTACCAGCTGGGAGGCCAGGCCCTCTTTTTAAGCAGCCGGGATCTCCAGATCGGAAGAGGGGAGCCGGTGCAGGATACGGCCCGGGTTCTGTCCCGGTACCTGGACGGCATCATGATCCGCACCTTCGCCCAGCAGGAGGTGGAGGATCTGGCCAAATACGGCTCCATCCCCATTATCAACGGCCTCACCGACTACTGCCACCCCTGCCAGATTTTGGCGGACTTGATGACCATCCGGGAGCATAAGGGGAGCCTGGAAGGCTTAAAGCTCTGCTACATCGGCGACGGCAACAATATGGCCAACTCCTATATCGTAGGCGGCTTGACCGTGGGCATGAAAGTGTCTATCGCCTGCCCGAATGGCTACAAGCCCGACCCCTTTGTGCTGGATTTCGCCAAAGCGTACGGGGAGAATTTCTCCATTTCCGACAATATCCTGGAAATGGCCGCCGGGGCGGACGTGGTCTGCACTGACGTCTGGGCGTCCATGGGCCAGGAAGGGGAGGCCGAGGCCCGGAAGGCGGCATTCGCGGGGTTCCAGGTCAACGACGCGGTTATGGCGGCGGCCAACCCCGGGGCCATGGTGCAGCACTGCCTGCCCGCCCACCGGGAGGAGGAGATCACCGCCAAGGTCTTTGAGGAGCACGCCAACGAGATTTTCGACGAGGCGGAAAACCGGCTCCACGCCCAGAAAGCCGTTATGGTAAAATTGATGGCGGCGAATCGCCGCTGATTGTCGTCAAGCAGGCTTGACGACGCGCCGCGGCCGTTGTGCCCCGCGCCGGATTTGGGAACGGCGGGATGAACCGCCGTTTTCGATATAAATTCCCCGAAATGATATTCGCGCCCTCTGTTGGCAGAAAAATTTGTTCCCAAGGAGATTCCGCTGGACTTTTCCCGGAAAATATGCTACACTGAGCGTATCCGAAGAAAAGGGGGAATTTCCCGTGAGCGTTTGGAAAAAACGTCTGGTCATGGGGCTTTTGGGCCTGCTGGCGGTCATTTTGGCGGCGGCGCTGTGCTGGCGCTTTTGGGCGCATCCGTTAAGCCGGTTCCTGCCCCTGGAGCAAAAAACGGTGGATCGGATTTCCGTGGCTTGCATCTGGGACCCGCCGGAATCGGGGCAGGTCCCGCTGGAACCAAATCTAGAAGTCGGAACAGTGACCGTATCCGCCGGACAGCCAGGCTATGCGGAGCTGCTGGACATCCTGGACCGCAGCCGTTTCCGGCAGGATTTCCGGAACCTGCTGCCGTGGCCGATATATAAGGTTTCTTCGGATGGCAGCGATGCGATCAGCGTGAAATTCTTCTGGAGAGACAACACCACGAGCAATATCAGTTTTTTGGGCAGCAGTTTAGGAGAAACGGATTCCGAAAAAGGAGGCTTTTTGATCCTGCATCTGCTGGATTCCCAGACCTTCCAGGAGCTTTCCGATTGGTTTTTTCAATACTGGGCGTCGACCCCTACAGCGTAACGTTCCGGATCTATTCTGTAGGGGCGCATTGTGCGCCCGCGTTTCCATAAAAATGCGAAACAACGACATTCACGCATATAAAAGGGACGCCCACAGAAGGGCGTCCCTCAAATTTTTCCTTTTTACTTTACAAAAGGAATCCATGATACAGCCTTTACCGAATGTAAAGCACATTCCCTTCACGGCGGGGTTTTGCAGCCGGGAACCCGTCAGCCGGATAACCCAGGATGCAGCAGCCCACGCCACGATATTCGCCCTGGACGCCCCATTTGCGGAGCAGGGCCTTGCCTTCCTCGCTTTCAAACATTTCCTTGGCCCGGTGGATCCAGCAGCTGCCCAGCCCCAGGGAATACGCGGCGTTGAGCATATTTCCCATGGCCAAAGCGCCGTCCTCCACGCCGGTCCCAACGGAAGCGTCCACTAACACCAGCACCACCGTAGGCGCGCCGTAGAAGGGGTCGCCGGAATTGCCCATGATCGCGGCGTTCATCCGGGAAAGGGTGTCCCGGGTCTCCTTGTCCTGCACAGCGATAAACAGCGCCGGCTGGCGGTTCATGCCGCTGGGGGCAAACCGGCCCGCCTCCAAAATCTCGTTCAGGACCTCCTCCGGCACCTGCTTGTCCGTGTAGGCACGCACACTGCGGCGCTCTGTCAAAGTACGGATTGTTTCGTTCATATTGTCCATCCTCCTATTACAATATATTTACGGGAACAGGCACGGCAGCCAGCCGTGTCTTTTTCCGCATTGTTGCTTAAGCTGTTAAAATGAGAGTGTCTTGGCCTGATGTCTACCTCCCAGGACTATAGTGTCCGAA
>DVOW01000059.1 GCA_018713335.1 Candidatus Merdivicinus intestinigallinarum | reverse complement strand
CCGGAGTGCTTCATATGATCCGACTGAAACGCAAGTCCCAGACCAAACGCAAAAAGAAAATCGCCGCCGCTGCCTACCTATATCAGGTGGACAACGACGGCGAATGGGGTGAGATTTCGTTTGATTTTGAGAACGGCACAGCGAAGATTATCCGGCTTGCCGATTGGGATACCATGAAAACAAACCGCTTTGCGAACAGAGCGATAACGTATCTTCTGAACTGCGAGGACGAAAAGCCATCAAAAGAAACGCTTATTGCATTTGAGTAGAGACCGCCGAAAATTCTGTGTAATCGACGTTCTACGACAGTATGAAAATCTTCGACTGAGTCAAGAATGAGATCAAACATTCAAGACGAAGGAGACGAAGATTATGCAGCCAGTACCGCAGGATTTGTTGAAGGAATATGTTCAGAGCCAGCACTTCACCAGCACGACGGAGATCATGGATGCCATGAAGGAAATGTTCCGGGACGTCATCCAGACCGTCATGGAAGTGGAGATGGACGAGGAGCTTGGTCGAGAGCGTTGCGAGCGCTCTGACGAGCCGGAGGGCACCCCCAGAAACTACCGCAACGGCTACACGAAGAAGACCGTCAAGACCCAACTGGGTGAGGTGGACATCAAGGTTCCCCGGGACCGGAATGGCTCCTTCGAACCCAAGATCATCGGCAAGTATGACCGAAACGCGGACGGAATGGAGGATAAGATCCTGGCGCTGTACGCCTGCGGCATGAGCCAACGGGATATCGCTGAGCAGATCAAGGAACTGTACGGCGTGGAGATCTCTCTGGAACTGGTAACGAAGATCAGCGAAAAGATCATGCCGGAGGTCACAGCCTGGCAGAATCGTCCTTTGGAGCCGGTGTATCCGTTTGTGTTCATGGACGCCATTCACTACAAGGTTCGGGAAGACCGGCGGTATGTGACGAAGGCAGCCTATGTGGTGCTGGGTGTCACCATGGATGGCAGGAAGGACATTCTGGGCGTCTGGATCGGAGAGCACGAAAACAGCAAATTCTGGCTGAACGTGCTCAATGACCTAAAAAGCAGGGGCGTTTTGGATGTATATCTGTTCTGCACAGACGGCCTGTGTGGGATGATGCAGGCTATCGAGGCTGTCTTCCCCAAAAGCAGGCTGCAGCGCTGCATCGTCCACCAGGTGCGCAGTTCCACCAGATATGTCAGTTACAAGGACATCAAGAAAGTCGTTGCGGATCTGAAGAAGATCTACGGTGCCGTCACACTGGAGGAAGCCGAGAAAAACTTGCAGACCTTCGCAGAGACCTGGCGTAAGCAGTACCCCTCCTGCGTGAAAAGCTGGGAGGAAAACTGGCCAGTTTTAAGCACGTTCTTTGAATACCCCGTTGAGATTCGGAAAATCATATACACGACGAACATCATCGAGGGCCTGAACCGCCAGTTCCGGCAGATCACAAAGAACAAACCTTCCTTCACGAACGACGATTCCCTGCGTCGGATGTTATATCTGGCCTCCCAGCGTATCGTGAAGCACTGGCACGCCAGATGTCAAAACTGGGATCTGGTGCTCAGTCAGCTGGAGATCATGTTCGCCGACCGAGCCGTTGGCTGACTCCCTTGTCCTAGTATGCCACAGCGGCCAGACCGGCATTCACGCCGGAGCGGCGCGCATACCGTTCTGACCGCTATGGTTTTCGGTTACCAAGGGATTCAGGCCAGAATCCGCCCTGCTTTCCTGCGCCATTCTTGATTTTTGTCGAAAAACGCTTACACAAAATTTTACGTCGGGCCTTTGAGTAATAACAATCAAAGAGATGCCGTGTTAGGATTTCTCCCGATGCGGCATCTCTTTTTCTCCCTTTAATTGTTTCCCATATTCCGTTTTCAGTTTTCGTATTTCCTCCAGACGGTCAACCGCAGTTGCCCCCATCTGCGCTGACAAAGCCAGTACCAGTGCATCCACAACTGCAATGGGGGTCGTCATGGAATGATACTCATTTTCTTCCCCTCGATATACAAACAAATTGATATCTGCCCGATGTTTTTCGTCGTGATAAGTTCGGCTTGTGAACAACAGCGTCTGATATCCGGCGCGTTTTTGGTGATTCAGAATGATACTGCCCTCCGCAGATACTTTGGAAAATCCAAAAAGGACCACCAGATCCTCCGCACTCATAAGCGCCAGGTTTTCCAGAAGCTCCGATCCGCTGGATGAAATACGACAAACATCAATCCCGATGCGCCGAAGCCGAAATTCCAAAAGCTGTGCAGGTGCCCGGGAAGCGTTCTTTGCGTAAATAAAAACTCTGCGTGCGCCACCGATGGCGTCAACCGCCCGGGAGAATTCCCCTTGGTCCAGTAGTTCCAACGTCTTTTGCAGGTAATACTGCTGCTGTTCTATCCAGTCGTTCAGAAGATTGTCAGCACTCGTTTGCAGCGTATTTTTCAGCTTTTGAGCCGGACCTTTTTGCACGGTTTGCTCCATGATGATCCGTTTCAAGTGTTTGAAATCGCAGCAGCCAACATGGCGGGCAAACCGGGAGATCGTGGCCTCAGATAGATTCAGTTCGTCAGACAGCTGTCCAATGGTCATACAGAGAAACTCATCTCTGTGCCCGGTGATGTACTCAATGATCAGCTGTTCTGCTGCAGTTAACTTGTCTGGTGTCAGAGGAAATGAAAAATACATGGTGCTCCTTCATATCAAAAACCGCAAGTCGGCGTGAATATGGCCATTTGATGCCATTATATCACTTCGATCCGCATACAGGAAGGGGGCGGACCCGCAAAAATCGGTCAATTTCCCGCCTGCCTCTTCCAAAATCAATTTTCCTGCGGCAAAATCCCACGGTCTGAGGCCGTGCTCCAGGTATCCGTCCAGGCGACCGCTGGCCACATAGCACAGTTCTATGGACGCAGCACCGATGCGGCGGATGTCGTGGCAATGGTCGTAGACCGCCCGCATCCGCCGAAAGGCGGCATCTGCTTGCTCCCTGCTTCCGGGATTTGTCCCTACAGAACAAAGGCTGTCCGAAAGTGTCTGCACATCGCTAACATGGATCGGTTTGTGGTTGCAAAATGCTCCATGACCACGTTGTGCGGTAAACAATTCCTCCGAAAACGGATCATAAACGACGCCAAACAGCACCTGTTCCCCTTCAGCCATCGCCAGAGAAATGGCGCTGTGACGGAAACCGTGAATCAGATTGGTCGTACCATCCACCGGATCCAAGATCCAGGTAAGCCGATCGGGTTCTATAGAAGAGTTGTCTTGCTCCTCTCCCATGAATTGGATGGAACTGTTCAGTTTTTGAAGGCGCTCTCGGATAAAGTACTGAACGGCAGTATCTACGGCAGTCACAAAATCTGTTTTCCCTTTTTCCTGAATACTGGAAGAGCACACGCGATCATGCAGCAGCTTTCCGGCTTCACGAACAATAGGGATAGCCTGTTCTAAGCAGTTGGATAACACATCTGCGTTCATTCCATCTGCCCCTTTGCTTTCAGCACAGCAGGAGACTCCCCGTTTTGGCGCAGCAATACAGAGACATAATCTCCCCCCAGCGCATGGATTTCCTTCAACGAGCGCTTCAAAAGGCCTGCGGTTTTTACCTTAAAGGCCGCTTCCGGATGCACACAGATGGTATAGCGCCCGGCCTCCATTTCTTGCCGCAACTCCGAAATCGTATCAAATTCTTTTTCAAATCGGGTACGAATGCAGCCGTACTGAACCGCCTGATGGGTGTCGCTTCCGGCAACCACGGGCCTATGAAGTCGCTCCCCCAGAGCATAGGTCAGCTTCTCCGTCCGCTGCCGGTCAAGGGCAATGTCCTTGCCGTTCATGTCAAGAAAATCAAAACGCTTCAACACTTTGGGCGGCAACTCCGGGATATGCCCTTCTTCCCGGAAAGGATGTCCTGCCCCAACTAACACGGGATACTCCGCGAACAGTTCCATCAGCTCTTCTGCGGGAAGGAAGGCGCCCTTGGCTTTATACGGCTCCAGACGATGATTCAGCTCCAGAATAGCCTCCATGGGTCCGATGCTCAACACATGGCCTCCCTCGGCGATGTCAGTCTCCATACCGGGAAATATTTTTAGTCCGTCAAACACATACGCATCTCCCTGGCAGGTTCCCTGTGTGGCAATATAGCGGTAAAGCAATTCAAATTGCTGCGTGTTGAAATGCTCTGTCAGACAGATGGCATCCAGCCCCGCGCATTTTGCTTCGTTCAGAAGCCAGTCGGTATATTCCGTGGAAAAGGGCAGATACTTTGCCAGCTTTCCATGGGTGTGAAAATCAACATACATAGCGCATGCTCCAATCGTCAAATCAATGTGGAAATCAGGACGGTAACCGCAATCCAAAGGAAAGAAGCAGACAGGAAGAGAAGATCATTATTTGACACGCACAAAGATGACAATTTGATTTTCTTTACTTCCTTATTGACTGCGGCATAGCGGTAACCCTTGATTTCCAAAACTTCTACTGTCGTCCGGGATCGCTTGGCGGTGTTGAGCATCAGCGGGTAAAAGGAATGAATGATGACCTTGATCTGATAGATCAGATATTTTATTTTCCCGACCAGGTGTTCATGCTCCGGCGGATTGCCCCGCAGGCGATAGGAGAGCAGAATATTTTGAAATTCCTCCATCAGGATGGGCAGCATCCGGTAGGCATAGGAAATGGAGAAGGACAGCCGCTCCGGGCATCCATACCACATCAGCCCGTTGGCAAGCTTGTCCGGATCCATCCCGGAGAAAACAGTAATGGAGGCCAGGGAAACCGTGGCGACCTTCAGCGTCAGCACCAGCAGCGGCGCAATGGCGGAAGCGTCACCACCGAACAGCAGCGTGACAATCAGCAAATACCCGGTTTGCGAAAATACGCCCAATCCGAAAAGAAACAGGACGAGTCCCGCCACCTTCGCCATCATCGTCGTGACTGCTACCAGAAGAAAGCAGCCAATCAGGAAAGGCAGGTCGTTTACAAACCAGGGAACCAGACCAAAAAACAGATACCACACCAGCAGAATCCTGGGATCCATCCCGGCAATCACCGTGTCATTATTGCCATAGGCGTTCTTCAGCACCTGATTGCGCAGAAAATCGATGGACAGTTTATCTAAAATATTTTCAGACAGTTTCTCAACTGTTTTCATTGTTCGGGAACCTCCCTTCAAATGAATTCAGAAATGCGTCAATGGTATAGCACAGGGCATCTGGATCAATTGCCTGACCCAGGGAGAATATCTCCGGAGGGCGGATGCCGACTTTTTCCACAATATCACGATTTCCGAATATTTCATTCCGGCTTCCGTCTGCCACTACCCGCCCGTTCCACAGAACAATGATTCGTTCTGCCCACTCGCAGACAAGCTGCATATCGTGGGTAGCAATCACCACGGTTTCTGTGATTGCTTTCATATCCTCCAAGGTGCGCATGATCTCTTTTCGTGTGGCGATATCCAGATTTGCGGTTGGCTCATCCAGAAGCAAAATACCGGGATTCAACGCAACACCAATGGCAAGGCTTGCCCGGCGCATCTGGCCGCCGGAAAGAAGGCGCCCGTCCCGGTTTTTCAGCTCCTTCAGCCGGAAGCGCTCCAGCAGCTCGTCTGTGCGCTTTGCACTGTCGGGCACGCGGCGCACCTCCATGGCATAGGCAATATCTCCGCCAATGGAGTCCTTGATAAACATATCCTCCGGATTCTGGTAAACCATCGAGATTTGCCGCGACAGCGCTTCCGGCTTCAAATCCCGAATGCTTTTTTCGTTCAGAAGGATATCGCCGGAGGAAGGTTTCAGCAGGCCCACCAGAAGCTTCATCATCGTAGATTTTCCCGCACCGTTAGAGCCAATCAGCGCTACCTTGTCTCCTTTGTGGATCTCCAGATTCAACCTCGAAAACACCGTGTGAGGCTCACCCTTGACGCTCCGATAGGAAACCGACACATTCTGGAATGCGGCGACCGTTTCTCCTTTTGGGGAGGGGGAAGCGGCTTTCTCCTCAGCGGGAAGGCCTTTTGGAGCAAAGATTGCTTTTCCTTCTTCCACTGTGATCGGAAGCGCAATGGTTCCGGGGAGCCCTCCGGCTTGTTGCATCCGATGGGCTGCAATGGTCACCTGCGGAGGAAAGATATTGCAGCCTTGCAGTTCCTCCACCCGCTGGAGGGCTTCGCCTGTAGGCAGTACCCATTGCACCATACCGTCCTTCATCAGCATCACATGTTTGCAGAAGTCTGCAATATATTCGGTGTGATGCTCGATGACGATGATGGTCTTGCCGTAGTTCTCGTTCAGTTCCCGTAGAACCGCATAGATTTGATCCGCGTGCTTGGGGTCCAGTTGAGCAATCGGCTCATCCAGAATCAGAACTTCCGGCTGCAGAGAAACCGCACCGGCCAATGCCAGCAGATGGGTTTGCCCACCAGACAGCTGCCAGATAAAATCATCCTGTTTTCCCTTCAGTCCGCACTGCTCCAATGCCTGCAGACCACGTTCCCGGTAGTCTGGCATAGCGTAGTTCAGGCAGGCATACGAAGCGTCATCCAAAACCGTGGGGCGAATGATTTGATTTTCAAAATCCTGATAGACATACCCGACCTTCCGAGCCAGTGTGCCTACATCCGTTTCCCGGGTATCCAAATCGCAGGCACGAACGCTTCCCTGAAAGTCACCGCTGATAAACTGTGGGATCAGCCCGTTGAGGGTTTTACAAAAAGTGGATTTCCCGCAGCCGTTGTTGCCAACGATTGCGAGAAAGTCCCCTTTTTTGATCTTGACAGTGATGCCTTTCAACGTAGGTTGCTCAGCGCCCGGATAGGAATAGGTCAGATGATCTATTTCTATCACATTCATCATGCTTACACACCTTTTTCCACGGAGCTTTTTTCAGAGCGGGCTCTCATAATCAGCACAACTGCAACAGCGAGGACAGCAGCGACTACCATTCCGATGGCCATTGCCGTGGAGCTTTCCGCCCAGTCCGCTTCCCAATCGATGAGGCTCAAGCCGCTTTCCGCCATGAACTCAGCACCAATGGCGACAGCGAAGGCCACAGCACAGCCAATAACCGCTTTCAAACCGATCGGGTCCAGAGCTGTATTTTTCGTTCTGGGCTGCATACCCAGCAGGGGTTCGATCTTACCGTAGAGCTTGGGCACCAGGAACAGAGTGGGCAGCAGGCAGAACAGAATGCCGGAGAACAGCAGATCATTCACGAATGCGAAGCCTTCGGTGGCGAAAACGCTTTCGGGCAGACCTGCCACAGACTCAAAGTCTTCAATGGCAAACTGCACCTTGAGGATATCCACGATCGTTCCCAGCAGCAGCTGAATCGCAGTACCGCCAAATGCCGCGATGCCAACCAGCTTTCTGTTCTGAGGATCGGAAACCAGGCGGCCTGCAATGTAGACACCAATGGTGACGGTAATGAACTTCTCCAGTTCTCCCAAACCACCAAACTGTCCCAGCATGATCTCACTGAACACCAATTCGCCGGTAGCAGCACCCAGAGCGGCGGACATGGGGTCAAACAGCATGGCGAGGGTCAACGGGATGAACAGGAAGTACTCAACAGAGAATTCCACGATTCCAACCTGGAATTTGGGGATCAGTTCGGTGAAAAGAGTTGCAAGGCCGTACAGGGCCATGGTCAGCACGAACACCATCAGCTTCTGGGACTGATTAGCGGACTGCTTGTTGATTGTTGACATAGTATTACCTCCTCGGTTTGCTAATTCATTTTTCCTTTTGGACAGTTATAATTTTACATACAGAGCGTAAAGTCCTCGACCATCATTCGGTATAATGTTTGTAAAATTTTCTTTATCCTATTTCAATGAAATTATATTTTGACGGAGGATATAAAGAATCCCGTCTGACTTCCTTCTGGAAATCAGACGGGATTTGTCCGTATGCACCCCGGAAACCGTCAGCTAACAGTTGATAGGTGATTAGTTCCTTATCACTGTTAAGCCAAAGGTTTGGAGGTTTTCTTTGGTGAGCCACCGGAGATTCGAACTCCGGACCCTTTGATTAAAAGTCAAATGCTCTGCCAGCTGAGCTAGTGGCTCGTATCCTCAACGCTTATCTATTATAGCAAGTCTTGTCCCATTTGTCAACCATTATTTTTGAAAAATTCGGAAAATGACAGATTTTTCCTGAAATCACGCTGCGTTTTAAACAAATCCCCCTATTGCTTCCGCAAAAGGGGGATGATTCTTATTACAAATCGTTTTTTACCAAATCCTCCAGGGATTCTCCCCGGACAATGAGCCGGGCCTTGCCGTCTTTTGTCATGACAACCGGCGGCACGCCCCGGCGGTTATACCGGGAGGCCATGGAGTAGTTGTAAGCGCCGGTAGCAAGCACCGCCAGCAGTTCCCCTTGTTTCGGAGCGGCCAGAGGAACGTTTTCCCCCAGCAGGTCGCCGCTTTCGCAGCATTTCCCCGCCACGGTGTAAGCCCCGTCCGGCTCCTCCTCGGCCCGGCAGGCCATGAGCATATCATATTTGGATTGGTACAGGATATACCGTGGGTTGTCCCCCATGCCGCCGTCCACCGCCACATAGGTGCGGATGCCAGGGATCTCCTTGACGGAACCGATGGTGTACAAGGTGGTCCCGGCTTCTCCCACAATGGAACGGCCCGGCTCAATGAGCACAAAGGGCTGGCGAAGGTCCCTGGCCGCCGCTGTTTCCTTCACCGCCTGGGACACAGGGCCCATGTAGCCCGCAAAGGGCACCGGCTCGTCCTCGTCGGTGTAGCGGATGCCGAAGCCGCCGCCCAGGTTTAAGTCGGACATCTCATGGCCGGTCTGGTCCTTGACGTCCGCCATGAAGCCCACCATGACCCTGGCCGCCTCCACAAAGGGGTCGACCTGGAAGATCTGAGAGCCGATGTGGCAGTGAACGCCCAAAAGCAGGATATTTTCCGCCGAAAGGGCCTCCTTCACCGCCGCCATGGCCTCGCCGGTTTCCAGAGCAAAGCCGAATTTGGAGTCGATCTGGCCGGTGCGGATAAAACTGTGGGTGTGGGCGTCGATGCCCGGCTTGATCCGCAGCAGGACCGGGGCCTTTTTGCCCATTTTCCCGGCGATCTCGTTCAACTGCCGCAGTTCCGGCAGGTTGTCCGCCACGATGCGGCCCACGCCGTATTCCAGAGCCGCCCGCAGTTCTTCCTCAGACTTGTTGTTTCCATGGAAGCATACCTTTTCCATGGGGAAATCCACGCAATGGGCGGTGTACAGTTCCCCCAGGGAAACCACGTCCACCCCTAAGCCCTCCGAGTTGGCGATGCGGTAAATTTCCTTGCAGCAGAAGGCCTTGGAGGCGTAGCAGACCAAGCCCTCCCCGTAAAATTCCTTCATGGAATCCCGGAAGGCCCGCATATTGCGGCGGATGACGTCTTCCTCCATGACGTAAAGGGGGGTGCCGTATTCTTTGGCTAAGGCCGAGGCGGCCACGCCCCCCAGATGGAGCTCTCCGTTTTTGATGGTTACATTTCGTTTCATATTGGATGATTCAAACCTTTCCCGTAGATATTCCCGTTTCTGCCAGCTGGAGTCTGCGCAGGATCTCCTGTGCCGTTTCATCCGGAGTCAAGCGGGTCACGTCAATACAGGGCCAATCCATCCCTTCATACGCATTCCTGGAGTTTTTCATGCCCCGTTCGATCCGTTCAGGGTCCCGTCCGTCCGCTTTCGCCCGCCGGACATTCTCTTCCGGGCTGCAGCAGAGCAGCAGCGGAATCAGACGAGTATCCGGAAATCCCCGCGTGATTTCTTCCCAGAGCTGTTCGAAAAGCGCTTTTCGGTGTCCGTGAAACCCGTACGGAAAGATCACATTGCTGACTTCGGGACATGCAAGGGCATTGCCGATGAGTGCGAGAAGGTTCCTGTACTGCATCTGCACCAGTGCCGGCCGGAAATCGTCCGGATTTGTCATCCGGCAGGAGTCGCTTTCCACATAGGCAGAGTGGGGGAGCACGCGCAGCAATGCTTTGCTGGCCGTCGATTTGCCGACGCCGTTTGCGCCGCATATCAAAATCAGCCGTTTCATTCTCCGCTTTCCTCCGGGGCGGAGATCTCCTCCAAGATCCCCCGGAGCACCTCCACGCCCTCGCCGGTCTGGGAGGAAAAGGGGACGATGGTCAGCTCGTCCCCGCAGGGAAGCTCGTCGGCGATGGCGGAAAGCCGTTTTTCCCGTTCGGTTTTGTTAAGCTTGTCCGCCTTGGTCAGCACCACCAGGAAGGGGCGCTCCGTTTCGATGAGATAATTTGCCATCTGGCAGTCCAGCTGGGTGGGAGGGTGGCGTATGTCGATGAGCAGCAGCACCAATCCTAGATCCCGTTCCGGGTCATTCAAATACCCTTCGATCAGCTCCGCCCAGCGGTATTTTTCGGATTTGGCCACCTTGGCATAGCCGTAGCCGGGCAGGTCCACCAGGTGGATGGTCTTGTCCAGGTCGTAGAAATTGATGGTGGCGGTTTTGCCCGGCACCGCGCTGACCTTGGCCAGGGCCTTCCGGCCCAGCAGTTTGTTGATGAGGGAGGATTTCCCCACATTGGACCGCCCCGCGAATGCCACCTCCATCCGTTTGGAGGGGGGGATCTGCTTTAAGAGGCCGTAGGAGGCCAGGAAGGATACGTTTTGGTAATTCATGGCCCCTCCTTTACTGTACGGTCAGGGGCTGGGCTTCTCCCCGGCAGTCCGGCGAAACCGCCGGCTGCGCGGTTTCCGTTTTGGGGGATTCCGCCTGGGGCTCCCGGGTCAGGGCCCCCTTCAGCACCTCGCTGACATGGGAAACGGGGATAAAGGCCACATGTTCCTTCACTACGTCGTCCACTTCCTCCAAGTCCTTACGGTTCTCCTCAGGGATGAAGACGGTTTTGACCCCCATCCGGTAAGCCGCCATGGATTTTTCCCGCAGGCCGCCGATGGGCAGCACCCGGCCCCGCAGGGTGACCTCGCCGGTCATGGCCACGTCCCGTTTCACCGGGATGCCGCTTAAGGCGCTGACTACCGCCGTCACCATGGTAACGCCTGCCGAAGGCCCGTCTTTGGGGACGGCCCCTTCCGGCGCGTGGATGTGGATGTCCTTATTTTTGTAGAAATCCGGCGCGATGCCGTACTGCTCCGCAATGGAACGGACATAGCTGACGGCGATCTGGGCCGATTCCGTCATGACCTCGCCCAGCTGGCCGGTGATCTGGATTTTCCCGGTGCCGGGCAGGACGATGGTTTCGATGTCCATGGTTTCGCCGCCCACAGAGGTCCAGGCCAGGCCGGTGACCAGCCCCACCTCATCGGCGGGACGCAGGCTTTCGTCCAGATATTTCCGTCCCCCTAACATTTTTTCCAAAACCTGGGGCGTCACGGTAATGGCGGAAATCTCCTCGGATACGATCTCCTTGGCCGCTTTCCGACAGACAGCCCCCACTTCCCGTTCCAGCTTCCGGACGCCGGATTCCCGGGTGTAGCCGTCAATCAAAGCGTAAATCCCCTCTTTGGAGAATTTCAGCTGCCGGGCAGTCAGGCCGTGGCGCTTGATCTGCTTGGGAATCAGGTGTTTTTTGGCGATGTTCCACTTTTCCTCCCGGGTGTAGCTGCCCATCTCAATGACCTCCATCCGGTCAAAGAGGGGAGCTGGGATGTTGGCAATATTGTTGGCGGTGGTGATGAACAGCACCTGGCTCAGATCGAAAGGCACTTCCAGGTAATGGTCCCGGAAGGCGTTGTTCTGCTCCGCGTCCAGCACCTCCAGCATGGCGGAGGAGGGGTCGCCCCGGAAGTCGTTGCCCATTTTGTCGATTTCGTCCAGCAGAACCAACGGGTTCCGGCTGCCGGCCTGGCGCATGGCTTCCATAATCCGGCCGGGCATGGAGCCCAAATAGGTTTTCCGGTGGCCCCGGATGTCCGCCTCGTCCCGGACGCCGCCCAGGGAGATCCGGACGTATTTCCGGCCCAGGGCTTTGGCGATGGATTTAGCCACGGAGGTTTTGCCCACGCCGGGAGGCCCCGCCAGGCAGATGATCTGCCCCTTGATGTCGGGGGCCAGCTTCCGGACGGCAATCAGCTCTAAAATGCGCTCCTTGACCTTTTTCATGCCGTAGTGGTCGTGGTCCAGCACCTTGGCGGCCTTGGCCACATCGGCGTGGTCCTTGGTGACCGTGTCCCATGGCAGGGCCAGCACCGCCTCCAGGTAGCTGCGCACCACCTGGGCCTCCTGGGACTGAGGGGGCATCCGGTAAAGCCGGTCGCACTCCTTCAAAAGCTTTTCCCGGGATTCCTCGGAAATATGCTGAATGGCCTTGATGGCGTCGGCGTATTCCGCCGCTTCCTCCTGGGGGTTGTCCCCTTCGCCCAGCTCCTGGCTGATGACCCGCAGCTGTTCCCGGAGGAAGTAGTCCCGCTGGTTTTTGTCCATGGATTCCTTGACCTGGCTGTAAATATCCTGCTCCAGGCTTAGAATGTTCACTTCCTTGGCCAGCAGCTCAATGAGCATTTTCAGCCGTTTGACCAGGTTCCGTTCTTCCAGCATGGCCTGCTTATCCTCCACCTGGAAGTAGAGGTTCTGAACGATTTTGTCAAAAAGCCCGGAGAGGCTCTTTTGGGCGTAGACGCTGCTGATGATTTCCCGGGGCATTTTGGGGACCAGATCGCAGTATTCCTCAAACCCGCCCAAAACGGACCGGAACAGGGCCTGACGTTCCTCGTCGGTAATGGGGGGGAGGCGCTGTTCTCCCACGGATTTCACTTCGCAGACCATAAACGGGCCGTCCAGGTCCATCTTGACCGCGGCCGCCCGGTAAAGGCCCTCTACCATGATCCGCACGGAATTTTTATCTGTATGCAGCATTTGGACGATTTTGGCCACGACCCCCACCCGGTATAAATCTTCTTCCTTGGGGTCCTCCACTGTGTAGTCCTTCTGAGCCACCAGGAAAATCTCCTTCTGGTGCTCCATGGCCTCTTTTACGGCGAGAATGGATTTTTCCCGTCCCACATCGAAATGCAGAAGCATCGACGGGAACATCACAATGCCCCGCATGGAGACTGCCGGTAAAATCACGGTGTTTCCGGGTCTGTTTTCTGTGCCCATCCTGACACGCTCCTTTACTGATAATCTATTGTTCCGGATTTTTTTCGATAAAAATCCATTTTTCATTATACGTTGATTCTCTCCAATATGCAATAGAAAATTTGTGAATTTCCAAGGCTTCACCAATCCGCCGGGCGCCGCATAGGATAGAGGGAAGCCGCGCCGCGGGTTTTTCCCGCCCGCTTCATATAGAGAACGCCCGCCGGCAGGCCAAAAAGGCGCCGGCGGGCTTTGTCATGTTCATGAGGATCAAAGGATCTTGACGCTCCAGCCGAAGGGGTCTTCCACCCGTCCCCACTGGATGCCGGTCAGGCTGTCGTAGAGCTTCTGGGAAAGCTCGCCGATCTTGCCGCCGGACAGGACCATGTCGGTGCCTTCGTACCGCAGCAGCCCGACAGGGGAGATGACGGCCGCCGTGCCGCTGCCGAACATCTCGGTGAATTTGCCTTCCTTGTAGGCCTCCACCAGTTCTTCCGCGGAAATCCGGCGTTCCGTTACCTTGACGCCCCAGCTGCGGAGCAGTTCAATGACGGACTTCCGGGTGATGCCGGGCAGGATGCTGCCCTGCAGAGCCGGGGTCACGACCTCGTCCCCAAGGACGAAGAACACGTTCATGGCGCCTACTTCCTCAATATACTTGCGCTCCACGCCGTCCAGCCAAAGGACCTGGGAGAAGCCCTCCGCCTCCGCGATGTCCTGGGCCTTCATGGAAGCCGCGTAGTTGCCGCCGCATTTGGCAAAGCCGGTGCCGCCGCGCACCGCCCGGACATACTGGTCTTCCACATAAATTTTTACGGGGCTTAACCCGGTGGCGTAATAGGCCCCAACAGGGCTCAAGATGATCAAGAATTTATACTGATTGGATGTGTGGGCCCCCAAAGAAGGCTCCGTGCCGATCATAAAGGGGCGGATATACAGGGAGGTGTCCTTTTTGTGGGGCACCCAGTCCGCGTCGATCTCAATGAGCTTTTTCAACGCGTTCACGGCAAAATCCACGTCGATCTGGGGCATGGAGAGCCGGTCGTTGGAATTATTGAGCCGCTTGAAGTTCTCCTCCGGCCGGAACAGCCGGATGCTGCCGTCCTCGCAGCGGTAGGCTTTCAGCCCTTCAAAGGTTTCCTGGCCGTAATGGAAGCAGTTGCAGGCGGGGCTTAAGGTCAGGGGACCATAGGGGACGATGCGGGGGTCGTGCCAGCCCTGCTCCTTGTTCCAGTCCATTTCAAACATGTGGTCGGTAAATTCATGGCCGAACACCAGTTTGTCTTCATTGGGTTTCTGTTTGGGGGTCAGTGTGCGCTCGATTTTGATTTCTCCATACATGGCGTCCATCTTCTTTCCTGCAAATTTATTAGGTTCAGTATAGCACACCGGGATGGCATTGTCAATACGATAAATATATCTTATTTTCAGCATTATAACAAATATTTTTTCTATATATAAGGATAACAGAAATTTTAATTCTGCAATATCCTGTCAAACAAAATCCGGCGCAATCCAAGGCGGGAAATTCCTTCTATACGGCTTTTCCAAATGAACGGGAGAATGTGAATAAAATTTTGATGAAATATGAAGGACTTGTACAAAGCTTCGAATGAAAAAATGTAATGATTACCCATATTTTCGCATGTGATTTGTGCATATAAACAATTTTTGCGGAAATTGCGAAAAACCCCTTGATTTTTTTGAAAAACAGGATAAAATAGAAACTGTTAGCACTCCAGCAAATTGAGTGCTAAGGAATTGTAAGAGATTGGTTCATCTTTAAGGAGGAAGCATTTATGAATATCAAACCGTTGGCAGACCGCGTTGTAGTCAAAATGACCGAGGCGGAAGAAGTGAGCAAAGGCGGCATCATCCTGTCCGCCGCATCCCAGGAGAAACCCTCTGTTGCTGAAGTTGTGGCAGTGGGCAAAGGCGGCGTCGTGGACGGCCACGAGGTCACTATGGAACTGAAGGTCGGCGACAAGGTCCTCATTGGCAAATATGCCGGCACCGAAGTCAAGCTGGACGGCGAGGAATACACCATCGTCCGCCAGAGCGACGTCCTGGCCGTTGTAGAATAATTCAGAACATAATCAGGAATACAGAGGAGGAAATCCATCATGGCAAAACAGATCATTTACGGCGAGGAAGCCAGAAAGGCTCTCCAGACCGGTATCGACAAACTGGCTAACACTGTTAAGATCACCCTGGGGCCCAAAGGCCGCAACGTGGTGCTGGATAAGAAATTCGGCGCGCCCCTCATTACCAACGACGGCGTGACCATCGCCAAGGAGATCGAACTGGAGGACGCTTTTGAGAACATGGGCGCCCAGCTGGTCAAAGAGGTTGCCACCAAGACCAACGACGCTGCCGGCGACGGCACCACCACCGCTACCCTGCTGGCCCAGGCCCTGGTCCGGGAAGGCATGAAGAACGTGGCGGCAGGAGCCAACCCCATGGTCATCAAACGCGGCATCCAGAAGGCTGTTGACGAGGCTGTGAAAGCCATCATCGCCAACTCCAAGAAAGTGGACGGCTCCGAGGACATCGCCCGTGTCGGCACCGTTTCCTCCGGCAGCGAGGAAGTGGGCAAGCTGATCGCCGAAGCCATGGACAAAGTTACCGCCGACGGCGTTATCACCCTGGAAGAATCCAAGACCGCTGAAACCTACAGCGAAGTCGTGGAGGGCATGCAGTTTGACCGGGGCTACATTTCTCCCTATATGTGCACCGATACCGACAAGATGGAAGCCGTCATGGACGACGCCTATATCCTGATCACCGATAAGAAGATTTCCAACATCCAGGAAATCCTGCCCCTGCTGGAGCAGATTGTCCAGAGTGGCAAGAAACTGGTCATCATCGCGGAGGACGTGGAAGGCGAGGCCCTGACCACCCTGATTCTCAACAAGCTCCGCGGCACCTTTAACTGCGTGGCTGTCAAAGCTCCCGGCTTCGGCGACCGCCGCAAAGAAATGCTCCGCGATATCGCCATCCTCACCGGCGGCCAGGTGATCACCTCCGAACTGGGCCTGGAACTGAAAGACGCTTCTATCGACCAGCTGGGCCGCGCCCGCCAGGTTGTTGTCCAGAAGGAGAACACCATCATCGTCAACGGCTACGGCGATGCGGATGAGATTAAATCCCGCATCCACCAAATCAAATCCCAGATCGAGACCACCACTTCCGATTTCGACCGGGAAAAACTCCAGGAACGCCTGGCCAAACTCTCCGGCGGCGTAGCGGTCATCAAAGTCGGCGCTGCCACCGAAGTGGAAATGAAAGAGAAGAAGCTCCGCATTGAGGACGCCCTCTCCGCTACCAAAGCGGCTGTGGAGGAAGGCATTGTGGCTGGCGGCGGCACCGCCCAGATCAACGCCATCCCCGCTGTCAAAGCCCTCATGGAGACCGCTTCCGGCGACGAAAAGACCGGTATGTCCATCGTCCTGAAAGCTCTGGAGGAGCCCGTCCGCCAGATTGCGGCCAACAGCGGCTTGGAAGGCTCTGTCATCATCGACAAGATCCTGAGTTCCGGCAAAGTGGGCTACGGCTTCGACGCTTCCAAGGAAGAGTACTGCGACATGATCTCCGCTGGTATCGTCGATCCCACCAAGGTTACCCGCAGCGCTTTGGAGAACGCGGCTTCCGTTGCGGCCATGGTCCTCACCACCGAGTCCCTGGTTGCCGACATCAAGGAAGAAACTCCCGCGGCTCCCGCAGCCCCCGCTGGCGGTATGTATTAATCAGCCTGCATAAATCGTGCAAACCCCCGGTGTCCTTGAAAGGATACCGGGGGTTTTTATACAGTTTTTAAACTGCTGCTTCGTAAAGCTGATTTCTCAAAATCTATTTGTACTAATTTCTTGCCGTTAGGCAGCATATGCTCCAAATTTTTGATTGCTCGATAATCAATTTCAATCATCGCTTGTTCCAATGGCTTTTCTTCTATTTGGTGATGCACTTGCTCTAACCGTTCAAAGACATGAGAATATGGGGAATCAGATACCCAATGATCTACAAGGTCCATTTGAATAATGCAGGATACATACCGCGGATTTACACGTTGAATGGCCTTTTGGAAACATGCATACCCAATGTATTCAATGATTAGATTCGCTATAACCATATCCGCTTGCGGCAAATACTCCTTATCATTTGTCAAATTGACATGCAGGCATTTTAAAACGCCGTCTAAATCTGAGTATCGGCGGTAAACTTCTTCTAAATAGGAAGCGTTTACGTCTACGCCATATACCGTTTTAATTTTGCCTTTGGGGATATGTTCCAGGCCATTTCCTCCGGCGATGCCTAGGATTATTACGCTGGAAACAGGATAAGCGTTGAATTGGCCTTTCATCATTTCATTCATAGACTGTAACTGCATAACGGAATCAAGTTTCATATGATTCTCATAATCGGTTAATGAAATTTCTTCCCATGGATTTTTCATTTTCCACCTCGTGTCAAGGTTCAAATTCTTATTATGACCACTTTATCCGTGTAAACGCATATTAGCCGCTTTAGGCATTACTCCCTTCCTCTCCAAAGGGTTTTTATGCCCAGCAGCCCCACGCAGCTTAAGAAGAACAGAACCATGGCCGCCGCAGGCAGCAGGTAGGCTGTCCGCATCCCGATGGTGTCCATCAAAACCCCGTACAGGGCGTTCCAGCCGATGTCAAAGAGGGTAGCGACGCTGATAATCATTCCGGCGGCGGTGGCCACCCCGTTGGCCGGATAGTAAAGCTGAACCATCATGACCATGGTGGGGTACAGGATGGAGAAGAACAGCCCCGAAATGGCCAGCACGATGAGGCCGTTTTCCTGCAAAAGGCTGCCAACGCCAAACAGGACGGTCCCGACCAGGCCGAACAGCAGGATGCTCCGTTTGACCCCAAGCTTCTGCACCAACGGCGCGAAGGCCAGCCGCCCCACCATGATGCCGCCGAAAAACAGGGACAAATACCCGGAGGCGCTGTCGATACTCAGGCCAAATTCTTCCGTGCCGGTGGTCACCAGCCAGTTCATGACGCTGTGTTCCGCAATAAAATAAAAACCCAGAATCAGCACCAGGAAATAAAAGGCACGGTTTTGCAAAACCTTCCGGAAGCCGAATTTTTCCAAAGGCGCCACCCCGTCGCTGCCCGGCTGGGGGAAACGGACAAAGGCCAGCACCGCCGCGCCGATAAGCCCCAAAATCAGCACGATCAGGTTGGCCCAGTGCCAGGAGGAAAACCCGTCGGCGAACATCCCGGCAAGGCGCTGGCTGCCGGTGGTGCCGATGCCCTGAATGAAAAAGAGGGTGTTGACAACCATGGCGGACATGCCGATGAAAATCTGCCCCGTCAGGACGTTGATGAGAGTGCTGGTCAGGGTGGAGGCCCCCATGCTGAAGAACATCCCCACTAAAAGGGCGACATAGCTGTCGGAGAAGATATAGGACACCACTGCCCCCATCCACAAAGCCGCCGCCCCGAAAAAGGCCAGCTTCCGGCGCTTAGTGTCGGCCAGCCGCCCGCCGAACAGCAAGAACACCAGGTTGCCCACATAGCTGACTGTGATAATTAAGGACCGCTGGGTGTTGGATAAGGCAAAATGCTCCCCGAAAATGGGGACAAAGACCCCGCGCATGGCGTCGCTGGCCCCCAGGGCAATCATCAGGACCAAAAATCCGAGATATGCCAGCAAAGCGTTTCTTTTCATACTGCTCACCTGTCCGTTTCCAAATTTCAAGCCGTTTTTGGGCTTGTTACCTTCGTTTATTGTAGCATATTTATATAGAAAAAGCTAGAACATTCTTGAATTTTATAAGACCTTGCCGCATTGATCCGGCATATGTTTGGATTTTTTTGCATGAGTATGATAAGATAAATTTGAAAGGAGGAGTTCGGTGGATTTTCTAAACCGTATGATAAAGGTAATCGATTATCTTGAATCGCATTTAACAGACCGCCTAGATTTGCAGGACCTTTCCAATATCATATGCTGTAATCCATATCAGTTCGGCCGCATTTTTTCTTATGTAACCGGAATCCCGCTTGCGGAGTATGTCCGTAAGCGCCGCTTATCCCTGGCAGCGGCGGAACTGGCGCAGGGGACGAGCAAAGTGCTGGATACTGCTTATAAGTATGGATACAGTTCCCCGGAAGCGTTCGCCCGTGCATTCAAAGAAATGCACGGAATTTCTCCAAGAGAGGCAGCCGTTTTCGGCGCAGAGCTGAAAATGTACCCGCGGTTTGCCTTTCAAATTACTATAAAAGGAGTGGAAAGCATGGAGTACAAAATTGTCGAAAGAGATGTCATCCGAGGCGTTGGCGTAACCCGAAAATTCGGGCGGTTTGAGCCAAACAGGCAGTTGGACGACTGGAAGGACCAAATGGGCGAAGTTTGGTTATTCTGGGAGGAATTTTTAAACGAGGGGGCAAACCTGATTCTCCGGGATAAATACAAACTTTACCGGGAACCCTTCTGGCAGATGGGAGTCAGTTCTACAGATTCAGAAGGGAACCTGACGGTTTCTATCGGCGCTGAAGATAGCGGCGGGAATTATCCGGAACTGACACGTTTTGAAATCCCAGCCAGCACCTGGGCGGTATTTTCTACGCAAGGATCTTTAAACGGCGGCAGTCATCCCGTCGACGCCCTGCTCACGAAGATTTTCAGTGAATGGCTGCCATCCAGCGGGTATGAGCAGTCTATGAATTACCAGATTGAGGTTTACGGGCCGGGTGATACCGGCAGGGATGATTACCAAATTGAACTGTGGATTCCGGTCCGCCTGAAACAAAGACGTCTGTAAATAATGAAACGCCGTCCCCTTCAAAACGGGGGACGGCGTGCCTTTTTATTGGGCTGGAAACGCATCCAGCCAGCATTTGTAGCTCGTTATTAACCGGGATACATGGAACCCGGTCGCAGACGGCGTGGTGGACCTGCACCGCCAGGGGCAGCTTGGGATGCAGCATCATTTTGCTTCCTGCTTCCTGGCGTCCTCCATGGCCTGGGCCGCCAGAAGGATGCCCAGCTTGCCGGTGTTGTAGGTGAGGCCGCCCTGGACCCAGACGGAGTAGGGCTCCCGCAGGGGGCCGTCGGCGGACAGCTCCAGGGAGGCCCCCATGGTGAAGGTCCCCGCCGCCATAATCACCTCGTCGCTGTAGCCGGGCATGGCCCAGGGCTCCGGCGTCACATGGGAATCCACCGGCGAACCGGCCTGGATGCCCCGGCAGAAGGCGCAGAGGTTTTCGGCGCTGCCCAGCTCAATGGCCGCGATAATGTCGGTGCGGTAATCATTGCATTTGGGGGTGGTGGGATAGCCCAGCTCCTCAAAGAGGGCGCAGGCAAAGCAGGAGGTTTTCACGGCGTTGGCCACCGCAGAGGGCGCGTGGAAAAAGCCCAGGTAAAGCCCCCGGTTCTGGTCCTGGGTGCAGCCGGATTCCCGGCCGATGCCCGGGCAGGTGGCCCGGTAGCCGCAAAGCTCCACCAAATCGTGCCGCCCGGCAATATAGCCGCCGGTGGGGGCGATGCCGCCGCCGGGGTTTTTGATGAGGGAGCCGGCCATCAAATCGGCCCCCACTTCCACCGGCTCTTTTGTTTCCACAAATTCCCCGTAGCAGTTGTCCACAAAGACGATGACGTCCGGATTGCCCTTTTTGGCCGCCGCCGCCATTTTGCCGATGGTTTCCACTGTCAGGGAGGGCCGCAGGGAATAGCCCCGGGAACGCTGGATGTAAACCATTTTGGCGGTTTTGGCTTCCTGCTCAATGGCTGCGTAATCCGGCGTGCCTTCGGGCAGCAGTTCCACCTGCCGGTAAGAAACGCCGAATTCCCTCAGGGAACCGGTGTTGCCGCCCCGGATGCCGATGACCTCCTCCATGGTGTCATAGGGCGCGCCGGTGACCGATACCATGGTATCGCCGGCCCGCAGAACGCCGAAAAGGGCGGTGGAGAGGGTGTGGGTGCCGGACACCAGCTGATGCCGCACCAAAGCGTCCTCGGCCCCAAAAGCCTGGGCGAACACCTTGTCCAGGTTGTCCCGGCCCATGTCGTCGTAGCCGTAGCCGGTGGTGCCCACCAGATGGGCCGAGGAAACCCGGTTGTCGGCAAAGGCTTTCAGCACCTTCGCCTCGTTGTAGGCCTGGATCTCCTCGATCCGCCGGAAAGCCTCCCGGCATTTTTCCTCCGCCTGCCTGGCCAGTTCCAGCAGGCGGGGGCTGAAGCTGTAAATTCCTGCAAAATCTGTCATATCAGTCTTTCCTTTGATTTGATTTTCCTCTCCGGCTGGACGGCAGAGTATGGCCCGCAACCCGATGGCGGGATCGACAATTTTTGTTTCTTCTGTTTCCCGGAATCCCCGGCTACTGTAAAAACGCCGGGCGGCCTGATTGGTTTCCACTACCCAAAGGGAGGGAGAAATTCCAGAGGGCAGAATGCGGCACGCAAAATCCAGCAAAGCGGAACCGAAGCCCTTTCCCTGAAAGTCCGGATCAATATAAAGCGGCCCGATTTCCCCGGTTTCCAAATTCACCGCCAGCACTCCCCGGACAGCGTCCGCTTCTTTGAGCACCCACACCCGGCTTGGCGCAGAAGCCTTTTCCCAAAGCTGCTGCGCCGCTTTTTCCGGCGTATATTCCGCCAGCAGCTCCGGAGGGGCGGTGGATACAGAAACCTTTGTCCAGGAACGGGAATACACATACCCCGCCTCCTGAAGGATCTCCGCATGCAGCGGCTCAATCACGGTCATTCTCCCAGCTTCTCAATCAAAGCCAGGGTCAGGTCCCGCACCGCCTGGACGTCGCTTTCCTTCACCACGCAGTAGGGGGAGTGGATGTAGCGGCAGGGGGCGGAAATGGCGATGGTTTTCACGCCGCCTACAGCCTTGTGGATGGCCCCGGCGTCATTGCCCCCGGCCACCATGGTCTTAGTCTGGACAGGGATGCCCTTTTCTTTGCCGATCTCATGGCAGAGCCGGTACAGGTCCCGGGGATAAATGGTGCTCCGGTCCATAAAGCCGACCACAGCGCCGCCCCCCAGCTTGCAGACGGTTTTGGGCTCGGAAACCCCGGCCAGGTCGGCAGCGGTGGTGGCTTCCAGCACAACGGCCACGTCGGGCTTTACGGAGAATACCGCGCCCTGGGCCCCCCGGCAGCCCACTTCCTCCTGGACGCTGAAGGAGAACCAGCAGTCATAGGGAAGCTCCGAACGAATCAGGTCGATCATCACGGCGCAGCCGAACCGGTCGTCAATAGCTTTGCCTTTTAAATACCCGTTGCCGAAGGGGGCGAAATCCCCGCAGAAACAGACCGGGTCGCCGGGCTGGACCAGCTCCATGGCCTCTTCCTTGGAGGAGCAGCCCAGGTCGATGTACAGCTCGTCCGCCGGGACAGCAGTTTTCCGTTCCTTCTCGTTTTGCAAGTGGATAGGCTTAGTGCCGATGACGCCGGGGATCTCGTCCTCGCCCACTAAGACCTTCCGGCCCAGGATGACCCGGGAGTCCAGGCCGCCGACGGTGGCGAAGGTCAGGCCGCCGTCCGGGGCAAAGCCGGTGACGATCATGCCCACCTCGTCGGTATGGGCGTCGATGAGGATCTTTTTGGATGGGGTTTTGGCCCCTTTCTTAAAGGCAATGACGCTGCCCATGTTGTCCACCCGGACCTCGTCGCAATGATCCTCGATCTGTTCGATGATAAAGCTGGCGACTTCGCTTTCATCGCCGGAAATGCCGTTTAAATTGCAGAGTTTTGCCAAAGTTTCTTCAAAAGTCATGATGAAATCCCCCTTACCGCAGAATGTAGGCCGCAATCAGTTTCCCAACCGCTTCCACGTCCGAAATCTGGACCATTTCCACGGGGGTGTGCATGTATTTCATGGGAATGGACAAAAGCCCGGTGCGGACGCCGCCGGCAGCCACGGAAATCTCGTCGGCGTTGGTGCCGGTACGGCCGCCCATGGCTTCCAGGGTGTAGGGGATTTCCCCTTCCTTGGCCAGGTCCACCAGCTCGTCGAACATGCCCCGGTTCAAGATGGGGGAAATGCCGATCATGGCCCCGGTCCCCATATCCGGGATATGCTGCTGCTTCAAATCGGCAGTTTTAGCAAAGCTCACGTCCACCGCAATGGCTTCGTCGGGGGCGATGCGGAAGGCTGTGGTGGCAGCCCCGGTTCCGCCCACTTCCTCCTGGACGGAGAACACAATGACCAGGTTATAAGGCAGGTCCTTCCCCTTTACCTGCTCCAGGGCGTACAGGATAGCGGCCACGCCGGAGCGGTCGTCCAGGGATTTGGAGGAAACCCGGCCGTTTTGCATCTCCAGGAAATCCCCGCCGTAGGTGACCCGGTCGCCGGGGCAGACCAGTTCTTCCAGCTCTTCTTTGGTGTAACCCACGTCAATGGCGATGTCCTCGATTTCCGGGACCTGCTTGGTTTCCTCGGCGGAGGTCAGGTGAGGGGGCTTGGTGCCCACAATGCCCACCAGGGGCTTTTGGCCGTGGACGATCACCTGCTGGGCCAAAAGGAGACGCCGGTCCACGCCGCCGCAGCGGCTCACCCGGAGGAAGCCCTCGTCGGTAATGTGGGTGACGATCATGCCGATCTGGTCGATGTGGGCGTCCAGCAGGAGGGTGGGGCAGTTCTCCCCTTTGCCGGGAATCCGGCCGATGACGCTGCCGAAGCTGTCGATTTCCACGTCATCGGTGTAGGCCCGCAGAAGCTCCGCCGCTTTTTCCGATGCGGAAAATTCCTCCCCTGTGACGCCGGTGGCGCCGCAGAGTTCCTTTAACATTTCCAAAGTTGTCATATTGGGACAGTCCTTTCTGTATTTTACTTGAGATCCATAACCAGACGTTTAAAGTGCCGGCCCCGTTCCTCAAAGTTGCGGTACAGGTCAAAGCTGGCGCTGGCCGGGGAAAGGCTCACCACATCCCCGGGATGGGTGTTTTTCCGGGCAATCTGCACCGCCTCCTCCATGCTGGCGGCGTGCTCGATGCGGATGCCGGAATCCTCGAAGCCGGGACATTCCCGGACGGCCTTTTCGATTTTGGGGCCGGTGGCTCCCATGACGATGAGGAGCTTCACCTTTTCCAAAATTTTGGGAGCTAAGGGCTCGTAGGGGATTTTTTTGTCGTAGCCCCCCACGATGATGCAGATTTTTTCAGGGAAGGAGTCCAATCCCGCAATGGTCCGGGTGGGGCTGGAGGCGATGGAGTCGTTGTACCATTCCACCCCGTCTAATACCCGCACCAGCTCGATGCGGTGCTCCACCCCGCCGAAGGTCCGGACCACTTCCCGGATGTCCTCCAGGGAAACTTCCCCTTCCACAGCGGCGATGGCCGTCAGGACGTTTTCCACGTTGTGCATCCCCCGAATGAGGATTTCGTCCTTGTGGAACAGCTTTTCCGCCTTCCCGTGGCGGGCAAAGCAGAGGAAGCCGTTTTCATCTAAAAACGCCCCATGTTCCGGCTGGCCCTTCATGGAGAACCAGGACAGCTCCCCTCGAATTTCCGGCGCGAAGGAACGGGTCACCGGGTCGTCCAGGTTCAGTACCGTCCGGGAAAAGGCGTTTTGGTGGAGGTAGACGTTTTTTTTGGCGTTGGTGTATTCCTCCATGTCCTTATGGACGTCCAAATGGTTGGGGGTGACGTTTTTCACCACCGAAACATCCGGGGCGCAGCGCATGGACAAAAGCTGGAAGCTGGACAGTTCCACCACCGCCGCGTCGTCCTCGCCGATTTCCTCAATTTCCGGCAGCAGGGCCTTGCCGATATTGCCGCCTAAGTGGACAGTGCGGCCGGATCTCTCCAAAAATTTGGCGATGAGGGTGGAGGTGGTGGTTTTGCCGTCGGAACCAGTGACGGCGTAAAGCTTGCAGGGGCAGAGCTGACAGAAGCACTCCATTTCGGAGGTGACCACCTTCCCGGCCTTCCGGGCCTCCTGCAAAGCGGGGGAGAGGTAATACATCCCCGGGGTGCGGAAAATCACGTCCGCGTCCTGCAAGGCGTCCAGGTAGTTTTCTCCCAGGCGGAATTTGGCCCCTAAAGCAGAGAGGCGCTCATAATCCTCCCCCAGCTGTTCCGGGGAGCGCTTGTCGCAGACGGTGACGGAAATCCCTTTCTCCAAGAATTTCTCAATGAGCCGGGTGTGGCTGACGCCGATGCCGATAAACAGCACCTGTTTCTTCTGCAAATCCCGGTACCACCGGGAGATCGATACTGGCATAAAATCGCTCCTTATCATATAGTTGCCTTACCGCCGGACAGTAAAAACACCGGAACAGAAGGTGATCTTTTCGTATTCCAGATTGGGGACCAAGGGTTTCAGGGTTTCCTCCACCATGTAGATCTCGTCCTCATCCCAGCTGTCCCCGCAGGCGGCTCTGCATTCCGAAAGCTCCGTTTCCGTCCGGAAGGCCACGTCGCCGATGAGAAGCAGGCCGTTTTCCGACAGATGGGGCGTCAGTTCCCGGATGAAGGCGGCCTTCTGCGGGGTATCCAGGTGGTGGATGGCATAGGTGCAGACCATAAAATCAAAGGTTTTGCCTTGAAAATATTCCGGGAAGCCCTGGGAAAAATCGTGGCAGAGGAGATCCGCTTCCGGCATTTTTGCTTTGGCGATGGAGATCATCTGCTCCGAAAAATCCATGCCGGAAATCTCATACCCGTCCGCGTAAAGCTTCTGGGTCAAAACGCCGGTGCCGAAACCGATGTCCAGCACCCGTTTCCCGGGATTTTCCCGGATGGTTTGGTAGATGGTCCCCAGCACCTGCTTATAGCCCGCGAAGGGGTAGGAATTGCTCTCCTCGCTGAGCTGTACGTCCTTGTCGTAATCGTTGGCCCATAAATCAAAGCCCTTGCTGTTTAACATTCCAAATCCTCCTGGCAGTTCAGTCCGTTTTTAGTATAATGCTTTTGGGCGGGATTATCAAGGGTTTCCCCTAAAAGGGCAGGCCCTTCCAAAGCAGAAAGACGCAGGCTGCCAGCCACAAAAGGGAAAAGAGGGGGATAAGGATCCGAAAGGACCAGTGCCTGGTCTTGTGATGAAAGCAGAGCATCCCCAGCAGAAAGCCCCAGGCCCCGCCCAGACCGGAAACGAAAAACAGGGTCTTCTCCGGGATGCGCCACCGGCCTTTCCGGGCTTTCCGTTTGTCGATCCCGCAGAGCAGGAAGGCTATGAGGGACATCCCGGCCAGATAGCAAAGCAGCCATTTCATATTCGGGCTCCTTTCCTTAAAATTTTATACGCCCCGCCGCAGCAAAAGCACTCCCCATGGGGGATGGGGAGCGCAAATCACAGCCGGTTAAATCCGGACCAGCTTTTGAATCAGCAGATCCACGCCCAGCCACAGCAGAAGGTAGCCGCAGAGGACCGGCGCGGAAAATTGGGACATGGATTCCATCACCGCCAGCATCAACACAAGTCCCGCCCCTAAGAGCACGCTGACCAGCTGGATAATGTTGCTGACCATCATCATGACCCGCATCCGGCGGGAAACCATGAGGGAAGCGGCCATGGATAGGAAGCTGCCGTTGTTGGCTAGGGTAGC
Organism: Candidatus Merdivicinus intestinigallinarum; assembly: GCA_018713335.1. Lineage (GTDB taxonomy): Bacteria > Bacillota > Clostridia > Oscillospirales > Ruminococcaceae > Merdivicinus > Merdivicinus intestinigallinarum. The sequence goes on along the minus strand of DVOW01000059.1, from coordinate 36,654 downwards.
CGGCTTCATTTTCACCAAGGTGCGGCGGTCCTTCCATTCTTCCTCCAGACGGGCCGGCAGGATCTTAAAGCAGGACGGCTCGCAGTAATAAAGCTGGGCCAGCCGGTTCTTGGTCACAATAGAGTCCACCGTGTGGACCGTCATGAGGATGTCGTTTTCCAAAAGCATCTGGATGGCGTTGTCCGCGTCCTGGGAAGGCTCCAGGGTGATGACGAAAACCGCCGTCAGGTTCCCGGCGGAGGACAGGTAAACCAGGTCGCACCCCTCCTTCCGGAATTTCTGCTCATAGGCTTCGCTGGGGGTGCGGACCCCGTGGCTCTCCAGCAGTTCCCGGTTGCCGATGAGCACCCGTTTTTTGCCGATCCAGGCGGTGATCCCCATGCCGTCCTCGCAGGAAATGGAATCCACCTTCCGGAGAAGGTCCTTCCGTCCGCCGATGATCTCTAAGAAAATGTGGGACAGGATGCTGCCGGACTGGACCAAGATGGAGGCGGCGTCTAAAATCGCCTCGTCGATCCGCATCCCCTTGGAGGTTTTGATGCCGCTTAAGGTGACGCAGTCAGAGGGGAGAAGGTCTGCGGCGTCAATGACCACGGCGTTGACCTCGCCGCCGTCCTGGGTGCACTGTTCGCCGTTGGCCAAAGCGCTGACCCGGTTTAAGAGCCTGGCTCCCCGCCGCAGGGGATGGGCGGTGGCAAACAGGTTGGTCATGGGAGCCAGGACCAAGAGCATTGCCGCGGCAGCTGTCAGAGCCAGGTTTTTGTGCTGGGTGAAAAGGAAGGTAAACCCGGCCATGGCGACCCCGGCCACGATCCCGATAAGCCCTAAGGTGCGGCCCGCGGAATCGCTGCTGTCCGATCCCAGGGAAATGGGGAGGAAATCCCCCAAAAGGTCCGTGGGGCGGTTGATGACCGGCACGCTGTAGCCTTCCATGAGGCCTTTGGTCATATCGGCGGCCAGACGGCTGTTGTCCACCGGCTGGCACACATATTTGTCATAGTCGGACAGGGCGAATTTGGCGTTGATGGCGGCGGTTTTCAAGGTCATGGCCCGGCTGAGCCAGCCAAAACCCAAAAGCATCAGCCCTACGGGCATATAAAATTGGATATTGACGTTGGCAAGCCCTTTTGGGAACAAAAGCTGGCCCAAGGTTTGCAGCAGGCAGAGCAGGTACCCCGCCGCCAGCGGGATTTCCCGGTTGGGCTCCAGCTTAAACAGGGAAGTGATGCCGCTTTCCAGAATCTCCCAGCTCACCGCGCCGCCTGCCGCCCCAACGGCCAGCAGGATGCCCAAAGGGACCCGGCCGGGGACGGAGCCGTAATTTTGCAGGCGGCTGATTTCCATAGTCAGGGTAAGGCCCAGGCAGCAGACTGCCGCCGCCAGCAGGCAAAGCCCCAAGATCATGGCGCTGCGGGAAGCCCCGCCCAGCATCCCGGCCTGGGCGGAGTAGGGGGCCTCATTTAATTTCTGCCCAAGCCTGCGGAAAGCCGGGGCAAACTGGGCGGAAGCGCCGTTCTGCACCGGTTCCAGGGGCTTTTCCCGGACCTTTTCCGCAGGGCGCACCCGCTGAGGCTCTTCCTCTTCCGGCAGCTTTTGGGCCGGGATGGCCTGGGGGGCGGGCTGTTCCGCCCGGATCTTGTCCACGTCAATCTGGAACTTTCCGGGTTCTTCGGACGGGGGCGTATAGGAATTTTGAAAGTTTTGGAAAATAGGGGGGAGGTTTGCCGCCTGCTTCGGCTCCGGCCGGGGTTCCTGGACCGGGGTCTTGGGGGCGGTGCGCCGTTTGGCCCGCTGATAAAAGACTTTGGTGGGGTCTTCCTCCGGCGGGCGGTTCTCCTTTGGCTTGGCCGCGGGAGGGGATTTTTTCTCCTGGATCAAGCTGGCCAGCAGGGAGTCCACGTCGACATCATCTGCCGAACCGGCAGGATCTTCCCTGGCCCCGGACTCAATGCCGGCCTCCAGCAGGATTTCTTCAATGGATTTGTTTGAGGAGTCCATGGGGTGGTACGCATCCTTTCTGGGCCGCCGGAGCTAGTTCCGGGGGTTTTTGGCAATGAGCCCCAGGCGCTGGCGGGCAACCTCATACATGATGATGCCCCCGGCCACCGAGGCGTTCAGCGAAGTGATCTGCCCCTGCATGGGCAGGGAAACCATGACGTCGCATTTCTCTTTCAGAAGGCGGCTCATGCCTTTGCCCTCGGAACCGATGATCAGGGCCACGCCGCCGGAAAAGTCCGTTTCGCACCAGTTTTGGCCCTCCATATCGCAGCCGTAGACCCAAAGGCCCTGTTCTTTCAGTTCTTCCACGGTGGAAGCCAGGTTGGCCACCCTTGCCACCGGCAGATGGGCGGCGGCCCCGGCGGAGGATTTGAACACGGCGGCAGTGAGGCCCACGCCACGGCGTTTGGGGATGATCACCCCGTGGGCCCCGGCGGTTTCGGCGGTGCGGATGATGGCCCCTAAATTGTGGGGGTCCTCAATATCATCGGCGATGATAACAAAGGGCTTTTCCCCTTTTTCCTCCGCTTTTGCCAGGATGTCGGCAACTTCGGCGTATTCCACGGCGGAAACAGACAGGACGACCCCCTGATGGGCGGTGCCGCCGGCCATCCCCTCCAGCTTCTGGGAGGTGACCTCCTTAATGGGGCACCCCGCCTGTTTGGCCAGGGCAATGATTTTGGACATGCTGCCGCCGGTCTGGCCCTTTTCGATGAAAACCGTGTCGGCGCTGGCGTTGGCCTTTAAGGCCTCCATGACGGCGTTACGGCCCGCGATAAAGGCGGTGTTTTCGTCTTCCAGCCGGACGCGGAAATCGTCGTCACTGTCCTTCCGGAGCTGGCGCATGGGGTCGGGCTTGCGGTTAAAATTCCTGCCGCCGGAACGTCCGGCGGGTTTATATGCGGGTTTGCCGCCGGGGCGGCGCTTGTTGTCGTAACTCATGGCAGATCCTTTCCTTTATATAAAATTTTATTATGGTTTGGGCGCATAGTTCCCGGTAATTTCCAGGAGGTTGCCGTCCGGGTCTGTGATGTTGAAATACCAGTAGGGCATATGGACGTTGACATACATCAATGGAGAAAGCTCCCCGATTTTTAACGCGCGGAGCCGGTCATACTCCGCCGCCAGATCCTCCGTTTCAAAATTGAAGATCACCTGGTTGTTCTGCTTGGGACCGGCGTCCCTGCGGAAATCGTCCAGGTAGGCCTGGTTGAAATGGCAGGAAGGCTCGGTTTTGATGAGTTCTTCGTCAAAACGCTTATTGTAGAGGGAGAGGCAGTTCCCGCAGGCGAAGGTCGCCCAGCGGCTGCCGTTTTGCTCCGCCGGTTCCATTTGGAGCAGAGCCTTGTAGAAGGCCAGGGACTTTTCTATGTCCTCCACGCAGATGTAGGTGGTGCCAAGCTGCATTATTTTTGTTCCTTTCCGTTTGATTCGCCCTCGTCCAGTTCTTCCCCGCAGTAGCGGCAGTACGGCCCTCCGGACCTCCCAAGATGCCGCCCGCAGTGAGGACAGCGGTTAAAAAGGAGGTCCGACACGATAGAAACCGCCATCAGTATCAGAAACAGCAATCCGGACCAGCGGCTTCCGGAGATAAAGAAATAACCGAAAATGATTTCCAGGATCAATAAAATGATTGCCAGCTTGTTCCAGGTTTTGTACTTCATAACAACAACTCCTTTTCTAAATCCAATAGAAACGAAACCAGAATGCTGCATGAGTAGCGGAATGATCTCGTGCCAAACAATTCACTGGATTGTTTGGCAGAGAAGGCTGCGGGTGCGGTCGGACGGCTTGCGCCGTTTGACAAAATCCATGCGTGATTTTTTAAGCTTTTTTCGCGCGTTTTGTTTTGAACATTCCGTTTCCTGCGGGAAACGGCCGAGGGCGCCGCCCGCTTAGTGGAGGATGAAAAATTCCTCGTACCACAGGATAAAGCTGTAAATGGTCCAGATTTTCTTCATGTTGAGGGCGACGCCGGATTTGTGGTCGTTTAAGAGCTTTAAGATGGCCTCCCGGTTGAAGAACCGGTCCGCGATCTCCCCTTCAAATTTTTCCAGCACCATGCTGTAATATTTGTCCTGCCGGAGCCAGTCGTTTAAGGGCACCGGGAACCCCAGCTTTTTCTTGTTGGCGGTGCGCTCGGGGATCTGCTTGATGGCCGCACCCCGGAGGGCCACCTTGGTGGTATTGCCGTCGATGCGGTACCGGGTGGGGATCTGCACCGCCAGCTCCAGCATCTTTTTGTCCAGGAAGGGAACCCGCAGCTCCAGGGAATTGGCCATGCTCATCCGGTCGGCCTTTTGCAGGATGTCGTAGAGCATCCAGGTGTGGATGTCCGCGTATTGGAGCTGGGTGGGCTCGTCAAAATCCTTCATCTGATCGAAAAAAGGTTTGGCGTATTCCACCGGGTCCTTGGCCGGGATGCGCTTTTTCAGGTACTGCCAGCGTTCGTCCCGGGTAAAGACGTAGTTGGCCCGCATGAACCGCTCATACGGCTCCATGGCCCCCCGGACAAGGAAATGCTTGCCTTTAAAGTCCGGCGCCCGTTTGGCCAAGGCCGCCGCCCCTTTCCGGAGGAACTTGGGGATGCGGGAATATTTTTCAAAATGCCCGCCCGCAAGATACATGGGGTAGCCTCCGAACAGTTCGTCCGCCCCTTCGCCGGAGAGGACCACTTTCACATATTTGGCGGCGTTTTCCGCCAGGAAATAAAGGGGCACTTCCGAGGGATTGGGCAGGGGCTCGTCCATGTACCACTGGATTTTGGAAGCCATCCGGAAATAGTCGTCCGCCGACACTTTATTGGAGATGTTCTGCACCCCGATGGTCTTGGAAAAATCCTGGGCGTAGGGGAGCTCACTGTATTTTTCCTCCTCATAGCCTACGGAGAAGGTCTTCACGTCCTTGGCGACCTTGGAAACCTCTTTCACCACATAGCTGGAATCCACGCCGCTGGACAGGAAGCATCCCACCTCCACGTCGCTGATTTTGTGAGCCTCCACGGATTTGGTGAACTCGTCGGTAATGAGCTGCTCCCATTCTTCCAGGGACTTGCTCTCGTTGATTTTATACTGAATGTTATAATACCGCCAGATATTCAGCTTCCCGTCCTTGTACTCAAAGCAGTGGGCCCCGGGGAGCTTGTAGACGTTTTTGAAGAGGGTCTCGTCGCAGGGAATGTACTCGTAGCACATATAATCGGGGAGTCGTTCCTCGTTGACTTCCCGGACGAAGGCAGGGTGCTTCAAAAAGGACTTGATTTCGGAGCCGTACAGGAAGTTCCCGTCCTTTTTATAGTAATAAAAGGGCTTGATGCCGAAAATATCCCGGGCGCCGAAGAGCTTCTGCTCCGTCTTGTCCCAGATGACAAAGGCGAACATCCCCCGGAGCTTCTGAAGGAGCTCCGGGCCGTATTCCTCGTAGCCGTGGAGCAGCACTTCCGAGTCGGTGGAGGTTTTGAAGATATGGCCTTTTTCGATCAAGTCTTTCCGAAGTTCCTGGAAATTGTAGATTTCGCCGTTAAAGGTGAGGACCTTGGTGCCGTCCTCGTTCAAAATGGGCTGGGAGCCGCCTTCCAGGTCGATGATGGACAGCCGCCGGAAGCCCATGGCGATGCCCTCGTCCACATAGTAGTCGTCCTGGTCCGGCCCCCGGTGGATGATCTGATCAGACATGGCTTTGATGACGGCCAGACGGTCTCCGGTATAGCCGTTGGTGGTAAATCCTGCAAATCCGCACATGGGAAGAATTCATCCTTTCTTGGGGTTATCGGGTAATCAAAGAGGTATAAGCCGGCCGCAGGGGCTTTTCGCAGTATTCGATGGAGCGTTTGGCCAGCACTTCCAGGGCGTCCAGGCAGCCGGGGCCTACGGGGAAATCCCGCTTAATTAAGGATAACTCGGTACAGCCTAAAATCATGCACTCCGCGCCCTTTTTCCGCAGCCCGGCGCAGATCTCCTCAAAGAGGGGCAGCTCCGGCGGCAGCCCGGCTTTCACATTTTCATAGATCAGGTGCATGACCTTTTGCTGGCCCTCCTCGTCCGGTACAGCCCAGCCGATCCCTTCCGCTTCCAAAGCCTGCTGGAAAAGGCGGGTGGAGACCGTCCCGCTGGTGGCTAAGATCCCGGCGGTCCTCACGCCGTTTTCCTTTAAGTGGGCGGCGGTTTCCCGGACCAGGTGGATAAAGGGGATGGACACCTCTTTTTGCAGTTCCTCAAAATAGTAGTGGGAGGTGATACAGGGAACGGCAATGCAGGAGGCCCCAAGGCTTTCCAAAGTTTTGGCCGCTTCCGCCATCATGGGGACAGGACTTTCTTTGCTTTTCCCCAATATGCAGGCAGTGCGGTCGGGGACAGCGGGCCGGTTCAAAATAGTGATGTCCAGATGCTCCTGGTCGCAGGAGGCCTCGGTCATTTTGACGATCAATTCCAGAAAATAGGCGGTGGCCATGGGGCCCAGCCCGCCGATGACTCCTAAGCTTTTCATCAGTCGGTTAATCCTTTGTTTCCAAAATAGCGTTTATACTTCTGGTAATAATGGAACTGGTTTTTGAGCCATCCAATGCGTCGTTTCATGGACAGGTCCGGCTTATAATAAAGGGACTGGCAGTATTTCCCTTCTCGAATCAGGGCCTTGGCCTGGGTCTTTAAGGACTCGTCCGCCACATAGCGGGAAATGACTCCTTTGGGGATGATGCTCCAAAGCACCTTGTTGTCGGCGATGGTCAGGGGCTGCTCTTTGTGGTAGATCACATCGTCTACAAGCCATTTGGCCAGGTTATAGCCGGAGGCGGTGACGAAAAAGCTGGAGCGTCCCTGGCGCAGGTTCATTTCAAAAAGCTTGTAGGTCCCGTCCCGGGGGTCCAGCTTCATGTCGAAGTTGGCGAAGCCCACATAGCCGATGCCCTCCAGGAAATCCTTCATCTGCTGGGCCAGGGCGTCGTCCCGGGTGTTGATGATGGCGGCGTAGCTGCCGATGCCCTCCGGGGAATGCTCCTCCAGCAGGGCCTGGCCCAGGGCGATGAGCTTTACCTTTTTGTCGGAGCCGCAGTAGCAGTTCATCACCCGCATCTGGGAGTCGTCGCCGGGGATGTATTCCTGCAAAATCAGGTGGTCTTTATAGGAAGAACCGTAAATGGCATTGAGGATAGCGGTAAATTCCTCCTTGTTTTGGGCCACGAACACCTTTTTCTTGTGGGGGAATTTGCAGTTCCAGTAGGCCACCGAGTTGGAGGGCTTGATAATTACCGGGAAATCAAAGGGCAGCTCCACGGTTTTGTAGTTTTCATAGGAACAGGCCGTGGTTTTGGGGAAGGCGAAGCCGTGCTCGGTGCAGACCTCGTAAAAGCTCTCTTTGATGGACAGCCGCATGAGCAGCTCCTCGCTGATGCATTCAAAGCGGTAGTAGGGGCGGAGCTTGTCCTGGTTGCGGACCAGGAGCTTGATGTAATTGTCGCCGCAGGGGACCAGGAGTAGGGTTTGTTCTTTAGGGTAGCGGCCGGCGAAGTCGATGAGGGTCTTGCAGAAAACCTCGTCGTCCTCCAAATTGGGCTCCACCACTTCCACCGAAACGATGCGGCTGTTGGAGGTGGCGTTCAAGCGGCCCTTGCCGATGGCCACAGAGGGAATACCGTAGGCCTCGTGGAAGGAACGGGCCATGCCGTATACATTGACGTCGCTGCCCAGCAGGACGGGAATAAAATCAGTTTTGGACAAGAGAATCGGTCCTTTCCGGATGTTTTTTTGATAGTGCAGAAGGGAAAACTATATCCCTTCTATTATACACAGATTTTGCGGGAATTACAAGGAAAATCCGAAAATTGCCGGGGCCGCCCCAATCCCGACTACCGCGTTTTGGCCGCGGCCAGGAACCGGCCGGTTTCCTCCCTGCTTGGGATGGAGGAGGAAGCCCCCATGCGGGAGACCGCAATAGCGGAGGCGGCGGAAGCAAGCTTTAGTGCCTCCTGCCCGGAAAGCCCTTCTCCGATGGCCGTCAGGAAATAGCCGGTGAAGGTGTCGCCGGCCGCTGTAGTATCCACTGCTTTTACCGGGAAAATGGGCTGGAAAAAGGTCTGTTCCCCGTCAAAATAGCAGGCTCCCTCTTTTCCCAGGGTCAGCACGATCTTTGCCCGGGGGAACCGCCGTTTGAGCCCTTCCAGCATCTGCTCCGGGGAGCCTTTCCCCCCAAGGGCCGCCCCTTCCACCTCGTTTACCAGGAAGTATTCCACATTGTCAAGCGGGAAATGTGGAATATCCGCCGTAATGGGGGAGGGGTTCAGGGCGATCCGCATCCCTTTTTCCCCGGCAGTCCGCAGGATCTCTTCCATGCCGCTGATCTCATTCTGCAAAAGGAGCCAGTCGCCGGGGCCGAAATGGGACAGCACTTCCCCGATCAATCCGCTGTCTACCATCCGGTTGGCCCCGCCGTAAAGCAGGATGCAGTTCTGGCCGGCGGCATCCACCTGGATGATGGCGTGCCCGGTCCGGGCGTCGGGAAGGGTCTTCACAAACCGGACGTCCGCCCCGGCGTCCATGAGCTGCCGCCGCAGCATTTCACCGTCCGGCCCAATGCAGCCGGCATGGAAAACCTCCGCCCCTGCCCGGCTCAGGGCGATGGACTGGTTCAGTCCTTTGCCGCCCGGGAAGGTTTGCAGCTTATCCGCGGAAAGGGTTTCGCCGGGTTGGACAAAATGCGGGACAGTGTAAGTAAAATCTAAATTCAGCGAGCCAAAATTTAAAATTTTCATAATATCCCCCTCTCTTCCTCCATTATAAAAGACTGCGGTTAAAATTGCAAGGCTAGGGGAAAACAATCGATAGTTGAAAATCAGTTAAATCATATGTAAAATCCAAGTAAAATATCATAACGCTATGTCAAGTGCCTTGTCAATCCGTGGCGGAACATGTTATAATAGTAAAAAAACTGAAAACAATTTGAAAAATTTATTCAGTGGAGGAAAATTATGAGTATTTTCAACGTCATCAGCCTGGGCGGCGGGCTGGCTCTGTTCCTGTTCGGAATGAACATCCTGGCCAGCGGCATGGAAAAAATGTCCAACGGCCGGGCTGAAAAAATGCTGGAACGGATGACCGGCAACATCTTTTTCAGCGTCCTGCTGGGTGCAGGCGTCACCGCTGTGGTGCAGAGTTCGTCTTTGACCACGGTCGTTGTAGTCGGTATGGTAAACGCCGGCATCTTAAAGCTGCAAAACGCGGTGGGCGTCATCATGGGCGCCAACATCGGCACCACCGTCACCGGCCAGATCCTGCGACTGGGCGATTTGGAAAACAACGCCAACGCCGGTTTGATCATGCAGATCGTGAAACCCACCACCCTGGCCCCCATGGTGTCCATCGTGGGTATCATCCTGCTCCTGGTGGCCGGTAAAAACACCATGCAGAAGCTGGTGGGCGAAACCTGCCTGGGCTTCGGCATCCTGTTCCAAGGGATGTTCGCCATGGAAGCGGCCATGGAGCCCCTCCAGCAGTCGGAAGCCTTCCGGAATGTTTTCGCATCCCTGCAAAACCCCTTCTTAGGCGTCTTGGCCGGCGCTGTCGTGACCGGCATCATCCAGAGTTCCTCCGCGTCTATCGGTATCCTGCAGGCCCTTTCTTCTACCGGGGCCATTACCTGCTCCGCGGCCTTCCCCATCATTATGGGCCAGAATATCGGCACCTGCGTCACATCCCTTCTGTCCAGTATCGGCGCCAACAAAAACGCCAAGCGGGCCGCTATGGTGCACCTTTACTTTAACCTGATTGGCACCGCCATTTTCCTGGTGGGCGTGTACAGCATCAACGCGGCCATCGGGTTCTCCTTCTGGGACGACCCCATTACCAAGGGCGGCATCGCCAACTTCCACACCCTGTTCAACGTGGTCACCACCTGCCTGCTGGCCCCCTTCTACAAAGGGCTGGCCCATCTGGCGGAAATCACGGTCCGGGACAACCCCAAGCTTCAGTCTGCGGAGAAAGCGGAAATCTCCCTGGCCACCACTCCCAGAGAGGGCGAAATGAACGTTCTGGACCCCCGGTTCCTGTCCACCCCCGGCCTGGCTATCGAGCAGAGCCATGTGGTGGTCCAGGAAATGGCCCAGTACGCCTTGGAAAATTTCCGGCTGTCCTACACCCTGTTCCGCAGTTATGAGCCGCGGGTCGCGGAGGAGATCCAAAAGCGGGAGCATGAGATCGACGTCCGGGAGGACCAGCTGAACAACTACCTGAACCATATCGGCGAAGGGGAGCTGACGGAACCGGAACAGAAGGACCTGACGCTGCTGCTCCGGCTGATCCTGGAGTTTGAGCGCATCGGCGACTATGCCGTGAACCTTCTGGAAAAGGCGGAGGAATTGAACCGGGCAGGCGTCCGCTTCAGCGACAAGGCTTTGGAGGAGATGGAAACCATCTGCGCCGCCGTTGAGCAGGCGGTAACCATGGCTTCCGACGCTTTCCGGGACAACGATCTGACCCTGGCGGCCAAGATCGAGCCTCTGGAGGAAACTGTGGACACCATGGAAGACCTTCTGAAGCTCCGGCATATCCGCCGCCTGAAAAACGGCCAGTGCACCATCGACGCCGGTTTGGTGTTTCTGGAGATCCTCACCAATATTGAACGGGTATCCGACCACTGCTCCAACATCGCCGTTTACCTGATCGCCCGCAAAAACGGCAGCAAGATGCTCAACCGCCATGAGTATATCACCAAAATGCACAAAGGCGAAACGGAAGAGTACAAGCAGCAGATGCAGATTTTTATGGACAAGTATTATAACGCCCTTCCTCCTGAGGAAGCGTAAGCGTAAATGTGCGAAGGCCCCGCTTCCTTTGGGAAGCGGGGCTTTTGGCTGCCCGGCAGTTGCAAAATTCCGGGCGGCGGGTATAATAAAAGGGAACACCTTTGACAATACAGGGGGAATGGTATGACTTACCGGATCGCACTCTGCGATGATGAGCAGACATCGCTGGACTTTATTGCCGCCCTGGTCCGTTCCTGGGCGGAGCAGGCCGGACAGCAGGCGGAGATCTCCGCATTTGAAAGCGCGGAAGCGTTCTTGTTCCATTATGCGGAGCGCCGCGACTTTGACATCCTGCTCCTGGACATTGAAATGGGCGGCCTGGACGGGGTGTCCCTGGCCCGGCGGGTCCGCAGGGACAATGAAACCGTACAGATCGTGTTTATCACCGGGTATTCCGATTACATTTCCGACGGCTACGAGGTGGCGGCCCTCCACTACCTGATGAAGCCGGTGGACCGGGACAAGCTCTTTGCCGTATTGGATCGGGCGGCCCTGAAGCTGCGGAAAAACGAGCGCGTTTTGACCCTGTCCCTGCCGGAGGAAACGGTGCGGGTGCCCCTTTACGAAGTCCGTTACCTGGACGTGCACCAGAATTATGTCACCGTCCACGGCAAGGAGGATCACACCGTGAAAAAGCCCCTGCGGGAACTGGAACCCATGCTGGACGACCGGTTCTTCCGCATTGGCCGGTCCTGCATTCTGAACCTGCTTTTCATCCAGCGGGTGACCAAAACGGACGTTTATTTGACCGACGGCTCCGTCCTCCCTCTGCCCCGGGGGATGTACGAGCCACTCAATCGGGCCATCATCGACCGGATTTAGGAGGATACCATGGATTTTTTCGCCAGACAGATCGACAAACACATCGCCGCCTACCAGCGGGAACTGATCCAGACCCACTTTGCCGAAGTGGAAAATATGTACAAGCAGATCCGGGGCTGGCGGCACGATTACCGCAACCATATCCAGGTGATGAAGGCCTACGCCGCCCAAGGCAACATGGACGCCATCCGGGACTATCTGGACAAGCTGGACACCGACCTTTCCACGGTGGACACGGTGGTGAAGACCGGCAACGCCATGGCCGACGCCATCTTAAACAGCAAGATCTCCTTAGCCAAATCCCGGAACATCCCAGTGCGGGCCGACGCCCACATCCCCACAAAGCTGGACATTTCAGAACTGGATCTGTGCGTCATCATCGGCAACCTTTTTGACAACGCCATCGAGGCCAGCATGAAGCTCCCGGAGGACCAGCGGCTCATCCGGGTCTACATGGACATCAAGGGCTCCCAGCTCTACCTGTCCTTTACCAACTTCACCGCCGAAAAGAAACTGCCCAAGATCGGCGGGCGGTTCGCCACCACCAAAGGGGAGGGCCACGGCTTGGGCCTGAAGCGGATCGACGCGGTGATCGAGCGTCTGGGGGGCTATGTGAGCCGGGGCAGCGAGGACGGGGCCTTCACCACCGAGGTCTTGCTGCCCCAGGCGTGCAATTCGTCCCCCGAAAACGACGATTCGTCCCCAGAATGACACAAGACCCTTGTTTTGTGCTACAATACAAAGCGAGGTGAGAATGATGACGGAACCAAAGAAAAAAGAAAAACCACTCTACAATCTATGGCAGAACACCGCCTGGATGATCGGCAACGCCTGGAAAACCCAGAAAAGCGTCCTGTTCCTGTGCGTGGCTGTGGCAGCCGGGGCGGTGGCTTTGAGCCTGACGGAGCTCTTCGTGACGCCGGTGATCCTGCAAAAGGTGGAAACCGCCGCCCCCTTCCCGGAGCTTTTGGGGGCTGTGATCGGCTTTGCCCTGCTGCTGATGCTTGTTTCGGCCTTGAACGCCTACCTTGGATGCAATACATTATTTGGGCGGGTCGAGGTGCGTACAAGTATTATTCAGATGATAACCAGGAAATACGACACCACTTCCTATCCCAACACGGAAGACCCGGCTGTGCTGAAAAAATACGAAAAAGCGCAGAATGCTACATGTAACAACTATGAGGCAACGGAAGCAATCTGGAACACCCTGACCGACCTGCTGAAAAACATCGCGGGGTTCGTCATTTATCTGGCCCTGCTGTCTTCCCTGGACCCGGTTCTGCTGGCTGTGGTGCTGGTCACCGCCATTATCGGCTTTTTTGTCAGCCAGCGGCTCAACCAGTGGGGTTACCGCCACCGGGAGGAAGAATCAGCATATCAGACAAAACTGGGTTATATTGCCGATAAGGCCCCGCAGCGTGCTTTGGGAAAGGATATCCGGGTTTTCGGCCTGCGGCCCTGGCTCCGGGATGTGTTTGACAGCACCATGCGCCTTTACAACGATTTTATCGCCCGGCGGGAAAAGGTCTATCTTTGGGCGGATGTGGTGGATGTTCTGCTGTCCTTTGCCCGCAACGGCATCGCTTATGTGTACCTGATTTCCATGGCGCTGAACCAGGGCCTGCCCGCCTCCCAGTTCCTGCTGTATTTTACGGCCATTGGGGGCTTTACCACCTGGATCACCGGGATTCTGGCGGGATTTTCTACCCTGAACACCCAGAGCCTGGATTTGTCCACAGTGCGGGAATTTTTGGAAGTGCCGGAGCCTTTCCGATTTGAGGACGGCAAGCCTTTGAAAGCGGAAAAGATCCCCTATGAGATCGAACTGCGGAACGTCCGGTTCCGGTATCCCGGCGCGGAGCAAGACACCCTCCACGACCTGAACCTGACCATCCACGCCGGGGAAAAGCTGGCGGTGGTGGGCCTTAATGGTGCTGGCAAAACCACCCTGGTGAAGCTCATCTGCGGCTTTTATGACCCGACGGAAGGGGAGGTGCTGCTAAACGGTGAAGATATCCGGCAGTATAACCGCCGGGATTATTACAAGCTGTTTACGGCAGTGTTCCAGGATTTTTCCATCCTGGAAACTACTTTGGCGGACAATGTGGCCCAGACCACTGAAAACATTGACCGGGACCGGATGAAGGACTGCATCGAAAAGGCCGGCCTGACGGAAAAAATTGACAGCCTGAAGGATGGAATTGACACCCATGTTGGGCGGACAGTCTACGAGGACGGCATAGACCTTTCCGGCGGCGAGACCCAGCGGCTGATGCTGGCCCGGGCCCTTTACAAGGGCGCGCCCATTATGGTGCTGGACGAACCCACCGCCGCTTTGGACCCCATTGCCGAAAACGACATGTATTTGAAATACAGCCAGATGACCGCCGGGTGCACCGCGGTGTACATTTCCCACCGGCTGGCCTCCACCCGGTTCTGCGACCGGATCATCCTCCTTTCCGACGGGGGCATTGCCGAGGAGGGCACCCACGAATCCTTAATGGCCCAGGGCGGCAAATACGCGGAGCTGTTCGGTATCCAGAGCCGGTATTACGGCAGAGAGAATCTGCGGGAAGGGAGCGGTTTGCATGAAGAATGAGGGAAAGATGACTTTCCGGGAAGCGTTTTCGCTGAATTTTCGGGCATTTAAGCTTCTGCGGCAGAAAAGACCGGGACTTTTTGAGTCAATATTCTGCAATGCTGTTGTGACGGCAGTCATCCCGTATATCGGCATTTACTTTTCCGCCCGGATTCTGAACGAGCTGGGCGGGGAGCGGCGGCCGGAAGTCTTGTGGGAATGGGTGCTGCTGACGGTGGTTGTCACCGCCCTGGCGGGCCTTTTGAAAGCAGCCGCGGCTCGGTGGCAGAACAGCCGGGAAGGCGCTAATTATTTCATACGGACGGACATCTACAACGACAAAATGCTGCGGATGGACTTCTGCGTTCTGGATGAACAGCACACCCACGACCTGTATTCCCAGATCAAGCAGAATGACAACTGGAGCGGCTGGGGATTTTGGAGGGTGCGGGTAAATTTTGAAAGAATCGTCAATGCGATTATCACGATTCTCAGTGGCCTGGCCTTGTCCGTCACCCTGTTTACGCTGCCGGTCCCGGCAGGGTCCCAATACGCCTTCTTAAACAGTCCCCTGTTTATTCTGGCTTTTCTGGCAATCATGGCGGTTGTCATTTTTTTGGCGCCGCTGTGCATTACCAAAGCGGACAGCTATTGGGTAAAAGCCTCCGATGGCGCCAGATTCAGCAACCGTTTTTTCTCTTTCTTTGGGTTTATTATGCACACAAAGGAACGGATGCTGGATATGCGGATGTACAACCAGCAGGAGATTTGTAGCCAAAGCTATAAGCATGACAATGTGTTCGGCCCAGACGGCCCCATGGCCCGTTATTCCAAAGGGCCTGTAGGCGGATTGGTGGCCCTTTCCGCGGCAATTTCCACGGTGTTTACCGGGTTTGCTTACCTGTTTGTCTGCCTGAAGGCCTGGGCCGGGGCTTTCGGCGTGGGCTCCGTCACCCAGTATGTTGGAGCCATCACCGCCCTGGCCAAGGGGGTTTCCGACCTGATGAAGATCGCCGGGGAAATCAAAAACAACGGGGAGTTCCTGCGGACCTCCTTTGAGTTTCTGGACCTGCCCGACCGGATGTATCAGGGCAGCCTTACCACCGAAAAGCGGGCCGACCGGCAGTACGAGGTGGAATTTAAAGACGTTTCCTTCAAGTATCCCGGTTCGGAGGATTACGCCCTGCGGCATGTGTCCATGAAGTTCAAAGTCGGGGAACGGCTTGCCGTTGTGGGCCGGAACGGTTCCGGCAAGACCACCTTTATCAAGCTCCTCTGCCGCCTTTACGACCCCACGGAAGGACAGATCCTCCTAAACGGCATCGACATCCGCAAATACAAATACGAGGATTATTTGCAGGTGTTTGCCGTGGTGTTCCAGGATTTCCAGCTCCTGGCCTTCCCCTTGGGGCAGAATGTGGCGGCTTCCCAGGATTACGACCGGAAGCGGGCGGAGAAATGCCTGCGGATGGCGGGCTTCGGCGAACGGCTGGACAGCATGCCGGAAGGGCTGGACACCTGCCTTTACCGGGAGTTTGACGAGAAGGGCGTGGAGGTTTCCGGCGGCGAGGCCCAGAAGATCGCCTTGGCCCGGGCGCTATATAAAGACGCTCCCTTCATTGTCTTAGACGAACCCACCGCCGCGCTGGACCCCATTGCGGAATACGAGGTGTATTCCCATTTTGACGAGCTGGTCAGCGACAAGACGGCCATTTATATCAGCCACCGGCTGTCCTCCTGCCGGTTCTGCGATGAGATTGCCGTATTTGACCATGGGCAGGTGGTCCAGCAGGGGAGCCACGACAGCCTGTTGGCGGATGAAAACGGGCAGTACGCCAAGCTCTGGCACGCCCAGGCCCAATATTACGAGAAGCACAAAGACGGGGAACCGGAAGATCTTTGATCCGAGAAATGAAAAGAAGGCCGGCTGTGTCATCCAATGGGTGGCACAGCCGGCTTGTTATTTTATTCAGGGCGTCGAGGACGCCGCACCCTACAAAAATTCCCGGACATCCAAAGGGGATTGCACGCCGGTAAATTGCGGCGTTTCTGGGAAACCAGGACCCTACAGTTTTTGGAAGATTCAGCGGATTGACGGCCGATTCCTGAGATATGCGCCGCATTTCGTGGGAAATCCTACCAGAGGCGCAACTTGTTTGCGCCAGCCAACATCCGGCGCGTGGCTGTGCGGCCGCGCCGCGTCATCAAGCTGGCTTGATGACAAACAGCCCGGTTACCGGGCCGCTGACTGGCCCGCCAAATACCCGGTGGCAAAGGCGATCTGCAGGTTGAACCCGCCGGTGTAGCCGTCCACGTCCAGCATCTCTCCGGCAAAATAAAGTCCCTGGCAGAGCTTCGACTCCATGTTCCGGGGGTTGACCTGCTTCACATCCACCCCGCCGGAGGTGATGATGGCCTCCTCAATGGGCCGGAACCCCACAGGCGTCAAGGTGAACCGCTTCAGTGCGTTCAACAGGGCGTGCCGCTGTTCTTTGGTGATGGAATTGACCTTGGTTTCAAAGGGAATCCCTGCCCGGCGGAGGATCACCGGGATGCTTTTCCGGGGGAGCAGCTCCCCTAAGCTGTTGATGACGTCCTTATTCTGGTATTTGGCGAAATCCCGCAGGGGGCGGCGGTCCAGTTGTTCCTCGGAAAGCCCCGGCTTCCAGTCGATGGAAAGGGAATAGCCCTCTCCTTTCAGCATGGAGGCGTAAAACTTCTCCCCGCAATCCCCGGCGGGCTTTTTCCCGGCCATGTGGGCTGAGGCGGACAGCACCAATGGGCCGCTTAGGCCAAAATGGGTGAACAGCAGTTCCCCCAGCTCCTCATAGACCGGTTTGCCTTTTTTGGACACCGTCAGGGTGACATTTTTTAAGGACAGGCCCTGCATTTCCTTGGGGTCGCTTTCTTCGGTCAGAATGGGGATCAGGGAGGGGACCGGCGGCACGATCTTATGCCCCGCCTGGGCCGCCAGGGCATAGCCGTCCCCGGTGGAGCCGGTGAGGGGGTAAGATCTCCCGCCGCAAGCCAAAATCACGGCACCGGCCCGGTATTCCGTCCCGTCCTCGCACAGGACGCCTTTTACCGCCCCGTCCTCCAATATCAACCGTTCCGCCCGGCCGGTCCGGATCTCCGCGCCAAAATCCCGGACGGCGGATTCCAAAGTCCGTTCCACGTCGGCGGCCTTGTCCGAAACCGGGAACACCCGGTTCCCCCGTTCGGTTTTCAGCGGAAGGCCCCGGTTTTCAAAAAACGCTATGGTGTCCTCCGGGGAAAACTGGGCGAAGGCCGAATACAAAAACCGGGGGTTCCGGGGGATATTGTTCAGCAAGGTGTCCCGGTCGCAGTTGTTGGTGACGTTGCAGCGGCCCTTCCCGGTAATCAGAAGCTTCCGCCCCAGGCGGCTGTTCCGTTCCAAAAGCAGGACTTTCGCTCCCTGTCCCGCAGCAGAAACCGCAGCCATCATGCCCGCCGGGCCGCCGCCTATAATGAGAATCTCGTACTGTTCCATAAACGCTCCTTAATTTTTCTGATAAACATGATATTCGTCCCAAAGGCCTTCCAGCCGTTCAAAGGCGCTCACCACATCGTCCTGCTTGAGCATTCCCACCTGCACCAGCAGAGCGTTGATGAGGCTTAAGGGGGCGACCAAGGAATCCACAAAGGAATTCATGTCGCTGCGGGCGGCCAGCAGGCAGGTGGCGTCCTGGGCCAGGGGAGAGTTGGGCCCGTCAGTGATGGCCACGATCTTGGCCCCGGAACGGGCGGCGAAGGAAAAGGCCTGGATGGTCATATTGGAATACCGGGGGAAGCTGATGCCGATGACCACGTCTTCCTCCCCGATGCGCATGATCTGCTCAAACAGCTCGCTGGAGCTGGTGGTGGTGACCAGCTTTACGTTCTCAAACATCAGATTCAAATAATAATGCATGAACCGGGCCAGGGCCGATGCGCTCCGGTCGGCAATGACGTAAATTTTCCGGGCGTTGGCGATGGCGGCGGCGGCCTTTTCAAAGTCCTCGTGGGAGGTTTCCTCCAATGTGCGCTTGATCTTTTCCATATCCTGGCTTAAAACTTCATCCAGCACATTCCCGCTGCCGATCCGGTCCCGGGTCACCTCGATGCGCTGGACCGAGGTGAGCTGGGTGCGGATGACCTGCCGCAGCGCCGCCGACAGCTCCGGGAACCCGTTATATCCCAATTCGTAGGCGAACCGCACCACGGTGGACTCACTGACTCCGACGGTGGCGCCCATGCGGGCCGCCGTCATAAAAGCGGCTTTGTCGGTGTGGTCGGTGATGAAATTCGCAATTTTTTTCTGCCCCTTGGAAAACTCCGGGTAATGCTTCTGGATGGCCGAAAGGATATCCATTGCGCTGCCTCCTTGCTGTGGAAATGATTCTGTCTTTCATTATATACGTTTTGCAGGATTTTTGCAAGAAAAAGGAGGCTTTCATGCAAAATCCTTTTTCTGGAATGAACCGCCCCTTTTGCGGGAAAACTGTTGGCGAGAGGATTTAAAAAAAATTCATAAATATTTTGATTCCTCCCCTTGACAATCCCATGTATTCGTGCTAATCTTATATTAGCACTCAGAGAGAATGAGTGCTAAGAATATGAAGACTCGAGGTGAGCGTGGTGAAGGCGCTGGATGCGCGGAAGCTGAATATCCTGAAGCTGGTAGTTGACCGTTACATCCGCACCGGCGAGCCCGTTGGCTCCAAAACCATTGCCGAAGCCCTGGACAATGCCGTTTCCCCTGCTACGATCCGAAACGATATGGCGGCCCTGGAACGGCTGGGGTATCTGGAACAGCCTCACACCTCCGCCGGACGGGTCCCGTCCTACCGCGGGTACCGGTTCTACATTGCGAACCTTATGACCAGGCAGCCCTTGTCGGAATACGACCGGCGCATGATCGAGGACACCCTGCTGAAGGGCGATTTGAACCCCCGGACGCTGGTGACCAACGCCGCGGAGCTGCTGGCTCAGGTAACAGGGTGCGCTGTGGCTTGTTCCTCAAGCCGGGTGGACCTTTCCGTGATTACCAGGCTTGATGTGATCCCCGCAGGCAGGCGGCTTTACGCCCTGCTGCTGATTACTTCCAGCGGCGCGGTGGAAAACCGGGTGTGCCGGCTGGATTTTGAGCTTTCCAGCGAGCAGATTTCCTTCTTTGTAAACTTTATCCGCCAGAACCTGACGGGGATGCGGATCGACGCTCTGACCAGCGAAAAGCTGGTGGAGCTGGGCGTTTCCCTGGGACGGTACGGCGCGGCCCTGGCCCCGCTGCTTTACGGTATTTACGATATTGTCTGCAAGCTCAGGCAGCAAAAGCTGGAAGTGATGAACGAAAGCGGGCTGCTGGCAAGGGAAGATTTCCAGACGGACAATATCAAAGCCTTCCTGGAGGCCAGGAAAAACCTAGGCTCCCTTTTAAACCAGGGATTCAACGGAATCCAGGTGATTTTTGGGGATGAAAGCGAAACCTTTGCCGTTTCCAATTCCAGCCTGATTGTCACCGGCTACAGCTGGGCAGGAAAGCGGGCTGGCGCTTTGGGGGTCATCGGCCCCCTGCGGCTGGATTACAGCCGGGTGATCCCGTATATCGAGCATTTGTCAGACACCGTTTCCCGGCTGATTACCGAGGAATATGACGAAAGGAATGATTCTCAAAGTGGGTAAGAAAGAAAAAGAAAATCAGGCCGCCCCTGAGGAGGCCGTTTTGGAGCAGGAAACCGCGGAAGCCGCAGAGACGGAAGAAGCTGCGCCGGAGGAACAGAAACCCAGCGAGCTGGAAGAGCTTCAAAAAGCAAACGCGGACCTTTCCGACAAGCTCCTGCGGCAGATGGCCGAGTTCGACAACTTCCGCAAGCGCACCGCCCGGGAAAAAGAGGAGATCGGCGTTGTGGCCAAAAGCAAGTGCATTGCCGAGCTGCTGCCGGTTTTGGATAACTTTGAACGGGCTATGATGACCGAATGCGCCGACGCGGAATTCAAAAAAGGCATGGAGATGATCTTCAAATCCATGAACGACGCTTTGAAAAAGCTGGGCGTGGAGGAGATCGAAGCCGAGGGGCAGCCTTTTGACCCGGATTTCCATTACGCCGTTTCCACAGTGGAAAACGAGGAGCTGGGCAGCAATGTGGTGGCCAGCGTCCTGCAGAAGGGCTATCAGCTGAACGGGAAGGTCATCCGTCACGCTATGGTGGCTGTCGCCAATCCGTAACAAACATCATTCATATAAATTTTGACGATTCATTTTTAGGAGGAATCATTTATGGGAAAAATCATTGGGATCGACCTTGGTACTACAAACTCTTGCGTTGCCGTTATGGAAGGCGGCGAGCCTGTTGTCATTGCGAACCATGAAGGCGCGCGCACCACGCCTTCCGTGGTAGCTTTCTCCAAGGACGGCGAGCGTATGGTTGGCCAGGTGGCAAAACGCCAGGCTATCACCAACCCCGACCGGACCATCAGCTCCATCAAGCGCCACATGGGCTCCGATTACAAAGTAAACATTGACGGCAAGTCCTTCACTCCTCAGGAAGTTTCCGCCATGATCCTGCAGAAGCTGAAAACTGACGCGGAAGCTTATCTGGGCGAAAGCGTTACCGAAGCGGTTATCACCGTTCCCGCTTATTTCACCGATGCGCAGCGCCAGGCCACCAAGGACGCCGGACGCATTGCGGGCCTGGATGTAAAGCGTATCATCAACGAGCCTACCGCGGCTGCTCTGGCCTACGGCATGGACAAAGAGGGCGACCAGAAGGTCATGGTTTACGACCTGGGCGGCGGCACCTTCGACGTTTCTATTATTGAAATGGGCGAGGGCGTTCAGGAAGTTCTGGCTACCGCCGGCAACAACCACCTGGGCGGCGACGACTTCGACCAGCGGATCATCGACTGGATGGCCGACGAATTCAAGAAGGAAAACGGCATCGACCTGCGCTCCGACCGTATGGCCATGCAGCGCTTGAAAGAGGCCGCTGAAAAAGCGAAAATCGACCTGTCCGGCATCACCACCGCCGACATCAACCTGCCCTTCATCACCGCGGACGCCACCGGCCCCAAGCATCTGGCCATGACCCTGACCCGGGCCAAATTCAACGAGCTGACCGCCGACCTGGTGGACGCTACCATGGGCCCGGTAAACCAGGCTTTGAGCGACGCCGGCTTAAGCGCATCCCAGCTTGACAAGATCCTGCTGGTTGGCGGTTCCACCCGTATTATCGCAGTTCAGGAAGCTGTTGCCCGTGTAACCGGCAAAGAGCCTTCCAAGAACCTGAACCCGGATGAGTGCGTTGCAATTGGCGCGGCTATCCAGGGCGGCGTTCTGGGCGGCGAGGTCAAGGGCCTGCTGCTTCTGGACGTTACCCCCTTGTCCCTGGGCTTGGAAACCCTGGGCGGCGTGTTCACCAAGATCATTGAGCGCAACACCACCATCCCCACCAAGAAATCCCAGATCTTCTCCACCGCCGCTGACGGCCAGACCTCTGTTGAGATCCACGTCCTCCAGGGCGAGCGTGAGTTTGCAAAAGACAACAAGACCCTGGGCATGTTCCGCCTGGACGGCATCCCCGCTGCTCCCCGGGGCGTTCCTCAGATCGAAGTAACCTTCGACATCGATGCCAACGGCATTGTCCATGTTTACGCAAAAGACCTGGGCACCGGCAAGGAACAGCAGATCACCATTACCTCCTCCACCAATATGTCCAAAGAGGACATCGACAAGGCTGTCAAAGAGGCGGAAGCCTTTGCGGCTGAGGACAAGAAGGCCCGTGAGGCGGTGGATATCCGCAACGGCGCCGACCAGATGGTGTTCCAGTCTGAAAAGACCTTGAACGAGATCGGCGATAAAGTGGACGCTTCTCAGAAAGCGGAGCTGGAAGCCAAGATCAACGAGCTGAAGGAAGCCCTGAAAGGCTCCGATATCGAGGCCATCAAAGCGAAACAGGATGAGCTCCAGAAAGTGTTCTACGCTGTTTCCGAAAAGCTCTATCAGGCCCAGGCTGCTCAGCAGCAGGCTGCGGGCGCAGGCGCTGCCGGCCCCGACATGGGTGCGAATACTGCAAACAGCGATCCCAACGTGGTAGACGCTGATTACCGGGAAGTAGACAACGACAACAAATAATCTGACACGGCCCCAGGGCAGGCGCTTTGCCTGCCTTGCCGTGCTGTTTGGAAATTGTACGACATAACGGGAGGTACCGTCATTGGCTGAAAAACGAGATTATTATGAAGTACTGGGGGTACAGAAGGGCTGTTCCGACGATGAGCTGAAAAAGGCTTACCGTCAGATGGCTAAAAAATACCATCCGGACTTGAACCCCGGCGACAAAACGGCCGAGGAAAAATTTAAAGAGGTCAACGAGGCTTACGAGGTCCTTTCCGACCCGCAGAAACGCTCCCGCTATGACCAGTTCGGCCACGCGGGCGTGGACCCCTCCTATGGCGGCGGAGCTGACCCCTTTGGGGGAGCAGGCGGCTTCGGTGGGTTCGATATGGGGGATATCGGCGATATTTTCGGCGAGTTTTTCGGCGGCGGCTTCGGTTCGTCCCGCCGTTCCAACCCCAACGCGCCCCGGCGGGGCAGCGACATCCGGGTGCAGGTGACCATTTCCTTCTTCGAGGCCTGCGCCGGGGTCAAAAAGCGCATCAGCGTGGCCCGCAGCGAAAGCTGCTCCGCCTGTAAAGGGACCGGCGCGGAAAACGGCACCGCCATGAAAACCTGTCCGGACTGCGGCGGCACCGGCCAGGTCCGGGTGCAGCAGCGGACGCCCTTCGGCATGATCAGCAGCCAGCGCCCCTGCGACAAATGCGGCGGCCGGGGCAAGATCATCGAGAAGACCTGCCCGGTCTGCGGCGGGCGCGGCTCCACCTCCAGCACCAAAACGGTGGAGGTCCAGATCCCCGCCGGTATTGACGACGGCCAGACCCTTTCTTTGCGGGGCCAGGGCAATGCCGGGGCAAACGGAGGCCCAGCCGGCGACCTGCTGGTGCTGGTTTCCGTCCGGCCCGACAGCCTGTTTACCCGGAAGGATTACGATATTTACTGTGAGATCCCGGTGTCCTTCTATCAGGCGGTTACCGGCGACGAACTGACTGTCCCCACCATTGACGGCAACGTCAAATACAACCTGCCGGAAGGCACCCAGCCCGGCACTGTGTTCCGGCTCCGGGGCAAGGGCGTCCAGCGCTTAAACGGCCGGGGACGGGGCGACCAGTATGTGACCGTTACGGTGGAAGTGCCCAAAAACCTGACCAAGGCCCAGCTCGACAAGCTCAAGGAGTTTGACGACGCCATCACTGAAAAGCAGACGGCCAAGAAAAAGAAATTTTCCGACAAAATCAAAGAGATGTTTGAAGGAAAAGAAAGCGAATAAGCAAAAGGCGGCAGAAAATTCTGCCGCCTTTCTTTTTTCTATAAAATTCTATTGAAATTTTTCCTGTTTTCAGTATAATAAAGGTAAAGAGTTTTACTCGTTGGAAGGAGGGGCTGGATGAAAGGCAATTGGAAAAAACGATTGGCGGTCCTTGCTTTGGCGGCTGTTTCCTGCGTAAGCCTGGCTGCGCCGGTATCTGCGGCGGCGGAGGGCTGGCGGAAGGACGGCGCCGGATGGTGGTACCGGGACGCGGACGGGGGCTATCCGGCGGCGGAATGGCGGAATATTCACTATAACGAGTATTACTTTGACGCGGACGGCTATATGGCCACCGGCTGGCGGCAGATCGACGGGAAATGGTATTATTTTGCCCCCGTGTCCGATCCCCCGCGCTATGAAGGCGCAATGTACCGCGATACGGTTTTGGAACTGGACGGTAGCCTTTATCTGCTGGGCACGGACGGCGCGCTGGTAACAAACGGCATCCGCTACCGGGATGGAGAAATCTATGCCGGCACCCGGGACGGAACAGCGCGGCGCTGCTCTCTGGAAGATGTCATAAAGTGGGAGGTGCCGGAGGGCTGGTATGCGGGAACGTCGAAAAGCGGCGCGCCCACGCTGAGCTTTTACCCGGTCAGTTACAATTCGA
Organism: Candidatus Merdivicinus intestinigallinarum; assembly: GCA_018713335.1. GTDB lineage: Bacteria > Bacillota > Clostridia > Oscillospirales > Ruminococcaceae > Merdivicinus > Merdivicinus intestinigallinarum. The sequence goes on along the minus strand of DVOW01000059.1, from coordinate 12,427 downwards.
CCCGTAACGAGTCGGACGGATGGGTGGCCTATGTGGTGCCGCAGGAATTCATCAGGGTGGAGCTTCGGCTTCTGCCGGAAGGCATGACGCAGGAAGAATGGGAAAACTCCCTGCTGGAACAGTGGAAAGTGGAAAAAGAATCCTGGGTGACCGATTCGCTGAGGCAAACCTGGTACCGGACTGCGGAAGCAGAGAGCTTTTCCGTCCTGAAGGAGCATCACTGCGTTTCGGGGCCGGAGGTAAGAGATGGGCAGGGGAGCTGCGACTATGTGGCCGTCAGAGACGGGAACCTGCAGGCGGTGATCACCCTGGAATGCAAGGCGGACCGCCGCCGGGAACTTTGCCGCGCTTTTGCGGATTTTGTAGAAAGCATTGCAATTTCGGACATCTTTTTGCCGTAAGGAGGAAGCGCTGTGAAACAACTTCGGAAGAAACTTGCCGCCCTGTTTCTTGCCGCCGCAGCCTGCATAAGCCTTGCCGCGCCGGTATCCGCGGCGGCGGAGGGCTGGCGGAAGGACGGCACCGGATGGTGGTACCAGGACGCCGGCGGAGGGTATGCCCAAAATGAATGGCGGTTTGTAAACGGGAACTGGTATTACTTCGATCAGCGGGGCTATATGGCCACCGGATGGCAGATAGTGGACGGGGAATGGTACTACCTCTGCCCCCGGCAGGATGGGGCGCTTCCGGAGGGGGCCATGGCCTCCGGGGTGGTGGAGATCGACGGGCGGACCCACTGCTTTGGTCCAGACGGCGCGGCTTTCAGGGGCACACGGCAGGAGAACGGCTGGTACTGCATATTCTCGGACCGTGGAGAAGTCCAGTACGCTGTGCGGCAGGGATATTACCAGTACGACTGCCCCGAAGGGTGGACGGTCACGGATCTTGGCCGCGTTTTGGATCTAAATTTGGACAGCGGACAGGAAGAGGTGCGCATCAATGTCAGCGGCGTGGATTCCAGCGCAAAATACGATCTTTTCGATACCCTGTCCCAGTTCCGGCAGGCTCAGAAAGAAACTATCGAAAGGGTTTTCAGCTATGGGCCGGAACCGGCGGAAAACCTGCGGGTCACCAGCCGGACATTGCGGGACACCCAGGCGGAGGATGCTTTAGTTTATGACGTCCGCTTCACCCGGAACGGCCGGGAGATGCACACCAGGGTGTCGTATTTGTTCTTTGATGGCGAATTTGTCCAGGCAGTCTATGCGGCCCCGGAGGACTGTTTTGCGGATCATGAGGAGGCGGCGGAAGAGCTGGTGCGTTCCATTGTCCCCGCGGAAAATGGGGGAGGCCAGACCCGGCGTCAGTACCAGTACAGGAGGGATTGACATGAAGGCATGGAAAAAACAATTGACGGCTCTTGCTTTGGCGGCTGTTTCCTGCGTCAGCCTGGCTGCGCCGGCATCTGCGGCATCGGAGGGCTGGAGGAAGGACGGCATTGGATGGTGGTATCAAAACGCGGACGGCAGCTATGCCAAAGATGAGTGGCGGCTGCTGGACGGCGTCTGGTATTCCTTCGACCAGCGGGGCTATATGGAAACAGGCTGGAAAAAGGACGGGCTTTACTGGTATTACCTGAAGCCCAGCGGCGCAATGGCCACCGGCTGGGAAAAAATCGGGGAGGACTGGTACTACTTCTTCCCGCTGCGGCGGCCTACCGGATGGCCCCAGGGACGCATGATGAACGACCGGGCCATTCAGTGGAACGGCGATTGGTACGCCTTGGATGAATCCGGGGCCATGGTTGCCAACGACCTGTTTTACTGTGAATTGGACGACCACGCTTATTTGGCGGGGCCCGATGGGAGGGCACGGCGGCTCGACCCGCTGGATTATATTTTTTATAGGCTGCCGGAGGCCTTTGAAGCGGATACTTTGGAAAAAAGTGCGATTACTGTGTTCCACGCCAAAGATTTTCCGGAATCGGCCTTGTCCGCTTCGGTTCAGGTGACCATTCAAAACTGCACGGAAACCCCTACGGAGGAAGAGCAGGCGGCAGAAATCCAGGCGGACTGGGACAGCTGGGCCCATGAATATATCGAGGTCCTGGAGCCGCTTCACCAGGTGGAAGGATTTTCTTCCAAAGAAGGGAGCTCCGCCGCTTACCTGGTGAAATATCGGAATGTGGACCCCCGCACCGTCGAGGGAGAGCCGCCGGTGCGGTACAGCCTGGATGTGATTGTGGATGAAGGCCCTTTGCGGTTCCAGCTGCATGTTGGCGGCCTGGAATCGGAACGGCTGGAGTTCCAGGAGGATTTGCAGGAACTGGTGCAGTCGGTTTCCTTTGAGGAAGCAGATTGGGCGATCCCAGAGTAAAGGACAGTGTATTCCATGACAAAAGCGGCAGGAAACCCTGCCGCTTTTTGTGTGCTGTTTATTTGCCGCAGTAGGCGATGAGCTCGATCTCCACCTTGGCCCCCTTGGGCAGCTTGTCCACTGCGTAGCAGGCCCGGGCAGGGCAGTCCTTTTGGAAATACTCGGCGTAAACCGCGTTCACCGCGGCGAAGTCGTCGATATTTTCCAGGAGGACCGTTGTTTTTACCGCGTTTTCCATGGCGCAGCCCTCTGACGCAAGGATCGCCTTCAGGTTTTCCAAAGACTGCCGGGCCTGGGCGGAAATGTCCCCCTCCGCCATGAGGCCGGTTTCCGGAACCAGGGGCAGCTGGCCGGATACAAAGATCAAGTCCCCTGCCCGGACCGCCTGGGAGTAGGCTCCCACAGCCGCCGGGGCTTTTTCAGTCGCAATAATTTTTTTCATCATAAACACTCCTTTATTTTGGAAGATCCGGACAAAGGGTAGAAAGGAATTTCATATGTTCCTTCCAGTCCTGTTCGGATAAAATTTCAAAGTCCAGCAGTCCCAAAGGCCCGCTTGCGTCCTCCCGGTATCCCCAGGAAAAACCGGCCAGGAACTGCAATCGATCCCCGTTCATCCTGGAAGGCAGATCCACCAGATAGGTGTACGCCTTCCAGGTCAGGAGGTCGCAGTCCCCCAGGTTACAGCATGGGGCGTCGTAAAAACTGGCCGGGAACCCATACGCGCAAAAAGGGTTCCCAATTTGGTAAAAATATTCACCCGGCGCATCGTAAAACAGCACCTGGGAGGTTTTGCCGTATTTCACTTCTTCCCGCTTCACGATTTGAAGGAACCCGCAGTACCTTTTGTAGCCTGAGAGCTTCATATTTTCAAAATACGCGTGCATCGTTGGGTATCCAATGCATTTTTCTTTTGGAAAGGGGACGTCAAGCACATCGAACCCGGATTCAGCCGCGCTGGTATTGGCTTGATACTCCACTGTTAAAAATTCCTGGCTGCCCCGCAGCAAAACTGGAAGGGTAGTTTTCATAATCGATTTCTCCTCTATTTCTCCATTGCATTTTCGGGCGCCGTACTACGGCATGCGAAAAAGCCGCTTTCCCTGGGGCGGGAAGGCGGCTTCCTTGCATATTCAGGACATGATTTCCGAAATGGTGCGCATAATTTCGTCGTGGCAGCGCCCGCAGCCGGTGGAGCAGTGGGTGATTCTCTGGACATCGGCAAAGGCTTCCTCCACCTGTGTAAAGGTCTTGCTCTGATGCAGGGCGTTTTCCACGTCGGCGTAGGTGACTTTCTTGCAGTGGCAGATTTCGTAGTTTTCCTTCATTTCGCTCATTGCGCTCGCTCCTTCTTTCTCCGATAATGGACGATGGAATCCCGTTGGGGGCAAATAGAGTCCGCGGGACCGCTTACCGTTATTATAGCATATCCCGCCCGTCTTGACAAGCCCCAATGCCCGCATGGAGCTGCGGACTGTGACAATGTCTGCGGGCGGGGGTTACCCAAGGCTTTCATTGCATTCAATTTTTCTCCGGCTGCCGCTGGAGCTGTTTCCCATATTCCGGGTGTTTTTCCAGCCATTTGGCGGCATAGGAGCAGCTGGCCTTGGCTTTTTTTCCCTCGGCTATGATGGACTCCGCCGCCATCCGCACCAGTTCCCCGGCAATGCCCTGGCCCCGGAGGCTTTCGTCCACAAAGGTGTGGTCAATATCCCGGATCCCTTCCGCCGTATCCGGGAAGGTGATTTCCGCCAGCAGTTTTCCCTCCGATTCGGCGTAGATCCGCCCGTCCTTTTTCTGAAAATCCATCCCGTTTCCCTCCCGTCGCACAGTCAGGTCCTTTTCCCCCATAAAATATTCCACGCTGACCCGGTATCCCGCTTTCCCGTACATTTTCACGATCTGCGTATAGGTATAGCCCAGGCAGGCGCGCTTTAGCCCCAGATCCTTTAAATGCTTTGTCCCGACCTTGACCAGGTTGGTGGCGATGCCCTGGTTCCGGTAGGGGTGCGCCGTGGCGGTGGCCCCAACGCTTCCCATGTTCTCCTCACGGCCGATATAAAGCAAAATCGCGCCCAGGACCTCCCCGTTCCTTTCGGCCATCACAATGGGGCGCTGGGTGTCCTTTTGGTAAAAGTTTTCGTTCCGGTAAAACCGGAGGAATTTCGGCTCCGCGTCGGAAACACAGCGGACCACCCGTTCCAGGTCTTCAGGTACAGCCAGCCGGTAGGTCACCCCGTTTCTGGTTTCCCCGAGAAAATGATCCATGCAGGGGAAGTCCTCCAGCAGCTGCTCCATGTCGAAGCAGCTCATATCCCCCCAGGAATGGCGGTAGCCGCGCTTTTTGAAAAATTCATGCGCCCCCTCATTCATAGGGACGCCGGGCATGATATATTCCTTCCCTGTGCCCAGGGTCAGTTTTTTCACGCCTTTTGACGCCGCGTACTCCTCGGACCGGGCCAGCAGGCTGCTGCCGATCCCCTGGCGCTGAAAAGGCTCGTCTACGCAAAGGAGGTAAACGGTGCTGTCATTGATCACCGAAACGCCGGCCAGGGTTTCCCCTACCTTGTGCAGGATCAAATGATTCTCCGGGTCGCTCAGTATCTGCTTTACAGTTTCCTCGCCGCGCTCGATGTAGGGAAGGTTTCTTTTGAAAAGACGGTAGATCTCCTCAGTCATAAATTTTTCCCTCCTGTTTTGTTTATTATACAATCTTTCTTTTGCTATTGTCAAGGAAACCCGGAAGCGGACAATATGAGTCCGATTATTTTGTTAAAGAATACGAAAAATAACTCTTGACATACTATGCAAAACGATGTATATTAGAGTTAATACAACGCGTTGCATAGTATGGAAGGGAGGAGCCTATGGATACACAGCGAAAAAAGGGGCTGCTGGATATCTGCGTTTTGGCGGTACTCAAGACCGGGCCATCGTACGGGTATCTGCTGATCCGGGAAGTGTCCCAGTGTATGCCCATTTCGGAATCCACCTTATATCCGATTTTGAAGCGGCTGGAGGCCTCCGGCTGTCTGACCACCTACCAGCAGGAGCACAACGGCCGCACCCGGAAATATTACCAGCTGACCAAGGCCGGGGAGGAGCGCATCCGGGTGTTCTTATCGGAATGGGATGAAATGCAGAGGATTTACCGGTTTGTAGAAGAACGAAGCCAGGAGGGATTGCAATGACAAAAGAAGAATATCTGAAGGCATTTTTGGAGGCGCTGGAAACCCTTTCTGAAGAGGAACGCCAGCAATTGCGGGATTACTATGAGGAAATGCTCTGCGACGGTTTGGAGCAGGGGCTGACGGAGGAGGAATGCGTCGCCCGGTTCGGCGACCCGGTCAAAGCAGCGGCCCAGTTCCAGGAGGAATATGCCCAGGAACCCGATCAGGTTCAGCCGGCAACCAGCAGCCTTATGCCCTTAAAACAACCCGAAGGAAAATTCCACACTTTGAACTTGGCGGCGGAAAGCTTGCGCATTGAAGTGGAGCCCCGGCAGGAATCAGATTTCCGAATCGCTTTTACTCCAGACCCAAATCTGGATATAATTGAAAGCGAAGAACGGGATGGCGTCTGGTTTTTCCGGCACAAACTAAAAAAACGTCTTGCCCATATGTTTTTTGGCATACGCCGCCGCGGGGAGTCGGTTATTACGGTTCAGGTGCCTGACTCCTTTAACGGGACGCTGCTGATCCAGACCAGTAACGCCAAAATCCATTGTGCTTCCATCCAAAATCTGCCCCGGATTTCATTGGTTTCCTCCAACGGCGGCGTGGAAGCGGAAAACACTGGTTCAGAGGACTTTTATTGTAAAACCTGCAACGCGCATATCCGGCTAACGGGGCTTCATGCCCTGACTGGCGGGAAACTGGAAGCTGTCACCAGTAATGGGAAAATTCAAGGGGATGGCCTTCACTATCAGCAGATTTCCTGTGAAACCGGCAATGCCGGTATAAATTTATCCCAAATATCCTGCGAAACCTTGAAAGCCCAAACAGGTAACGGCCGGGTTGACGCCCGGGACTGCGCTGTATCCGGCGGCATTTCCTTAGTCAGCAGCAATGCCCCAGTTGCAGTGGAAGGTCTCCGTGGAAAACACATCACTATCACTACCAGCAACGGCCGGGTTGAAGCACAAAACTGCGCCGCTGCCAACAGTATTTCCCTGGTTAGCAGCAACGCCCCAGTTGCAGTGGAACATCTCCAGGGAGAATGTATCACAATTGCTACTAACGACGGTCGGATTGACGCGCACGACTGTACTGCTGCCAATGGCATTTCTCTGGTCAGCAGCAACGCCCCAATTACAGTGGAACATCTCCAGGGAGAACGCATAGCCATATCTACTAACGACGGAGGAGTGACCGTGCATGATTTATCCAGCGGCCATATTTCCCTTCAGACCAGCAACGCCTCCATTACCGGCACAGTCCGGGGCGATATACGGGAGTATGCCACCCAGGGCAAAACCAGCAACGGCTCCTGCAATATCCCGAACCTCCGGTACCCGGATCAGCAGAAGGAGTTTTCCGCTGTCACTTCCAACGGGAAGATCCATGTGGATTTCCAGCCGTAACGCAGGCTCCCGGCCCAAAGGCCGGGAGTTTTTCTTGACATTTTGCAAAAATCTGCTATACTGAAACCAACCTGCCGGACGGCGATCCGAAGGCGGAAGATGGAGAAGAGAGGATGGGCAGAGTGATAGCAGAAGAAAAGCGGGTATGGCTCCCTTACCGTTCCACAGAACCGGAACAGCTTGCCCGGTATTTGGAACAGATGGCCGCCCAAGGGTGGTACCCGGAAAAAATCGGGACTTACACTGCCAAGTTCCGCCAGGGCAAGCCCCAGCAGCTGCGGTACTGCCTGGATTTTACGGATGTAAAAAACGATGAGAAGGAGCTTCAGAGGTACACGGCCCAATGCGCCGGCTCCGGCTGGCGGTTCCGCTTGAAAAGTTCCGACGGCTGGCTTTTGTTCAGCGCCAAGGACCCGGACGCAAGGCCCCTTCCGGCGGACCCGGCTTTGGCCGCCCGGAATTTCCAGAAATTCTTCCGGAAAAAATTCCTTGGCAGCCTTCTTTCGGTGCTGGTTTGGCTCTTTTGGGCCCTTCTGGACCTGGGTATTATGGGGAGCCGGACGGTCCGGTTCCTGGCCGGATGGAACACCATGCTGGAATTTTACTGCGTCTTTCTCCTGCTTTTAATCCTGGTTTTCCTGGCATGGAACGCCGCGGAAAGCCTGCGGGGGTATTTTGCCGCCAAAAAGGCCCTGAAAAATCGGGAGATCCTGCCGGAGATTTCAGAAAAGACCATCCGCTGGCGGCTCCGCCGGAAAAATTCCCTCCTTTGGGCGGCAGAGGCAGCGCTAGGCGTCAGCCTGATTTACGACATCTGGGCAGGGAATTTCCGTCCCGCCTGGGAACAGTGGGCGGCCATGGGGATTGGCGCGGCTGTTGTAATCGGAGGATTTTTCCTGAAAAAGGAATGGCTGGACGGATTGGTCCGGAAAATCGCATGGGGCGCGGGGGCTGTCTTTCTCATTTTGGGCATGGCGCTTTCCTATCCCCTTTACCGGATGGAGCCGGTTCCTTTTACAGAAAATGACCCGGTCATTCAGGTGGAAGAACTGCTGCCCGGGGCGGAGCTTCATCAAAATGACTGTGAGTATGGACACACGCCTTTATATGAACGCTGGGAGGTGCGCCAGTCCGGCGGCGTCCCGGTTTCCGAAAACGAATCCCAGGGTGTTACGGTCTATTATACCGCCTACCGGGCCGCCAACGAGGATATTGCCCGGCGGCTGTATCAGGAGGAGCTGGAAACGGATTTGGCCCTGTTCCCGGATATGGAGCACGTTTCCCTGGACTGGCCGGTGGAGGAAGCCTGCCTGCTTTCCGATTTCCGGATATACATTCGGGATGGGAACTGCGTGATCAGCATGTCCCTTATGGGAACGACGCCGGAAGAATTAAAGCCCCTCCTTTTGGAAAAGCTGGATTTGATGCGGAGTTCAGAATAAAGGATTTATACAGAACAAAACGCCCCCGTAAAAACGAGGGCGTTCTTTCTATCTTTTTACAGAGCCAGATACAAAAACAGGAACAGGGCCGCAAGGCAGAGGACAACAACGGCGACGACCTTAATGGGGGTCCATGCAGTCCTGTTTTCCGCCGGTTTCGCCAGCAGTGCCGAGAAGCCCGTCTGCTTCAGGGCTTTCCGGAGGGCCAGGGTTAAGGGCACGGCAATGACCACGGCGGCCACGGCGTTGACAGAAGAGGTCAGCAGCTTGGGCAGGACTGCCACCAACGCCACAGCAGGGGCGTTGCCTACCAGGCGGAGGCTGACGTAGGATTTAAAAAGATACAGGACGATATACGCCAGCTGGCCGCAGACCGCCGCCCCAATGAGCCGGGGCAGACGGGTTTTCCCTTCCGGGAAGGCCTGCCGGGCCAGGTATCCGGCCAAAAAGCCCATGGCGAATTTGGATAAAAAGGTGTAGGGGGCGGACATAATATACATGGGGTCTAAAAGGTCAAAAAGCCCTGCCCCGATGCCGGAGGCCAGGCCGCCGGTCATTGGCCCGAACAGCAGCCCCGCCAGCAGGCACATGGAGTTGCCCAGGTGGATGCGGGTGACGTCCCCCAATGCCACGGGAATTTTGATCTGCAGGTAATTCCCCAGGAATACCAGTGCGGCCATGAGGCCGATGGAAACGATGAAAATGAGTTTTTTGCGCTGGACGGTGATTTGCTGTTCCATAAGATGCTTTCTCTCCTTCGATGAACGCATCTGCCAAAAAATCAAAGGAGCCGGTACCGGTCAAAGGTCTGGGCGGTGGAAAGCCAGCCTAAGCAGGATTCCAGCATGACGCCGTAGCGGGTGTCGCTGCCGTAGCTGAAGGTGGTGCGGATGGCGATTTCCAGGAACCGGGTGGCGCGTTCAATGGCCATGGGCAGGCTGTCGCCCCCCAGCAGGGAGCCCACCATGACGCTGGCGAAAATGTCGCCGGTGCCGGGGTAGGACGCGGGCACATAGACGCAGTCCACCCGCCAGTAATCCCCCCGTTCCCGGTCGTAGCCAAGGTTCGCGATGACGCCGTCGGCCAGCTCCACGCCGGTCAGGGCCACATACCGGGGCCCCAGCTCGCTTAACCGCGCCAGGATGCTTTTCACCTCAAACTGCCGCAGGGGCGAGGTGGGGTAGGGGATCCCCAAGAGGATGCAGGCTTCCGTCAGATTGGGGGTAATGAGATCCGCCACGGCGGCAAGCTCCCCCATCCGGCGGCACATTTCCGGGGTGTAGGTCCGGTAGGGCCGGCCGTGGTCCCCCATAACCGGGTCCACCACCGCAAGGGCGTCCGGGTAGGCGGCGTAATACTCCAGGCAGTGGTCGATCTGCTCCAAAGAACCTAAAAACCCGCTGTACACGCACTCAAATTCCAGCCCCAGCTGCTGGTAATGGCTTAAGGTGGGGGCCAGGTAATCGGTCAGGTCCCGGAACACCACCTCCCCCAGGCCGCCGGTGTGGGTGGACAGGACAGCCGTAACAACAGGGCAGACCTGGACCTTCATGGCGGAAAGGGTGGGGAGGATAACGGACAGGGAACAGCGGCCGAAACCGGATAAATCGTGGATAGCGGCTACCCGCGGAGGTCTTTGCAGCATATTGACTCACATTCCTTTTTGGATGTTTTGGCAAATGCGGATACGTTTGGTATCTGTTTCCTATTGTAGGACTTCTGAAGTTATTTTGCAAAATCGGAAAAAGAAAACAGAAATTTTCCGCATTTGAGGAGATTCCATAAATTTTATTATACCCGAAACGGCTCCGTTTGGCAATCATTCCGGCAAAAATACCGGGCAGAAATATTAAAAAGTCCTTCATTTTAAAATGTGCACAAAAAATTAATGAAATGATCAGGACCGATTGGGCGATTGGCAGAATGTACCGGTGATATTCCCATTGCTTCAGGGAATACTGGGGATGCGGGGATCTTGCCCGCAATTTTAAAAGGAGGGATCCGCCATGAACAAACCCATGCAGAATGTCATGAAGGGCGCGGCTGCCGGTGCGGTTTTGGGCACTGCCGCCATGGTTGCCCTGAATGCCGGCCACAATAAAGGAAAACAGATGAAAAAGAAGGCCGCCAAGGCCATGAAAACCGTTGGCAGCGTTTTTGACAGCATTTCCCAGATGATGTAACCCGGGCGGCAGGGGCCGCCTTACATATTTTTCAAAATAAAGCTTTACAAATCCGGCGATTCGTGCTATAGTAATATTATACACAGTCCTCAGGACCGTCGGATTCTTTGCGTTTTTTCGGATGTTCCGGAAAGCGCGGGGCCGCAGTTTTGATGGCAGCCAGCAAGCGGCTGGCAAAGGTGCGTGTTTAAAGTCCGGAAGGAATCCGGCGGTTCCAATGCCTGTTTAAAGTTGGGGAACGGGCGGCGGGGCCAATGGGGACTGACCGCCTTTGAAGACAATCCTTTGCCATTCGCCCAATGGTTTTATAGAGCGCAAAAAGCCGGCAGGAGTTTTCCTGCCGGCTCTTCTGCATATTCAGATCAGTTTTTTGTGCTCGCAGTATTCGCACATGAGCATGTCGCCTGTTTCCGTATAGGATTTTTTTAGATAGGGTTCCACATTGGTGATGCAGTTGGGGTTGGAGCAGGGCTCGCCGCTGTGAGGAGTGCCGTGGAACAGGGATGCGCCGAAGGAATCGTCCTCCAGCAGGTTCAAAATCAGGGCCATCCGGGTGTAGACGCCGTACTGGGCCTGCTTGAAGTAAACCGCACGGGGGTCCGCGTCCACTTCCGGCGTGATCTCGTCCACCCGGGGCAGGGGATGGAGCACCTTCATGGTGGGCCGGGCCAGGGACATCTTTTCCGTATCCAAAATATAGACGTGCTTCTGCTCCAGGTATTCCTGCTCAGAGGCGAAACGCTCCTGCTGGATACGGGTCATGTAGAGGACGTCCAGTTCGCCGATGACTTCCGTTAATGAAGCAACTTCCCGGTATTTGCAGCCGGCAGCGTTAAGAATCACTTTAATATAAGCGGGGATGACCAGTTCCTTGGTGGAGATGAGGATAAACTCGTTATTGGGGAACTGGGTCAGGGCTTTGATGAGGGAGTGGACGGTGCGGCCGTATTTTAAGTCGCCGCAGATGCCCACCTTCAAATTGTCCAGCCGTCCGGTTTCCCGGGTCAGGGTGACCAGGTCCGTGAGGGTCTGGGTGGGATGCAGGTGGCCGCCGTCGCCGGCGTTGATTACCGGGCAGCGGGAATAGGACGCCGCCGCTTTTGCCGCCCCTTCCTTGGGATGGCGGATGGCGATAATGTCGGCATACCCGTTCATGATGCGGATGGTGTCCGCCAGGGTCTCCCCTTTGGATACAGAGGAATTCTGGGGATTGGAAAATCCCAGGCATTGGCCGCCCAGGCGCATCATGGCAGATTTGAAGGAGTTTTGCGTGCGGGTGGAAGGTTCATAAAAAAGGGTCGCCAGGATCTTTCCTTCCATGCGCCCGTAAAAAGCAGACGGATCCCGTTCGATTTCCAAAGCCAGGTCAATGATCCTTTCCCAATTTTGACGGGGCCAGTCGCTGAGGTCAATTAGGTGATTCTGATGCATAGCAAAATCATTCCTTTCTTTACACATAATACAGAAGCTACACATATTCTAGCATTTTCGTCATGAAATGGCAAGGATATCAAGGAAGAAAGTCGAAAAAAATAAGAGGGTTTATTTTTTTGAAAAAAAGGGTTGACAAACGGGGTAAAAAGATTTATAATATAGAAGCTGTCCCGCGAGGGAGGCCGAAAACTGGAAGATCACAGAGAGTTCTGAAAGAAACTTCTGAAAAGGGGTTGACAAAAGGAACGGGATGTGGTATGATAGATAGGCTGTCCCGAAAGGGAACGGGGCTTGGAAAGATATCAAACGGCTTGGGTTTGGAAAGAGCTTCGAAAAAAGTTCAAAAAACTTTGAAAAAAAGCACTTGACAAACGAAAGGCGATATGATATAATAAATAAGCTCCGAACGACAGTTCGGGATGACGGCGAGGTAAAACGAGCCGGACAGCACAGGAGCTTGAAAATTAAAC
>DVOW01000058.1 GCA_018713335.1 Candidatus Merdivicinus intestinigallinarum | reverse complement strand
CTTCCCTGACAGGCACATCTCCACTATTTTTTCCTTTTCTTTCGCACTGTACTTACTTGGCCTGGACATGACAACTCCCCCTATAGAAGACTTTTTTATTTCTTTGTCTTCCATAGGGGGAGCATATCACTTATAGTTCATGGCTCCGCTTTTTTCTTTTTGTTTGCGGCCGGACCGTGAAAAGCAGGATTCTGCTTCCTGCGCGTTGTCAAGTAGCTTGACAACAGCGGCCAAAGGCGCCGCCTTTGGAAACTGCAAGCTTTTAAAAAAGCTTGACCAAAACTTTTGTAGTTTTTCTTTCAATAGAGGTTTTTCGACAAGCTAAGGCGGTATGCCCCAAAACGGGATGCATACCGCCTTTTTTATTTGATTTTGGAATACAGCGTCTTGGTGCTGACGCCTGGGATCATGCCCAGTTTCCCGGACAATGCGCTGATGGCCTCCCCCGGCGCGTCCACCACCACGCTGATAATGGACAGCCCTTTTTCCCGGTAAGGAAGGCCCATGCGGCCGATAATGTACTGGCTGTACTGGTGGAGGATGCGGTTGATGCGTTCCGCCGCTTCGGCGTCCTCCACCATAATGCCGATGAGGGCGATTCTCGTTTCCATTTCACTCAAACCTCCGGGTAATCTCCCCTGTTCACCACCGGCTCATAACCGATGGCGGCGGCTTCCTCCCGCATTTTCTGCACACTGTCGGAGGGGGCGTCGCCGGAACCGATCTTATTGTCGTAAAGCAGGTAATTTCTCCGCACATCCTCCGGGGAAAGGTTGGGCATCACCACGTTGGCCCCGGCCAGGATCCCCAGCTGGCGGCCGCCTAAGGTGTCCGGCCCTCCGGGAGAAATGGTGCCCAAAGCCGTGGTGGCGGGCAACAGCACCTTGGGGTGCATGAGCCGCACAATGCTCAATAAAAAGAGGGTGTCCTCCAACGTCCCCGGCTTCCGGTCCCGGAAAGGAGTGTCGTGATGAGGGATAAAGGGGCCGATGCCAATCATCTGGGGTTTAAATTTCTGCATGAACAGCAGATCCTCGGCGATGTTTTCCGCCGTTTGATACGGGGAGCCCACCATGATCCCGCAGCCGGTCTGGAACCCCAATTCTTTCAAATCGGAAAGGCAGCGGAGCCGGTTTTCCAACCGCAGTTCCGGCGGGTGGAGCTTGGCGTAATGGTCCGGTGAAGCCGTTTCGTGCCGCAGCAGGTACCGGTCGGCCCCGGCCTCCCGGAAGCGCCGGTAGCTTTCCCGGCTTTTTTCCCCAATGGACAGGGTGACGGCGCAGTCCGGGAACTCCTCTTTAATGGCCAAAACCAGTTCCACCACCCGGCCGTCGGTAAAATACGGGTCCTCTCCCCCTTGCAGGACAAAAGTGCGGAAGCCCTGGCCGTATCCCCACCGGCAGCAGTCCAGAACCTGGGCAGGCTCCATGCGGTAGCGGCTGGCGTTTTTGTTGCTCCGGCGGATGCCGCAGTAAAGGCAGTCGTTTTTACAGTAATTGGTAAACTCAATAAGCCCCCGGAAATAAATCTGTTTCCCAAACTGCCGGGTCGCCGTTTCCCTGGCAAGGTCTGCGGCAAACTGCCGTTCCTCCGGCGTATAGCTGCCCAAAAGGGCCGCCAGCTCCCCTTTTTCCAGGATTTCCCCCTGGGACAGCCGTATGATCCGCTGCTGGTTTTCGGTCATGTCATTCTCTCCATTCGCAAAGCAAAAGCCCGTTATTAATCATATAGTATAGCATAAATTGGCGGCGGCCGCAAGGAATTTTGCTCCTTTCCCGCGGCTTATTCTGCCTGTTTTCTCCTCCGGCGCAGGCTGGTTTTCAGCGCCCGGATCATTTCCTCCATAATGGCCAGTTCCTCTGCCGTACAGTCCTCCAGCTCCTGGTGGAGGCCGTTTTGATACAGCGGCGCCGCGTTCTCAAGGCTGTCTACCGCCAGGGTGTCCAGGGTGCAGCCCAAGGAGTTTGCGATCCGCAGAAGGGTAGGAAGGCTCACCTTCGTTGTACCGGTTTCAATATGGCTCATGTGCGGCTTGGACAAATCCACCAGATCCGCCAGCTTTTCTTGGGAAATTCCCTGTGTCTGCCGGGCAGCACGGATTCGCCTGCCAATTCCCTGATAGTCAACTTCCAAAAGTATCGCTCCTTTTCCTCAGAAAAATTCGGATACTTATATTGTATGCACACTTTGTTTATGATATAATTATTTATAACGACACAATGTCTATATAATTAAATTTATTGCAGAAAGGAATTTGACTATGAAGGATCTGACTGCTGCCAAATCGCTGCTGGAAATGATTCAGGGCAGGATCGGCTGCCCGTGGCTCTCCGATTTGCGCCTAGGAACCGACCCGGCGGTACTGCTGGCTGTTATCCAAACCATCCCCGCCGATACCGCTTCTCTGGCAGAATGGCAGGACGCCTTGGAATACCTAACGGGAGAGTTTCCAGGCTGTACTGCCGAAGAAGTACGGTTACAGCTGATTTACCGCCTGACCCAGCGGATGCAGGGCGGCCATCCCAATCCGTGAGGCCCTCCGCAGGTCAAAAGAATAAGGACCCCCTGTTTCAAAAACAAGGGGTCCCCGTTTACGCAGTCATTAGGTTTTACCGGGTCATCAAATTGCAAATGGCTTCGGAGAAGGCCACCGGGTCTTCAATGGGCAGCCCTTCGATGAGCAGGGCCTGGTTGTAAAGGAGGTTTGCGTAGGTTTTCACCTGCTCCGCATCGGTGGCAAAGAGGTTTTTCAGGGTTTCAAAGACCGGATGGGAAGGATTCAGCTCCAATACCCGCTGGGCTTTGACCTGCTGGCCGCTGCCGGGCATGGTATTTAACACCTTTTCCATTTCCAGAGAAATGCCGCCGTCGGCGCTTAAGCAGACAGGGTGGGATTTCAGGCGGCCGGACAGCCGGACATCGGTGACTTTGCCCTCCAAGGCGTCCTTCATCATCCGGAGCAGCTCCTTGCTTTCCTCGGCCTTTGCCTTGGTTTCATCGGTTTCGGCAGCTTCCTCGATGCCAAGGTCCTTGTCGGCGGCGGAACGGAATTCCTTGCCCTCAAAGTCCCGCATCATCTTCAGGGCAAACTCATCCACATCGTCGGTCAGGTACAGGATCTCGTAGCCGTGGTCTTTTAACAGCTCCGTCTGAGGCAGGCGGTCGATTTTTTCCACGGTTTCGCCGCAGGCGTAGTAAATATACTTCTGCTCCTCTTTCATCCGTTCCTTGTATTCCGCCAGGGTCACCAGCTTCTTTTCAGAGGAGGAGTAGAACATGAGCAGATCCTGCAAAACGTCCTTATGGGCGCCGTAATCGCTGTATGCGCCGTATTTCAAGGTCAGGCCGAAAGCTTTGTAGAAGGTTTCGTATTTCTCCCGGTCCTTCTCCAGCAGTCCCTTTAATTCGCTCTTGATCTTCTTTTCCAGACGGTCGGCGATGAGCTTCAGCTGGCGGTCATGCTGGAGCATTTCCCGGGAAATGTTCAAAGACAGGTCCTGGGAGTCCACCAGGCCCCGGACAAAGCTGAAATAATCCGGCAGAAGGTCGGCGCATTTGTCCATAATCAGCACGCCGCTGGCGTAAAGCTGGAGGCCCTTCTGGTATTCCTTGGTGAAGAAGTCAAAGGGCGGACGGCCGGGGATAAAGAGCAGGGCGTTATAAGTAGCGGCCCCTTCGGTGCTGGAATGGATGGTCAGCAGGGGGTCCTGGAAGTCGAAGAATTTTTCTTTGTAGAAGTTGTTGTAATCCTCCGGCTTCAGCTCGCTGCGGTTCTTTTTCCAGATGGGAACCATGCTGTTTAAGGTTTCCACCTCGGTGTACTGCTCGTATTCCGCCGGTTTTTCCTCGGTGCCGGTGCCTTCCTTCATGCGGCTCTTTTCCACTTCCATTTTGATGGGGTAGCGGATGTAGTCGGAGTATTTCTTGACCAAGCCCTGGAGCCGGTAGCTGTCCAGGAACTCGTCGTAATTCTCTTCCTCGGTGCTGGGCTTAATGGTCAGAATGATGTCGGTGCCGTGGCCGTCCTTCTGGGTTTCCTCGATGCTGTACCCTTCCGCACCGGCAGATTCCCATTTCCAGGCCTTGTCGGAGCCGTAGGGCTTGGTGATAACCGTCACCTTGTCGCTGACCATAAAGGCGGAGTAAAAGCCCACGCCGAACTGGCCGATGATGTCGATGTCCTCGTTGGCGGCGTTTTCCTTCTTAAAGGCCAGGGAACCGCTTTGAGCGATAGTGCCCAGGTTGTTTTCCAGGTCGTTTTCGTCCATGCCGATGCCGTTGTCGCTGAGGGTCAGGGTCCGGGCGTCCTTATCCACGGAAATCTGGATGGAGAAATCGTCCCGGTTCAGGCCGGTGATGTTTTCGTTCAGCGAGCGGTAATATAATTTGTCAATGGCGTCGCTGGCGTTGGAAATCAGCTCCCGGAGGAAGATTTCCCGGTGGGTGTAAATGGAGTGGATCATCATATCCAGCAGACGTTTGGATTCCGCTTTAAATTCTTTGTTGGCCATGTCAACCATTCCTGCCTTTCAAAAATTGGCACTCAAAACATTGGAGTGCTAAGTCGTTACCATTACTATACCCCTTTCCCTGAAAAAAATCAAGGGGAAAGGGGTATTTTTCAAGAACTATTTACATTTGCGTCATAAATCCGGCCCAATTCACCGTCAGATGGTATGCTTTGTCCATTTGCCGCTTTTAAATCGGAAGAAAGTCATGGCCAGGCGGCAGAACTGGTCGATGGCCAGGCCGATCCAAGCGCCGGTGAGGCCCAGCCCCAGGGGATAGCAGAACAGCCAGCCGCTGAAGGGACGGAAAAACGCCACGCTGATTAGAGAAACCAAAGCCACGAACTTGGTGTCCCCGCCGCCCCGGAGGCAGCCGGAGTAAATTACCTGGGTGATCTGCATAAAGACGATGACGGCAATCATGTTCATAATCATAACGCCATAGTCCAAAATCTCCGTATCGCTTGAGAACAGCTGGAAAATCAGCCCGCCGCAGGTGACATAGACCACGCAGAGGATAATAGAAAAGGCAAGCCCCATCCGCTGGCAGACAGCGCCGTAGATCTTGGCTAAATCCTGCCGCTTCTCCCCTAAGCTCCGGCCCACCAGGGCCACCGCCGCCACCGAAAGACCGTCCCCGAAAGAAAAGGAGATGCTCATGATGTTCATGCCCACCTGGTGGGCGGCAAAGGCGTTGGTGCCCAGGTTTGCCACGATGATGGCATAGGTAAGAAAGCCGATCCGCAGGAAAATCTGCTCCGCCAGGGTGCTGGAACCCAAGTCAGCCAAAGCCCCCAGGGAACGCCGGTCAAAACCGATTTTCTTCACAGACCGCAGGCTTAAAAACCGGTCCCGCTTCAGCACGGAAAAGATGCTCATGCCGCAGGCGAACACAGTGCCGATGACCGTGGCGATGGCGGCGCCTGCAACCCCCAGTTTGGGGAATCCAAAATTCCCGCCGATGAGCAGGTAGTTAAATACAATGTTGACCCCGTTGGACACTAAATTGGTCCGCATGGCGATCTTCGTGTTGCCCGCCCCCCGCTGGGCCGCATTGATGACCATGGAAATCACGTTGAACACCATACCGCCGGAAATGATGCGGAAGTAAGCTACGGCGTACTCGTGAGTGTCCTCCGCTGAACCCGCCAGGCGGATAATGGGGTCGGCAAAAGCTACCGCCGCGATGCTGATGACAACGGTCAGAACTATGGTGATAATCAGGGCCTGGACCAGGATGCTGTTGGCGCTTTCCCGGTCGTTCTCCCCTCTCCGCCTGGCCACCAGAGCGGAAACCGCCACGTTCAGGGAAATGAAAATTGCCAGGCAGATGAATTTTGGCTGGGTGGTGAGCCCCACCGCCGCAATGGCGAAGGAACCGAGAGAACTGACCATCACCGTATCGATTAGTCCTACCAACGCCACCAGGAAGGACTCCAAAATGGAGGGCCAAGCCACCAGCAGGGCGTTGCGGAACATAGCACGGCCCGGCGGGATGTCCCCCAAAGGCTCGGAACCGTGGAGAAAACGTTTTACATCAAATAATCGGTCGGCAAGGGAACCTGCGGCCGCCATGAAACCACCATCTTTCCAGAATAAAAGTTGCGTTGAAAATAATTTTACCATAAAACTGTTCCCAACGCAACTTATTTTCAGAAAATCAGCAATTTCGACAACGTCCGCGCAGCCTGGCTATACGGTTTACTGGAGCTGGCCTCCCAGGTAGATCTCCTCCAGGTCGTACTGGAAGCTGGGGACCACCAGCAGGTCCGCCATTTTGCCCACGGTGATGCTGCCGAAATCCTTGTCCAGCTTGGCGGCCTTAGCGGGGTTGATGGTGGCGGCCTTCAAGGCTGCTTCTTCCCGGATGCCGAAGGCGATGGCCCGCTGGACGGCGATGCGGCTGTCAATGACGGAGCCGGCGATGGTGCCGTCTTCCAGAGTGGCCTTGCCGTCCTTGACATGGACCTCCTGGCCGCCCAGCTCGTAAACGCCGTTGGGGCAGCCTGCCGCCCGCAGGGAGTCGGAGATGAGGCAGATCCGGTCCTCGCCCAGCTCCTTGAAGGTGGAGCGGATGACGGCGGGGTGGATGTGGAACCCGTCGCAGATCAGCTCCGCGTAGGTGCTGGAGTCAAACACCGCCCCAACGACGCCGGGGGCCCGGTGGGTAAAGCCGGTCATGGCGTTGTACAGGTGGGTGTTGCTAGTCGCACCGGCTTCATAGGCTGCCATAGCGGTTTCATAACCGCCGTTGGTGTGGGCCACGCAGACGGTGCAGACCTTACTGGCTTTCCGGATAAAGTCCAGATTGCCGGGGACTTCCGGGGCAACGTCCACTAAGCGGATGCGGTTTCCGCTGGCTTCATTCAATTTCTGGAACGCCTCAAAGTCCGCGGGGATAACGTATTCCGCGATGTGCGCGCCCTTTTTCTCCACGGAAATAAAGGGACCTTCCATATTGATGCCCACCATTCGGGCGCCATGGGTCTGGTTATCCGCAAATTCTTTATACGCGGTGAAAATGTTCATCAGTTGGTCAACAGGCAGGGTCATGGAGGTGCCCAGGACGGTGGTGACGCCAGCCTTTAAATAGGTATCCGCCATGGTCTGGTAAGCCTCCCGGGAAGCGTCGCAGAAATCGCAGCCCCCGCAGCCGTGGGTGTGAATGTCAATAAAGCCGGGAACCAGCTTTTTGCCGGTCAAATCCTTCACCGGTTCGCCGTTTGCAGGGAGGTCCTCCCCGATCTCCGCGATCCGTTCCCCGTTTACCCGGACGTCCAGGCGTTTGAAAACTCCAGCGTCCGTAAAAACCAGCCCGTTTTTGAACAACATGGTATATTCCTCCTTATTTCCCGGATTTTGCCGGGACGCATATGCTTGCTTATCCTTATTGTAACACGATTTTCCCCGGGGAGCAATCATTTTCAGCAAAATTTTGGAAAGCCCTTGACAAATCGTTCAAGATGCTTTATAATTCAATTAAATTTGAACGTTCAATTTTTGAACGGAAGGAGAAAAAAGAATGGACGATCTCTTTTCTGTTTTGTGGGCAGTCAACCGGACGCCGGTAACCAACCAGCGGAGCCTGGCAGGGCAGCTGGAAATGTCGGTGGGCAAGGTCAACAGCCTTTTAAAGGAAGCGGAGGAACAGGGGTTTCTGGACATTGTCAAGGAGGGCAAGGGCTCCCGCTTCCTGCTGACGGACAGCGGACGGCAGAAACTGGAACGGGCCATGCTGAGCCGCCGTCAGGGAAAACTTGCCCTGGAAAAAGAATGCAGCCCCCTCCGCACCGCCGTGATTCTGGCCGGTGGGAAACGGGAGGATTTTGAACAGCCTGCCGCCCTGCTCCCCTTGGGGGAAGGGACCGTCATCAGCCGGATGGTGCAGGTTTTGGAAAGCTGCGGCGTCGACCGGTTCCTCATTATCGGCGGGCACTGCTGGGAAAAGCTCCAGGAGGAGTTTTCCGGCAAGCAGAATGTTGCGGTCATTGAAAACCCCCGGTACAAGTGGTCCGGCACCATGCAGGCCCTAAAACTTCTGGAAGGGAAGCTTTCCGAGGACTTCCTTCTGCTGAAAAGCGACCTGGTTCTGGAGCGCCGGGGCGTCCAGGCCCTGACAGAAGGGAAAGCCCCCTTCGCGGCCCTGCTGGCGGCCCCCTCGGGATTGGGGGACGAGGCCTTTGTGGAACTGGACGGCGACGGGGATATTTTCCGCATCAGCAAGGACATCCATCAGATCAACCGGGTCCAGGGGGAGCTGACGGGGATGTTCCGGGTGCCTGCCCAGGTGTTCCGGATGATGCTGGAGTATTTCGCGGAAAACGAAAACCCCTACCTGAATTTCGAGTATGTCTTAGAAAACATCGGGCGGCTTTACGGCTTCAAGGGCCGGATGGTGGACGACCTGGTATGGGCTAAGGTAGAAACCAAAAATGACTACGAAAAACTGGCCAACATCATCTACCCCCGGATCCAGCGGAAAGAAAAGGAAATGCAGGAGCAGTACGCGGCCAAGACCCTCTGCGGGGCCTTGGGTGTAAACCGGGAGGAGATCGCGGAGATCCTCTTTGCGGGAGGGCTCACCAACACCAACTACGATGTGCACATGGTAAGCGGGAAACGGTACATCCTGCGGCTTCCCGGCCGGATGACCGAAAGCCTCATCGACCGCCAGACCGAAAAGCAAAACGCCAAAACCGCCTCGGACATGGGCTTCAACTGCCGCCTTGTCTACTGTAACGCGAAAACCGGCGTCAAGGTCAGCGAATACATCGACCGGGCGGAAACTCTAAATCCCCGGACGGTGAAACTGGAGGAAAACCTGGCCCTGACGGCGGACATCTTAAGGCGGCTCCACGATTCGGATATGCCCATGGAAAACGAGTTCGACCCCTTCGCGGAATCTTTGCGCTACGAATCCCTGCTTTCCGGGGAAAACGCCCGGATGTACAAGGGCTATGAGCAGCTGCGGGCACAGGTTTTCGCCATTCGGGACCGCTTAAACCGCATTGGGAAGCAGCTCACCCCCAGCCACAACGACCTGGTTGCGGCCAACTTAGTGAAGGACGGCAATGGGCGGCTGTACCTCATCGACTGGGAATACGCCGGGAAAAACGACCCCATGTTCGACATCGCCGCCCTGTTTTTGGAAAACGATTTTGCCCCGGAGGACGAGGAGCTGTTTTTCCACTATTATTTTAAAGAAGGGGAAAACCTGGACGCCGCCCGGGAAAAGATCCTGATTTTCAAAATTTCCCAGGACTTTCTGTGGAGCATCTGGACGGTGCTGAAGGAAGCCCGGGGCGACGATTTCGGCAGCTACGGCAAGGACCGCTTCGACCGGTGCCGCCGCCTCTGCGCCCAATATTGGGAAATTTACGGGGAATAACGCCTGCGGTTATCAAGGAGGAATGACACATGGAAAAAAATAAAACCGGGAAAAAGATCGACTGGGTAATCACCCTGGTGCCGCTGGGCATAGTCGTTGGGCTGTGCATCGTCTTTTTCCTGATGCCGGAGCAGTCCAATGCCATTTTGAGCCAGATCCGGTTCTTCTTCGGGGACACCTTCGGGACCTATTATCTGGTCATTGGTTTGGGGATTTTTCTGCTGTCTTTGTATATCGCCTGCTCCAAATACGGGAACATTGTGCTGGGAAACCCCGGGGAAAAGCCCAAATACTCCTTTTTCGCCTGGGGCTCCATGATGTTCACTTGCGGCCTGGCGGCGGATATCCTCTTTTATTCCTTCGGGGAATGGATCATGTACGCCACCGACCCCCACATTGAAGAGCTGGGCGGCATGCAGGAATGGGCAGGTGTGTTCCCCCTGTTCCATTGGAGCTTTATCCCCTGGGGATTTTACCTGGTGCTGGCGGCGGCCTTCGGCTTTATGCTCCATGTCCGCAAGCGGGACCGGCAGAAATACTCTGAGGCCTGCCGCCCCATTTTAGGCAAGCACACGGACGGCTGGGCCGGGCGAATCATCGACCTTCTGGCGGTATTCGCCCTTTTGGCCGGGACTGCCACCACCTTCAGCGTGGCGACCCCCTTAATGGCCAGCATCATCAACGAGCTGTTCGGCATTGAGCTGAACCGGACAGCCGTCACCATCGTCATCCTCCTGATTACCTGCTTTGTCTACACCTATTCCCTGCTCCATGGGTTCAAGGGCATCAGCCTTTTGGCAAAGGTATGCATTTACCTGTTCTTCGGGCTTCTGGCTTTTGTCCTGCTGTTCGGCGGCCAGGCCCGGTACATTATCGACACGGGCCTGGAATCCCTTGGCCGGATGATCCAGAATTTCTTCGGCCTTGCCACTTACACCGACCCCATGCGCGCCACCAATTTCCCCCAAAACTGGACCACCTATTACTGGGCCTACTGGATGGTGTGGTGCGTGGCGGCCCCCTTCTTCATCGGCAGTATTTCCCGGGGCCGGACAGTGCGCCAGACCATCTTGGGCGGCTACGGCTTCGGGGTTGGGTCCACCATTGTCAGCTTTATTGTCCTGGGCAATTACTCCATGGGCATGCAGGCGGAGGGAAAGGCGGATTTTATCGCCCAGTATCTGGAATCCGGCGACCTGTACGGCATGATTGTAGAAATGATTAAGAGCATGCCTTTAGCGCCGGTGGTGCTGGTGCTGGTGCTCCTGACCATGATCGCCTTTTACGCCACCTCCTTTGACTCCATCGCCCTGACCGCCTCCTGCTACAGCTATCACCGGCTGGGCGAGGACGAAGCCCCGCACAAAGGGGTGCAGCTCATGTGGTGCATCCTGCTGATTCTGCTGCCCATTGCGCTGGTGTTCGCCGAAAGCTCCATGAGCAATTTACAGTCGGTGAGCATCGTGGCGGCCTTCCCCATCGCTATCGTCATTGTGCTCATTGCCGTCAGCTTCTTAAAGGACGCCAAGGTGTATTTAGGGGAGCTGGGCGGCGAAAATGTTCGCGCTATAGAGGATACTTCATCCCAACCGGCAGCAAACCAAGCCGAAACGCATTCGTAGAGGCGGCGAATCGCCGCTGATTGTCGTCAAGCAGGCTTGACGACGCGCCGCGGCCGCACAGCCCCACACCAACCGCCGGATGGCGAAGATTTTCGCCGCGAAATAAATTCGCCGTCATGGGGAGGCTTCATTTTCTATCGTATTGATAAATTGAACAGGAAACGGAATTGTAGGGGCCAGATTTCCCGGCCCCTACAATATATGTGGATATCGTTTCGGGGAATCTGTACCGAAAACGGCGGTTCATCCCGCCGTTCCGAAACCCGACGCGTGGCACAACAGCCGCGTCGAATTGGCGGCGGGGCCTCCCCGCCCGGATTTCCAGACAAACAAAAAGCGTGCCCGCAAATTGGGCACGCTTTCTTTATAATATAAAACTATTGTTCCTGGGAAGGATCCGTCACATGATGATCCTCCGGATTGGGCTGAGGCTGGATGGAACCATCCCGGTATTTGCTCAGCTCCTCGTAATTCTCTGCGAAAACGTTGACGTCGGTCCGTTCCACAGCCTCGGCAACAGGAGCCGGGACCGGTCCCCATTTGAACACGACCTTCAGCAAAATCGGCGTGATAATGGTGGTGACCACGACCATGAGGATCACCGGCCCCAGGAAACTGCTCCCCAAAAGGCCCAAAGCGGTGCCCTTGCTGGCTACGATCAGGGCAACCTCACCCCGGGAGATCATGCCGACGCCGATTCGGGCGCACTGGTAATTTTTATATCCGCACATCTTCGCGCCCAAGCCGCAGCCGATGATCTTCGTCAGGACCGCCACAACGGTCAGCAGGACCGCGAACCAGACGATGCTGGCGCTCATGGAGGGCAGCACCACCTGGAGCCCGATGCTGGCGAAGAATACCGGAGAAAGATAAGCATAGGAAAGGACGTCAAATTTGGACGCCAGGTACTGGGTCCGCTGGGTACAGGAGATCACCAGGCCCGCGATGAACGCGCCGGTGATGTCGGCCACGCCGAAGCCGACCTCCGCGATGTAAGACATAAGCAGGCAGAACACGAATACGATGATAACGTGGCGGTGCATCCCCTTCTGGTTGGGCACCACCCATTTGGTGTAGAATTTATAGAACAGGAACCCGGCCACACCGGAAAAGACAAAGAAGCCCAGGATCCGCAGCAGGACGATGGCGATGTTTACGGAGGAATCCGCCATGCTGCTGATGACCGTCAGGGCGATAATGCCCAAAATGTCGTCAATAATAGCGGCGCCCAGAATGGCGTTGCCGGAACGGGTTTTCAGCTTGCCCAGTTCCTTTAAGGTTTCCACGGAAATACTCACCGAAGTCGCCGTCAGGATGACGCCGATAAAAATGTTCTGTAAAAACAGGGACGCGCCGGCATCCGAATCGATGATACCCGGCTTATTAAAGAAATAGGCCACGCCGAAGCCGCCTAAAATCGGCACGATAACGCCGATCAGGGCAATGACAAAGGAAGCCTTGCCGCTTTTTTTCAGTTCCTGAATATCGGTTTCCATACCGGCGCAGAACATGAGCACAATAACGCCCAGTTCGGCAGTGGCCTTGATAAATTCCGTTTCCCGGACCACGTTGAATACCGCAGGCCCCAAAACCAGGCCCGCAACCAGCGCGCCCACCACCTGGGGAAGCTGGAATTTCTTGGTCAGCAGCCCCATGAGTTTCGTAGCTAAAAGAATGATCGCCATGTCAAATAAAAAATGATAGCCGTCCATTCGTAAGCTCACCCCTTTTGCATATAAAATCTGTTCTTAATTATAGCGCGATTTCGGCAAATTGCAATAGCCGCCTTTGATTTCTGTACTTTCCCCCGAGGTTCTTCCCAAAGGTTAAAAAATGTTGGATATCTTGATGAAAATTGAAGGATCCCGGAAAATTCCGGCATTTGTCCTCAAACTGTCCTGCATTCAGGCACAAACCCGGAAATTTTTCGCCGCAGAAGCACAAATCCGGCAAATTGTCAAGTGATTTCCGAAGGGAATCTTCAATTATTTTATCTCGTTCGTCAAATTTCATTTGATTTTTCCGGCGACTTGTGTTATAGTAGGAATAGTTTTTGATATCGCGCACAGCGGCAAACTTTTTTTCATACGGAAAGGATGAAACCTATGGCAAGATTATTCGGAACGGACGGCGTCCGCGGCATTGCCGGGACAGAGCTGACCGCACAAAACTGCTTTGACATCGGGCGGGCCGCCGCCATGGTCCTCACCGAGGGCTGCGCCCACAAGCCCCGGATCCTGATCGGACGGGACACCCGTATCTCCGGCGACATGCTGGAAGCGGCCCTGACAGCTGGCTTCTGCGCCGCCGGCGCCACCGCGATCCCTGTGGGGGTCATCCCCACCCCGGCTCTGGCCTGGCTCACCCGGGAATACAAGGCGGACGCCGCCGCCATGATCTCCGCCTCCCACAACCCCATGGAATACAACGGCATCAAATTCTTCAATAAAGACGGCTACAAGCTGGACGACGCCCTGGAGGACCGGATCGAGGCTATGGTCCGGGGCGCTGTCCACCTGGGCGATCTGCCTAACGGCGCGGACGTCGGAACTGTGGAACGGGTAGATACCGCTGTCGAGGACTACATCAGCTACATCCTCACTACCATCGATACCCGTCTGGACGGCATCAAAGCGGCGGTGGACTGCGCCAACGGCTCCGCCTCCCTGACCGCGCCGCCCGCTCTGCGGAAGCTGGGCGTGGATTTGACGGTCATCCACAGCGAACCAAACGGCGTGAACATTAACGCGGGCTGCGGTTCCACCCACATGGAGGACATCCAAAAGCTGACCCTGGAAACCGGCGCGGATATCGGCCTGGCCTTTGACGGGGACGCCGACCGGCTGCTGGCGGTGGATGAAAACGGGAACATCGTCAACGGCGACCAGATCATGGCCATCTGCGGCAGTTACCTGAAATCTCAGGGCAAGCTGAAAAACGACACCATCGTGGCCACCATCATGAGCAACCTGGGCCTGTTCCAGATGGCGGACCGGGAGAGCATCCGGATCCCCAAAACAAAGGTGGGCGACCGCTATGTCCTGGAAAAAATGCTGGAGGAAGGGGACGTCCTGGGCGGCGAACAGTCCGGCCACGTGATCTTCTTAGAGCACAACACCACCGGCGACGGCCTGATCACCGCGCTCCAGCTGTTATCCGTCATGCGCCACACCGGCAAGAAGCTTTCGGAGCTGGCCAGCGTCATGACCATGCTGCCCCAGGTGATCGTCAATGTGCCCATTGAAAACGAACGGAAATATGATTACATCGACGATGCGGAGATTATGGACGCCATCCGCCAGGCGGAACGGATCTTTGAAGGCAACGGCCGGGTCCTGATCCGCCCCTCCGGCACCGAGGCCATGATCCGCATCATGATCGAAGGCCAGGACCAGGCCCTGATGCAGAAGGAAGCCGAAAAGATCGCCGCCGTCATGAAGCGGAACCTGTCCGCCCAATAAATATCGCCAGAACGCCCCGCAGGGCGTTCTTTTTTTCTCAGCTGGGGACAGCCCGCGTTTTCGGCAGTTTCCCCCAGCTTTTTTCACGTTTTCCTCCATTTTTGTGAAATCCTTGACAAGTGAACGGGGATTTGTGCAAAATTCGCCAAAAATTTGTTGATTTCGCATAGATACAAACCGTAAATTCTATGGTATAATACTAGTAATTTCATTTTAGCAAGAAAGGTGTGGAAAACCCGATTGGCAGAAAAAATCATCACGCTGAACAGCGCACCGGAAGGAGCCGCCCTCTGCGGCAGCTATGACCGGAACCTGGACATTCTCCGGAAGGAATACCATGTGGAGATCATCCTCCGGGGGACCGATTTCAAGATCATCGGCGATGAAGAAAATACGGCCGCCTGCGCCCGGGCGGTGGAAGCGCTGCTTCCCCTGGCCGCCCAGGGAAAAGAAATCGATGAGCTGAATGTCCGGTACGCTATTTCCCTGGTGGGGGAAGGGCACGAGCAGGAACTGCAGTCCTTAGGGGACAAAGCCATCTGCATCACGCAGAAAGGCAAGCCTGTGCACCCCAAAACCATGGGGCAGAAGCGTTATGTGAAAATGATCCAGCAGAACACCATCACCTTAGGGATAGGCCCGGCCGGCACTGGCAAGACCTACCTGGCCGTGGCCATGGCGGTAAACGCTTTCCGGGCCGGCGAGGTGAACCGGATCATTTTGACCCGCCCGGCTGTGGAGGCCGGCGAGAAACTGGGGTTCCTCCCCGGGGACCTGCAAAACAAGGTGGATCCCTATCTGCGTCCCCTTTTTGACGCCCTGATCGATTTTCTGGGGGCGGAAAACTTTTTAAGGTACCAGGAACGGGGCAGCATCGAAGTGGCCCCCCTGGCTTATATGCGGGGCCGGACTTTGGATGAATCCTTCATTATTCTGGACGAGGCCCAGAATACTACCCGGGAGCAGATGAAGATGTTCCTGACCCGGATGGGCTTTGGTTCCAAGATTATCATCACCGGCGATATCACCCAGATTGACCTGCCGGACAACAAGAAATCCGGCTTAGTAGAAGCGATGCGGGTTCTGAAAAATATTGACGACATCGCCATTGTGCGTTTCAGCGACAAGGACGTCGTGCGGCACAAATTAGTTCAGGATATCATAAAAGCTTATGATAAATACTATGAGGAGGGCAAATCAAGACATGAATAAGGTTAAAGTAGTGATTTCCAATCGACAGAATGATGTGAAAATCCCCACCGGGATCCGGCTGCTGGTCCGCCGCTGCTGCAATGCGTCCCTCCGGGAAGAAAATTTCACCGAGGACGCTGAAATTTCCGTTTCCTTTGTCAGCAATGAGGAAATCCGGGAACTGAACGCCAAGCACCGGGGCAAAGACGCCGTTACCGACGTTTTGAGCTTCCCCCTGGGGGAAAACGGCCACTACGACCGGAACGAGACCACCGGCGCTCTTTTGCTGGGGGATATTGTGATTTCCATGCCCAAAGCAGTGGAGCAGGCCAACACCTTCGGCCACTCCCTCCAGCGGGAAGTGGGCTTTCTGACCGTCCATTCCATGTTCCATCTGCTGGGCTACGACCATGAAGAAGGCGGGCTTGCCGCCGTGCGGATGCGTGAGAAGGAGGAAACCGTTCTCACCATGCTGGGCATCCCCCGGGGCGCAAGCTATGTAATGGGAGAATGAAAAACGATTTAGAAAATCAGACACGCGCGTTAGGCAGGAGCTTTCTGTATGCCTTCCGGGGCATCCGCTACTGCATCAAAAACGAACGGAATATGCGCATCCATTTAGCGGCGGCGATTTTCGTCACCGCTTTTTCCCTTGCCTACCGGCTGGAACCGCTGGGATACGCCGTGCTGTTTTTGGCCATTGGGGCGGTGATCTCCTTTGAGGCGGTGAATACGGCCTTGGAGGCCCTGGTAAACCTGGCCAGCCCCGCTTATCACAACCTGGCCCGGATTGCCAAAGACGTGGCGGCCGGGGCGGTGTTCATGGCGGCCCTGGCGGCGATCGCGGCGGGGATCTGCCTCTTTGGGAATTGGTCGCATTTGTGGGAAACGGCCCTGGAGATCCTGACCACTCCCCTGCTGGCGGCGCTGTTCGGCGGGATCATCGCCGGAGGGATCTGGTTCATTTTTTACGGGAATAAATTGTTCAAAGATTAGATGTAGGCCACTCGCCGTTTTTTCCGAAATGTTTTTGCATTTCACGCGGGCCGGGCGACCCGGCCCCTACAGCCCAAACGTTACACCCCGGATTGTAGGGGTGAATTGCGTTCGCCTGCAACAACCGTTAGCCCATTTCATACCATATGATAAATTACTAAGGGGTGATTTCCATGCTGTTCTGCCTGTTACACTGGAACGAAATTGAGGGAATCCAATTTGTTTTAACCGGGTGCGTGCTCTGCCTAAGCGCCTTTACCATCCCCCGCTGCTGCGTCAGCTGGAAAGGGATCAAACGCTGGGGCGTTGCCATGCTTTCCTGCGAACTCCTTTGCAGTATCGTCTGGCAGATTGTCTTTTCCGTCAGTCATGCGGGCCTTCTGCAAGGCGTTTTACTCTGTATGCTCTACCCGGTTTCGCTGGCGGCTGCCTGGGCAATCATCGCCTTGTATCCCAAAATCAAAGCAAAGAATAAGGAGCGTTTATGAATACAAAATCCGCGTTTATCGCTATCGTAGGGAAGCCCAACGTGGGCAAATCTTCCCTGCTCAATACCCTTCTGGGGGAAAAAATCGCCATTGTGTCGTCAAAACCCCAGACCACCCGCACCCGGATCACCGGCGTCCTTACCGAGGACATTTACCAGTGGGTGTTCTTAGACACCCCCGGCATCCACAAGCCCAAAACAAAATTAAGCGGCCACATGAACAAGGTGGTCACCGACAGCGTGGCGGACGTGGACTTGGTTTTATTTGTGGTGGAACCCATGGGCAAGCTGACCCCTGAGGAAAATTCCCTCATCGAGCAGTTTAAGGCCCGCCGCCTGCCGGTCATTCTGGTCATCAACAAAACCGACCTGATCGACAAGGAGCAGCTTCTGGCCCGGATCGCTGAAATCAGCGCCCTCTATGACTTTGAGGCGGTGGTGCCGGTGAGCGTCACCGAAAACGAGGGGATTTCCACCCTTATGGACGAGCTGCGGGCCCACACCGAGGAAGGCCCTCATTTCTTCCCGGAGGACACCCTGACCGACCAGCCGGAACGGGCCATTGCCGCCGAGATCATCCGGGAAAAAATCCTGCGCAATATGCGGGATGAAATCCCCCACGGAACCGCCGTTTCCATTGAAAAAATGCGGGAACGGGAGGGCGGCGGCATTTTGGACATTGAGGCCACCATCTACTGCGAACGGGACAGCCACAAGGGCATGATCATCGGCAAAGGCGGGGCCATGCTGAAAAAAATCGGCTCCGACGCCCGGGCGGACCTGGAAGCCTTTTTGGATGTAAAGGTCAACCTGAAATGCTGGGTCAAGGTCCGGGACGACTGGCGCAACAGCGAAAAAGCCATCAAGCAGGTGGGCCTGCGGTACGAGGAATGACCGTTTTT
Source organism: Candidatus Merdivicinus intestinigallinarum (assembly GCA_018713335.1). GTDB lineage: Bacteria > Bacillota > Clostridia > Oscillospirales > Ruminococcaceae > Merdivicinus > Merdivicinus intestinigallinarum. The sequence continues at coordinate 20,523 of DVOW01000058.1, read as the reverse complement.
TGCCAGCGGTAATCCCGGCGTTTCCGGGAAAAATAAGGGTGCCGAAAAAACTTCCTTGGAGGGATTGTCATGACGCACCCGAACGATTACTATTGGCAGAAATTTGAACAGACCGGCCGCATCGCCGATTATCTTGCCTATAAATCCATGGAATCGGAAGGAGGAACCCCCTTTGACGGTCAAGACCCGGGGCATTGTCCTGGGGCAGATCCCCATGCGGGATCAGGACAAAAAACTCATCATCCTTACAGAGGACATGGGGCTCATTGAAGCCATTGCCCGGAAAGTAAACGGGGCGCGCTCCTCCCTTTCCGCCGCCGCCGAGGTTCTGGCGTACAGCGATTTCTGCCTGTATGCCGGCAAAAGCGGCTACATCGTGAACACCGCCGATTTGCTGGAAAATTTCTACGACCTGCGGATGGATCTGGAAAAAATCTCCCTGGCCAGCTACCTCTGCGAACTCACCCGCTTTATCCTCCCGGACCGGGACAACGGCGGGGCCTGCTTAAAACTGCTGCTCAACAGCTTGTGGCTTTTGGAGCACGGAAAACGCTCTCCGGCCCTCATCAAAGCCGTTTATGAACTGCGGCTTTTGTCCATTTCCGGTTTTGCGCCGGATCTAAGCGGGTGCTTAGGCTGCGGCGCGGAGGAAGAACTGACCTTTTACCCCATAGACGGCAGCTTGTTCTGCGAACACTGCCGGGGCGTCATGCCCCCGGACCGGCCCCAGATGAAGCTGCCCCAGCCGGTGTTTTACGCCATGCGGCACATCTGCGAGGCCCCGGACGAAAAGCTCTTTTCCTTTAAGCTGACTCCGGACAGCGAAAAGGCCCTGGGGTTTGTGACGGAATATTTTACCCTGTGCCAGACCGGCGGCAAATTCAAGGCTTTGGATTTTTACAAGACGGTGGTGTAACCGGCGGGGAGACCTCGCAGTCAATTCGACGCGGCGTTTCAATTTCTATGAAACCTCTGGACGGCGAAATAAATTCGCCGATTTGATAGGATTCATTTTCTATCGCTTTTACAAAATCTGCGGGGAACCTGTATCGAAAACGGCGGTTCATCCCGCCGTTCACAAACCTAGCGCGGGGTAGAACGGCCGCGGCGGATTGCCGCCGGCGGCTCGCCGGTTGTAGGGGCCGGGTCGCCCGGCCCGCGTATCACACAAAATGTTTTGGAAAAATCGCCGGGACGGGAAACCCGTCCCCTACAAAACGACAGGCATGGAACCCTATTAATACGGCGAAAATTTTCGCCATCCGGCGGGGATTCCGGGGCTGTACGGCCGCGGCGGATTACCGCCGGCGGCTCGCCGGTTGTAGGGGCCGGGCCGCCCGGCCCGCATATCACACAAAATGTTTTGGAAAAATCGCCGGGCCGGGAAACCCGTCCCCTGCAACCACTTTCGGAAAATTTGCTATAATAAATCCGCGCCCAGATTAAAGGAGGTTTTTTCATGAATATTTTCACCCGAAAAGAACTCATCGCCACCTTTTCTATGGCGGAACAGGCAAAAATCCGGGGAATCCTATCGGCAAACAACATTGCATATACTATTAAAACCGTCAACCGCAAAAGCCCCTCCCCTATATCCGCCGGTTCCCGGGCGGCTGCCGGGACCCTGGGGGAAAATTTGCAGGCAGAATTGGAATACATCTTTTATGTCAGTAAAGAACAGTACGAAGAAGCGAAACATTTGATTTGAGGTACTCACCATGATACACAAAAAATATACTAAAATCCTGGAACTGGACAAAGTTCTGGAAATGCTGGCGGAGGAAACCTGCTGCGACGCCTCCCGCCAGATGGCCCTGTCCATTGAACCGGAAACGGATTTAGACCAAGTAATCCGTTCCTTAAAACGCACCGACGACGCCTTCAACCTGTCCGTCCGGTTCGGCTCCCCCAGCTTTACGGGCCTGCGGGATCCGGGCGGCCGGCTCAAGGTGGCCATGGCCGGGGGCGTTCTGTCCCCTCGCGACCTGCTGAATATCGGGGCGGTGCTGCGCCAGTCCCGTTCCCTGCTCCAGTGGGCCCACCAGTTTGAGGAGGAGGAGAACTCCATTACGGAGGATCTATTCTCCCTGTACACCAACCAGACCCTGGAACGGGACATTTCCGCCGCCTTTATCAGCGAGGAGGAAATCGCCGACACTGCCTCCGGCGAGCTGCTGGCCATCCGGCGGAAAATCCGCCAGACAGAGCTGAAGGCCAGGGAACGGATGGAAAAGCTCATCCATTCCAGCACCTATCAGAAATATTTGCAGGATTCCATCGTCACCATGCGGGACGGCCGTTTCGTGGTGCCCGTCAAGGCGGAATACCGCAGCTCCATTGACGGCCTGGTCCACGACACCTCCGCTTCCGGCTCCACCTACTTCATCGAGCCCATGGGGGTCGTGGAGGCCAATAACGAGATTCGGGTCCTCCAGGCCAAGGAAAAAGAGGAAATTGAACGGATTTTAGCGGAGTTTTCCGCCCGGTGCGCCGACTGCGGCGAGGACATCAGCCTGCTTTTCGGCAAATTGATGAATTTAAACGTCCTGTTCGCCAAAGCGCGCCTGGCCTCCAAAATGAACGCCATGATGCCCACCGTCACGGAAGACGGCCGCATCGACCTGAAAAAGGCCCGGCACCCTCTCATTGACCGGAAAAAGGTGGTGCCCATTGACGTGCACCTGGGGGATGAATTCTCCTGCCTGGTGGTCACCGGTCCCAACACCGGCGGTAAAACTGTCACCTTGAAAACCCTGGGGCTGCTGACGTTAATGACCATGTGCGGCCTGCTGATCCCGGTTTCCGCCGGTTCCACCGTGTCCACCTTTGAGAATATCCTGGTGGACATCGGCGACGAGCAGAGCATCGAACAGTCCCTGTCCACCTTCTCCGCCCACATGACCAACCTGATTTCCATTCTGAACGAAGCGGATTACCGGTCCTTAGTGCTGGTGGACGAACTGGGCTCCGGCACCGACCCGGTGGAAGGCGCGGCGCTGGCCATTTCCATTCTGGAAAAATTCCGGAAACGGGGCTGCCGGGTGGCGGCCACCACTCACTACGCGGAGCTGAAAATGTACGCTTTGCAGACGGAAAAGGTGGAAAACGCCTGCTGCGAATTCGACGTGGAGAGCTTGAAACCCACTTACCGGCTGCTCATCGGCGTGCCGGGCCGTTCCAACGCCTTCGCCATTTCCCAGAAGCTGGGCCTTTCGGAGGACATCATCGAACACGCCAAAGAACTGGTGCAGAGCGAGAACAAGCGGTTCGAGGACGTCATCGAGTCCCTGGAAGCCTCCCGCCAGCAATTCGAGGAGCGCACCCGGGAGGTGGAGGAAGCCCAGGCGGAGATCAACCGCACCCGGAAGGAACTGAAGGATTACCAGCAGAAACTGGCCGAAGAACGGGCCGCCGAGGTGGAAAAGGCCAAACAGCAGGCCATGCGGATCGTTTCCCAGGTGCAGGGCCAGGCCAACGCCTTAATGGACGAATTAAACGAGATCCGCAAGGAGCAGGACCGGGCGGAATTTTCCAAAAAAGCCCTGGCGGCACGCTCCCAGCTGCGGTCACGGCTGGATAAAATGTACGATACGGCGAACCCCGTCGCCCAGCGTTCTCTAAACGACGGCTACGTCCTGCCCCGCCCCCTGAAAAAAGGCGACACGGTGCTGATCGTGGACATCGACAAGGAAGGCACCGTCATGCAGGACCCGGACAAATCCGGCAACGTGCTGGTGCAGGCGGGCATCATCAAAACCAAGGCGAAAATCGAGAATCTGCGGCTTGTTGAGAAAAAGAAGGTGCAGTTCAACGGTTCCAATGTGGGCAAACAGCGTGGTTCTGTGAGCCGGTCCGTGAATGTTACCGGGCGGCGGGCGCCTACGGAGTGCGACCTGCGGGGCATGACCACCGACGAAGCTATTTTCGTGCTGGACGCTTTCTTAGATAACTGCGTTTTGACCCATGTAAACCAGGCCACCATCATCCACGGCCGGGGAACCGGTGCTTTGCGGACGGCGGTGCAGAAGCATTTGAAAGAAGTCAAATGCGTGAAATCCTTCCGTTTAGGCGTTTACGGCGAGGGTGAGGACGGCGTCACCATTGTCGAACTCAAATAGGCGGCCGGGTAACCCGGCTGTTGATTCGACGCGGGCGGCGAGCCGCCGCTGGCAAGACGACGCGACCGCACAGCCCCACATCAACCGCTGGAACGCCGCGACAAGCTGCGGCGTTATGGAAAGATTTCATTTTCTTTCGTCTTGTAAAACCAACCGAAAAACGCATTTGTAGGGGCCGGGTCGCCCGGCCCGCCGTTTTCCCATCGCATTTTTTACCAAATCCCCGGGGCCGATGCCCACATCGGCCCGCGTTTTTTCAGAAACGTTTCAGTTTTTCGCCGGGCGGGCAATGCCCGCCCCTACAATCCGTCCAAATTGTTTCGGGGATTTTATGCCGAAAACGGCGGTTCATCCCGCCGTTCACGAATCCGGCACGGGGTACAACGGCCGTCCCCTACAATTCTCCCGAAAAAGCGTTGGAATCATTTTATTCCATTGAAAAGAGGTTATCCTATGATTGAAGGTTCCCTGATTGCCCGTCCCTTGACGGAAGAAGAAGTGCAATTGGTATCGGCCCGGTATTTTCCCGGCAATACCCTTCAGAAATTTACGGTGCTGGCGGGCGGTATGTTCAACAACACTGTCCGGCTGGATTTTTCCGACCGCACGCCGGTGGTCCTGCGGGCCGGCCCGGTCAAAAGGGAGCTTCTCATCCCCTTTGAGCTTCACTTAATGGAAGCCGAGGCTGAGGTTGACCGCTTGTGCGAGGAAGCGGGGATTCCCTGCTCCCATCTGCTGGCGGTAGACGCCTCCAAAACCCTGCTGGACCGGGATCTTATGCTGGTGGACTGTTTAGACGCCGTCCCCCTGTCCGACCCGTCTGTCCCGCCGGAGGCAAAGCCCGCCCTTTACCGGGAAACCGGCCGCCACATGGCAAAGCTCCACCAAATCAAAGGCCCGTCCTTCGGCCGGGTGTGGGATGTTTCCACCGGGCAGGGCTTCCAGTCCTGGTTTGACGCACTGATGAAGGAGCTGTCTGACATCCTGAACCTGCATCTGCAATATGGCCTGACGGAAAAAGGCAGGGTCGACGCGATCCGGGAACTTTTCACGAAAAATGCACCTCTTTTTGAAGCCGTACAGAGTCCGGTACTGGTTCACGCGGATCTTTGGGAGGGCAACGTGCTGGCCCGGCAGAAAAACGGCGTCTGGGAAATCGCCGCCATTATCGACGGAGACCGGGCGTATTTCGGGGATTTGGACTACGATTTCGCCAACCCCTGGATGATCAACGAACACTTCCTGGAAGGCTACGGCCCCGCCCCCGCCGACACCCCGGACCGGCAGAAAAAGAACAAGCTCTACCGGCTGCTTTGGGATATGACGGACGCTTATGTCTGGGAGATCGAGTACCATAACCACGAAAATTTCCTGCACAAACAAGCGGACGTGGAAACCGGTTTCCGGGAACTTTCCCTTCTTTCAAAGGAGTCCCAATGAAAAAGATCCTGCTTCTCACCACTGGCGGCACCATCGCTTCGGTGCAGGGGGAGGACGGTCTGACGCCGGAAGCCGCCCCCACAGCCTTTGACCGGATCATCCAAGAATATTCCCATTATTATGAGATCCAAAGCCGGAACATCCTGAACCTGGACAGCTCCAACATCCAGTCCGAGGAGTGGCGGCTCATTGCCCAGTCGGTGTATGGATCCCTGCCGGATCACGACGGCATCGTCATTACCCACGGTACCGACACCATGGCCTACACCGCCTCCATGCTGACCTTTATGCTGGAAAACCTGCAAAAGCCGGTGGTGTTCACCGGTTCCCAGCTGCCCATTTCCTCGCCGTTGTCCGACGCCCCCGGAAACCTGGCCACGGCTTTCGCGGCCGTAGACGCCGGGCTCCACGGGGTCAGCGTGGCCTTCAACCACAAGATCATCCGGGGCTGCCGGGCGGTGAAGGTGCGGGCCATGGGCTTTGACGCCTTTGCCAGCGTCAATTCCCCTTACCGGGGGGAGATTTTGGCCAGCGGCTTGGAAATTTACGACCATTCCGCCCCGCCGGAAGGCCAGACCCGGCTGAACAGCCGCCTTTGCAACGACGTTTTCCTGCTGAAGCTGATCCCCGGCACAAACCCTCAGATTTTTGACGCCCTGGCGCGAATGCCCTACCGGGGGATCATCCTGGAAGCATTCGGGGCCGGGGGGCTCCACTTTATCCGCCGGGATTTGTCGGAAAAGATCCATGCCCTGGTGGAAAAGGGTGTGGCGGTGGTGGTGTGCAGCCAGTGCCTTTATGACACCAGCGATTTCTCCATTTACGAGGTGGGCCGGAAGATCCTGGAGGCCGGGGTCATCCCCGCCGGGGACATGACCACCGAAGCGGCCGTCACCAAGCTCATGTGGGCGCTGGGCCAAACCAAGCGCTTAGACGGCGTCCGGGAGATTTTTGAACGGAACATCGCCGGGGAGATTCATCTGGCGCAATAAAAAAGCCCCTGACCGGGAATTCCCTGCACAAGTCCAGTAAAAACGGACAATAGAAAAAGAATCCCCCCTATGGTAGAATAAAAACAACTACCATAGGGGGATTTGTATGCCAAGAAGTTACGGACACATGAAGGAATACGAAAAAGAGATATTGAAGCTAAAAGAAGAAGGATATACAAAACGGGAAATTGGTGAAAAGTTAGGTTTCACAAAAGAACAAATCCATAACTTTATCACTCGCTACAACGCCAATCAACGGAAATTGGCAGCAGGAATCGCTTTAAGACGGAAAGGCAGACCTCCAAAGGATACCGTGGTAAGCGAGCAGGATAAAGTAACAGAACTAAAATATATCCTTGCACGTAAGGAAGCAAAAATCAAGTCGTTAGAAATGGAAAACGAACTGATGCGGGATTTTCTCTCGCTCACCGAAAGGAAGTGAGAACAAGCGTAAAATATATGGTAATCTATCGTCACAAAGACAAATATTCCATTCGTGAAATGTGCCGGTTCTTTGAAGTATCTCGAAGCGGATATTTTCGGCCAAAGGCAGATCCCATGCAGGAACCTCCATATGTTTCCCAGGACGTGGAGGCCATTATCGGCCAGGTAGATATTTATCTGAAATGTGTGGGACTGTTCCTGATCCCTCTGACCGTGGTGAATGTTTACCGCAATGGGATCCAGGGAATGGGATACGGATTTCTGCCTATGCTGGCAGGCGTTGCAGAACTTTTAGGAAGAGGCGCCGTAGCCCTCTGGGCAGCAGGGCAGAGAAGTTATGTGGGAGCCTGTATGGCCAGCCCGGCAGCCTGGATACTGGCAGGAGGTCTGCTGCTGCTCATGTATTTCTGGATCATGAAGAAACAGAGCAGGTACGGGAACTTAGAATAAGGATTCAAAGAAGAGAGAGCAGGGGGCAGGATGCCTTTTGGTTCTCTCTTTCTTTTTACAGAGAAATGCGGTAAGATATAAGAAAATTTGAGAGGTAAAAAAGTGAAGAAATTTGTTACAGTAAAATACCAAATAGATTCAGATAAAATAAAGTGTCCTTTTACTGTAGTCATGGTCAGTGACCTGCACAATGTGGTCTTTGGAGAAAAGAACAGCCAGCTTCTGAAAAAAATCGAGGAGATTGCTCCAGATTTTCTGGTGATTGCAGGAGATCTGGTCCTGGGCAAGCCGGAAGCTTCCCTGAAAGAGCCAGAGGAATTTTTAAAACAGGCGCTGAAGATTGCCCCTGTTTTTTACGCTCCAGGCAATCATGAGCAGAGAATGAAGCTTTATCCCCAGACTTATGGAAAGGCTTATATAGGCTATGAGAAAAGGATTCAGAGAATGGGCGTAAAGCTCTTGGAAAACCGGACGGAAATCATACAGATAAAAGGTCAGGATGTGGCGGTTACAGGTCTGGAGCTGCCCTATGAATATTATCTGAAAAGAAAGCAGAAGATATTGGAGAAGAGAGAACTTACCAGACTTCTGGGAAAGCCGAAAAAGGACTGCTTCCAGATTCTCCTTGCCCATACGCCAAAATATGGAAAGACTTATCTGGAGTGGGGAGGAAATCTGATTTTTTCCGGCCACTATCATGGAGGTATGGTCCGGCTGCCTTTTTTCGGAGGTGTGGTCAGTCCGGACCTGCGGCTTTTCCCAAGATTCTCCCATGGGAAATTTACACAGGAAGACAGGCATCTTATCGTAGGAGCAGGACTGGGGGAACATACCATACCCCTTCGGATATTTAACCCCAGAGAACTGGTGGTTGTTTGTTGCGCCCCAAAGGATGGACAGGAGAAAGGAAAGACAAAATGAGCAGAGAGAGTTTAAAAGCTATCGGAGATAATATAGAAAAGGTAATTATAGGAAAGAGGGATGTTATCGATCTCATACTTGCCGCAATAGTATCTCAGGGACATGTGCTGCTGGAGGATGTGCCTGGTACGGGAAAGACCAAGCTGGCCAAGGCTCTGGCAAGATCTGTGGAAGGGAGATTTTCCCGTATTCAGTTTACTCCGGATTTACTGCCATCGGATGTGACAGGTATGAATTATTATAACCAGAAAGAAGGGGAGTTTCGTTTTAAACCGGGACCAGTGTTCTGCCACGTGCTGCTGGCGGACGAAATCAACCGGGCAGCACCCCGTACCCAGTCCAGTCTTCTGGAATGTATGGAGGAAAAGCAGGTAACTACGGAAGGAGAAACCAGAAAGCTGGAGGCTCCCTTTTTTGTTATCGCAACTCAGAATCCCATTGAAAATGCAGGAACCTTTCCCCTTCCTGAAGCCCAGATGGACCGTTTTCTCATGAGACTGTCTCTGGGAATGCCAACCAGAGAAGAAGAACTCCAGATTCTGGAGCGTTTTGAAAGAGCGGACCCTCTGGACAGTCTGGAGCCGGTGAGCACGGTGGAAGAGCTGAGAAAAGACCAGGAGGAATATAAAAAGGTTTATGTACATCCGGAGCTGAAAGGCTATCTGACAGATATCTGCGAGAGGACCAGAAATATGGGAGAAATCCTTGGAGGGGTCAGCCCCAGAGGAACCATAGCTCTTTACCAGGCTGTACGGGCCTGGGCCTATATCCAGGGAAGAGAGTATGTGGTTCCTGAAGATATTAAGAAGCTGGCTGTGCCGGTGCTTTCTCACCGTCTGATCCTGGGCGGAGGCTTTCTGAAGGGGGAAGAGCTGATTCGCCGGATATTGAAAGAGACTGACGTACCAACGGAAGAATGGGGAAAATGAGATGATTTTTTTGCTCATACTGGCAGGAGGGATACTGGCCCAGTTCCTGGCAGGAATATATTATGAAAAAAACTGGAGAAAAGGACTGAAAGTGGAGGTCCATTTCCAAGGGGAGCCTATCTTTCAGGGAGAAGAAGGATTTCTTACCGAAATCATTGAAAATGCCAAAAGGCTGTTTCTGCCAACTCTTCAGGCAGGATTTGCCGTAAGCAGGAATCTTTCTTTCGGGCAGGAAGAGAATACCAGTGTGTCGGATCAGAGCTATAAAAGGGATATTTTTTCCGTTATGGGGAGACAGAGGATTATCCGCCAGGTCCCTTTTATGGCTGTAAGGCGGGGATACTACGAAATACAGAAAGTGGACCTGGTAACCAGGGGAATCCTTTTGAATGGAGAGATGTATCATACGGTTCCTGCCAGTACATATCTCTATGTATATCCTAAAAGACTTTCAGGAGAAAACTGGGAAATGCTTTTTCGGCGGATTTCAGGAATCTACGAGTCCAGAAAAAGACTTCTGGAGGATCCCTTTCAGTTTCGCGGTATCCGGGAGTATACCCCGGAAGACCCTATGAATAAGATTAACTGGAAGGCCAGTGCCAGGACCGGCAGTCTTATGGTGAACCAGTTAAACTCAGCGGTGTCTGGCAATGTGTATATTCTTTTAGATGTGGAAGATGAGACGGTATGGAAATATGAGGAAATCCATGAAGAAGGAATCCGTCTGGCTGCAGCTGCAGCGGAATATTTTTTATCCAGAGGGATTGATGTAGGACTGATCACCAATGGAAAAGACTGCAAAGAAAAGTCCGAGATTTTTCTGGCCGGACAGTCTGGCAGAGGACAGAGGGAAAAACTTTTTCAATGTCTTTCCAGGATTGATCTGGGACAAGACTGCAGGAAATTTTCCGACTGCCTGGAGGGAAAAAAGGAGTTTCTTTTATCAAGAGAAAGCCTCTGCATTCTCATTACAAAAAATCAGTATGGAGAGCTGGAAGAGATTATGGCAGAACTGGGAGAAAAAAATCAGGGTAGCGTTTATCTGGCTACGCTGTATTCAGAGATGGAGCTGAAAATAAAAAGAAAACAAAGGATGGAAGTCCTTCGCTGGGAGGTGAAGAGATGAAGGAAGACAAAATTCTGAAAATATATGGCTTTCTTCACCTGTGGCTTTTTATGACAGGCATTCTTCTTCTCCTTCTGTATTTGGGAGATAGGTTATATGCAGGAACTCCGGTAAAGATTTTCTGCATGCTCATATCTGCCCCGGTCTTCCGGGAAGTATCGATGAGAGGAAAGAAAATCTGGAGTTATCTGGCTGTATCATTTTTGATTCTGGCAGGTTTCTGGCTTTTGGGAAAGGCGGGATGGGAAAGAGGCTGTCTTCTTCTGGGTGTCCTTTTCTTTCTGACCCTGTTTTTTGTACAGAGGATAAAGGGGAACAGAAAGGCTTTTTTTAAGCCTTCTTATCCCTGCCTGCTGGTTTTTGCACTGGAATATATTTTTGCTCTGGAGTATGGGCTGGAAATCTTTCAGAATGTGTTTCTGGTCTTTGCCGGGTGTTATTGGCTTTTGATTCTGTGGTGCCGGAACAGGGAAGGTTTTCTGGAATACTGCGGCGATCATGAAAAATTATACCGGTTTCCAAAACAGGGAATTGCTTATGGAAACCGGCTGATGCTGAACTTTCTCACAGGACTGACTGTGGGCTGCATGGTTATCCTGCCTTTTCTGGAAATTGACAGGGGAATCCTGGCTGTACTGGAGCTGCTGAGGCGGTTTCTGGCGATGCTCCTGTCTGGTGAAAGAGAAGCTCCGGAGCCGGAAGAACTGCCCCAGGAGGATATGGGAGCCCAGCCCCCTTTTCTGGGAGCCGGAGAAGAACCCTCTCCTCTGCTGACAGCTATTTGGGAAGTGCTGGAAAAAATATTAATCGCAGCATTCGTTCTGGCCATCCTGGGAGGAATCTGTGTGTTTCTTTACTGGTTGTATAGGAAATATAACAGTGAGACTGAAGTCAATGGGGATATACTGGAAAGTCTGGATGTTTCCAGAAAGGAAAAGACTGAGAAACTGGGAAAAAGCCGGATGCCGAGGTTGGGATTCTTTTGGGGCAGGACGCCTGAGGCCAGAATACGGAAATCTTACCGGCAAAAAATTATGAGAGAAGGGAAACCTTCTGCCGTCTTCACCCCCATGGAACTGGAGGAAGCAGCAGGTCTTCCAGAAGGGGAGGAAAGAGAAGAGTTTCACAGCCTTTACGAAAAGGCCAGATACGGAAATGCTCCCTGCTCCCAGGAAGAGGCCAGGCGCATGGGGGAGCTGGAGAGGGTGGACTTTTCCTGAAAAATAGTGTAGAATGGCACATAGCGAAAAAAAGAGGTAAGGAAATATGGGAACTGGAATTCCGGTAAAACTCCAGGTGTTTGAAGGTCCTCTGGATCTTCTTCTCCATCTGATCGAGAAAAATAAAGTGAATATCTATGATATACCGATTGCTGAGATCACAGATCAGTACATGGAGTATATCCATCAGATGCAGCAGGAAGACCTGAATATCATGAGTGAGTTTATGGTAATGGCAGCAACGCTGATTTCTATCAAGTGCCGGATGCTCCTGCCGAAAGAGGTAAACGAAGAGGGAGAGGAAGAGGACCCAAGGGAGGAACTGGTCCGTCAGCTCCTGGAATATAAGATGTATAAATACATGTCCTATGAACTCCGGGATCGAATGGCGGCAGCGGCGAAAAATGTGTATAAAGCCCCTACGGTTCCCAAGGAAGTACTGGCCTACAGAGAACCGGTGGACCCGGAAGAACTTCTGAAGGGCATTACCTTGGCAAAACTCAATGATATTTTCCAGAGCGTTATCCGCAGACAGGAGGATAAGGTAGACCCTATCCGGAGCAAATTTGGAAAAATCGAGAAGGAAGAGATCAGTCTTCCTGACAAAATGGAAGAGGTAGAGGACTATGCAAGGAGCCACAGATACTTCGGCTTTCGAGATCTGCTCTCAAGACAGTCCAGCAAGGTCCAGGTGATCGTTACCTTTCTTTCCATCCTGGAATTGATGAAGATGGGAAAAATCCGTATCAGCCAGAAAGAAACTTTCGGGGAAATTTATATTGAAAGCTGCATGAAAGGATAGAATCAATGGAACTGAAAAAAATCGAGGGTGCCATAGAGGCCATACTCTTTGCCATGGGAGACGCAGTATCATTAAGAGATATTGCCAAGACTATTGGTCATGATATGGAAACTACGAAAAAAATCATTCGAAATATGATGCTGAAATATCAGACAGAAGACAGAGGCATTAAGATCATTGAGCTGGAAGACTCCTTTCAGATGTGTTCAAAGGAAGAATACTATGATTATCTGGTGGCCATGGCACTTCAGCCTAAGAAGGCGGTTCTGTCCGATGTCATGTTGGAGACTCTGTCCATTATTGCTTATAAGCAGCCTGTTACAAAACTGGAGATTGAGAAAATCCGGGGCGTGAAAAGTGACCATGCAGTGAATAAGCTGGTTGAATACGGACTGGTGAGAGAGGTAGGCCGTCTGGATGCTCCGGGAAGACCGATTTTGTTTGGGACCACAGAGGAATTTCTCAGGAATTTTGGCGTTCAGGGTCTGGACGACCTGCCGGAGATCGATCCGGTACAGATTGAAGATTTTAAAGCAGAGGCAGAGGAGGAAATCCAGCTTCAGCTTGATGTTTAAAGAGATACTGCAGACGGGAGGAAGACCTGTTTGTGGTATCTTTTTTTGGGCCTGTTCATAACCTTTATAAGAAGGAGAGACAGGTATGAAAAAAGCTGGGAAAATATGGATAATAGGAATTCTGATCTGCCTGGAGATCATTCTTCTTCCCTGGCAGGTCTATGGAGAAGAAGTTCAGGAGCCGGACAGCCTGTATGCCCTGTCTGCAGTGCTCATGGACGGTGATTCAGGAAGGGTACTCTTTGAAAAGAACGGGGAGGAACAGAGACCAATGGCCAGTACCACTAAAGTGATGACCTGTATTCTGGTACTGGAATCGGGAAGGACAGGGGAGACAGCCCAAACTTCTGCCTATGCCGCATCTATGCCGGAAGTGCATATGGGAGCCAGAGAGGGCGAGAGTTATGGCGTCAGAGATCTTCTCTATGCCCTGATGCTGGAAAGTTACAATGACGCAGCGGTGATCCTGGCAGAGCATATCGGGGGAAGCACAGAAGGATTTGCAGATATGATGAACGAGAAAGCCAGGGAAATTGGCTGTGAGGATACCTGGTTTATCACCCCCAATGGCCTGGACGCCCAGGCAGAAACAGAAGAAGGGGTAAAGATACATTCTACCACAGCAGAAGATCTGGCCAGAATCCTTCGCTACTGCATAAGAGAATCTTCTGCCAGGGAAGAGTTTCTGGAAATTACCCGTACGCCGTCTTACACTTTTACAGACTCTTCAGGAAACAAAACCATCTCCTGCACCAACCACAATGCTTTTCTGAGCATGATGGAAGGGGCGTTGACGGGAAAAACGGGATTTACCGCAGATGCAGGCTACTGTTATGTAGGGGCTCTTGAGAGAGAGGGCAAGACTTTGATCGTGGCCCTGCTGGGCTGCGGCTGGCCTAACAATAAAAATTATAAATGGTCAGATACCAGAAAGCTGATGGAATACGGACTGGAAAACTATACCTGGCAGAGCTTTGCCCAGGCTGAACTTCCTCTGATTCCACAGTATCTGCCGGTAGAAAATGGACAGACGGAGATACTGGGAGTCCCGGCCCAGGTGGCGGTTTCCCTGGAGGAACTTTCTCAGGAAGAAGGAATGCTCATCAGGAAAGACGAAAAACTGGAGGCGGTTGTGGAGATAGAGCAGAGCCTTCAGGCACCGGTAAAAGAAGGAGAAAAAGCCGGAGAGATTTTATATCAGGTAAATGGTCAGACCTGGAAGACCAGGGAGATCCATACGGCGGCTTCTCTGGAAAAAATTGATTTTCCCTGGTGTCTGGAGGAGACCTTAAAGAGACTGGTATTTGCTCCGTGACCGTGATAAAATAGTTATAAAACTACGAATATAGGAGGAATGGATGATGAATGCAGCTATGGAAAATATTCTTACAAGAAGAAGTGTCAGAGCCTTTGAGGAGAAAGAAATCCCCAGAGAAGAACTGGAGCAGATTGCAAAAGCTGCGATCTATGCGCCAAGTGGACAGAACAAACAAACCTGGAAGATAACTGTAGTTACAGACCGGACTAAGATCCAGGCACTGGCAAAGGCTGTAGGAGAAAAACTGGGAAGAGAGGGGTATGATATGTATAGTCCGCAAGTCCTGGTAATCCCTTCCAATGACAGAGATAATCACCACTCTCAGGATGATAATGCCTGTGCTATGGAAAACATTATGCTGGCGGCCCATTCCTTCGGAATTGGTTCTGTTTGGATCAATCAGGTAAGAGATGTCTGCGACGTCCAGGAAGTGAGAGCTATTTTGAGAGGCTGGGAGATCCCGGACAATCATGTGATATTTGGAATCGCTGCCCTGGGATATGCGAAGACTCCTGTTACTCAGAATCCTGAGAAAAAAGGGCAGATACATTTTGTGGATTAAGGATAGAAACAAGATGAAACCAATCATAATGGACTTTTCCGGCATCTACCGGGAAGAAAATTTTTTGAAAGAGGAAGAGGCTTTGTGGCTGGATTTTCGAAAGCTTCAGGGAGTAAACTGTTACTGTACCCAGGAGGCGGAGGATGAGATTAAAGAAAAGATTTACAGTCTGCCTTTTCAGGGAATCCATTTTCTGGATTCCGGCAATTATCATTACCTTACAAAATTCTGGCTGGAGAAAATCCAGAAGCCTTTTTCCCTTCTGGTATTCGACAATCATACAGATATGCAGGAGGCAGCCTTTTTCGGGCTGCTTTCCTGCGGCAGCTGGGCTGGCCAGGTCCTGGAAAGCCATACATTCCTTTCCAGTATGTGTGTAGCAGGCCCTCCTGAAAAAGCCTTTGAAGAATATCATGGCCCAGGCAGGGAGAAACTGACCTGCATCAGCAGGGAAGAACTGTCGATAAAGGGAGAAAATCTCTTTCTGGAATTTCTGGAGACAAATAGAGACGCGCCTTTGTACATCTCTATAGATAAAGATGTTTTAAGAGAAGAGGATGCCAGGACCAACTGGGACCAGGGAGTGCTTTCTCTGGAACAACTTTTAAAATGGCTGGAACTGGCCTTTGAAAAAAGGAAAATCTTGGGAGTAGATATCTGTGGAGAAAATCCTCCGGATACAGCCAGGCCTCTTTCAGGAGAAGAGCTGAAGATTAATTCCCGGACAAACAGAGAACTGTTATCCTTTTTAAAAAATAAATAAAAAAGCAAGTTATACTTGACTAATTTAATCCAGATTCGTTATAATTTTGACATACAATTATTTACATAGGAGGAATTTAAGAAATGAACCAGTGTTATGGATGCAATACCTGTGCCAGTGCAGACAAGCCTTTGGAGGGATTTATCCGCAGCCTTCCCATGGAGACTTCTCATCACAGAGTAGAAGGACAGAGCACCAAATGCGGCTTCGGCCTTCAGGGTGTGTGCTGCCGTCTCTGCGCTAACGGCCCATGCCGGATCACACCAAAAGCTCCCAGAGGAATCTGCGGTGCTACTGCAGATGTTATCGTGGCAAGAAACTTCCTGCGGGCAGTTGCCAGCGGTTCCGGCTGCTATATCCACATTGTGGAGAATACAGCTCTGAACGTGAAGAAAACAGCAGAGATCAAGGGAGAGATCAAAGGTGAAAAATCCCTGGCAAAACTGGCAGAGATTTTCGGTGTACAGGGAACCGACAAGTGGGATACTGCAAAACAGGTAGCCCAGATGGTCCTGGACGATCTGTATAAACCGGAATACGAAAAAATGGAACTGGTAGAAAAAATGGCTTACGGCCCCAGATTTAAGAGATGGCAGGAACTGAATATCCTTCCCGGAGGAGCCAAAGGCGAAGTGTTCCATGGCGTAGTGAAATGTTCCACAAACCTGAATTCTGACCCTGTAGATATGTATACAGACTGTCTGAAACTGGGTATTTCCACAGGTATCTACGGACTGACACTGACAAACCTGCTGAACGACGTACTTTTAGGAGAACCGGAACTTCGCATGGCGCCAGTAGGTCTTCGTGTGATTGACCCAGATTATATCAATATTATGATCACAGGACATCAGCATACGATTTTCGTAGACCTTCAGGAAAGACTTACCTCCAAAGAAGCTGTTGCAAAAGCTCAGGCAGCAGGAGCCAAAGGCTTTAAGCTGGTTGGCTGTACTTGCGTGGGACAGGATCTTCAGCTTAGAGGCGCTCATTATACAGAAGTATTTGACGGCCATGCAGGAAACAACTACACCAGTGAAGCTGTTCTTGCCACAGGCGGCATTGACGCTGTTCTTTCTGAGTTTAACTGTACTCTTCCAGGCATTGAGCCTATCTGTGATGAACTGATGATCAAACAGATCTGTCTGGATGATGTAGCAAAGAAGGCCAATGCAGAGCTGAAACCTTTCAAATTTGAAGAGAGAGAAAAACAGAGCGAAGAGATTATTGACGAGATCGTAGAAGCTTATAAAGCAAGAAGAGGCAAAGTAACCATGAATCTTCAGCCGGAACATGGAAACGACCACACTCTTACCGGTGTTTCCGAAGGTTCCTTAAAGGAATTCCTGGGAGGAAACTGGAAACCTCTTATCGACCTGATCGTATCCGGAGATATTAAAGGTGTTGCCGGCGTGGTAGGATGCTCCAACCTGACAGCAGGGGGCCATGACGTTCTTACAGTAGACCTGGTAAAAGAACTGATCTCCAGAGACATTATCGTTCTCACAGCAGGATGTTCTTCAGGGGGAATCGAAAACTGCGGTCTGATGACGCCGGAAGCAGCAAAACTGGCAGGACCAAAGCTCCGTGCAGTCTGCGAAAAACTGAATATTCCTCCAGTGCTGAACTTTGGTCCATGTCTGGCTATCGGACGTCTGGAAATCGTTGCCACAGAGCTGGCAGAAGCTCTGGGAATCGATATTCCTCAGCTTCCGCTGGTACTTTCTGCCGCACAGTGGCTGGAAGAGCAGGCTCTGGCAGACGGATGCTTCGGCCTGGCCCTGGGACTGCCCCTTCATTTAGGACTGCCCCCATTCGTTACAGGAAGCGATCTGGCAGTGAAACTTCTTACGGAAGACATGAAGAGCCTTACCGGCGGACAGGTGATCATTAACCCGGACGCTAAGGCAAGTGCAGATATCCTGGAAAAGATCATTGAGGAGAAACGTGCAGGTTTAAATATTTAAAAGACAGGAGCCTAAGATGAAGAGAATAATGATAGACGCCTCGAAATGCGACGGCTGCAAGAGCTGCTCCGTGGCATGTATGCAGGCCCACAGAAAAGATGAAGGCGATGTCTATACACTGGATCTCACAGACATTGCCAATGAGACCAGGAATTTTATCTATAAAAATCCTGATGGAAGTTATACTCCGGTGTTCTGCAGACACTGTGACCAGCCGGAGTGTGTCATGTCCTGTATGAGCGGCGCTCTTGCCAAAGACCCGGAAACAGGCCATGTGCAGTACGATGAGAAGAAGTGCGGTTCCTGCTTTATGTGCGTGATGAACTGTCCTTACGGCGTACTGAAACCTGATGACAGCACCCGCAGCAAGGTGATCAAATGTGATTTCTGCATTGACAAGGGAGAAGATCCCAGCTGCGTAAAGGCCTGTCCAAAGCAGGCTATCTGGGTTGAGGAGGTGTAGAGATGGAATATGTGATCTTAGGAGCAGGAGCAGCAGGCATTACTGCTGCAAAGACTATCCGGAAAGCAGACAAAAATGGAAAGATTACGGTGATCTCTACAGATACTCAGGTACATTCCAGATGTATGCTTCATAAATATCTGAGTCACGAAAGAGATGCTGCAGGGATCAGCTTTGTGGATCCGGACTTTTTCGAGAAAAATCAGATCACCTGGCTGCAGGGAAAAACCGTAAACCGCCTGGATACCCAGGGGAAAAAGGTTTATACCGACCAGGGAGATGAAGTAAGCTATGACCGTCTTCTCATTGCCACAGGAGCAGAGAGCTTTATCCCACCGGTGGGAAATTTAAGAGAAGCTGAAAATGTTTTCGGACTCCGTCATTTAAGAGACGCCCAGGCTATTGATGAACTGGCAAAAAATGCTGAGAACATTGTGATCATCGGTTCCGGTCTGGTTGGCCTGGATGCAGCCTATGGTCTGATGGAGACTGGAAAGAAAGTATCCATTGTAGAGATGGCAGATCAGATCCTGCCCGTACAGCTTGACAAGACGGCGGCTTTTGAATATCAGAAACGCTTTGAAGAAGCAGGAGCCAGGTTCTATCTGGGAAGAAAGGCTGCGGACACCATTATGGGAGAAGATAAGAACATTCATGAGATTGTCCTGGATAATGGAGAAAAGCTGGCCTGTGACCTGATCATTGTGGCTGCCGGCGTCCGCTCTGCAGTTGCAGGAATGGAAGGAGAAGGGATCGTCATTGACCGTGGAATTAAGGTAGACGATTATCTTCAGACAGGAGCCGAAGGAGTATATGCGGCAGGTGATGTAACCGGCCTTTCCGGTATCTGGCCAAACGCTCAGAAGCAGGGAGAAACGGCGGCTCTGAATATGTGCGGTTCTCATGTAGAATACACAGACCGTTATGCCATTAAGAATACCATTAACTTCTTTGGACTGGTTTCTATGTGTGTAGGTGTGATCCTTCCTCAGGAGGGCGATGTGGTCATTGCCAGAGAGGATTCCAGAAACTACAAACGTGTAGTCCTTCGGGATGGAAAGGTAGTTGGCGTTCTTCTCCAGGGAGATATTTCCCACGGCGGAATATGGCAGTATCTGATCAAAAATCAGATTTCCATATCCGGGATCCAGAAAGATATCTTTGACCTGAACTTCGGAGATTTCTACGGGATCAAGGATAATGGGGAATACCAGTGGAGAATGAAAGCCATAAGCAGATAAGCTGGATTACTGCGTCATTGCAAGTTGTTAAAGTGCCCTTGACAAAGCCGGGAAGGTTTCTGTATACTGGTCTTCGTAAATGAGAAAAGCGAAGATGGGAACAAGTAGTATGCAGAGAGACCTACAGAAAGGAGCCGGCAGATGAGAGGCCCGGGAGAACTGCAGTGCGAATACCTCCCGGAGCTTCACACCGAAAAGCAATGAGTAGGCTGTGACGTTTTGGTGTACGTTACAACACTTTGAGTATCGCGTAAGCTGTACTTGCAGAGGCAGGCAGTGTGAGCTGTCTGTGAATAAAGGTGGTAACACGGGAATCTATAAGCTCTCGTCCTTTTGTAACAGGAAGGACGGGGGCTTTTTATCATTGTGGGGACTGCCCTGTAAAAGTTTTGCAGAATATTTACTATGTTTTCTTGAACAGTCTGGGGGAGCTATCGCATTAAACAAAATCGAGAATATTTATGTATTTTATTGCTCAGTCTGCGCCGCTTTGAGCCTGTAGTCTCAAAGCTGTGCTCGACAAATTCGCATAAAATACATAAATATTCCTGACACATGTTTAATGCGACAACTCCTGCTCGACAAATTTGCAGAAAACATAGCAAATATTCTCTGTAATTCTTCGAGGGCAGTTGAAAATGATAAAAGTTTGTGAGCTGTTTATCGGACAGACGATAGCGTCCTTCAGAAAAAAGCAAAAACTGTGGCAGCTGTTATTTGTATACTGCCATGGTCAAGTAAAGAGAAAAGGAGAATCCAAGATGAAAATTTATGAGGAATTGCAGGCCAGGGGGCTGATTGCACAGGTGACGGATGAGGAAGAGATCAGGGAATTGATCAACAACGGAAAGGCAACTTTTTATATCGGGTTTGACCCTACGGCGGACAGCCTTCATGTAGGGCATTTTATGGCTCTGTGTCTGATGAAGCGTCTTCAGATGGCAGGAAATAAGCCTATCGCTCTGATCGGCGGAGGCACCGGTTATATCGGGGATCCTTCCGGAAGATCGGATATGCGTTCTATGATGACGGCAGAGACTATTCAGCACAACTGTGACTGCTTTAAGAAACAGATGGAAAGATTCATTGATTTTTCTGATGGAAAAGCCCTTATGGTAAATAATGCAGAGTGGCTGTTAGATCTGAATTACATTGACTTTTTAAGAGAGGTAGGACCTCACTTCTCGGTAAA
>DVOW01000057.1 GCA_018713335.1 Candidatus Merdivicinus intestinigallinarum | reverse complement strand
CCCAAGATCCGTCACCACAGGCATAATGTCAATAATCGGCTTTGCTGCCAGTCCCGGCACAGATGTGCTGCCGATATGATAAATCTCACAGCAGCAGTCTCCCAGGATCCAGCGGATCCTCTCCGCCTCTTTCTTAAATTTCTCCGGCCATGCGGGATCATAGTCCACTACCTGTATATGCTGGGGCATTTTAAGCATCCTCCTGTTCTTTCTCCATTATAGACTTCTCCGAAGCCACGGCATCCCTCTGGGGGATGCGCACGGTTTGACAGGGTGTTTGTCTCGCTTTGCTCGACCCGAACCGGCGCTGATATCATGCCTGCCTTGCAAGCATTATACCATGACTTCTCCGAAGCCACGGTATCCCTCCGGGGGATGCACACGGTTCGCCGAGGTGTTTGTCTCGCTTTGCTCAACGCGAACCGGCGCGATATAATGCCTGCTTTGCAGTCATTATACCATGAACTTCTGCAAAAATGTAACAGTTCAGGAGGATTTTCTGTATGATTCAGATTTGTCTCAATAAAAAATGCAGCTATACGGATGCGAACGGGATTTTTTCTGTCAGATCCGTACAATTTTTCTGTCGGATACGGTTACAAAACCAATTTTCCATGCAGGAACCGTAGTTTTCTCAGGGCGACCACGGATCCCAACGCCATTTTTTACCGCAGAACCGTAGTTTAGCACTAATTTTACGGTCATAAATGGAATGTTTCATCCTTGTTATTTTGGGTAATGATGGTATTTGCCTTCGGATTTGAAGCGATTGATTTTGGTCCTGATTATATTATTCCGGAAGGGAACGGGCCAAATACGCTTCAGGATATTTTCGTCATGTGCGATGTATTGGTGTACCCGCTTCTTCTCTTTTCCCTTGGCAACAAGCTGGTGAACGATCCTTCAAAATTTATGAAAGGTTACGCTGTCTTCGGGATTTTGGTGACATTGGCTGAGATGGCGTGGGTGATTTGGGTACCCCAATATGTGGCTTGGTATACCGTCCTTGTCGCAACGGCGATTATTTTTGCCGTTCGTCTGCTTCTTTGGAAGGCCGCGAGAATGATTTCGCGGAAGGTGGGGAAAGAATGAAATGTTCCGAACAAAGAAAAAAGAGGAGCCATCGGTTTACCGGGACTACTGGCTCATGCTGGATAAACCGGAGGGCCGCATCCGGTTGGAACTGAATTATTCCGGGGAAACCGGGGATTGGGATTTTCCCAGTCTTTGTGTGGAAATCCTGTCCGCCTGTTTTCGTGAATATATTTGTATTACGGAATTTGAGAAGCGCGGCGATTCCGGGTTCTGTCTTCCCGAAAACTGGCTTTCCAAAGAAAACCGGATTTTTGAGGACAGCAACACCCTGGTTACCGCCCAATATGGCCCGGATGCGGAGAATCTTCGCGCTTATTTTCAAGAAAAACAGGCCGTCTTCCGCATCAGCCGTTTGCAAATCCTGGGCTATCGGTCCAGGCCAAGTTCCTATAATTCTTTTTCTTTTGAGGAGGAATATGCCCGGAATCAGTGGGATGCTTATGCGGCCTACGAGGAAATGCAGGATCTATTGTTGTTAATCTTCCCGCAGGAAAAAGAAAGGGCGCTGATCCGGCTGGTTTCGGATGTCTGCGAAAAATATGGGAAGAATCTCAAGCAAGTATGGATGTAAAAGGGTGGTATCAGATGCGGTTCCATTCGGCGGTAAAAGGAACTGAAGAAATTTATCAGCTGGACGTTTCAGAAAAGGAACTGGAACTTTATCTGCTGTCAGAGGGTGCCGACCCGGACTTTGGTCCCATCTGCCTGGAAGTCATCCGGAAGATTTTCGATGGGGAAACTGCCTACACTTATCTGGAATCCTTTCACCAGAAAAACTTATGCAAGCAAAAACGGTGCTTTTATGCCGAATCTTTTGCCGCTGAGTATTACCGATTTTTGAAAGCCCATTCCCTGACGGAGAATGTTTTCTTTGATGGAGATTCTCGGATGATTTCTGTTACATTGGGAGCCAATCAGCCTCTTTTGCAGGCACTATTTGAAAAGCGAATTTTGGATACGGACTGTCGGATCTATGCAATCCCCCATTTCCAGACAATTCCCCAGGATTTTCAAGAAGCGTTGGGACTGCTTCAGAAAAAGAATTTTGGCCTGATTTTGGATTATCAGGAACAGCCTTCTGATTTACAGATCCAATTATCCGGTGATGGTTTTATACCAGATGCCATTATTCGGGAAATCCAGCAAGCATGCCAGCGGTTCCAAAAACCCCTGGAAATTTGCCAGATTGGAGAATGATGAAATCCCTTCTTGACGTTCAAAAGAACCTGTGCTATAATTTAGATAAAGTTTCAAGGTCAAACACCAGATGACCACTGTATCAAGTATTTCAAAGTGTCAGTTCGCACACCTGTGCGGATTGGCGCTTTTTTATTTGCGGTTTTGCCTAATAAACAGGCTGAAATCAATAAATCAAAAATCCAGGAAAGGAGTAGCTGTCATGAAAAAATTTTTTAGAAAATCGTGAAAAATGGGTGTCTTCCTGCACTTTTATACTTATGAAGGGAATCTTCAGGTAGCTTGAAAACCGAATAGTCAAACCCAGTACATCCCTCTGATGAGTAGCGGCTATCCGTCTGCACAGGACGCAGAACAAGGAGCACTGATATACGGGCGGCACCTGTATAACGCGATGAGGCGTCAGGGGTATCATGGTACTTCTGTAAAACGCAGCCCGGCCGCAGTGAAGGCGGGGAGATGAAATTTCTATGGACCTGTTCGCCGCAGGCACTGGGAGAGACGTAAAATGTTTCAAGAAAGGGATTTTGACAAAATCAAATCCTGTTTCTGGATAGAAAGAAATCATATGGCATGTATAAAAATAATCAGAAGCTCATATTGGTTACAGAGAAACTGAATCTATCGTGCAAAGGGAGGTGAATGTGAATGCAGGTTACATATCAGGCAGAAACACATAAATGGCAGGGGAATGGCGGCGATTTTCTCATTACAAATCTGAATCCTGTCCAGTATCAGGAAGAAAAAGCAGCTGCTCGTCAAAGAATTGAACAGCAGCTTTATGATGTTTTTTGCAAATACGAACCACATAAGACTTGAATAAACGGAGCTGTGCCTTTATAATTAAAGTGTTAACAGCTCCGCTTCGTTTTGCGAAGAAAGGAGTTATTGTGGGTTATTTAGATGCAATTTATACCAGACAATCCGTAGACCGAATTGACAGTATTTCCGTGGAAAGCCAGACTGAATTCTGTAAAAAGGAGGTATCAGACGGGCAGTACAGAATTTATACGGACAAGGGGTACAGCGGAAAAAATACGGACCGTCCCGCGTTCCAGAAAATGATGCAGGATATCGAATCCGGGGAAATCCGGCGGGTCATTGTTTACCGGCTGGACCGGATCAGCCGGTCTGTATTGGATTTTGCCAATGTCATCGACGTGTTCCAAAAGTATCAGGTGGATTTTGTCAGCACCATGGAAAAATTCGACACCGGGACGCCAATTGGCAAGGCTATGCTGATGATCGTTATGATTTTTGCCCAACTGGAACGGGAAACCATCCAGCAAAGGGTAATAGACGCCTATTCATCCCGTAGCAAACGGGGATTTTATATGGGTGGACGAGTCCCTTATGGATTTCAGCTCAAGGACACTGTGATTGATGGAGTTCGCACCAGAATGTACGAACCCGTAGAATCCGAAACAAAAGTTATCCGGACGATTTTTGCCCTGTATTCGGAACCGCAGACCTCTTTCGGCGACGTTATGCGGTATCTGATACAACTGGGCGTTGTCAAGCGGAATGGGAAGCCATTCAACCGGAGCCAGATACGAGAGCTGATTGTGAATCCCGTGTATGTAAAAGCAGATTATCGTCTCTATGAGTTTTTCAAGGTACAGGGCACCCAGATCGTGAACAATCCAGAGGACTTTATCGGAACAAATGGAGCCTACCTCTATTCCGGTGAGAACAAAACGCGGAAGACAAATTCCCTGCAAGGGCATGTTCTGGTGATTGCTCCGCATCAGGGAATGGTTGATTCGGAAACCTGGCTCAAGTGCCGATCCAAATGCCTGAACAACAAAAGTGTTGCAAAACCGCTGAAGGCAAAAGCCACCTGGCTCGCCGGCAAAATCAAATGCGCCAAGTGCGGTTATGCGCTGGTATCAAAGGTTTACCGCTGCAAAACCAAGTTAAATAACCGCTATTATCTCTGCAACAATAAATACAGTGCTGGCGGATGTGATTTTCACTCCCTGGATGCAGATGTTGTGGATGCGATTGTGCTGAAGGAAATGCGGAAGAAGCTGGACAGTTTTCAAACGCTTTCCAAACGACAGCAGGATTCCTTCAATTTGAAAACGATTCAGCTGAAAAACCAAATGGAATCACTGGATCAGGAAATCTCCTCCCTGCTAGATAAAATTAGTACGGCGAATGATACCGTAATGGCCTACATCAACCGCCGCGTATCGGAATTGGATGCGCAGAAAAAGGAGCTATCCATGCAGATAATCCAGCTGGAGAGCCAAAAGCAAGATCACCTGGATGTCATATCCGACTATATGGATCACTGGGAGGAGCTTTCTATGGCAGACAAACTGACGGTTGTGGACAGCCTGATTGTAAGCGTCCACGCCTCAGAAGAAAAAATTGAAATTAAGTGGAAAATCTAAAAAAATAAAGATCGCAATCCATTCCATATTGATTGTTTTGCTTCGCCAAATCTTTGATAATGAACGATTTCCCGGGCCCGCAGGAATTTGATGGCGTCCCGGACATCCGGGTCGTCCACCAGCCGGAGGATGTTGTCATAGCTTAAGCGCGCCTTCTGTTCGGCCGCCAGGTCTTCGTTCAGGTCGGCGAAAACGTCGCCGGTGGACGCGATGGTCCCGGCGGAAAAGGGCACGCCGGATGCTGCCTGAGGATAAATACCGGTGGTGTGGTCCACAAAATACTGGTCAAAGCCTTTTTCCTTGATCTCTTTCACGGACAAATTCCGGGTCAGCTGATAAAGGATAGCGGAAACCATTTCCACATGCGCAAGTTCTTCTGTACCTGCTGCGGGGTCATAATGGCGCGGTGGTATGGCCGGACAGGCAAAAAAATCGAACCTCCCTCATAACGTGGAACAGGGAGGTTTTGCCAATGAGAAATGAACCGGCATTTTTAGGATCATCCGGGGAAATCCCCGTCAATCAGGCGGCCGCGCCGGAATTTTACCGGCTGTATCAGCAGTCGGTGCTGCTGGCCTTAAAGGAACAAGGCGCATTGAGCGAGATCCAGCTCCGGTATTGCCTGGACCTGCTGGACCACCGGCATGAAAAATGCGGGGGGTGATGGGGAACATGAAAGTCGCAGCCTACTGCCGCGTTTCCACGGATAAGGAGGACCAGGCCAACTCCTTTGAAAGCCAGCAGCGGTATTTCCGGGAATACATCGGCCGCCAGCCGGGTTGGGAGCTTTACGGGATCTATGCCGACGAGGGCATCACCGGCACCAGCACCAAAAAGCGGGCGGCCTTTAACCGCATGATCCAGGACGCCCGGCTCCGGCGGTTCGATTTGATCGTGACAAAAGAGATTTCCCGTTTCGCCCGCAATACCCTGGACAGCCTCGCTTATACCCGGGAACTGAAGCGGATGGGGATCGGCGTTTTTTTCTTGAACGACAATATGAACACCCTCACGGAGGACTCGGAAATGCTGCTGGCCATCAAAGCCACCATGGCCCAGGAGGAAAGCCGTTCCACCAGCGCCCGGGTCAAGTGGGGCCAGACCCGCCGGATGGAGCAGGGGGTGGTGTTCGGCCGTTCCCTGCTGGGGTACGATGTACAGCACGGCAAAATGACGGTGAACCAAAAAGGCGCGGAAATCGTCCGGCTGATTTTCCATAAATACGTCCATGAGAGGAAAGGAGCCGCCGTCATTGCCCGGGAGCTGCGGGAGGCAGGGTATCAGACTCTCACCGGCAGCACCCGCTGGCGGAACACGGTGATCCTCAAGATCCTCCGCAACGAAAAATACTGCGGGGACCTGAAGCAGAAAAAGACCATTACCCCCGACTACCTTACCCACCAGAAGAAATATAACCGCGGCGAGGAGGAGTTTGTTTTCCTCAAAGACCATCATGAGCCCATCGTCAGCCGGGAACTGTGGGAGGAGGCCCAGCGGGAGATTGCCCGCCGGGACCTGGACGGCGGATCCGGTGCCGGCCACGGCAGCCGCTACCCGCTGTCCGGGAAGATCAAATGCGGCCAATGCGGGCGGAGCTTTGTTTCCAAAAGCCGCAGGCGGAAGGATGGCAGCCGTTATCGGGTCTGGCGGTGCGGCACTGCTGCGGCGGAGGGGAAACGGCGCATGGACCCGGCAGGCAATGGAATCGGCTGCGATGTGGGCTACCAGCTTCGGGACGAGGCGGGGATGGAGATGGTGCGGCAGTCGTTGAGGATGCTGGAACTGGATACAGGAGCCGTCGCCCGCAGCATTACCCGCATTGTTATGGAAGCGGTCCAGGCTTCCCAGGATACCGGGCGGCAGGATGTCCAGGGGCTTAAAAGGGAGCTGGAGCAGGTGAAAGCAAAAAAAACGGCAATGCTGGACGCCTTTTTTGCGGGCAGCATCGCCGCAGACGATCTGGAGCTGATGAACAGCCAATACAGCCGCCGCATGGCCGAGCTCACCGAAAAAATAGCGGCGGCGGAGAAGCAGGAAAGTCAGTCCTGGGATGCCGCCGCGCTGGAACAGGACATCCGCGCCATTGTCAATGGGGAAACGGCGTCCGATGATTTTTACGGCCGTCTGCTGGACCACATTACCGCTTATCCGGACCGGCACATGGAGGTGCGATTGAAGCTGCTCCCAACCACATGGACCTACCGGCTGGAAAATAAAGCGGCGTCAAAGGACGGATAACCGAAGAATGGACATAAAAAACATCCCGGCTGCCGGTTATCCGGTACAGCCAGGATGGGGAATCATCCGTCTGTTCTGTTATTTGCCCCAGGAAAAGTTTTCCTTCCCGGCGGCCGCTTCAAAATGATATTTGACAATGCCCAGGTCCACTTTGGAATAGAAGCCGCCCAGGGATCTTGCCGTGACAGTGTTCCCGTTGAGGGAGATCAGGAATTTCTGCTGGTTCATGGCGGTGGGGGCCAGCATAGCCCCTTCCATGCCCTTCCGGAACCATTCCGGCATGGCCCCATTCACCCGGCAGAGGGCGTCCATGGGCTTGCTTTTGTGGGCGGTCCCCTGGGTCACGCCGTTGCCCAAAGCCAGCACGCACACCAGGCGTTCCCCGGAGGCGACGGTGCAGCGGCTTTTTGCCGCGCCTTTGCCGAAGGTCATGGCCACCCAGCAGGTATTGAGCCCCAGGGACTGGGCCAGCAGCGCCAGCCGTTCCCCGTAATACCCCAGCTTTTCGTCCAAACCGGCGCTTTTGGGCCCGATGAGGGCGATATAATTTTTCACGCCGGAAAATTTGCCGTAATGGGCCATAAAGCTGTCAAAGGCTTTTGGTTCGTTGGTCACCAGCTGGATCTGCAGCCCGCCTTCCTTGTTGCAGGCGTCGATCTCCTTTTGCAGGGCCGAAACAGCCGCCGGCTCCAGGGGAATGTCCTGATAGCTCCTCACCGAGTGCCGGGCCTGCATTGCTTCTGTGATCGTCATGAAAATCATCCTCTCCTTCTGCTAAACGGGGGTAATCTTCCTGGGCGGCGGCCTGCGCCGTTCGGCACACCTGGTCCACCAAGGCCTTCATGGCGCTCCATTTCTCCAGATTGGCATCCACATAATAATTCCGGGCGCCCTGGCGGTGGACGTTGACAAGCCCCGCATCCTTGAGGATGCGCAGGTGGTGGGAAACCGCCGGCCGGGAAAGATGGGTGCGCTTTGTGATTTGGGGCACGCGCATCCCCACAGACTCGTGTTCCAGCAGGGCGATAAAAATCTGCTGGCGGGTTTCATCTCCTAGCGCCGAAAAGGTGCTTTGCAGCGCCCGAAATTCTTCCGCCAGGGACTGCCGTTCTGCTCTGCACTGATCCATATGCCGCCTCCTTTTGCCCATTGGTTTAACCTCTTGGACCATTATAGCACAAAATTTCCTTTTTGGCCTATTGGGAAAGAAATTCAAGACGATTTTTTTACTGACTCTTGGATAAAAGAAAAAAACGGCGGCGAAAACATAACAGGATGTTTCGGCTGCCGCTTTTATAAAAAGGAGCAATGCAGTTATATGGAGGCAAATTTTTCCCGGACCTGCGAGATCGCCCAATAATACTGGCGCAGCTTTTCCTTTTCCAGATCCGATAAGCGCACATTGCTGTTGCGGGAGTAGTCCCCCATGGAAACTCCCTCAAAGGTGTTCAAATAGTACTTGGTCCCTACATTATAGGGCATGCTTGCTTCTCCTAAGATGGTAAGAAAACTTTGCAGTTCTTCCGCTTTTTCCATATTTCCGGCTGTAAAAAGCTCCCATAGCTTGACGAAAAGGTCCGGGTAAAAATTCGCGTGGATGCCGCAGTAGCCCTGTCCGCCTGCTTTCATGCTGTCCAGGCACAGAGGGGAGTAGGCGTTGAAGAACTTGAAATTGGTGTCAGACGCAGCCTTGATCTTTTCTCGGATGGCATAGGAGCAGGAGGTATCCTTGGAAAAAGTAAACCGTCCCGTCTGCGCCATGTATTTTACGATTTCCGGGGTCAATTGGCGGTTATAGGGGGAGGGACATTCGTAGACCCCAAAGGTGATCCCTTCGGTGGCAGATAAAATGTGTTCCAGATTTTTTAAAAAAATACGGTCGTCCTGGTATGGATGCGCGATCCGGCTGGTCACCAAAACAAAAGAATCGATCCCGGTTTCTGAAATTGCCTGGATTTCTTCGATCTGCTCCTCAATAACAGGGGAAACGTGCCCGGAAGCCACCACGTCAATATCCAGCCCTTTGACAGTGTCCACCACAGTCCGGGCGATTTTAACGCGTTCTTTCAGCGACAAGGCGGTCATTTCACTGGAACCGCAGACCGCAAAAAGCCCCTGACAGCCTTGTTTGGCGAACCATTTTGTAAAATTCTGAAGGCCTTCGTAGTCCACCGTCATGTCTTCAAAAAACGGAGTCAGCATAACGGGATAACATCCGCTGCGAAGTTGATTTTTCATGACACCCTCTCCTTTGTCAAAATGCGCAAGATGATAAATGAAGTTTACCAATATTATGCTCTGATTTCTCTGGTTTGTCAATATCTTTTTGAAAAACTTATTAGAAAAAAATAGAAAAAGTGAAATGTTTTAAGGTTGATAAATAAATGATAAAGTTTTGCAGTAGATTCTAATGATTAATATAATGCAATTACTAATTCGGCAAAATACAGCAGATAATTATGCGTAATATCACAATCAATTCAAATAAACATTGTTCAATTATACGAATATTTTTAATATTAGAAAAATAACTTGATTTTATTCTATGTTATAGATATAATAAACTAAAATAATATTAAAGAAAAAATATAAATATGCAAAAAGCCTATAAAGAAAGGAAAATTGAAAAATATAATAAAAAACTATAAATATTGCCGCGAGGAGGGAGGAGGTTCATAAAATTAATCCGGCAGCATTTTTTAACTGAAAAAGGACAGCCCATATTTTGCAACAGTTTTGATGGAGTCCATATCTGGAAAGGAGAATTTTTATGAAAAAGACGTTAGCTTTCTTGATTTGCGCCAGTATGCTCGCAGCGGGGCTCACTGCCTGCGATACCTCGTCGGACGCGGAAACAACATCCCAGACTGCGGAAAGCACCGGTTCTGAAACGGCTTCTGAGGAGCCGGTGGAGCTGTCCATATGGTATGTGACGAGTCTTGGGCCTCAGGAAGAACAGAACCCGCCCTTTGATTATGAGGAAGACTATCTGAAATTAGTGGAAGATAAGTTTAATATTAAAATTACTACGACACACATTGCAGAAGGACAGTCAGAAGAAACGTTAAATATTTTGCTGACTCAGAAAGATCTTCCGGATATTATCCGGGCGCCGTTTTATCAAAAAATCGATATCCCGCAGCTTCGCCGGAATCAGCAGCTGATCCCCGTGGACGATTACAAAGAATATGCGCCGGATTATTACAAGATTCTGGAAGAAAATCCGACGATCTATAAAAATGTTTCCGATGAAGACGGCGCGGTCCTGTTCTTCTGCAATCCGAAAATTGAACTGGAATACGGTTTTACAGGCGGCCTGGAAATCCGGATGGACTGGCTGCAAAAGCTGAATTTGGAAATGCCCACAACTCCAGATGAGCTGCTGGATGTGTTCCGTGCCTTCAAAACTCAGGATCCCAACGGCAATGGACAGGCGGACGAGATCCCCTTTGTTGGTTCCAGAGGCTCTTTGATCACTTTGGGCGACTATTTCGGCGTCAATGATACCTTTGTCATGAAAGGCGGCCTGAACGGCGAAGTAGTTTTCTCCCCCTTTGAAGAAGAACCCTTAAAGACGCGCTGCGGTTTATGGCCACTGTGTACCAGGAAGGGCTCATCAACGATAACTTCCTGGTGATGGATAATGGAATGCGGGATACCTGGATGGCACAGGGCGTGGCAGGCTCAACTTTGACGGCAGTTACCAATATGGCCCGCTGGAATACATCCGAATGTGAAGACCCGGACTTCCTGCTTTGGCCTTGTGATCCGCTTTACTACAATGGGGTTCAGTATTTCGACAGAGGAGATATCGTCACCCAGATGGACAGCGGCGCGGCTTTTGTCACAACTTCCTGTGAGCATCCGGAAAAAGCCTTTGAATACTTGAATTACGGGTTTACAGAGGAGGGTCATAAGCTCCAGAGCTATGGCGTGGAAGGGATCCACTATACCATGAACGGAGAACTTGTCCAGTTCAGTGATTTTATTATGAATAATGAAAATGGGATTTCGCCGGATGTCGCGCTGAGCAGATATGTTGGCCTTCCCGGCATGAACACTTACGGCGACATGCAGGTGCTGGCGCAGACAACCTTAACGGACCCTGCATCCCGTCAGGCCGTATTGAAATCCTGGCCCGACGCCTTTAACGCGGAAACCAACATCAACCTGCCCAATGTCAGCTATACCGATGAAGAAAAAGACGAGTATGCCGCGATTATGGCGGACGTTCAAACCTATGTGGAAGAAACCATCAATAAATTCATCGTTGGAGATTTAGATGTTGATGCGGATTATCCCACGTTTGTGGAAACTTTAAAGAGCATGGGGGCGGAACGCGCCTTGGAGATCAATCAGGCTGCGGTAGAACGCTGGCAGAACAAAGGCGGCGTGGAGTACGAGTTTGTAGAAAAACGGGCAGATGTTTCAGGCTACATCGATCAGATTCCCTTCAAGACGGAAAAGGGGCTGGAGTATTTAGATGAAGATTTGAAATAAGATTGCGCAGAGGGGTAATGTAATGATGAAAGACTCTCGAATCCTACAAAGCAGCGCAGAACATGCGCAGCCGAAAGCAGGCCGCCGGGTCCAGTACTTAAAGAATAATTGGGTGTATTATGCATTGCTGATTCCTGTTTTGGCGTATTTCCTGATCTTTTGTTATGTGCCAATGTATGGGGTCCTGATTGCCTGGAAACGCTATTCGCCGGCTTTAGGCATTTTAGGAAGCGAATGGGTTGGGTGGATGTATTTTGAGCAGTTCTTTTCCAGCGTGTATTTTGTGCGGATCTTAAAAAATACGCTGCTGCTAAGCTTCTATGGGATCTTAATAGGTTTTCCCATCCCGATTTTATTCGCGCTGCTGCTCAATGAGCTGCGGAACAAATTGTTTAAGTCTTTCGTCCAGACAGTCAGTTACTTACCTCATTTTATTTCTGTGGTAATTATATGCGGAATGCTGGTGGATTTTTTAAACCAGGATGGCGTGATTACGATGTTTTTGACCTTTTTCGGCGCGGAGGCCAAGACGTGGCTGAATGATCCCAATGCGTACCGGACGATTTATATCGCTTCCGATATTTGGCAGAGTATGGGTTACAGCGCTATCGTTTATATCGCGGCAATTGCAGGCATTGATACGCAGCTGTATGACGCGGCGGAAATCGACGGATGCAATACGCTGAAAAAAATGTGGCATGTAACCCTTCCGGGGATCGTTCCAACCATTACGATCATGCTGATCCTCCGCATCGGCAGCGTTTTAAACGTTGGAGCTGAAAAAGCGCTTTTGCTGTATAATCCCCTTACTTATGAAACCTCAGATATCATCTCGACTTTTGTGTACCGGTATGGTATGTTCAATGCCAACTACAGCTATGGTACAGCAGTGGGCCTTTTCAATTCGATCGTTAATATTGTGCTGCTGGTTTCGGCAAATCTGATCTGTAAGAAAACAACGGAAACCAGCTTGTGGTAAAGGACGGCGGGACTATGAATCGGAAACTATCCTTTGGTGACAAAATCCTTCATGCGTTTATTGTTTGCATTATGCTGGCGGTTATTGTGATAACCCTTTACCCTTTCTGGTATGTGTTAGTGGCATCTTTCAGCGACGCGGAAAAACTGAATCTGGCCCGGGGCATCATTCTGCTGCCCCAGGGGGTCAGCCTGCAGGCATACCAGGTGATTTTCCAGGATACATTGATCTGGAAATCCTATGGCAACACGATTTTATACACGGTGGCAGGGACGCTTTTGAACATTGTCCTGACAACAATCGGCGCGTACGCGCTGTCCCGCAGGCAGCTGATCGGGAAAAGCGTGATTATGAAACTGCTGGTGTTCACCATGTATTTCAACGGCGGGCTGATTCCGACCTTCCTGCTTATGGATAATCTGGGGCTGATCGACAACCGCCTGGTCATGATTCTGCCAAACGCGATCAGCGTTTACAACCTGATTATCCTGCGGACGGCATTTCTGTCCGTGCCCCATGCGCTGGAGGAAGCGGCGATTATCGACGGCGCTTCTCCCATACGGATTCTGGTGAACGTGATCCTCCCCCTGACGCTGCCTTCCATAATGGTAATCGGGCTATTCTACATGGTGGGACACTGGAACTCCTACTTTAACGCCATGATTTATTTGCGGGACAGCGACAAATATCCCCTCCAGCTGGTGCTCCGAAATCTGTTGATCGAGAATAATATGGAGGAAACAATGGGAAGCTTCAGCTTTATTGACCAGCGTATAGCAGAAACAGTAAAATATGCGGCAATTATTGTTTCCGTCATACCAGTTTTCGTGGTATACCCCTTTGTGCAGAAGTTTTTTGTTCAGGGCGCAATGATCGGCTCTATTAAAGAGTAAAGCAGCAGGCAGCCTGCTTCCGGAATAGGGAAGAAGGCTGCTTTCTGTTTGAATTGATGTGGGATATACGGGAATGGAAGCAAAAAACGCTGGGTTTTCGCCCAGCGTTATCCTTTAACCAGTCAAGAAGAAATGGACATGGAAGCGGTTTTATCCATTTTCCGGCAGAAAACCAGGGCCAGCGCCGCCGCCAGCACCCCGGCGGCCAGCTTTCCCGCCACCATGGGCCCCACCATTTCCGGGCATACCCCGGCCGTAAATCCCAAGTGGTCGCCCAGGGCCGCTGTGGCCGGCACCAGCCAGGCGGTGTTGACGATGATGCCCTTTTTGCTCATCTGCTTCATCATGGGATAAACCGGCACTGAGGTGGCCAGGGAGAAAATCAGCCCGGCAGTGGAAACCTGGTCTAAGCCCAGCTTCTTCCCCATGGCGGACAGGGGCTTGCCCAGGACCTTGATGGTCAGGGAAAGCACCGGGAAGGTCCCCAGCAGGACGATCCCGATTTCCATAACCGGCAAAAGTCCCTCCCGGATGTCCGCCATCCCCGGGATGATGGTCACGCCGGTCAGGGAGGTAAAAGCCGCCGCACCCAGGGCCGCTGTGATCACCGCGCTGATGATTTTCCCGAAAACCAGGCAGCCCCGGACCATGGCCTTGGGAATCAGCAGAAGTCCCGCCGCCAGCAAAACCGAAAACAGCAGCACCGGCAGCATGTTCCGCAGGACCATCCCCGCCGGGAAGCCCGCCGCCAGCCCTCCGACGATGCCGCCCGCCGGGATGGTCACCAGCCCAATGAGCAGTCCCTTGGAGAAATAGGGGGCGTCCTCCTTTTCGATGAGCCCAAGTCCCACCGGGATGGAAAACACCAGGGTACAGCCCAGCATGGACGCGACAATGGCCCCGGCCAGCAGTCCCGCTTCCCGGGAACCCGCCAGCTCCATGGCAAGGGAATAGCCGCCCATGTCGTTGGCAAGCAGCGCCCCGAACATGGCAGGGTCCGCCCCCAGCAGCTCAAAAAACGGCACGATGACAGGCCGCAGCACATCTGCCAGCACCGGCGTCAGGCAGATCATGCCGGTCATCCCCAAAGCCAGGGGCCCCATGGCCTGGAACCCTTCCTCAAACTTTTCTCCCAGCCCCAGCCGGTTGCCGAAAATCCGGTCCAATGCCCCGATCAGCGCCCCCACCGCCATAATCCACATGATAACTTGATTAAAGGACATATTCCCAACCCTTTCGCAAAAGCTCTTTTCATCATATCATAATGTCCGCCGGACGTCAATTACCAAAAATCGATAGGGGGCCAATTGCCGGGGACAGAAAAAATGGTGATTTTCTGCCAGGAAAATGATGATTTTATTCTAGCGGAAGTCCATGCGGATGTGTTATGATAATGGTAACGCTTACAGCGGCAAACGCTGCAAAACTGGAGGAAAAGCTATGGTATACATTGCGGACAATAAGCTCATCCGGGAGTACGACGGCGAACGGATGCTAATCGAGGCCTTTGGAGAAAACAGCCTGCGGGTGCGGGTGACGCGGCTCAGAGATTTCCCGGAGGAAAACTGGGCGCTGATCCCTCAGCCGGAACAGAATGTACAGATCACCCTGATGCGGAACGAGCAAGAGGCGGAAACCCAGAAGGTCAACTCCGAGGAACGGATCGTTGGCGACGGGGCCGTTATGGAAAACGGCAAGATCCGGGTGATCCTCAACAAGGCGGGCAAGCTGATTTTCGAAAGCAGGGAAGGCAAAACCCTCCTGCGGGAGCTGGAATGCGACCGCCACAGCAGTCTTGGCATCCGGACCCGGGAGCTGAAAACCCTTTCCGGCGGGAACTTTAAGGCCAGCTTAAAATTCGAGTCCGACCCGGCGGAAAAGCTCTTCGGCATGGGCCAGTATCAAAACGGCGTGTTCAACCTGAAGGGCAGTATGCTGGAGCTGGCCCAGCGGAATTCCCAGGCCAGCGTGCCCTTTGTGGTGTCCAGCTTAGGCTACGGCTTTTTCTGGAACAATCCGGCGGTGGGCCGGGCGTCCTTCGGCGTGAACGTCACCGAATGGGAAGCGGAAAGCACCAAGGCCATCGATTTCTGGATCACGGCGGGGGACACCCCGGCTGAGATCCACGCCCAGTACATGGCCGTCACCGGCAAGCCCCCCATGATGCCGGAGCACGGCCTGGGGTTCTGGCAGTGCAAGCTGCGGTACCAGACCCAGGAGGAACTGCTCTCCGTTGCCCGGGAATATCACCGGCGGGGCGTTCCTCTGGACGTCATCGTCGCCGACTTTTTCCATTGGACCTTGGAAGGCACCTGGGCCTTTGACCCGGAATACTGGCCGGACCCGGAGGGAATGGTCAAGGAGCTGGAGGCTATGGGGACCAAGCTTATGGTGTCCGTCTGGCCCACGGTGTCGGTTTACGCGCCGGATTACCAGTACATGAAGGAAATGGGCTACCTGGTGTCCTCGGAATCCGGGGTGAAGATCAATATGCTGATGATCGACCCTACCTCCTTTGCGGACATGACCCATCCCGGCGCCCGGAAATTCGTCTGGGGAAAACTGAAAGAGAATTACTACAGCAAAGGCATCAAGGACTTCTGGCTGGATGTGGCGGAGCCGGAATATTCCAGCTACGATTTTGAGAATTACCGGTATAACCAGGGCTCCGTCCTGGAGGTTGGCAACCAGTACCCCATGTGGTACACCAAGATGATCTACGACGGCCTGACCGAAGCCGGGGAAAAGGACGTGGTGAGCTTAGTGCGCTGCGCCTGGGCCGGAAGCCAGCGGTACGGGGCTTTGGTTTGGTCCGGGGACATCCCCTCCACCTTTGAATCCTTCAAGATTCAGATCGTCTGCGGCCTGCAGATGGCCATGGCCGGCATCCCCTGGTGGACCACGGACATCGGCGGGTTCCACGACGGGGACATCCGGGACCCGAAATTCCAGGAGCTGCTCATCCGGTGGTTCCAGTATGGGACCTTCTGCCCGGTGATGCGCCTCCACGGCAACCGCAGCCCCTATAAACCCCCTCTGAGCAGCACCGGCGGCGGGCGGTGCGCAAGCGGCGCGGAAAACGAAATCTGGTCTTATGGGGAAGAAAACTATGAGATCATGAAAAAGTACATTGAGCTGCGGGAAGAGCTGCGGCCCTACACCCGCCGGCTGATGAAGGAAGCCAGCGAAACCGGCGCGCCGGTGATGCGGCCCCTGTTCTATCAGTTCCCGGAGGATGAAAAGGCCTGGGAAATCAAGGACCAGTTCCTGTTTGGGGACAAATACCTGGTGGCTCCGGTGACGGAATACGGGCAGAGAAAACGGGAGGTTTACCTGCCCGCAGGCGCTCGTTGGACCGAACAGTCCACCGGCAAAACCTATGAAGGCGGCCAGACGGTGACAGCCGACGCCCCCCTGGATGTCATCCCCGTCTTTGTGAAACAGTAAAATCCGA
This sequence comes from Candidatus Merdivicinus intestinigallinarum, assembly GCA_018713335.1. Classification (GTDB taxonomy): domain Bacteria; phylum Bacillota; class Clostridia; order Oscillospirales; family Ruminococcaceae; genus Merdivicinus; species Merdivicinus intestinigallinarum. Next base: position 30,551 of record DVOW01000057.1, on the reverse strand, counting down.
TACGGAAAAACTCCTGCGGAGATCCCTGCCGCGGGAGTTTTTTGCGCCTTTTTGACCCTTCCGTCCCTACATCGGTGAGGATCCCGGCGATCTCCCCGTAGGGCATGGAATACCGCTGGCTGAGATAACGGGTCGCCGCGCCCAGCTCGCCATGGGGCCCGCCTCATGGCGGCGGACTGCAATTTACAGGTAATAGTAAATGGTAAAGGTGCTGGCCGCCCGGTCGAACACGATGCGGTCCACAAAGAGCGCCAGGGCCCTGTTTTTCTCCTCCTCCGAGCTGTCCGGGGAAAGGATAATGTCCAGAGCCAGGCGCGCCCGGCGGGTTTCGGCCCCGGCGGCTTTCCGGGAGGTTCCGGCTTCCCGTTCCAAAGCGGCCATATGGCTTTGGATGGCCTGCTTGTTTTCCCGGTATTCCGCCAAAGAATCCACACCGGCCTGGTACGCAGCCTGGGCCCGGCGCAGCCGCTGGCGTTCCTGCCGGAGCCGGGTGTTGAGGGCTAAGTGTTCCTCCTCCATGCCCTTGGGGGAAATTTCCAGGCGGACATTGCAGGGGCATCCGGAAAAATCCTCTTTCAGGGCCTCCAGAACGCATTCCTGGGCCTGCCGGATGCTGATGTAGTGGGACTGCCTGCAGGCTTTCCGGTTGTAGTTGGCGCATTGGACCCCGCCGGAGCCGCTGTAGGTCAGGACGCCGCCGCAGCTGCTGCACCGCAAAAATCCCCGGAGGAAATATTCCTTCCGGACTTTTTCCCGCCGGTTTGGAGGCATGGCTTCCGCTTCTTCCCGCAGCCTCCGCTGGACGGCTTCCCAGGTTTCCGGGTCAATGACCGGCTCCTGATTCCCGTTGAACACCTCGATGTCCGGCCGGTCGAAGTCCCGGCCGATCCAGCCGCTTCCTCCCCAGCGGAGCTTGCCGATGTAGGCGGGGTTCTGGAGGATGTACCGGACGGCGCGGCTTTCAAAGGGGTTCCCGTACTGGGAACGGGTCCCCATGTCACTCAGTCTGGCGGCGATCTCCGCACAGCTTTGCCCGGCCCGGTACCAGGCGAAGATGTTTTTGACGGTTTCCAGGCGGTCCGGGTCAGGCAGGAGCTTCCGGTCCCGGCGCAGGTACCCGAAAGGCGCGCCGTTGACCGGGTACCCCCGGCTGGCGGCTTCCTTCATGCCCCGGCAGACCTCCCCGGACAGGCGGATGCTGTAATATTCGTCCATCCATTCAATGATCCGTTCGATGAGGCCCCCAAACGGGCCGTCAGACAGGGGCTCCGAGATGCTCACCACCTGGACGCCGCATTCCCGCTTCAGCATGGACTTATAAACGATGCTTTCCTCCTGGTTCCGGGCAAAGCGGGAGTATTTCCAGACCAAGATCACGTCAAAGGGCCGGGGCCTGCCTTTGGCCGCGCCGATCATCCGCTGAAATTCCGGCCGTTTCTCCGCCATCCGGCCGCTGACCCCTTCCTGCTCCATAAAAACAAATTCCTCCGGCAGGGCCAGGCTGTGGGCGGCGGCGTACGCCAGAATGAGCTTTTTCTGGCTGTCCGGACTGTATTCTGTCTGGTCATCGGTGGAAACCCGGATGTAGCAGGCGGCTGTCTGAAGTTTTCCCATGGTTCATCCCTCCTGCTTTTACCATAAGCGGCAAAGGCTGATAAAATGACAGAATGCTCATGGAATGGGCGGGCCCGGCATAAAATGGGGGAGAGGGGGCGATGGGAGATGGCGGGGAAGCTCACGGCGGCGCGGCGGGTGTGCCTGGACGGGAAGGGCTCGGGGTCCGCGGCAAAGGAGGAGCTGACAAAAGAGGAATGGGAATATTTTTTGGCCGGATACCGGCAGAAGGGCTGTCGGGCCGATGTGGAAAAAATCCAAAGCCAGGGCTTCCGGGTGCAGGTTTCCGACCCGGATGGCTGCCTTTCGTCCCCAAAGCCCGTGGGGCGGTTCCAAAAGCAGGGGAAATAGGCGGACTTGAAAAAAATCGGTCATTTTTCGACAAATTTCGACAAAAATATGGCTTATCCCGTGGTATGATAAAAATGCAGGAAGGTCCCGGATTTGTGAATTTTACCGGTTTTTCCATGCACAATCTTCGTCAGATTCTGTCTTCTCGTGTCGGATTATGCCGGATTCCTTCCAAAATTTTCCTGTTTTGGTATATTGAAATTATCATTTTACGAAAGGTGATAGGCATGCTTGCAGCAAACTCCGTTATCTGTACCGTCGTTGGCCCCGGACGGAAATCCGATGCCGTACTGGCAATGGCTGTGGAACGTCTTGCGGAAAAATTACCGGAGGAAGGATGCCCGCCGCCGGAAATTACCCTCCGAAAAGATATTTTCCCCCAAATCGCTGAGGAACGCGGCCGCAATCCTCTGTCCTTAGAGCGTTCCGCCGCCCGGGCAGCCCACCGGTTTTACGATATGCTGGAAAAAGACCCGGCGCTGATGAAAACCATTGTAGGCGAACGGCCGCCGATTGCGCCTGTGCCCTATGAGATCATGATGTATTTGGCGTATTATGTCCGGTTCGGATGCTCGTACTATGAGGTGATGCGGAAAAACGCCGGTCTGGGCAGGCCGTGAAACCATCTGATTTTGCTGAAAAACATGCAAAATTTTTCAAAATTCTCTTAAGTATTGACAAATTGCGGGATCTCGATTACAATAAAAAAACCCATAGGGGATCTGAAATCCAACAGAAAAGGGGCAAGGAGGATGCGCGAATATTTTATCAAGGGAACCAAGCTGGGTGACCGGATGATCCCGGGGTTCCGGCGGGACATTGTGCGGGACCAGGCGTCGCCGGAATACGGGGCCGCCTGCACTCCGTTCAAGGGCTTCGGGGAGCCTGGGAACAACGGTTATATCGGTTTGCTGATCGCGGCTTACTACAATCCGGCTTCGGCCTATTACCGGCGGGAAGATGTGCTGGAGGACGCTTTGCTGGGGGTGAGATACATCTGCCGCAAACAGCACCCGGACGGGACCATCGACCTGCGGGAAACCAATTTCCACTGTGCGTCCACAGTCGGGTTCGATGTGCAGGTGCTGGCGTACGCCTGGCGGCTGGCGCACCGGGACAGCGGTGGTACCCGTCTGGAAAAAGAGCTGGAAGCGGCCCTGTTCCGCTTTCTGAAAAACGGCGCCCGGGGCATGAAGGACGGCGGGTTCCATACCCCGAACCACCGCTGGGTTTTAGCTTCCGCTTTGGCTTTGTGCGCCAACATCCTGGGGGACGACGGCTGCCGGGAGATGTGCATGCGGTATCTGGCCGAGGGGATCGACTGCGATGAAAACGGCGAATACACTGAGCGTTCCGCGGGGATCTACAACGTGGTAAACAACCGTTCCCTGATAATCGTGTCGGAGGAGATGGGGATGCCGGAGCTTTTGGAGCATGTCCGCCGGAACCTGCGGATGGTCCCCTGCTATTTTGAGCCGGACGGCACCGTGTTCACCATGAATTCCACCCGCCAGGACAACACGAAAAAGCTGTATCCCACCGCTTATTACGAAAATTATATGCTGATGGCCTGCAAGGACAAGAGCCCGGAGTTTGCGGGGATTGCGGGCTGGCTCTTCGACCGGATGGAACGCCTGGCGGCAGCGGCCCCGTCGGATTATGCCCTGTGCAGCGCCGTGGACGTCCCCACCTGGCTCCTGCGGATGCTTTTGGACCCTTCCCTTGTGGATACGGAGCTTCCGGAACAGGCGCTGCCGGTTGCTTATCATCGGTTTTTCCGGGATTCCGGCATCGTCCGGGGCCGGCGGGAGGATCTTTCCTACACGATCCTGGCCAATTCTCCGGTATTCCTGGCGGTGCAGAAGGGGACGAGCCGGGTAACTGTCCGGTTTGGCTCCAGCTTTTACGCCAAAGGGCAGATGATTTCCCCGGAAATCACGCCCATAGAAGGCGGGTACCGGCTTCAGTATTCTTACAGCTGGGGCTACACCCGGCCCTTTGAGAACGGCTCTCCCACGCCCTTTTGGCGGGAAATGGACCATGGGGCCCGGGAACGGGTGCTGTTCAAGACCCTGACCATGGCCGTGGAGATCCGGGAACAGGACGGCGGTCTGGCCCTGACCTTTTCCAGCCGGGGCATCGACGAGCTGCCGGCCAAGATGGAATTTGCCTTTGAGGCCGGCGGGTATTGGGAAACGCCGGACATCCTGACGCAGACCCGCCCGGGGGATACCCTGCTGCTGAAACAAGGCTCCGGGACCTACCTTTACGATGGGGAAACCTTCACCCTGTCCGGCGGGTGCATGGAGCACAGCTATACGACTGGCATGCGGGGGACCGAGGCAAACGATCCGGCCCGATTTACCGTTTACACCACCGCCATGGGCCAGTTTGAGAAAACCATTGTCATTCAGTGAGAAATTCCGGCGGCCTGTCCTTTCATGAGGGCGGGCCGCGTTTTTACAGTCTTTTTCCATGGGGCCCGCCCAGCTGCGAGATAATGACGGAAGCGGCGGCCGGGTCCGGGCGCTGCACCTTAATGGGACGGATCAGTCGTTTTTCATAATGCCACATAACTTAGCCCTCCATCTGCCAGGGCCAGGGTTCGTCTACCCACGCCCAGCGCATCTGGCCGTTTTCACCGGCCATGATTTTCCCGTATTTGGCCTGATACTCGGCGGTTTTGGTGTCCAGCCGCTGTTTGGCCGACTGGTAATACCGCAGGGCCTCCTGGTCGTCGGGATGTGTGTCCAGATAGAGAGTGGCTTCGGTGACGGTAAATTCCGTCAGCTGGATCTCTTTTAAGAGCCGCATCTGCGCGCTATCCATTCTTAACCGCCTCCTCCCCAATAAACGGAAGGTCCAGTTCCGGGAAGATGGTCCCCCGGTCAATGGCGGTTGCCGGGGCGTAGGTTTCTTTCCACTTCTGCATGGGGACATAGGCCATGGCCAGCGGCAGGGAATCCAGGCACTGGCAGGACTCGTTTTGCTCCATGTGCAAACACCTCGTTTTCGTTTAGAATACTGTATCCTATGCGGCGGGGGGCAGTCTGGTGAAATTGCTCCGTTTGCCGGGAATCCGCCGGAAAAACAAAAAGATCCCCCGCTTGCCGCGGCCGTGCGGCTTGCAGGGGATTTTTCGTCAGACTATGCTGTCAGTTCAGTCAGGCGTTTCCGTAAATCTGGACGCCTTCTCTGGAAAACCAGTCGAAGCACTGGGTTTCGCCGCCGAATTTCCAGACAGAGGGGCAGGCGGTGTCCATCCAGTCCAAAGGCTCCGCCTCGGGAAGAACCTGGTCCGCCCGGGCAAAGGCCGCGGCCAGGTCTTTTTCCTGTTCCGGGCCCATTGCGGCAGGGCTTGCGGAAACAAACAGCGGCGTCCCTGTTTTGGAAAGGAGCTCCAGCCACTGGCGGTTGTACTCCCATGCGATTTTGCCCGTGATCCCCACGCAGTCCGCGTCGGCGGCAAAAAAGACGTTGTGCTGGGGCAGGCGGAAGGCCAGGGTGTTGACTCCCATTTTCCGGGTGCGCTCCCATTCCAGGCCGCTGGTGTCGTCGCCGGTGCGGGAAAGGTCGAAGATCCCGGCGGACAGGTGCCCTACGGTGTTGCAGCCCATGATCAGGGCGTCCGGTGCGGCTTCCCGCAGCGTCCGGTAAAAGCCTTTGATGATTTCCGCGGTGGTTTTCGTGGGGTCATAGAACCGCCAGCCGCTTGCCGTCAAGGATGCCCCCATCTGGAAGCCCCATCTTCCCCAAATGTCAAAGCTGGAAAAATCGTGCTTGATAAGGTGGTACCCCCAGCCGTCCAGCCGCCGCATATCCTCCGCCGCCTTTTCCAGGACAAAGGGGGAGCTGGGGTCTAAAATGACGCCTTCCTGGCCCTGGAACCGGGACAGGAGCGCCTCGGCCGGCACCCGTTCCATGGTCAATAGGGGCCGGAACCAGATGCCGGCCCGGACGCCCATCTGCTCCATCCGGCCCGGCAGTTCCTCCAAATGGGGGAACCCGTAATTCCCGTAGCTCCAGGGGCCGCCGTTGCAGGAATGGGCGTGGCAGATCTGCCAGCCGTCGTCCATGACCATAAAGGGCCGGTTTTGGTTGGAACCAGCCAGTCGGGCGATATTTTTCGCCTGTTCCAAGATCCCTTCTTCGGTGCTTTCGCCGTAATCGCAGTACCAGTTGTTGCCGCCGTACACCACAGGGTGCCGCCGGGCCGGGAGGACAGCCATATCCTGGCAGAAAGCCTTTGCGGCGGCGAAGGAGGATTCCCCCGGAAGCCCCTCTCTGGCCACAACGGAGACCGCGTCCAGAAGCCTGCCGTTCAAGCGGACGCCGGACCCTCCGCACCGCAGGTCCAGCCAGAGGGAAACCCCTTTGGAGTCCAACTGCCAGAAGGCCATGGCGTTTGGCAGGGTGCGGACGCCGTATCCGTGGGTGCGTTCCCCGTCAAAAGCCATAAAATACCAGGGATAGACCCGTTCCGGCTGCATGACGCCCCATTGCAGGTCCCCGTATCCCCGTTCCCAGTGGTCGTTGAGGAAAAGATAGTGTCCCCGGATGTCAAGATCCCAGCGGAGCTGCACCGCTTCCGGCTCTGCTGCGGAGGCCTCAAGGGAAACATCCAGCCGGTTATCCAAAGACTTGCAGAACACCTTCAGATCCCGGCGTTCCCAGCTTTCCGGACCGCAGGGGGATAAGGGGGAGGTCTGTCCCGAGGCTTTGAAAAATACCCGGGAGGGTGGGGTGAGGATGGGGAAAAACATGAAAAATTCTCCTTTCTATACAAAGACGGCGGGCCGCTTTCAAAGCTGCGCCCGCCAGTTTTTTATGCTTTTGCGCCGGAAGCGGAAACCCAGGCCCCGTCAGGGGTGTAGGTGCTGGCCGCCATAGCGCCGGAGCCGTAGAAGTAATACTCGCTGCCGCCGATGGTCTTCCATTCGTTGGCGGCCATGGCGCCGGAAGGCTCCAGGTAGTACCAGGTATTGCCCAGCTTCAGCCAGCCCACCTTCATGCCGCCCCAGCTCTGCAGGTAGTACCAAACGCCGTCTACCTGCTGCCAGCCGGTTTTCATGGCCCCGGATCTGTCAAAGTAGTACCAGCTGCCCTTGTCCATCTGCCAGCCGGTGGCCATGCCGCCCCAGCTTTGCAGGTAATACCAGACGCCGCCGATCTGCTGCCAGCCGGTCTGCATATTGCCGGAAGCATCGAAATGATACCAGGAGCCGTCGATCTGCTGCCAGCCGGTAGCAGCCTTGCCGCTTACCAGGAAGTTCCACCGGCCGTCCGTGTATTTGGTCCACTGGCCCTTGCCGTCCCTAGACGAATACTGGGTGGCAATGCCGGAAGAACTGCCGGGAGTACTGGGTTCCGCCGGGGTTTCGGGGGTGGAAGGCTCTGTGGGTTCAGCGGGCCCTGTGGGGACTGTGCTGTTGTAGACCTGGGTGTAGTATTCCTCCAGTCCGTCAACGGAGAGCAGGAATTTGTAGCGGAAATGGACCTCGCCGGTGATCTCCGGGATCTGGGCGTTTAAGGTCACCTGGTCCTGGATGGCCTTGATGCCGTGCCAGGGGCTGGAGGTGCTGGAGTTGCCGGCCTTATAGTCCGCCATGCCCATATAGAGCTCCACGTCCGTGCCTTTCACCACGTCGGCCCACCAGTAGGCCAGGGTCTTGTAGTCCGCCAGATTGTGGCCGATCTCCCAGTAAACCTGGGGGCAGATGTAATCTACCCAGCCCTCCTTCACCCATTTGCGGGTGTCGGCGTAGTGGGAGAAATAGGTCTGGTTGCCGTTGGTGTTGGAGCCGCCGGACATTTTGCTGGCGTTGGCCCAGATGCCGAAGGGGCTGATGCCGAAGGAGCAGTCCGGGTCGGCTTTGTGGATGGCGGTATCCAGCTCCTGCACCAGCTTGTTTACGTTGTCCCGCCGCCAGTCGCCGATGTCGGAATAGCCCGCGCCGTATTTGGCGTAGGTGTCGGCGTCGTCAAAGTTGGTGCCGGGGTAGAAATAGTCGTCCAGGTGGATGCCGTCGATGTCGTAATTCTCCACCAGCTCCACAGCGCCGTCCACGACCAGCTGCCGGACTTCCGGAAGGCCAGGGTCCAGGTAGTAGTTGCCGTCGGAGTGCTTGACCACCCAGTCGGGGTGGAGCAGGGCGGGGTTCGTGGACGCCAGGGAATTATAGTCGGCCGAGCCGGACCGGGTCACCCGGTAGGGGTTGATCCAGGCGTGGAGCTCCATGCCCCGCTTGTGGGCCTCCGTCACCCAGTATTCCAGGGGGTCGAAGCCGTCCGCCGGGGCCACGCCCTGAGCGCCGGTCAAATGCTGGCTCCAGGGGAAGATCTCGGAGGGGTAAAGGGCGTCGCCGGAGGGGCGCACCTGGAGGATGATTGCGTTCATCCCCATTTTTTTGCAGTTGTCGAGGATTTCATCCGCCTGGCTTTTCAGCTGGGCCGGATCGGTGGTGGTATTGTTTGGGTAGTCCAAATGGTAGATGGTGGACACCCATACCGCCCGGAAATCCTTGGGGGCGCTTGCCGCCGATACCGGCATGGCGCACACGGTGAGGGCAATGGCTAAGGTCAGGACCAAAGCCGCGAGCTTTCTCAATCTTTTCATGATGGTTCCTTTCTGTTGCCTTGGGAAATAATCTGCGGATAAAATCAGTATAGCACAGATTTCCCACAGGTTCAACTGCCATTTTGTTGGAATTTATCCAGATTCTCAATTATTCAGTAACGATTTCCCGGAAATCTGTTGCGCCTGCTCTTGATTTTCCGGAAAAAATCCACTATAATAAAACCATTGCTTTTATAACAATAACGGCTCTTTTCAGCTGTTGTGACAAACCCTGCCGGTTTATTTGCCCGGCGGGGAAATTTTTGATTAGAGGGGTTATGTATCGTATGACAAACTTTTTGATCCGGCATATGGTCAAGGATTCGGAAAATACCTCCGACCCGGCGGTGCGCAACGGGTACGGGCGGATGGCCGGGCTCGTTGGCATTGCCTGCAACCTGCTGTTGGGCTTTGGGAAAATGCTGGCGGGGCTTTTGTTCTCCAGCATTTCCATCCTAGCGGACGGTGTGAACAACCTGTCCGACGCCACCTCCTCCGCCGTGACCTTAATTTGCTTTAAAATGTCCTCACGCCCGGCGGACAAGGAGCACCCCTTCGGCCACGCCCGGATGGAATATGTGTCGGGCCTGGTGGTGGCGGTGCTGATCCTAATGGTCAGCTTCAACCTGGCGGGCTCCTCCCTGGATAAGATTCTGAACCCGGAACGGGCTGTCTTCAGCTGGGTCACCGTGGGGGTGCTGGCCGTTTCCATCCTCCTGAAATTCTGGATGATGCGCTTTAATTCCAAGGTGGGCAAGCTCATCCAGTCCACAGCTTTGGAAGCCACGGCCATGGACAGCCGCAACGATGTGATTGCCACCTCGGCGGTACTCATTTCGGTGTTCATCGCAAAATTCACCGGGGTGAACCTGGACGGCTGGATGGGTATGGCCATTGCCGTGTTCATCCTCTGGTCCGGCATCAGCCTCATCCAGGACACCCTGAGCCCTCTGCTGGGGGAGGCCCCCAACCGGGATTTGGTAAGGGACACCATGCGCAAGCTGCGCTCCTATGACGGCGTTTTGGGCATCCACGACCTGATGGTCCACGACTACGGCCCCGGCCGCTGCTTCGCCACCGTCCATGTGGAGGTGGACGCCAGAGAGGACGTCATGGCAAGCCACGACCTGTGCGACAACATCGAACGGGATTTCGCCGCCGAGGGCATGAACCTGGTCATCCACATGGACCCCATCATCACCGACGACCCCCAGCTGAACGAGCTGCGCCGGGAGGTCTTAAGCATCGTCACCGGCCTCAATGAAGGCATCACCATGCACGATTTCCGCATGGTCCGGGGCTATTCCCACACCAACGTGATCTTCGACATTGTGGTGCCCTCCTCCTGCAAGCGCTCCGGCGACGACCTGAAAAAGGAGCTCCAGCAGAAAATCAGCGCCTTAAATCCCTCCGCCCATTATTACACCGTGGTGGACATCGACCGGAATTACACGGAGCTGGGCGGAAATTAACAAATGGTAACATTTTTCGATATTTCTTGACGAAGCGGTACAGTTTGGAATATAATAAGGATGGTATTTTTTTAGAAAGAAGGAATCCTCATGATCAAAGCAGCGATTGTTGGTTACGGCAATATCGGCCGTTACGTTCTGGAAGCCATCGAGGCCTCCGGCGATATGGAGTGCGTTGGCATCGTCCGGCGCAATCCGAACGGCGAACAGCCCCGGGAGCTTTCCGGCTATGAAGTGAAGGCCTCCCTTGCGGAGCTTTCCGTAAAGCCGGATGTGGCAATTTTGGCCACTCCCACCCGTTCTGTGGAAAAATTCGCCCTGGAAGCCCTGTCCATGGGGATCTCCACTGCTGACAGCTTCGATATCCACGGCCAGATCTGGGATCTGCGCTGCACCCTGGACAAAGCCGCCAAGGAGCACGGCTGCGTTTCCGTCATCTCCGCAGGCTGGGACCCCGGCTCTGACTCCGTTGTCCGCACCCTTTTGCAGGCCTGCGCACCCAAGGGCCTTACCTACACCAACTTCGGCCCCGGCATGAGCATGGGCCACACTGTTGCCGTCAAGGCCATTGAAGGTGTGAAGCACGCTTTGTCCATGACCATTCCTCTGGGCACCTCCATCCACCGCCGCATGGTTTATGTGGAGCTGGAAAACGGCCACACCCTGGAGGAAGTCACCGCCAAGATCAAAGCGGACCCCTACTTCGCCAGCGATGAGACCCACGTCATCCAGGTGGACAGCGTGGACGAGGTCATCGATATGGGCCACGGCGTCAACCTGACCCGCAAGGGCGTTTCCGGCAAGACCCAGAACCAGCTCTTTGAGTTCAATATGAAGATCAACAACCCCGCCCTTACCGGCCAGGTGCTGGTTTCCGCCGCCCGCGCGGCCTTAAAGCAGCAGCCCGGCGCGTACACCATGCCGGAGATCCCCGTCATGGACCTGCTGGAAGGCGACCGGGAGACCCTGATCCGCCATTTGGTTTAATCGCGTGAGCCCGGAAGAATTCCTGACCCTGGCAGCTCGGTGGGCCAGCGAAGAGCCGGCTGTTTCGGCTTTGGTCCTGGTGGGCTCCTGGGCCAGGGGTCAAAACCGCCCGGACTCCGATATGGATCTTGTCATCCTCACCGATGACAAGGGAAAATTCCTGGAGGATCCGGCTTACTTTGGCCGGTTTGGGGAGATTTCCCGGCAGAATGTGGAGCATTACGGCCGGTGCACCTCCGTCCGGGTGTTCTATGAGGACGGCCGGGAGGTGGAGTTCGGCCTGGTGGACAGCGCCTGGGCGGATGTCCCTTTGGACGAAGGCACCCGGCAGGTCCTGTCGGACGGATTCCGAGTATTGGTGGATAAGACGGGAGTTTTCGGGGATCTGCGGCTGTAAAATGGCAAAAACGCCGGAATTTCCCCGGCGCTTCTGAAATATGCGAAAATTCCCTTGCATTTTCCCGGTAAATATGCTATCCTATACTAGATATTGTTCCGCCTTGCGGCTTTGCCGCAGGTGGGGATTAATGTTCAACTACATTAAGGCGGGCAGTCCTCTGCACGGATCAAAATGGTCCTGGAACCCAGCGGAAATTTCCGCGTGTACGAATGTCTGAAAATTTAGGAGGAAAAAAATGGACGCATTAAAACTCATCAGCCAATCCAGCATGAAAGCTGACAAACCGGAAATTCAGGTCGGCGACTATGTAAAGGTTTCCGTGAAGATCCGCGAAGGCGACAAGGAAAGAATTCAGATGTTTGAAGGCACCGTCATCGCCATGAAGCACGGCGGCATTTCCGAGACCTTCACCGTCCGCCGCGTGGCTTACGGCTGCGGCGTGGAACGCGTGTTCCCGATTCATTCCCCCAATGTTGTTGCGGTAGATGTGGTCCGTCACGGTAAGGTTCGGAGAGCGAAGCTCTACTACCTGCGCGACCGTGTGGGCAAGGCCGCAAGGATCAGAGAAAAAATCTAAACAGGCTGGCAGTGCGGAAAGGGACGGTGATCGTCCCTTTTTGTGCTATCTGGAGGATTTCTTGACGGAAAGGGGGCCGGCTTTGTGGGCCGTTATTCCGATGAGCAGATCGATGAGATTTTGAAGGAACTGGAGCAGCTGGATCAAACTCCCCAAAGCAGGGCGCTGCCGGCCGAGCAGCCCCGGCCGCGGAGCTGGCGGAGGGAGCTTTTGTCCCTAGCCGGCGCGGTCCTCCCGGCGCTTTTGGTTGTTTTCGTGCTGTTTGGGCTGGTGTTCCGCTTTGTCCTGGTGGACGGCTCCTCCATGGAGCCCACCCTTTCGGACGGGGACCGGCTCATCATGTACTGCCTGGACGATACCCCGGAAAGCGGGGATGTGGTGATTTTATCCGATGACACGGGCCTTGGCATCCCCCTTATCAAGCGGGTCATCGCCGCGGGCGGCCAGACCCTGGACATTTCCCCGGAGGGCCGGGTCACGGTGGACGGCGAACCCCTTTATGAGCCCTACGCGGTGGAACAGATGAAGGATACCGGGGCCTATGATTACCCTCTGACCATACCGGAAGGACAGCTTTTCGTCATGGGGGACAACCGCAACCATTCCACCGACAGCCGTTCCCCGGAGGTGGGGCTGGTTGACGAGAGGAAGGTGCTGGGAAAAGCCGTTTTCCGGCTGTTTCCCCTTGGCCGGATGGGGCCTGTTTCCTGAAGGCGTCACTATTCATTATATAAAGGAGAATCGCGTTTATGGCAGAATTGGAGCAGGTTTCCGACACCCAGGCAGAGGAGACGGCAAAGGAGCCTTTCAACCTGAAAAAGGAGCTGTGGGAATGGGCGAAAGCTATCTTCTTTGCCGCAGTCATTGTCTTTATTGTCTTTAACTTTATTATCCAGGTGGTCACAGTCAAAGGGTCCTCCATGGCGCCGACCTTGGAAAATCAGGACCGGCTGGTGATTTCCGACTTGTTTTACACCCCCGAAACCGGGGATATCGTGGTTTTATCGGATAAAACCGGCCTGGACGAGGCGTTAATCAAGCGGATTGTCGCCCTGCCCGGCCAGACGGTGGATATCAATGAAAACGGCGAGGTGCTGGTGGACGGGAAGGTTCTTTCTGAGCCCTATATTGCCGAGCTGATCGATGAGGACCATTACGGGGATATGGACTACCCCGTGACTGTTCCGGAAGGCACGGTGTTCGTCATGGGGGACAACCGCAACCATTCCACAGACAGCCGCTTTTCGGAGGTGGGGTTTGTGGATGAAGACGAGATTTTGGGCCGGGTGATTTTCCGGCTGCTGCCCCTGGATAAAATCGGGACCGTTCACTGAGGATAGGAGGAGCTATGGCACAGACACCCAACATTCAATGGTTTCCCGGCCATATGGCCAAAACCCGCCGCTTGATCCAGGACCAGGTGAAGCTGGTGGATCTGGTGGTGGAATTGACAGACGCCCGGATCCCTCAAAGCTCCCGCAACCCGGAGCTGAATAAATGGGTGGGGGAGAAGCGGCGGCTGCTGATCCTCAATAAAAGCGACGCCGCCGACCCGGAATTGACCGCCCGGTGGCTCCGCTATTACCGGGAACAGGGCATCCCGGCCATCGCTGTGGACGCCCGCAGCGGCAAGGGGATCAACCAGTTTTTGCCCGCTGTCCGGGAAATCCTCGCCGATATTACCGAAAAGCGCCAGGCCAAGGGCATGGTGGGGCGGCCCATCCGGATGATGATCGTGGGTATCCCCAACGTGGGCAAATCCTCCTTTATCAACCGGGTGGCCAAGGAAAAGCGGGCCAAGGTGGAGGACCGGCCCGGCGTCACGGTGGATAAACAGTGGATCGCCGTGGCGAAGGACGTGGACTTAATGGACACCCCCGGCGTTTTGTGGCCCAAGTTCGAGGACCCGGCTGTTGGGGAAAAGCTGGCCTTTACCGGCGCTGTCAAGGATCAGATTCTGGATGTGGAACTGCTGGCCATGCGGCTCCTGGGCTGGCTTAAAGAGGAATATCCCGCATTGCTTGCCCGGTTCAAGCTGAACCCCGAGGATTTGGAGGGCCGGGAAGAATACGAGCTGCTGGAGCTTGTGGGCAGAAGGCGGGGGATGCTTATCAGCGGCGGGGAAGTGGACACCCTCCGGGCCGCCGCCATGATCTTGGATGAATACCGGGGCGGCAAGCTGGGGCGGCTTTCCCTGGAGGCCCCGCCTAAAAAGGAGGGAACGGCATGACCCTTTACGAATATGACCGTTCCCTTGGCATCCCGGTTTTCTGCGGAGTGGACGAAGCGGGCCGGGGCCCTTTGGCCGGGGATGTTTACGCCGCGGCGGTGATCCTGCCCTTGGATGAGGAAATCCCAGGCATCAACGACTCCAAAAAGCTGTCCCCAAAAAAGCGGGAGGCCCTCTTTGACGTGATCCTGGAAAAGGCCGTGGCCGCCAGCATCGCTTCCGCCACAGTGGAGGAAATCGACCGGCTGAATATTTTGCAGGCCACATTTTTAGCCATGAACCGGGCGGTGGACGGCCTGAAGGTAAAGCCCGCCTTCGCTTTGGTGGACGGCAACCGGAACCCGGGGCTGTCTGTTCCTTCCCGGCTGGTGGTGAAGGGGGACGGCACCTCCGCTTCCATCGCGGCGGCCTCCATTCTGGCCAAAGTGGCCCGGGACCGGAGCATGGAGGAGCTGGCCAAAGCCTACCCTCAGTACGCCTTTGAACAGCACAAGGGCTACGGCACCAAGGAGCATTACGCCCGCCTGGACCAGTACGGCGCGTCCCCGGTGCACCGGCTCACCTTCTTAAAAAAATATTTCGCCGCCAAGGAAGGGACCGCCCAGGCCCACGGGAAGCTGGGGGAGGACACGGCGGCGGGGCTTTTGGAACAGGCCGGATACCGCATCCTGGAACGCAACTACCGCTGTCCCGGCGGGGAAATCGACCTGATCGCCCAAAAGGACGGCTTTCTGGCCTTCTGCGAGGTGAAGGCACGTCTTTCCAGCGGGATTCTTCCCCGGGAGGCGGTCACCCCGGCCAAGCAGAACCGGATCATCCGGGCCGCCCTTACTTATCTTTCGGAACATCCGTCGGAGCTTCAGCCCCGGTTCGATGTCATAGAAGTCACCTTATCCCCGGCGGAGGGCAAAGTCCTGTCGGCAGAGCACCTGCCCGGCGCTTTTGTCCCCGACCAAAGAAACGGAGGCATGGATTATGCGGCATTTTGATTTGCACTGCGACACCTTAAGCCGGTGCCGCCATCAGAAGGAAAGCCTGCTTTGCAACGACGGCGCGGTTTCCGTGGAGCGCGGGCTGATTTTTGACCAGTGGGTGCAGGCCTTCGCCGTGTTTATCGGCGACGACATCCGGGGGGCCAAAGCCTACCGGGAATTCCTGGCCCAGGCGGATGTCCTCAAAAAGGCTTTGGAGGAGAGCGATTCTATTGCCCCCTATGACCCGAACCAGGTGAAGGACCGCATCTGCAACGCCATGCTGACGGTGGAAAACGGCGCGGCGTTGGGCGGCAAGCTGGAACGGATCGAGGAATTCGCCCAAATGGGGGTCAAGGTCTTTTCCTTAGTCTGGAACGGCGAAAATGAGCTGGCCGGAGGCGTCCACAGCGAAATCGGCCTGACGGATTTCGGCCGCCAGGCGGTGAAAGAGCTGGAACGGAACCGGATCATCATCGACGTTTCCCATTTGAACACTCTGGGGTTCTGGGATTTGTGCGAGGTGGCGGAGAGGCCCTTTATTGCCACCCATTCCAACTGCTTTGAAATCTGCCCCAACCGCCGGAACCTGGACGATTTGCAGATTCAGGAGATCATCCGCCGGGGCGGGCTTATCGGCATCAACTTTTTCCCGGTGTTTGTCAACGGCGAAAGCGACACCACCTTCCAGGAGCTGCGGGCCCATATCCGGCGGATCATCGCCCTGGGCGGCGAGGACAACATCGCCGTGGGCAGCGATTTTGACGGGGCGGCCATGCCTTCCCGCTTGGACCGCATCGACAAGATCCCGGATTGGCACCAGAACCTGATCAAGCACTTCGACCCGGAATTTGTGGAAAAGATCACCTTCCGCAACGCCCAGCGGTTCTTTGAGCAAAATGCCCGGTAACCGGGCTGTTAATTCGCCGCGGGCCCGGAATCCGGGCTGATAAGACGACGCGGCGTTTCAGTTCCTATCCGACCGCTGGAACGGCGAAAATATTCGCCGTATGGATATGTTTCATCCTCTATTGTTTTTAAGAATCAACCGGAAAACGGTTTGTAGGGGCGGGGTTTCCCCGCCCGCGTAAAATGCAAAAACATTTTGGGGAATCCGGCGGGCCGGGTGACCCGGCCCCTACAATCCTATTATCGTTTGATTTCATAAAAACCGCAGGGATTCTGTGTCGAAAACGGCGGTTCATTCCACCGTTCACAAATCTAACGCATGGCAGGACGGCCGCGGCGGATTATCACCGGCGATTCGCCGGTATGGGCGGATGCTCACATCCGCCCGGCTTTTCAAACATTTTTGGGGAATCGAGGGACGATGTGGGCCTCGTCCCCTACATTCAGCCACGCCCATGGCTTTTCCAATATAAGGGGGAGTATTCATGATGATGTACAGCAGCACCCGAGACAAATCCAGCCGGGTAACGGCGGCGAAAGCTATTGCCCAGGGAATTTCTGCCGAAGGCGGGCTTTTCGTGCCGGAGGAATTTCCGAAGTGGGACCTGGAACGCCTTTCTTCCCTAGTGGGGAAAAGCTACCAGGAAAAGGCCAAGGCCATCCTTTCGGATTTCCTGACGGATTTTACCCCGGAGGAACTGACCCAGTGCGTGGAAAGCGCCTACGCGCCGGAAAAGTTTGACTCTGAAAATATTGCGGAAATTTCCAAGGTAGGGGAGAAAGCCTACTTGTTGGAACTGTGGCACGGCCCCACCTGCGCCTTTAAGGACATGGCCCTTCAGCTTCTGCCCCATCTCATGACGGTTTCCGCAAAAAAAACGGAGCCGGGGAAGGAGATCGCGGTGCTGGTGGCCACCTCCGGCGATACAGGAAAGGCCGCCCTGGAAGGCTTTAAGGACGTGCCCGGCGCCCGGATGCTGGTCTTTTACCCGGAGGACGGCGTCAGCCCCATGCAGAAGCGCCAGATGACCACCCAGGAAGGGGAGAACCTTTCCGTCTGTGCCATCCGGGGCAATTTTGACGACGCCCAGACCGGCGTCAAAAAGATCTTCACCGACCCGGAAATTTTGGCGGAGCTGGAACAAAACGGCTGGAAATTCTCCTCGGCAAACTCCATCAACTGGGGCCGCCTGGTCCCCCAGATCGTCTATTATATCGCCGCCTACACCGCTTTGGTGGAGCAGGAGGAGATCAAGCTGGGGGAACCCGTCAATGTGGCGGTGCCCACCGGCAATTTCGGCAACATTTTAGCGGCCTACTACGCCAAGAAAATGGGACTGCCCATCGGCAGGCTCATCTGCGCCTCCAACCGCAACAAGGTCCTGGCGGATTTTATCAGCACCGGCGTTTACGACCGGAACCGGGAGTTTTTCACCACATCCTCCCCCTCTATGGACATCCTCATTTCCTCCAACCTGGAACGGCTGCTTTATGAGCTGTCCGGCCGGGACGACGGGGAGATCCGGGAATGGTTCGGGAAGCTGTCCGCCGAAGGGAAGTACCAGGTCCCGGCGGAAGTCCTGGAAAAGCTCCAGGCGGAATTTGCCGGCGGCTCCTGCGATGATGAGGAAACCGCTGAAACCATCGGGGATATTTTCCGGGAATACGGCTACCTCTGCGACACCCACACGGCCGTGGCCGTCCGGGTTTGGGAGGACTATGTGAAGGATACCGGGGATGATACCAAAACCATCATCGCCTCCACCGCCTCCCCCTATAAGTTCACCGCCGACGTTCTGAAAGCCATTACCAACGAAGTCCTGCCGGAGGATGCTTTCGCCCAGGTGGGCCTGCTGGCGGAGCTTTCCGGCATGGAGCCGCCTGCGTCCCTCCTGGCCTTAAAGGAGAAGCCGGTGCGGTTCACCGGCAGCGTGTCCAAGGAGGAAATGGCGGCCCTTGTCCGGCGGCAGCTGGGCCTGTAAGTAAAAAGCGCAGCCCGTGACGGCTGCGCTGGGTCCGCGACCCCAACTTTTTCGCGGAATCCCCTGAAAATCTGGTTTCATGGTGCATTTCCTGATGTCAAGTCAAAATGTGTGGGGGAATCCCCCCGCCAGGCATCGGAATCCGGGGGCAGTTGCCTGCCCCTTCCGACAGGTTTCTGGACCGTTTTCCGGCCGGGGCGCGTTAGTTTGCCCGGAAGCTCTGGCAGACGGTTTCAGAACAGGTGCAGGCGGACTGGGTGCCGATTTTGATGCTCTGGGCGGTGCAGTGGTTCTGGTGGTTGTTGTGGATGCAGTTGGTTACGTCGCATTCGACGCAGGAAATGGCTTCTTTGTTTTTTCCGAGTTCAGACATGGGAATGCCTCCTTTGGCGTTTGCCGTGTTTGGTGTTTGGAGAATGGATGGGAGCCGGACGCATTGGGAAAAGGGAAACGATGTTTTCCCAGTGGGTCGGCTCCCTCTTATTTTGCCAGAAACGCTTTGAATTATCCCTCGATGAGAAAAGGAATTATTTATGAGTTTATTTGCAATCGCGGACCTGCATCTTTCCCTGGGGGTGGACAAGCCCATGGACGTGTTCCCGGGCTGGGAGAATTATGTGGAACGGCTCGCCGAAAACTGGAAACGGGAAGTCCGTCCCGAGGATACGGTGGTCATTGCCGGGGATATTTCCTGGGGGCTGGACATTTCTGAAAGCCTTGCGGATTTTGCCTTCTTGGACAGCCTGCCCGGCACCAAGCTCCTTTTGAAGGGGAACCACGACCTTTGGTTTTCCACCAAAACCAAGGTGGAAAAATTTTTCGCGGAAAACGGCTTTTCCACTTTGAAAATTTTATTTAACAACGCTTACGAATATGGGGATTACGCCATCTGCGGCACCCGGGGCTGGATGAACGACCAGGCCGACAAAAAGGTGCTGCTGCGGGAGTGCGGCCGGCTGCGGCTTTCTTTGGAAGCCGGGAAAAAGCTGGGGAAACCGCCTGTGGTTTTCCTCCATTACCCGCCAATTTACGGCGGCGGGGAATGCTACGAAATTTTGGAAGTGCTCCACGAATACGATGTCAAACAGGTCTATTATGGCCATATCCACGGCTATTCATCCGGTTACGCCATCAACGGCGAACGGATCGGCATCGATTTTCGACTGATTTCTTGTGATTATATCCAATTTAACCCCATAAAAATCGGCTAAAACACAGGAAAAAGTGAAAAACTCGTTTTTATTCTAGCATATTCATCCGGTTTGTGCTATAATGAATTAGTCTGAAAAGAAGTTTTCGGCCTTTTTCTATTGGAGAGAAATATGACTGTGCGCCAGAAGCGCCGGAAACAATAACAGGAGGAAGTTACATGAGCTTAGTATCCAAAACCAATACCGCCACCAATAAGTATGAGCTGGAAATCAAGGTTTCCGCTGAGGACTTTGAAAAGGCCTGCCAGAAGGTTTACTTAAGACGGGTCAAAAAGATCGAGATCCCCGGCTTCCGCAAGGGCAAAGCTCCCCGCAAAACCATTGAGAAGCTCTACGGCGAAGGCTTTTTCTATGAAGAAGCTGTCAACGACATTTACCCCACCGCCATCCAGGAAGCCGTCACCGAGTCCGGCCTGGAGATCGTCTGCCCTCCCGAAGTGGACGTTGCGGACATTTCCAAGGAAAACGGCGTGACCTTCAAGGCTGTCTGCACCGTGAAGCCCGAAGTGACCGTGAAAGATTACAAAGGCATCAAGGCTGCCAAAGAAGTGAAGGCTGTCACCGACGAGGACGTCAACGCTGAGATCGACCGGATGCGCGACCGCAACTCCCGGACCATCACCGTGGAGGACCGGGCTGCTGCCAACGGCGACACTGTTGTCATCGACTTCGAGGGCTTCGTAGACGGCGTTGCTTTCGACGGCGGCAAAGCGGAGAAATTCTCCCTGACCCTTGGCTCCGGCCAGTTCATCCCCGGCTTCGAGGATCAGGTTGTGGGCCACAGCACTGGCGACGAGTTCGACGTCAATGTGACCTTCCCCGAGGAATACCATGCGGAGAACCTGAAGGGCAAACCCGCTGTCTTCAAAATCAAGCTCCACGAAATCACCGCCAAGGAGCTGCCTGAGGCTGACGACGAGTTCGCCAAGGACGCCAGCGAGTTCGACACTCTGGACGAGCTGAAAGCCGACATCCGCAAGAAGCTGGAAGACGCCAACGAGCGCGCCGCTTCCACCGAGTTTGAGAACAAGCTCATCGACACCGTCATCGAGAACATGGAGGGCGAGATCCCCACCGAGATGTACGAAGTCCGCATCGACGAAATGATCCGCGACTTCGAGTACCGCCTCCAGTCCCAGGGCATGAGCCTGGATCTGTACCTCCAGTACACCGGCATGAACCGCAGCTCCTTCCGCAAGACCTTCGAGGCCCAGGCGCAGCGCCAGGTGAAGATCCGTCTTGCCCTGGAGAAGATCGTGGAGATGGAAAACATCACCCCCTCTGAGGAAGAAGTGGAGAAAGAGTACTCCCGTCTGGCTGAAGGCTACAAGATGGATGTGGAGCGCCTGAAAGGCTTGATCCCTGCCGCCGATGTTTCCAAAGACGTGGCTGTGAACAAAGCCATCGACATGATCCGCGACAGCGCGGTTGCCGGCGAATAATCACCGCTTTTCCCTTTGGGAGGCGAAATCCGCCTCCTAATTCATGAAAAGGTTGCAGACCGGACGTTTTCCGTTCATTTTTCAGGTCTATACTTAAATTGTGTCGGTTTTCCGATGCTGTCTGAAAACCGGGTATCTGCACAAAAACAGTTCATACACAGCTATTGGGTGGGACAGGTTTTGTGTCATCCGATAGCTGTTTGTGTTTCTGCAACGATTTGAAACGGAGGGTTTTGATATGAGTTTAGTGCCAATGGTCGTGGAGCAGACCAGCCGCGGCGAGCGTTCCTATGATATTTTTTCCCGCTTGCTCAATGACCGGATCATTATGCTGTGCGAGGAAGTCACCGACGCGTCCGCTTCCCTGGTAGTGGCCCAGCTGCTTTACCTGGAAAGCCAGGATCCGGAAAAGGACATCAGCCTGTACATCAACAGCCCCGGCGGCTCTGTAACGGCTGGCATGGCCATTTACGATACCATGAATTTCATCAAATGCGATGTTTCCACCATCTGTGTGGGCATGGCGGCTTCCATGGGCGCGTTCCTGCTGTCCAGCGGCGCCAAAGGCAAACGCCTGGCCCTGCCCAACAGCGAGATCATGATCCATCAGCCTTCTGCGGGGACCCAGGGCCAGATCACCGATATGTCCATCCATCTGAAACGCCTGCAAAGCGTCAAGGAACGGATGAACCGGATCTTGGCGGAAAACACCGGCAAGCCCCTGGATGTCGTGGCCGCAGACTGCGAACGGGACAACTTCATGTCTGCTCAGGAGGCCCTGGAATACGGGCTCATTGACCGCGTGATCGCGAACCGGTAAATTTTAGCCGAATATAAAGGAGGCTACTTTTCATATGCCAGATAACAACGTGGCGCGCTGCAGTTTCTGCGGCAAGCCGGAATATGCGGCGGGACGGATGCTCCATTCCGCCAACGCCAACATCTGCCAGGACTGCGTGGCCCTGTGCTACGACATGCTGGCGGAGGAAGGCGTTTTCCCGGAGCTGGACCTCCAGCATAAAAAGCACTTGGCTGAGGAAGCGGACGAGGAACAGGAGATCAACCTCTTGAAGCCTGTGGAGCTGAAGGCTGTGCTGGATCAGTATGTGATCGGCCAGGATAAGGCGAAGATCGCCCTTTCTGTGGCAGTTTACAACCACTATAAACGGGTGTTCATGGAGCCTGCCGAGGACGGCGTGGAGCTGCAGAAGAGCAATATCCTGATGCTGGGCCCCACCGGCGTAGGCAAAACGGAGCTGGCCCGGACCTTGGCCAAAACCCTGAACGTCCCCTTTGCCATTGCCGACGCCACCACCCTGACTGAGGCCGGCTATGTGGGCGACGACGTGGAAAACGTCCTGGTCCGCCTGGTGCAGGCCGCCGATTACGATGTGGAAGCGGCGGAACGGGGCATCATTTACATTGACGAGATCGACAAGATCTCCCGTAAATCCGAAAACCCGTCCATCACCCGGGACGTCAGCGGCGAGGGCGTCCAGCAGGCCCTTTTGAAGATCCTGGAAGGCACTGTTTCCAACGTCCCTCCCCAGGGAGGCCGGAAGCACCCCCATCAGGAATTTATCCAGCTGGATACCAAAAACATCCTCTTTATCTGCGGCGGCGCATTTGAGGGGATCGAAAAGGTCATCGGCCGCCGCATGGAGTCCTCCACCATGGGCTTCAACGGCGAGGTGAAAAAGCACGACGACAAGACCAAAGGGGAAATGCTCCGCAATATCATCCCTCAGGATCTGGTGCGGTTCGGCCTGATTCCCGAGCTGGTGGGCCGCCTGCCTATTATCACCACCCTGGACGATCTGGACGAGGACCAGCTGGTGCGCATCCTTAGAGAGCCCAAGAACTCCCTGTTCAAGCAGTACAGCGCCCTGTTCGGCCTGGACAATGTGGAGCTGGTCATGGACGACGACACCATGCACGCTGTGGCCCGGAAGGCCATGGAGCGCAAAACCGGCGCCCGGGGCTTGCGGAACATCATGGAGGAGACCCTGCTCAATTTGATGTACATGGTTCCCTCTGACGAAAGCATCACCAAGGTGGTCATCACCCCCGAAGTGGTGGACGGCAAGGAATCTGCAAAGGTTGTCCGGCGCAAAAAATTGACCCAGTAAAAAAGACCCCCGCTTAAAAAGCGGGGGTTTTGCTATTTCCGTTGATAATCTGGCGCAGCCTCCTTGAGGAGGGCGAAAATTTCCTCCCGGTTTCCGGTTTGGGCCGCCTTTTGGAACCGGGACAGCAGGCTTTCCAGCTCCTCCGGCTGGAACGGGTCGGTTTTGACCCGCAGAATTTTTCCAAACCGGACAGCCGTTCGCTCCTCCTCCGGAGTGAGCAGCCGTTCTTGCAGCTTTTCGCCGGGGCGGAGGCCGGTAAAACGGATGGGGATGTCCGGCGCTCCCGATTCCCGGATGAGCTTTTCCGCCAGAGCCAGGATGGAAACCGGCTCTCCCATGTCCAGGACAAACAGGCCGCCGTTTTCGCCGAGCCGGGCCGCCTCCAGAACCAGTTCCGCCGCTTCCGGGATGCTCATAAAGTACCGGGTCATGCGGGGATCTGTGACCGTTACAGGGCCGCCCTCCGCGATTTGCCGCCGGAAAAGGGGGAGGGCCGATCCGGCGGAATCTATGACATTCCCGAACCGTACCGCCGTCTTGACGGTCCTGCCGGGCAGGAGCATCCGCTCCGTCACCCGTTTGGAGGCCCCCATGACGCTTTGCGGCTCCACCGCCTTGTCTGTGGAGATCAGCACCAGCCGTTCCGCGCCGGACTGCTCCGCCGCCCGGACCACGTTCCAGGCGCCCAGGATGTTGTTTTTCACCGCTTCTTCGGGGAACTGCTCCATAAAGAGGACGTGCTTGTGGGCGGCCGCGTGGAGGACAATGTCCGGCCGGAAATCAGAAATAAGCTGCTCCATCCTGTCCCTGTCCCGGATGGAGGCGATGACGGCCTGGAAGGGGATATCCGGCCCGTACCGTGTCCACAGCTCTTCCCTTATGGCAAAAAGGCCGTTTTCGCTGATGTCCGCGGCGGCCAGGGCAGCCGGTTTTTGGGCGGCGGCCTGGCGGCAAAGCTCGGAGCCGATGGAACCCCCGCCGCCGGTAATGAGTACCCGTTTTCCCTGCAGGAATGGCTGCATAATACCCCTCTTTCACACATAGTCTGCTGTTATTGTAGCACATCCTGGGGGAAAAAACAACGCCGGCAGAAAAAAAGATGCCGCACAGGGAATCCGTGCGGCCACATGAATGGAAAAGATCAGGGAAAAGGATAGGAGATTTGCCTACTATATCGTAACACAAGGGGAGTAAAAATTTTGTCGGATGCGGTCCCCTGCAAAAATTTTTCAAAAGCCGTTTTCTTCCCGAAGCCGCCGGAGGACCCGCCCGGCTTCCAGGATATCTGCGTCAAAGTTTTCCGTGCGGCCTTCCACGCTGACGCCTCCCTGGTATCCGGCCTGCCGGAGCATGGAAAAGAAAACCGCCTGCTCCGCGGCAGTTTTCTCCTTTGGGAAGCTCCGGTCCGTCAGGTTGGCTGTGTGGGTATGACGCAGCATAGGGGATGCCGGCAAAATATCCACAGGGTCCTCACGGTTGCGCTGGACATGATAAAAGTCCGCCAGCAGGCCGATGTGGGGGCGGTCCGCGTCTTTGGCCAGGCGGTAGCCCTCCATAAGGGTGTTCACCGCGTTGCATTCCGCCCGGCTGAGGGGCTCGATGGCGATTTCAAGGCCGTGCTGGGCGCAGTAACTTTCCGCCAGCCGCAGAAAGCCCACCAGCTGCACCCAGGCGGTTTCCCGGGGGAACCCCACTGGGATGCGCCGGGCGCCGCTGCTGCCGAATACGATGGTTTTGGCCCCCAGCTCCCTGGCGGTGGGGAAGGCCGTTTCCAGATATTCCCGCACCCTGCCCAGGTCCGCTTCCGGCCCCGCCACCGGCAGGCTCCCCGGCAGGAGGCAGTTCATGGCCCGGCAGGGAAGCCCCAGTTCCTCCAGGAACGAAACGGCCTCCCGGCGTTCCGCGGGGGTCAGGGCCGCGGCGGACTGAAAATTCAGCTCGATGTAGTCAAAGCCGGCCTCCTTGATTTTCCGTGCTTTATCCCGCGCGGCTTCGCTGACGGGGATATCGGCGCAGCATCCCAATTGTAACATGGCTTTCCCTCCTATATGGTTCAGATGGCCTTATTTTATCACAGACGGGGAACGTTTTCAAGTATTTTTTTCAGTTTATTCGATAATTATTGTGCAGTATGGTGCAAAATGCAAAAAACACCCCCGGTAAAACCGGGGGCAGTCATGGGGAAAATTATTCGCCGTAAACTTCGGCAATATAGCGCCGGAGGTTCGCAAGGCCGATGGAGATGCCCTGGATGCAGTCCTCCATGCCTTCAAACTCTACGCCGATGTAGCCGTCGTAACCGGCGTTTTTCAGTACCCGCAGGCACTGCTTCACCGGCACCGCGCCGTGGCCGATGATGGTGCCCCGCAGGTAGTTGCCGGAACGGGAGGAGAAGAAGCCTTCCCCGGGGTCGGGTTCATTGCCGCTTTTGACAATGAAATCCTTGGCGTGGGCATAGAAGGCGTAGGGAGCCGCCTTGCCGTAAGCCTTGGCCGGGTCCTCGTCCGCGCAGAGGAAGTTGCCCATGTCGCAGAGCCAGCCGAAATTGGGGTGATTTACCGTGTTGATGAGGGTTTCCACCCGGTCGGCGTCCTGAAGGAAAAAGCCGTGGTTCTCCACCATGGTGCGGATGCCCTTGGAAGCGGCGTATTCCGTCACTTCCCGGATGCCGGCGGCAATGCCGTCCACCATGTTCTTGAGGCCCTGGGATTTGGAGGGGCCGGACCAGGTGGCGTCGTGGCGCATGCTGGTAGTGCCCAGGATAGCGGCAATGTCCACCTTCTTTTTCAGCCGTTCCACTTCCTCGGCGACGCTGGTTTTTAAGAAATCCGCGCCGATGGTGTAGTTGGAAACAGGCAGGCCCACCCGGTCGCACTCGGCCTTGATCTGGCGGGCGAACTCCTCCTCGGTGACGCCTTCCGGGGGCTGGAGGTCGGTGAACTCGATGGCGTCAAAGCCCAGCTTCTTGGCCTTTTCGATGCAGGTAAACTGGGTCAGGAGCCCTTTTCCCATATACTGGGAAAAGCTGTAAGAGCTGACAGCGATTTTCATAGCGTTGCTCCTTTACTGGTTGATGATGACTTCGTGGCCGGTGCGGGCGGACTCGTAAATGGCGTCCAGGATCTCCATGAGGGTCACGCCGTCCTCCGCAGGGGATTTGCACTCGGCGCCGTTCATGACGCAGTCCACATAATGGTCGATCTCGTTTTCAAAGAGGCCGTCGAAGCTCAGGGCGGTGGGGGTGCAGAGGTTCACGTCCGCCATGTAGCCGTTGATGTCGGTGTACATTTCCAGCTCGGGGTCCAGCTTCGCGCCGGCCTTGGTGCCGAAGAACTCGATCTTGCCCTCGTCCTTTTTGATGTTCAGAGAGAAGGAAGCCTCGATGGAAACCACAGAACCGTTGTCGTAGCGGATCATGGCGGTGGCCAGGTCCTCGACGTTGAAGATGTCCTCCTCACCCTTGGAGGAGGAAGCCACATAACCCTTCTTGTCCTTCAGTTCCCGGCGGTCGCCCAGCTTATGGAAGGTAGCGCCGTAAACAGAAACAGGTTTGGGATTGCCCAGCAGGTAGCGGGTCAGGTCGGTGACATGGACGCCCAGGTCGATGAGGGGGCCGCCTGCGGAGAAGTTCTTGTCGCCGAACCAGCCTCCGGGGGAGCCGTTGCGGCGCAGGTAGGTGGCCTTGGCGTAATAGATGTCGCCGAAGAAGCCGTTGTCGATGTAGTCCTTCATAATGGCGCAGTCGTTGCCGTAGCGGCGGACGAAGCCGATCATCAGGAGCTTGCCGGCCTCTTTGGCGGCGGCCAGCATTTCCTTCGCCTCTTTGGCGGAGGTGGCCATGGGCTTCTCGCACAGGACGTTCTTGCCGGCCTTCAAAGCGGCGATGGTGCAGGGGGCGTGGGCGGAGTTCCAGGTGCAGACGCTGACGGCGTCGATCTCCGGCAGCTCCTTGAGCATGGTCTCCTCGTCGGTGTAAAGGCGGGTGACGCCGTATTTTTTACCCATTTCGTTCAAGCGTTCTTCCCGGATGTCGCAGAACGCGTACAGATCAACGTTGGGGTTGTTCAGGTAGCCGTGGATGTGGCTCTCGGCGATATTGCCGACGCCGACGACTGCAACTTTGATTTTCTCTGCCATGATAAAAGTCCTTCTTTCTTGTTTATGGATCGTTAGCGGATGTGGGCGTTCAAGAAGTCCACCGCTTTGCGGATGTCGCCTTCGGGATCGTCGCCGACCTCGCGCTCAATGGTCAAAAAGCCGTGGTAGCCGATTTCGTCCAGGGCCTTCAGATAAGCGGGGAAGGGCACGTCGCCGTCGCCCAGGGGCAGCTCGATAAAGGAAGGGCTGGCCAGCATCTCATCCTCTGTGAGGCCGTACACCGCCTCCGGTTCCCGGTAATAGTTGCGGCGGCCGTCTTTGGCGTGGGTGTGGACGATATAGTCCTTCAGGGTATAGACAGCCTTCACCGGGTCGTCGCCGGTGACCATGACCAGGTTGGCCGGGTCCAGGTTGACGGCCACGCCGGTGGAATGGAGCCGGTCCAGGAAGCCTTTCAGGGTCTCGGCGGTTTCCGGGCCGGTTTCGATGGCGAAATGGGCATCCAGGGAATCGGCGTACTGGGCAAGCTGGCCGCAGGCGTCCTGCATGATCTGGTAACGCTCGTGGGCCGGGTCGCCGGGGACAACGCCGATGTGGGTGGTAACGATGTCGGTTTCCAGCTCCTTGGCCATTTCCAGGATCCGCTTGGACTGCTCGATGAGGCCGGGGTTCAGCTCCGCGCTGCCGAAGCCGTGGCCCAGGTCGCCGCAGAGGGCGGAGATGACCAGGCCGTTGTCCTTGACCATTTTGAGGAAATCTTTCCGCTTCTGGCCAACCAGGTTTTCCGGGGCCATGTCACCGTGGGTGGCGTAGACCTGAACGCCTTTGGCCCCCATGGCGGCGGCCTTTTTCAGGGCCGTTTCCGTGTCGGTGCGGAAGGATTCCAACATGACGCCAATGGAAAAATCATACATATCATCCATCTCCTTTGCAGGGTTTTCTTGACGTATTTTCCTCTTTATTATATAATATTGAGAGAAAAAGTAAAGGGATGAAATTGCCGTAAATTAACACAATCTTGCTTTTTCATCCCAAAAGGAGGAAACCGTGCTGATTCAGCAGTCGTCTTATGAAACCATGGCCTTCCCGGAGGAAGAGTTCCCGGTGATATTCCATTACGATGTCCTGCGGAAGGACACGGGGTTTTTCATGCATTGGCAGGACAACCCGGAATTTCTGTATTTTGCGGAAGGGGAGGGGGAAGTGGTGTCCGATACCCAGAAGGCCCGGTGCAGGCCGGGGGACATCGCCTGCGTGAACCCCGCCTGCCTTCATTCCGTGGAGCCGGTGACGCCGGAGTGCCGCTATTACTGCCTGATCGTGGAACGGGAATACTTGGAAAGGCAGGGCCTGCCAGTCGGGGATATCCGCCTGAAGCTCAAAGTGTCGGACAGCATGCTCCGGGAATATTTTGACCAGGTGGTGCGGGAAATGCTGGAACGGGAGCCCTATTACAAAACGGCGGCCAAGGCCCGGATTTTGGGGCTTGTTTCCTGCCTTTGCCGGCATTACGCCGAAAACGGGGCCGTTTCCACCCCGGCCCAGGACCGGCGGCTCTCCATGGTTAAGACGGCCATCCGCTACATCCAGGAGCATCTTGCGGAGGGACTGAGCATTGAAACCATAAGCTCTGCGGCGGGTTTCAGCAAATATTATTTCTGCCGGGGGTTCAAGGAGATCACCGGCCGGACAGTGATGGATTATGTCAATTTTGCCCGGTGCAGCCAGGCCCGGCGGCTGCTGATCACAGGGCGGTACAATGTGACGGAGGCGGCCCAGCGCAGCGGCTTTGAGAACCTGTCCTATTTTACCCGGACCTATAAGCGGTACATGGGTGCGCTGCCGTCCCGGGAGGATGCGGCGGCCCGCCGGTGAATTGCGGCGATTCGCCGCGGCCGTCCCGCTGGTTTTCCGGGGCATTTCGTGTAATACGCGGGCCGGGCGACCTGGCCCCTACAACCGGCGATTCGCCACCCGCGTCGAATCAACAGCGGGGTTACCCCGCCGGCGGGATGGACCGCTGTTTTCGGTGCAGATTTCCCGCAATCGCATCCAGGTGGGTTGTAGGGGACGGGTTTCCCGTCCCGCCGGTTTTCCGGGGTGTTTCGTATGATACGCGGGCCGGGCGACCCGGCCCCTACATTTTTATCGAAACATCCCGGATAAATTGTAGGGACGCGCATTGCACGCCCGCCAATGCATCGCGGCGTTGTGGTAAAATCTCGTTTTTCGTTTGGTAAAAATGCGGGCCGATGTGGGCGTCGGCCCCTACAACCGGCGAATCAACAGCGGGGTTACCCCGCCGGCGGGATGGACTGCCGTTTTCGGTGCAGATTTCCCGCAATCGCATCCAGGTGGGTTGTAGGGGACGGGTTTCCTCCCGTCCCGCCGGTTCTCCGGGGTGTTTTGTGTGATACGCGGGCAATGCCCGCCCCTACAAATCCGTTGCCTGTTCCATTTTACAGAAACGATAAAAAATGAAACCGCTTATGACGGCAATTTATTTGCGGCAAATATTTTCGCGGCGAATACTTTCGCCATCCAGCGGTTTGAACGCTTTACCGGGCACAGCAGCGGATCATGCCGCAGAACATATAATCCGCCATCCGCATGGCTTCCTTTTCGATTTCGTCAAACATCTGGATGTCCGCCGCGTAATTCCCCTGTAAACGCAGGGCGGCTTCCTTTTCCGTCATGTCCAGGTGGCTGTACATCATCTGTTTCCATTTGGCTTCGTTCCAGCAGGGGCTCACGGAGGCCAGGAAAGCGGCGATCTCGTCCGCGTTTTGGTACCATTTTTTCCGCGCCTCGTCGGCTTTTGCCGTATCGCCGGCCTTGGCCGCGTTGACCAGGTCGCCGCCGAGCATCAGGTGCTGGGTCAGAAGTTCCTGGAACTGCCCGG
This sequence comes from Candidatus Merdivicinus intestinigallinarum, assembly GCA_018713335.1. Lineage (GTDB taxonomy): Bacteria > Bacillota > Clostridia > Oscillospirales > Ruminococcaceae > Merdivicinus > Merdivicinus intestinigallinarum. The sequence continues at coordinate 660 of DVOW01000057.1, read as the reverse complement.
CTGTTTTCATCCCGTAAAGGGGGGCGAACAGCGCCGCGAAATCCTTGGGGTTTCGGAGCAGCCTGTTTGTCACCGGTTCCAGATCGGGCAGGCTTGCCGCCGTGCTGATGATAAAGGACCGGGTCCAATAAACGTGCTGGGCCCACAGCTGTTGGATCTGGCTCATAAGACAGAGCTGCTGTTTCGTATATCCGCAATTCATCATGACCAACCTTCCTATCGTTACAGTTTACTATCACTGTATGACGGGAGGAGGGCAGGGGTTCCGGCCTCTGGCGCTTCAGTGGAAGAAATAGGCAGAAAAATAAACCACGCCGTTATTGCAAAGATGGGGAAAATCCCGTATGATAGAGATAGAAAATCTCGTTGCAGCGAATTTTCCAAAACGAAAGGAGGAGTGGCTTTGATAACCCAGCAGCAAAAAATTGGAAGCTATATTGCTGTTTTAAGAAAAGCGAAAAATATGACCCAAAACGACCTGGCCCAGAGGCTGAACGTGTCCTTTCAGGCGGTTTCCAAGTGGGAGCGTGGAGTTTCACATAATTAAAGATACCACACCAATCCCATGCTGACTTTTGCTCAACCGATACAGCCGGAGGGCTGGATAACAAGAAAAGGCGGTATGCGCCCCGTGGAGGGGTAGCGTACCGCCTTTTCTTG
>DVOW01000056.1 GCA_018713335.1 Candidatus Merdivicinus intestinigallinarum | reverse complement strand
TGATAATATAGCAGCGCAAATAGCAGGTACTGCCCATCGAACGCTCCACAAAAAAAGTGGCCGCTTGACCTTGGCTTCCTACACCGAAATACTGCCCGTGGAGAATATAATTTTTCTTAAAATTATGCTCCTTTGAAAAGTCACTGAGGAGGTCATTGTCTGTAAACAACTCCATTCGGTAATTTTCAATGACAAACGGGATTTTACCTTACCGATAGTAATCTCAATCACACAGGGATTTACCTCTATTCTAAAGGCAAAATCATGATTCATTTGACCTTTGACTACAAAACCGATGAAAAATGCACCACACCGGGCCAATATCTGAAGTATCACCGGACATTCCAGGGTCTCACCACAAGGGAACTGGCAGAAAAGGTTGGCATTGTGCCCGCGACACTGGTTCTGTATGAGAATGACCGACACCCCATTAAGCACGATATAGCGGTGGCACTTGCAAATACGCTGGGGATTGACCGCAATAGACTTCTGGACGAATATACTGCCTTTGTAGATTACCCGTATTCCTCTCTTTTGAAAAAGGTACGGCATGAGCTTTCCTTAACTCAAATGCAAATGGCAGAGGTGATTGGAATAGGTCAAACAACCTATTCCGGCTGGGAAAGGGAAGCCCGCGTTCCACGCCGTAAAGAACACGATAAAATCCTTGCCGCACTGAAAAAGCTAAAGGTAAATGTGGATACATACCTTTGCCAGTCAACTTCTATCTGATTGTAAATCGTACATTTGCAGTACAGTATTCCTTCTATATATACTGAAAGCGTAAAGGAGGAACGCCCTATGAAAAAACGGAAATTCAAGATATACCTCACCCACGCCGAGAACAGCATTGTGATCCAGAGCCTCAACCACCTGCGCAATACTATGCTCCGGGAAAACCGGGACACCGGCTGCCTGGATGAACTTCTGCTCAAAGCCATGTGCGCCCCGGTGAAAAAGATGTAAAATTACATATCGCTGCTTGATGAGCCGCTTATTCTTTTCAGCAAGAGTAAGCGGCTTTTTTCATGTCCATCTTTCAGATTCCCGCATACATAGCCGTCCGTCTTGCCAACGGGCGGCTAAATCTAAGAAGAAGGAGGACATGAAAATGCCGGAACAAAGAAGCCGCCCCAGGAATGGCCGCGTGATCGCGCTGGCCAACCAGAAAGGCGGCACAGGCAAAACCACCACGACGGTGAACCTGGGCATTGGTTTAGCCCGCCTGGGGAAAAAGGTGCTGCTCATTGACGCAGACCCCCAAGGCGACCTCACCACCTGCCTGGGCTGGCAAAACCAAGACAGCCTTCCCACCACCCTTGCCACCGTCATGGAAAAAGTGATCCGGGATGAGCCATTCACCACGGATGAGGGCATTTTGCACCACAGCGAGGGCGTAGACCTTATGCCCGCCAACATCGAGCTGTCCGCGCTGGAAATGAGCCTGGTCAACGCCATGAGCCGGGAGTTTACTCTGCGGACCTATGTGAATGAGGCCAAGAAGCATTATGATGTGGTTCTCATTGACTGTATGCCTTCCCTGGGCATGATTACCATCAACGCCCTGGCTGCGGCGGACAGCGTGATTATCCCGGTGCAGGCTCACTATCTCCCCGCCAAAGGCATGACCCAGCTTATGAAAACCATCAATAAAGTGAAACGGCAGATCAACCCGGCCCTGAAGGTGGACGGGGTGCTACTCACTTTGGTGGATGGGCGCACAAACCTTGCCAGACAGACAGCGGATACCCTGCGGCAGAGTTACGGGAACGTATTGAAAATCTATCGTTCCGAGATTCCCGTAGCCATCAAAGCCGCAGAAATCAGCGCCGCAGGCAAGAGCATTTACGCCTACGACAAGGGGAGCAAGGTGGCCCAGGCTTACGCGGATTTTTCAAAGGAGGTGCTGGCGGATGGCGAAAAGCAGCGGGCTAAACTTCAATCTTCCCTCAGTCGATGACCTGTTTTCCACGGAGGAAGAACGAGCCGAGGCGCGGCTTGAAAAGGTTGTCAATCTTTCGCCTGCGGAAATCAGCGACTTTCCGAATCACCCCTTTAAGGTCCGTATGGATGAAGCCATGCAGGAAATGACGGAAAGCGTGAAGCAGTACGGCGTTTTGGTCCCCACCCTGGTGCGCCCCAAGCCAGAGGGCGGCTATGAGATGGTGGCCGGACACCGCAGGAAAAAGGCGGCGGATTTGGCGGGGCTTGCGGAAATCCCCTGTATTGTGCGGCAGCTCACCGACGATGAAGCCACGATTATCATGGTGGACTCCAACTTGCAGCGTGAGCAGATTCTGCCCTCGGAAAAGGCGTTTGCCTACAAGATGAAGTTGGACGCGATAAAAAGGCAGGGACAACGAACGGATTTAACTTTATCGCCAGTGGCGACAAAGTTAGATTCAGCAGCACAGCTTGGAAGGCAAAGTGGTGAGAGCCGAGACCAGGTGTTTCGTTTTATCCGCCTTACCCACCTTATCCCGGAAATTCTGGAGCTGGTAGATAATTCTGTTCTCAAAAACCAGGAAATGCTCCAGATTGCCCTACGCCCTGCGGTGGAGCTGTCTTACCTGCGAAAAGAAGAACAGGCCGACTTGTTCGCCATCATGGACGAGATGGACTGCACCCCGTCCCACGCCCAGGCCATCAAAATGCGCCAGATGTCCGAAGACAAGACTGGAGGGGAACGGCTGGCCAAAGACGCACTCGTTTCCATTATGAAGGAGGAAAAGCCCAACCAGGTGGAGCAATTCAAAATACCCAAAAATAGAATCGCCAAGTTTTTCCCAGCGGGGACGCCCGCGCAGAAGATCGAGGACACCATTGTCAAGGCGCTGGAACTCTACCGCAAGCGCCAACGCAGTTTAGAGAGATAACCTTACTGCCAAGGGAGCAGTGCGCCCATTTGCAGGGAACCGGTGTTTTCGCTGTTCCCCCTCTCCACACCTCACCCCTTCGTACAACCTAAACAGCCTAAAAAAGAAGATATTTGGGGAGGCTGATTCTTTCAAGAATCCACAGGGTTGCAGATAGAACGGATAAGGTGGAGAACGATTGGCGCGCCTCTCTTTTTTAGAACGTAAACAGAATCCAGCCGCAAGCAGCACATCCAGAGCGATGTGCTTTTTTTGCGGCCATTTCAAGGAGGTAACACGATGAAAGCATTGAGAAAGCCTCTGTCCCTG
>DVOW01000055.1 GCA_018713335.1 Candidatus Merdivicinus intestinigallinarum | reverse complement strand
GTGGGTGTCGTCCGTCATACTCCATTTGGCGATACCGTGTTTCCGCAGGCGCTCAGGCGGTTTTCCCGGGCAGATTTACCGTGCTAGACGATTGGGAAGGAAGGCCTGGTGTCGTCGACGCAAAATTGCCCCCGCAATTTTGCCAAAAGAGCACTGACAGGAGCAGACAAAACAAGAACTACACAATTTTGTGTGGTTCTTTTCTTTTATATTCCGCAAAAAATTTTAACCCATAATAACTAACGCCAAGTATACCGGCGTTACCCTTCCTAAAGAAGAAACTTCCAGAACTACCTTATTTAAGGCGCGTACTGTTTCGGAAGCATGAATCGTAAAAGGAACTGTTGTCCCCGGATCGTGATAAGAGCTGTTCATACTGAGTCCGCGGTTGTCATGCAGATTAAGCGGACTTTCTACCGACCAGCCATCCTCAGTCCACCAGCGAAGCTGATAATGCTTTTGTTCCGGCAAAAAGGTGCTTTTTACGCTGATTTTGCCGGACAACGTGCCGTTGGGCGAAATACGGGGTTCCGTATCGTATTCCACCAAAACACTGCAAAACGGACCTTCCTCTGTGAACGAATATTGGGAACGGCCGTTCAATTCATCAACCAGAGCTGTTCCATAGTACTGGGACATATCAAAGTCGGACAAATCGTCATGATCCCCGATTATGACGTTGAGCCGCGTATCCCACCCGCTGAAACGCGCTTTGCCCAATGTAATGGGCAAAAGTTCCATGACGGCGTCAGTCAGTTCAGTGCAATCCTTGGGGTACTGCCCGTGGCCGTTTAAAAGGCATATTGTCTTGATCTCTTCTCCCACATACTGAATCCAGTCTTCCGGCAGTCCCGCCGTACCTTTCATGATCCCCATCAGGGAGCCGATGGTAGCGGCCGTACAATCCGTATCGTCGCCGCAGTTGGTGGCCAAAGTCATGGATTTTTTAAAGTCCCCTTCGCCATACAGCAGGCCGGTCACGACGAACCCAATGTTTGCGGGGGCCTGGAACCAACCGATGTCTTTGGTGTCGTCTACCAAACGGTTCCGGATTTTTTTCCAATCTTCGCCTTTGTCATAGCCTTCGATTACTGTGCGCACACATTGCGCTGTGCGGCAATCCGCCGGGATTTTGGATAGGCCCAGTTTCAGCAGCTCCCGAACATCGTGGATTACAAAGGCCGCGCTTTCCATTGCCGCTACGAATATGGCGGCGTAAGTGCCTTCTCCAAAGCCGTGGTCCACACAGGCGTCATAATAAGCGTAGCGGATGGCTGTTTCCGGGTCTGCGGGAAACAGGCAGGCCCATATTTCCGTCCGGATCCACGCGCCGTTGGAATGCTTCCACTGATTATTATTGACTTCCCCCGACAGAGGCGGCACGAAGCCTTCCCGCAAATTGCTTTTTCCGACGCCATATTCGTTCCAATGGGGGCCGATGTAAGAAAGCCAGTATTCTCCCAGCAGCTTCTCGTTGATGGCTTTGGGGCCCCAATCCCCCACCGCTTTCAGCCAGATCAGCTGTAGATCCAGGTCGTCATTGGGAAGCGGCTCTCCGGCTTTGGTGGCAAACCCTTGGATGTCCAGGATTTCCCGCATGTTTTCATAAGGCCCGCCGAATGTTCCCCCAATGTTTTTTCCCATCCAGCATGCGTAGATCCGGTCCCGCAATGCCGAACGCTCCAAATAGATTCGATCTTTTGCCATGTTTCCTCCTCCATTCTCAATAAAATTTGCAAAATCAATGATACCCCATTATATCCCACTGAAAAGAGTTTTACAAGGGAAATCTAGTCTAAATTTTTGAATGGGGTTTGTACTTTTTCAACATCCCATCCGGAGCAGCGCCCGGTGATCCCTTGGGCCTGGCAAAACCTGCGGCCCCTCCTGATTTTGGGATTGCCCCATCCGTAAAAATATGCTACAATAAATGCGGACGGAGGGATTTTATGAAGCAAGATCTGGCAATCATCGGCGGCGGGGCTGCCGGACTCTGCGGGGCTGTTTGGGCGGCCCGGTGCGGAACTTTCTCCCGGATCATCATTCTGGAGCGCGGCCCCCGTGTGGGCCGCAAATTACTGGCCACTGGGAACGGCCGGTGCAACCTGACCAACCGCTTTTTTGCGGAGAAAAATTACCACGGCAAGGCTCCGGAGTTTACCCGGACGGCTTTCCAGCGGTTCGGCCTTCCGGAGACCCTGGATTTTTTTGAGAGCCTGGGCCTTTTGTTCCATGAGGAGGAACATGGAAAGCTCTATCCCCGTTCTTTGCAGGCGGCTTCGGTGCTGGACGCCCTGCGGCTGGAAGCGGAGCAGCTGGGGGTGGAAACCCTCTGCGACACGGAAGTCACCGGGATCCGGTGGGATCGAAACGGCTTTACCCTCCTATTGAACGGTTCCGAAAAAATGGACGCGGCCTTTGTCCTGATGGCGGCCGGAGGGCCTGCCTCTCCAAAGCTGGGCGGGACGGACAGCGGCTGCCGCCTCCTTCAAAGTCTGGGCCACGCCATCGTGCCCTTTCTGCCCTCCGTTGTGCAGCTGAAAACAGACACAGCCCCCATTAAGCCATTGACCGGCATCAAGTTCCAGGGGACCGCTTCTTTATATCACGACGGAAAGTTTTTGCGTGCGGAATCCGGGGAGGTGCTCTTTACCGAATACGGCCTGTCCGGTCCGCCGGTTTTGCAGCTTTCCTGCACGGCTACCCACCTGAAAAGCCCGGAAATTGCCCTGGACTTTTTCCCGGAATATGAAGAAAAGGACCTGCTGGGTCTTTTGTACCAGCGGATGTACGCCCGGCCGGACACTTTGCTGGAAAATTTCTTCTTAGGGCTCCTGCACAAGCGCCTGGGCCAGACCCTGTTAAAATCTGCCGGGGCCTATCCCTTGTCCCGGCGGGCGGACAGTCTGACCCACCAGGAGCTGGCGGCCCTGTGCAAAAATCTCAAAGGCTGGCGGCTGCCGGTGATGGGAACTATGGGCTTAGCCAACGCCCAGGTAACGGCCGGCGGCGCGGATACCGCCGGATTTGACCCGGAAACTTTGGAATCCAAGCTGGTCCCCGGCCTTTACGCCTGCGGCGAGGTGCTGGACATCGACGGGGACTGCGGCGGCTTCAACCTTCAATGGGCCTGGTCGTCGGCCATGCTGGCGGTTACCTCTATGGCGGAAAGGATGGGATAGCGTGCGGCTGGAAGACGGCATGGTCACGGTGCGGGAGCTTGTTCCGGAGGACGCGTCGGTGCTGCTCAAATGGCTCACCGATTCGGAAGTGCTGGCCTTTTATGAGGGACGGGACGCCCATTTCACCTTGGAAAAAATCCAAAAAGTGTTTTTTGACGGGGAAAATACCCACTGTATCATAGAATGGCAGGGGAAGCCCGCCGGATATGTCCAGTTTTACTCGGTGGAAGGGGAGGACCGGACGGAATACCAGTTTGACGGCCCGGAACAACGGGTTTTCGGCATGGACCAGTTTTTGGGAGAGCCGGGACTCTGGGGCAAAGGCATCGGCCGGAAGTTTATCCGGCTCATTTTGAACCATCTTTTTGAGGACTGCGGCGCGGAAGCGGTGGTTTTGGACCCTCACGCGGACAACCTCCGGGCCATCCGGTGCTATGAGGCCTGCGGCTTTCGGAAGGAAAAATTCCTCCCGGCCCATGAACTGCACGAGGGAAAAATGCGGGACTGTTGGCTCATGGTCTGCCGGGATTCCCCAAACGACAGAAAGGCGGATACACAATGAATCAGGAAATCAAATACACCCACGAGAACCTGCGCTATTTGCAGATGCTCTCCCACCAGTACCCCTCCATTGAGGCGGCGGCCACGGCAATTATCAATTTGCAGGCCTTTCTGAACCTGCCCAAGGGCACGGAGCATTTTATGTCCGACCTGCACGGGGAATATGAAGCCTTCCTCCACATTTTGAACAACGCTTCCGGCGCCATCAAGGAAAAGGTGGACATCCTCTTTTCCAACACCCTGTCCGCCCGGGAACGGGCCGTGCTGGCCACCCTGATTTACTACACCGAAGCAAAGCTCAAGGAGATCAAGGAAGAAACGCCCCCTGCTGAAATGGCCGAGTGGTATAAGATCACCTTGAACCGCCTGATGGAAGTTTGCCGCCTGGTGGCCTCCAAATACACCCGTTCCAAGGTCCGGGCCGCTTTGCCCGCCGGGTACGAGGACATTATCGACGAGCTCCTCCACACCAACTACGACGCACTGAACAAGGAGCAGTATTACGAGAATATCATTTCCACCATTATCGACATCGACCGGGCGGACGAGTTTATCATCGCCGTCAGCAATACCATCAAAAAGCTGGTGGTGGACCGGCTGCACATCGTGGGGGACATTTTCGACCGGGGCCCCCGGCCGGACATTATCATGGATTCCCTCATGCAGCACCACCGGGTGGACATCCAGTGGGGCAACCACGACATCCTCTGGATGGGGGCGGCGGCAGGAAGCCGCACCTGCATCGCCAACGTGCTGAACAACTGCTTTACCTATAATAACCTGGAGGTCATCGAAACCGGCTACGGCATCAGCCTGCGGCCCCTGGCGCTGTTTGCCAGCGAAACCTACCGCCATTCCAGCCTGGACTGCTTTATGCCCCGGGTGCCGAAAGAGGGGATCTATGACCCTAAGGATCTGGAGCAGGTGGCCCGGATGCACAAGGCCATCGCCATTATCCTCTTTAAGCTGGAGGGCCAGACCATCAAGCGCAATCCCTCCTTCCGCATGGAAAGCCGCCTTCTGCTGGACAAAATCCAATACGAAACCGGTACCATCGAAATAGAAGGCAGAGTGTATCAGCTGAAAGACTGGGATTTCCCCACGGTGGACAAAGAGGACCCCTTCCGTCTAAGCGAGGAAGAGGCCGAAGTCATGTCCCAGCTGCGGTTCTCCTTCCAGCAGAGCGAAAAGCTGCAAAAGCATGTGAAATTCCTCTACTCCAAAGGGGGAATGTACCTTTGCTGCAACCAGAACCTGCTGTTTCACGGCTGTATTCCCATGGAGGAGGACGGCTCCTTCACCCAGTTTGACGTGGACGGGCAAATGCTGTCCGGCAAAGCCTTTATCGACTACACCGAAGCGGTGGCCCGGCAGGGGTACTACGCCCGGTGGGGCACCCCGGAACGCCAGCGGGGGAAGGATTTCCTCTGGTTCTTGTGGTGCGGCAGCAGCTCGCCCCTGTTCGGCCGGGGAAAAATGGCCACCTTTGAGCGCCTGCTCATCGGCGACCCGGAATTGAGCAAAGAGGGGAAAAACCCCTATTACGTCCACAACGAGCACGAGGAAACCTGCCTGCGGATTTTAAAGGAATTCGGCCTTTCCGGGGAGTATTCCCACATTGTCAACGGCCATGTTCCGGTGCGCATTAAAGACGGGGAAAACCCCATCAAGGCAAACGGCCGGCTGATTGTTATTGACGGCGGGTTCTGCAAGGTGTACCAGCCCCAGACGGGCATTGCGGGATACACCCTGATTTACAATTCCCACGGGATCCGCATCACCTCCCACGAGCCTTTTGCCGGGGTGGAAGATGCCATCCAGTATAATAAGGATATTTTATCCACATCGGTGATTTTTGAGACCCGGGAATCCCGCATCAAGATTGCGGACACCGACGACGGGGCCAAGATCCGGGAAGATATCGCGGATTTGAAGGAGCTTTTGGAAGCGTACCGCACCGGCCTTATCAAAGAAAACCACAAAGCCCGGTAACCGGGTTTTTAAGACGCCGCGGCTGCAGTACCTCGCGATAGACTTTGGCTGTGCACACATCGTGAATAAATTCACGATTCAAGTTGCGCCTTTGGGGGTGATACCCCGAAATTCTGAAGCCGGTAACTCAACGCGGGCGCACAGCGTCGCACCAACTGCTGAATGCCGGGCGAAGAGGTGCTGAGATTATAAGAATGAGAGGAGACATTTTACGATGCCCATTCGCAGTGCGGCAAAAGCCCTAATGTATGAAAATGGAAAAATATTACTGAATTCCCACAAAACAGAAAGCGGCAGGATTTACTATGATTTGCCCGGCGGCGGCCAGCGCCAGTATGAAACAATGGAAGAAACTGTGATCCGAGAGGTATTAGAAGAAACTGGCTATACCGTTGAGGTGGTTCGATTCCAGTGTATTGCGGAAGAAATCTCAGAAGACCCGGCAATGCAGACCCAATACCCAGAATACACCCATCGGATCATGCACATTTTTCTGGTACGCCGAATAACTGCAGGTAAAGCGGAAATATGTGAATTGGACTTTGAGCAGACCGGCAGCGTTTGGGTTACTCCTGAAGAGGCAGATCAACTGGATTTAGTGCCTCGGCAGCTTTGTGGGCAAATGCGCAAGGTAATTGAATCGGAAACTCCCCTGTATTTAGGCAGTTTAAAATTGCGGCAGCAGCTATAAAAGCCTCTTTTTTCTCCACTTAAAAACTGCACCCTAGCTGACGCAAAAGGTGCAGTTTTGTTATTTATTCTTCTGCGTCCCGTATCATGAGACTGGAAGCCAAAAGAATTTTGGTAACATCTGCGTGTCAAGAGTCAATCACTACTTAACATCGCGTACATTGCAATGTCGCGCCAACGGCCATCTTTCGTATAAAAATAACCGCGCAGAATCCCTTCTTTGGTCATGCCGACTTTTTGCATCACTCTTTCCGACGCAGAGTTTTCCACGCAGCACTTTGCCTGTATTCTGTGAAAACCTACCTGGCAAAATAAATACTGGATAACCGCCGCAGCCGCTTCGGTGGCATAGCCTTGCCCCCAGAATGCCCTGCCGGTTTTCCAATCCAGTTCACACCAGCGGTTCCGGGAGCCAAAGTCATCCACAAAGATCTCCCCAATCACTTCTCCGCTTGATTTTTCAACAATGGCCCAGTAGTAGGTTTCCAGGCTTGCGTAGGCTTCATCAGCAGTGGAAAGCCAGTCGTACACGTCTTTGGCTGTCTGGGCCTCTTGGCTGATGTACCGGTAAACTTCCGGGTCAGCGGCCCAGTTGCGGACGCAGCTTTCAGTATCTTCCAAACGGAATGGACGGAGAATCAGTCTTTCTGTTTCCAGCCGTTTTGTACCTTTATGTTCCATATTATTTTATGAGTCCTTTTGTTCATACAGATTTTCAGAGCGTATTCCGGATAAGAAGGCGGGGTTTGTTTACAGAATATCCCTTGTATTTTAGGGAAAATCAGAGTATGATAAATAAGAATACATTTCTTGAGGAGGGCAAGCCGATGAAATGCGGGTATTGCGGGAAAAAGGTGAATGGAAACGCGCGGTATTGCAGTGAGTACTGCCGGAAAAAAGGGGAATCCAAGGAAAATTTTGCCCGAAAAACCCGGATTCCCCTGCTGATCGTCCTGATCCTTTCTGCATTGGCGGCGGTAGTGGGGATTATTCTGGCCGCGGCCGGGAAGCTGGATCACGGGTTTCTGGCCATTGGCGGCGGCCTGATTGCAGCCGGGGTGGGGATGCTGGCGTTTCCCCGGGCAAAGCGGGGGGCTGCGGCTTTCTGCCAAATCGGCGGCGGGCTATTCTTTGCTTTGGGGCTGATCCTCGTCCTTCTTTGGGCCTAACTGCCCGGGCTTGCGGCCGGTTTCCCGGGACCATTCCTGAAAAAGCTCCCCCAATACCCGGGGCGCATATTCCCGGGTGCGCAGGCCGTTAAACTGCCGGTACAGGTTGCCGTTTAAAATGTTGTGGGGTTCCGCCTTGAGAAAGATGGAAATGCACATGAGTTCGTCTTTGATTTTGCGGCGGCGGATGAGGCAGTCCCGCAGCCGGCGGTAAATCCGGTAGCCTTTGGCGGCGTTTAGCGAGGTAAACTCAATATAATGTTCCAGATCGCAGAGTTCTGCGCTGACCTGGCGGAGTTCTTCCGTCAGGTCTTTTTTGCGCTGAAGCAGGGTTTCATACTGGCGTTTCAGCTCCGCGGCCTTGTCCATCCACTCGTTGACCAGGGCGTAAGGTTCCTCAGCCTGGGCAGGAACCGGGTGGGGGGCCTTAGCGGGAACTACCTTTTTCTTGGCCTTCTGGCGGGATTCGCTTTTTGCGGGCTTATTTTCCGGCTGCGCCGGGGCGGATTCTTTTTCTTTTGATTCAGATACCTGGGGCGCAGTTTCTTTGGGTTCTTCCGGGGCAGGCTCCGCCGGGGCGGCCTTCTTCCGGCCCCGTTTGGCCTTGGGAGCAGGCTCGGCGGCAGGCTTTTCCGGGCTGGCCTCCTGTTCGGCAGCAGGCTCCGGAACCTCCTCCTCCGGCAGCTTGTCCACCGGGGGCTGTTCCTGACCGGCGGAGGGCTGGGCATAGGGCATTAACTGCCAGTGCTCCCGTTCCTTGGGTTTTATCATATTTTGCAGGATATTGGTGGCCTTGGTCTGGGTAAAGGATGTTGCCAGCCCGGCATCGGGGACGTAAATCCAGTGGCTGCCTTCGTTGATGGCAAGGAACTGGCCGTCCTGATGGGCCAGAATATACCGCTTCTGCGCCATAAAAATACCTCCGTTGATTAGAATCAGAACGCCGCAAAAGCGGCGGGAATCTCCTATCATATTTTAACATAAAAATCTTCTTTTGTAAAAGCCAAAGAAAATTTTTTGCCCCATTGCAGAAGGGAGGATTACCAATGAACTGTGCAAGAGGATGTAACAGAAATAAAACGCTCCATAAAAATATTAAAAATACTTGACCCCCCCCCCGGAAATATTGTATAATAAAGATAAACGTCGGCCTGGGATGCGCAAGTACGCGGCATAGGCGCTCTGGCCGGCGAATGCTGTTCAGCAGAAAAACAGTATAAGGAGGAACCTGCAATGGGAGACAATTCCTGGAAGGAGAAAATGACGGAGCGATTTGGGCGGGACCGGGAGATCTGCCTGGCAACCCTGGAGGGGGACAGGCCCTGGGTCCGGACTGTCAACAGTTATTATGAGGACGGGTCCTTTTACGTGATTACCTACGCCCTTTCCAATAAAATCAAACAGCTGGCCCAAAACCCCAACGCGGCAATCTGCGGGGACTGGTTTACCGCCCACGGAACGGGCGAAAATCTGGGCTGGGTCCTGGCGGAGGAAAACGCCGCCCTGCTGGCAAAACTAAAAGAAGTGTTCTCCGCCTGGTACGGCAACGGCGACGTCAACGAATCGGACCCCAATACCTGCATCCTGCGCATCCGCCTAACGGACGGGGTGCTGTTCTGGCACGGCACCCGGTACGACATTGATTTTACCCAAAACGCCTAAAGAAAACCTCCCCTTTGATGGAAAGGGGAGGTTTCCGGCTATTCGGCGGGGGAATAAGTGCCGTCAACGGAAATTGTACCGGGAAGGGGGCCTTCCGTGGTGACGGTGATGACGCCGTTTTCCTGGGAGAAGCGGACGGTCGCTCCTTCAATGGAGGTGGATTCCGCCTGGACGCCGTTAGCCTGGGCCAGTTGCTGCTCCAGGCTGCCGTTTTCACTGGTAAAGGTAAATTCAAAGGAACCGCTGTCAATGGGCTCCAAAGAAAGGGTGACGCCGCTTTCGCTCACATAAGTCCCGGCCCAGCTGATTTCCTTGCCGTAGGCCTTGCAAAAGGGGTCGTCCTCCGGGGCGTAGGCAGAGCCGTCCGGGTAATAGGTGAACACCTGGCCGTTTTCCTGGTCCACCATGACGGAGGTTTCCAAAGTAACCTGGTCGTTGTCCAGCAGGAAGTGGTAATAGGTGCGGCCGTTCCAGGAACGGCTGTCGTCGTTTAAGGAAATGGTAAGGCCTTCAAAATCAATGGGCAGGCTGTCCCGGACAAGCTGTTCCGCTTGTTCCACAGTGAGGGTTTGGGGCGCCTCAGAGGGTTCGCTGGCTGCCTGGGAGGATTCTTCCGCAGAGGACTCCGCAGAGGATTCCAGGGAGGATTCGGCGCTGGAAGAACTGCCTTGTGTATCGCCGTTGCAGGCGGTCAAAGCCACCGCTCCGGCGCAGGAAACGGCCAGCAGGGCCGCAAGAAGTTTTTTGTTCATAAGACTCTCCTTTCCCGGACAATGGGCAGACATCCCTTTGTCCGCGGTCAAATGGCGGTTAGGAAGGAAAGGGAAACCCTTTCCACCTTCATAGTACCATAGCTTCCGGGGATTTGCAACCGGAAAATTGTGAAGAAGGCGTTAGTTTTTTTGCGGAGAAAATCAAGTTATCCGGGGAATCCGGAAAAAGCACTATGCGGGAAGCGGGAATCTGCTATAATGGAAGTATCAATATGCGCGATAGGAGGCGTTTTTATGATTGACCATCTGCTGATCGTGTCGGGTTTGGAAAAGGTGTTTTTGGATGAGCGTCCGGCGGAATATTCCGGGAAGTTCTCCATGCTGCGGAAGGACCAGCTTTCCTTCCAGGCTGCTTTTTATATGGATACGCCCGGCGGCGACAAAGGCTGGCGGAATGTCCGGGTGCGGGTATCTTCCCCCTTAGAAAAGTGGCTGAATGTCACCCAGGTGAAGAGCGTGCCCTCCCAGTACCCGGTGGCCAACACCGCCGACGGCAATTTCCTCCGCACTGCCCCGGGCCTTTACCCGGACCTGCTGGCCCCTCTGCCGGAGGAAGGCGTGCGGATGGCGCCCCAGTGCTGGAACGCCGTCTGGATCCAGCTTTTGTCCGATGAAACCACCCCTGCCGGGGAGTTCCCGGTGACGGTGACGGTTTCCGCAGAAACAACTTACGGCGGCGAGTGGGAAGAGCATTCCGTCACCGTCCCGGTGGAAGTAATCGGCGCAAGCCTTCCGGAGCAGAAGCTCATCCACACCGAATGGTTCTACTGCGACTGTATCGCAGATTATTACCATGTGACGCCCTGGAGCGAGGAGCACTGGAAGCTGGTGGAGGGCCAGATCCGCACCGCCGCCAAATACGGCGTCAATATGCTCTTAACCCCCATTTTCACCCCGGCTCTGGATACGGCGGTGGGCCACGAGCGCACCACGGTGCAGCTGGTGGACGTGACCCGGGATAATGGGAAGTATTCCTTCGGATTTGAAAAGCTGGAACGGTGGGTGAAGCTCTGCCTTTCCTGCGGCATCCGGTATTTTGAGATGGCCCACCTTTACACCCAGTGGGGCGCAAAGCACTGCCCCAAGATCATGGCCACAGACAACGGCGAATACCGCCGGATCTTCGGCTGGGAAAGCGACGCCGTAAGCCCCGAGTACCGGGAATTCCTGGCGGCCTTCCTGCCCGCCCTGACTGCCGAGCTTGACCGGCTGGGGCTTTCCAAGGACCAGGTCCGGTTCCATGTGTCCGACGAGCCCGGGGCCGATATCCTGGAACAGTATGACGCCTGCAAAAAGCAGATCGCGGGATACCTCCAGGGCTATCCCCTGATGGACGCCCTCAGCGATTACAGCTTCTTCAAGCAGGGGGTCTGCGAGCACCCTGTGGTGGCCCTGGACCATGTGGAGCCCTTTTTGGAAAACAAGATGGAGGACCTGTGGGTTTATTACTGCGTGGGCCAGAACTACCGGGTCAGCAACCGGTTCATGTGCATGCCCTCCGCCCGGAACCGCATTTTGGGCGCCCAGCTTTATAAGTACCAGGTGAAGGGTTTTTTGCAGTGGGGCTTTAATTTCTATAACAGCCAGCTCTCCCTGCGGCACATCGACCCCTTTGCTGTCACCGACGCCGACTGCGGCCTGCCCTCCGGGGACCCCTTCCTGGTCTATCCCGGCGACGACGGGGAGCCCTGGGATTCCATCCGCCTGCGGGTGTTCTATGACGGCTTGAACGACCTGAAGGCCTTGGAACTCCTGGAGTCCCTGACCAGCCGGGAATTTGTCCTGGAGCTTCTGGAAGGCGGCCTTTCCAAAGAACTGACCTTTTTTGAATACCCCACCGAAGCGGCTTATCTCTTGAATTTGCGGAACCGGGTCAATGAGGAGATCCGGAAACGCGTGTAATTTCTGAAAATGACTCTTGCCTGCCGGCCTTTCCTGTGCTATACTGATATAGAAATTTTACGCACAGGGAGGCGGCAGGCATGTTTTTTTTTCTGCTGGCAATCGTGGGCCTAACCCTTTTGGGGGCGCGGTACTGCGGCCGGGGCGTCAACCCGGATTATATGAGCATCCCCAGCACCACGGCGGTGAAGGGTGTGTTTGTCCTGTTGGTATTTCTCCGGCACTATAAAAGCTATGTGGCGCTGGACAGCTGGCTGGACCGGCCGTTTTTGGTGTTTGACGGCAAGCTGGGGCAGCTGGTGGTGGCCCTGTTCCTCTTTTATTCCGGCTACGGGCTGTATGAATCCTTTCAGAAAAAGGGGCAGGATTATGTGCGCACTATCCCCAAAAAGCGGTTTTTCGCTACCCTGCTCCATTTTGACCTGGCCGTCCTCCTTTACCTTGCGGTGCAGGCGGTGTTCTTCGGCAAGTTTTACAGCCTGAAACACATCCTGCTGTCCATGACCTCCTGGACGTCGGTGGGCAACAGCAACTGGTTTATTTTTGCCATTTTGGTCATGTATCTCATCAGCTGGGCGGCTTTGAAGCTTATCCCCTCCCAAATCGGCCAGCTCTGCGCGGTGACGGCCTTCAGCGGGATTTACGCCGTGGTGTTCCACCATTTTTATCCGGACCTTTGGTGGTGGTACGACACCATCCTCTGCTATGCCGCCGGGATGTGGTACTCCTTCTTAAAGCCCCACATTGAAAGGTTCCTGTCCGGGGAAATCCGGTTCTGGGTCAGCTTCGGCGTCCTTCTGGTGGTATTCCGGGTCCTGTTCTATTACCGGAACAGCCTGCCGGTTTACGAGGCCCTGGCTGTGGTGTTCTGCCTGCTGGGCGTTTTGGCCACCATGAAGGTCCGTGTGGGGAACAAAGTCCTTTATTGGCTGGGCGGGCAGGTGTTTACTGTCTATATCCTCCAGCGGCTGCCCATGATGCTGCTGGAAAAATGGGGCCTTGCGGCCTATCCGTACGCCTTTTTCGCCGTGAGCCTGGCGGCTACTTTGCTTCTGGCGGCCGGCTTTGACTGGTGCTTAAAAAGGTTCGACCGGGCGGTGTTAAAAATTCCCGGAAAAAAGTGAAAATATCCGTTGACAAGTCCTTTTGGATGTGCTATAATATAGGTACCTCTAAAAGGGTTTATTTTTTTGTGCAAAAATTGGCCCGGAAACGGGCCGGCCTTTCCGAAACGGAAGGAATCCGGGGCGGAAAGATCCCAAAACAGCGTTCTCTCCTTTTTGAGGGAGGCAAATTAGTCCGATTATACAGGAGGTGCCGAAATGCGGGTAAAAGTAACCTTAGCTTGCACAGAGTGCAAACAGCGCAACTACAACACAATGAAAAACAAGAAAAACGATCCTGACCGGCTGGAAATGAGCAAATACTGCCGTTTCTGCAAAAAACACACCACCCACAAAGAAACCAAGTAATTAGGAGAGGGGAACACAATGGCAGAGCAGAAAGATAAGAAGGCTCTTGAGAAAGCCAAGGGCGCTAAGCCTGCCCAGAAAAAAGACGGCTTTCTGAAAAAAGCTTCCCGTTTCTTCAAAGACTTGAAAAGTGAGATGAAAAAGGTCGTCTGGCCCACCAAAAAGCAGGTGCTCAACAATACGGGCGTCGCTTTGGTAATGATGGCGTCGGTCGGCGTTGTCATCTGGGTGCTCGACTGGGTGCTCGCGGTGGTCCGGGGATTCGTCCTGGGCGCGTAAGCTGTCTGTTCCAATGTTCCAAGCTTGATTTGTCGGAGGTCTGAAATTCATGGCAGAAACACCAAAATGGTATGTTGTTCACACATATTCCGGGTATGAGAACAAAGTTGCACAAAATATAGAGAAGTTCGTGGAGAACCAAGGTCTCGGCGATCTGATTTTTGAGGTAAGCATACCCACGGAAACTGTTGTCGAATATAAGGACGACAAAAAGCGGGAAGTGGAACGCAAGATTTTCCCCGGTTATGTTCTTGTCAAAATGATCCTGACGGACGATTCGTGGTATGTCATCCGCAATATCCGCGGTGTGACCGGCTTTGTCGGCCCCGCCAGCAAGCCCATCCCCCTGACCGATGAGGAAGTGGAGAAGCTGGGCGTTGACGTGCGGACTGTGGAAGTAAACTACCAGGTCGGCAGCAGCGTGAAGGTCATTCACGGTCCTCTGGAAGGCTTTATCGGCCGGGTAGAGGAGATCGACGCGGACAAGGACATCGTCAAGGTAACTGTTTCCATGTTTGGACGGGACACCCTGGCGGAACTTCAGCTTGGCCAGATTGAACTGGCAGGCGAATAATTCTTTTGGCAAACAAATCGTAAAGCGTCCGGCTCTGGGCGCCTTTCAGATTGGAATAGAAAAGAAGGTTCCAATTTGAATGTGGGAGGAAAAGGCCCCTTTTCCGCCATTTACCACGTTATTTTGGAGGTGCTTATCATGGCTCAGAAAGTAACAGGCTTTATTAAGCTGCAGATCCCGGCAGGTAAGGCAACACCTGCACCGCCCGTTGGCCCTGCTCTCGGCCAGCACGGCGTTAACATCATGTCCTTTACCAAGGAATTCAATGAGCGTACCAAAAACGACATCGGCATGATTATCCCGGTTGTCATCACCGTTTATGCCGACCGTACCTTCTCCTTCATCACCAAAACCCCTCCCGCGGCTGTCCTCATCAAGAAAGCCGCCGGCCTGGAGTCTGCTTCCGGCGAGCCCAACAAGAAGAAAGTTGGCAAGATCACCAAGGAGCAGGTGCAGAAGATCGCTGAGACCAAAATGCGCGACCTGAACGCCGCGAATATGGAGTCTGCGATGAGCATGATCGCTGGTACCGCCCGTTCCATGGGCATCGAGGTCGTGGATTAACCCCCGCCTGTGTGGGAGGATAATTCCGCTATGAACCACTTATCAGGGAGGATTATTTGGTATGAAACATGGTAAAAAATATACGGATAGCCTCAAAGCCTTTGACCGCAGCAACCTGTTTGAAGCAGCGGAGGCTCTGGATACCGTCGTAAAAACCGCGAAAGCAAAATTTGACGAAACCGTGGAAGTTCACATCCGTCTAGGTGTTGACTCCCGTCACGCTGACCAGCAGGTCCGCGGCGCTGTCGTCCTGCCCAACGGCACCGGCAAGACCGTCCGCGTCCTGGTGATCTGCAAGGACAACAACATTGAGGCTGCCAAAAACGCCGGTGCCGACTATGTTGGCGAAGAATATGTGCAGAAGATCCAGTCCGAAGGCTGGATGGACTTCGATGTGGTCATCGCAACTCCCGACATGATGGGCGTTGTCGGCCGTCTTGGTAAAGTGCTTGGTCCCCGCGGCCTGATGCCCTCTCCCAAGGCTGGTACCGTTACCCCCGACGTGGCCAAGGCTGTTACCGAAGCCAAAGCCGGTAAGATCGAGTACCGTCTGGACAAAACCAACATCATCCACTGCCCCATCGGCAAGGCTTCCTTCGGCGTTGAGAAGCTCCAGGAGAACTTCGACGCTCTGATGAACGCTATTGTCAAGGCGAAACCCGCCGCTTCCAAAGGCCAGTACGTCAAATCCTGCGTGGTTGCTTCCACCATGGGCCCCGGCGTGCGCATCAACCCCACCCGCTACGGCGCATAATTTCAAAAAAATATGCCGCGGGGCTTGACTTTTGGAAGGCCCCGTGGTATAATAGAAAAGCTGGAATCCAAAGACAGCAGGTCCTGTGTCAAACAGGCTAACGGCTCCGCCGCCTGCCGAGGAGAAACCAAAATACCGAAACGTATTTTGCCCTTCTCCGTCTTGGGAAGGGCTTTTCTCATGCGGATTTCCGTACTAATTAGCTGGAGGTGAACGATTTGGCAAGCGAAAAAGTATTACTTGAAAAACAGCAGGCTGTAGCTGACCTGAAAGCAAAGCTGGACAAGGCTGTTGCCGGCGTTATGGTTGACTACAAGGGCATCGATGTTGCAAACGATACCCAGCTCCGTAAAGAGCTGCGTGAGGCGGGCATCGATTACTGCGTTTACAAAAACTCCATCATCCGCTTCGCTGTGGAGGGCACTCAGTATGCCGACCTGGCGAAACACCTGGATGGTACCACCGCTTTCGCTGTGTCTGAAGAAGATGCAACTGCAGCTGCACGGATTATTGCGAAATACTCCAAGGCTGTAAAGGAAGGCTTCAATGTGAAGGCTGGTTTCGTTGAGGGCAAGCTCCTCGATGTGGCCGGCGTCAACGAACTGGCTGAGATTCCCTCTCGGGAAGTGCTTATTGCACGCGTGCTCGGCGGTTTCAACGGTGTTATCCGCAACTTCGCCGTTGTTCTGGATCAGATCCGGGAACAGAAAGAAGCTTGCTAACATTGCGGCATAACGCCGCGTAAAAAAATTATGATATTAGGAGGTACTTACCATGGCTTCTGAGAAAGTATTGGCTATGATTGAAGAAGTAAAAGCTCTGACCGTTCTGGAGCTTGCTGAGCTCGTTAAGGCTCTGGAAGAAGAATTCGGCGTTTCCGCTGCTGCTGCAACCGTTACCGTTGCTGCCGGCGCTGCTGCTCCCGCTGAGGAGGAGAAATCCGAGTTCGACGTTGTTCTGGCTGAAGTTGGCGACGCTAAGACCGCTGTCATCAAAGCTGTTAAAGAGATCACCGGCCTGGGCCTGAAAGAGTCCAAGGAGATCGTTGACAACGCTCCTAAGGCTGTGAAGACCGGCGTTTCCAAGTCTGACGCTGAGGAAATGAAGAAGAAACTGGAAGACGCTGGCGCGAAAGTCGAGCTGAAATAAGTTCCTGTTTCAGGATTTGTCCCCCGTCCCTTTTGGGAACGGGGGATGTTTTTTGTTGAAAAGTTCACAGTTTCGGTGTATGATAAAAGAGAATGGAGGCGCGGAAAGATGGAGGAAATGCTGACGGTGCTCAACGAACAGCTCTGCCCCGTAGGGCAGGCGCCCCGGGAAACGGCCCACCGGGAAGGGCTCCTCACGGGGTCGTCCACTGCTGGATCGTGTCCCGGCGGATGGGCCAGGTTGGGATTTGGTTCCAGCAGCGCGCCCACACCAAAAAAGATTTTCCCGATTACTACGATTTAGCGGTAGGCGGGCATATAGACTGCGGGGAAACCCCGGAAGCCGCTGTCCTGCGGGAAATGCGGGAGGAAATCGGCCTGACAGCAGAGCCTTCCCGGCTGCGGTACCTGGGGTATACCAGGGAGGATGTGCGGTTCCCGGGATTTTTTGACCGGGAAGTGGGGTATGTCTACCTTTATGAGGATGATTGCCCGGCTTTTGCGCCGGGGGACGAAGTGGAACGGATGGCCTGGGTCCCTCTGCGGGAACTGATGGCCAAGGAATTGGAGGGGGCGGAGGAAACCGCCGCCTTTTTGGCAACAGGGGAGCCTGTCCGGATTGGCCGGGAAGAATGGTGCGTCCACCCCGGGGAATTTGAAATGATTGTGCTGCCTGCCCTGCGGGCGGAAGGAAAGGATGGTTGAGATGAAACGAGGATTGGTTTTGGAAGGCGGCGGCATGCGGGGCCTTTATACGGCCGGCGTGCTGGATTATTTGATGGACCAGGGCATCGAATTTGATTACTGCATCGGCGTTTCCGCCGGGGCCTGCCACGCAACGTCTTATTTGTCCAAGCAGCGGGGGCGCAGCTTCCGGATCAATACGGCCTACCTGGAGGACAGCCGCTACCTGAGCATCAAAAATTTCCTGAAAACCGGCTCCATGTTCGGCATGGACTTTATTTTTGACGAAATCCCCAACAAGCTGGACCCCTTTGATTATGATACTTTCCTGAAAACTAAATGCGAGTTTTACGCGGGGGTCACAGATGTGGCCACCGGCAAGCCCGCTTATTTCGGTATTGAGGCCATGGACCACGACGCCACGGTCCTGCGGGCCTCCTCCGCCATCCCGGTCTTTTCCCCCATGGTGGAGTTCCGGGGCCGGAAATTTTTGGACGGCGGCACCTCCGACCCGATCCCCGTAAAAAAAGCCCTGGCGGACGGCTGTGAGAAGCTGGTCATCGTCCTGACCCAGCACCGGGATTATGTGAAATCCCCGGAAAAATTCCGCGGGATTTATAAAAACCTTTACGCCCGGTATCCGGAGATGGTGGCCACTTTGGACCGCCGCTACCAGGTTTACAACGAATCCCGGCAGCTGGCCTTCCAGCTGGAAAAAGAGGGGAAGGCCATTGTCATTGTGCCGGACAAGCCGGTGGGCTTGGACCGGTTCGAGAAGGACATCCGCAAGCTGCGGGCCCTTTACGAAAAAGGCTACGCCCAGGCCAAAGCGGCGGTGCAGTCGGCGGCCCCCGGCTTTTTCCGGCCCCTAGACCATGAGAATGTAAACCAGGGCTAAAATCAGGGTCTGATCCGCCCCTTCATTGATGAGAAGGAACAGCAAGATCAGGATCAAAGCCGTTTCCCCGTCCAGCCCCAGCTTTTCTAAGAATCCCTGAAACGGCTGGGCCGGGGGCGCTGGGGCGGCCGGTGCGGCGGGGGCATGGGAGGGCTGGCGGTACGCCGCCTGCTGAACCGGCTGCTGCCGCACAGGAACGGCGGAAACCTGGTTGGAACCCTCCAGCTTTTCCCGGGCGCGGCGCTGCATTTCCCGGACCCGTTCCACGGCGTCCTGCTGCATGGCGGAAATCTGGGAGGCGGAATAGCCGCTGTTTGAAATGAACGAGGGCATTTTGGATCCCTGCCTTTCTTGCTTGTCCGTTACGGATTATGGGAGTCGTCCCCTAAAAGCCCCTGTAAAAGGCCGCTTTGCTGTAATACCGGCCAAAGGGACAAAAGCCGCATGATCCGGAGGGCTTCATCCACCCGTTTCTGGCGATTTTCCCGGAGCAGGGGCCGCAGTGCCCGCAGAAGGGCGGCACCGGGGGTGTCCTGCTTTGCCGACTGCAAAAGGTTCCCCAGTTTTGCAAGGCCTGCCGGGGAAATGGACGGCTCCCCGCCGGGAGCCGCCTGCTGCCCGCCTGTCAGCCCGGAAAGGATGGCCCCCAGATCAGGCTGCGGGGCCGGCTGCGGGGCAGGCTCCTCCCCGCCGGAAAGACCCAGCATTTTGGCCATTTCCTGAAGCTGCTTCATGCCTTCCTCGCTGCCCAGGATCTCCTGGACCTTTGCCGTTAAATCCTCCATCCGGTATTTCATCCTTTCCTGCTGTCCGTGGGATTATTTTTTTTGCTGGGCTCCCTCAATGATCGATTTCAGGGTCTGCTGGGCCTGGGGCGTGTTGATGACCTGCTGGGCCAGATTGGGGTTGTTCACCAACTTTTGAAAGTTTGCCGCGTCTTTTGGACTCAAATTTTTTAAAACCGAATCAAACTTGCCTGCGGCCAGGTCCCGTTCCAGGGCTTTGGGGTCCTGGCCCAGCTTTTTGCCCACCATGTTTAAGAGCTTGGAAACATTGGGGTTATTGAGATCCATACTGTCTGCCTGCCTTTCTGTCCAGTGGTAAATTGGGGAGTTGACGAACCCTCCCGGATACCTTATACTTATGATACGGACATTACTTTTATGCAAAGGAGAAGTGAAATGCGCGTCATTGTCATTTCCGATACCCACCGGGATTTCCGAACCCTGCGCCGCATTGTGGAAAAGCACCGGGACGAAGCGGCCCTGTTCCTCCATCTGGGGGACGGGGAACGGGAAGTAGATGAAATCATGGCCCTCTACCCGGATCTGCCCATTGAAATGGTGCGGGGCAACTGCGATTTTGCCAGTATGCTCCCGGATACCAAGGCGGTGTTTGCCGGGGATGTGAAAATCTTTATGGCCCACGGCCACACATTGGGCGTCAAAGGCTCCCTGTCCCACCTGGTATCCGCGGCCCGGGAAAACGGCTGCCGGGTTGCCCTCTACGGCCATACCCACAAAGGGGAAACCCATTACGATGAGGGTATCTACGTCATGAACCCGGGCAGCCCCTCGGCCCCCCGGGACGGCCGGGCCTCTTACGGTATTATCGACATCACCGAAGGCGGCATCTTCCCCTTCCTGGTGGAAATTTAGGAGGGCCTATGGTGATCCTCATTGCCGGGGGCTCCCATACCGGGAAAACCTGCCTGGCCCAAAAGCTTTTGGAAAAATACCGCTTCCCGTACCTGTCCATCGACCATCTGAAAATGGGCCTTATCCGCAGCGGCCTCTGCCCCCTGACCCCGGATAGTCCGGATGAAGAATTGACGGCGTACCTTTGGCCGGTGGTGCGGGAAATGGTCAAAACCAATATCGAAAACAGCCAGAATCTGATTGTGGAGGGCTGTTATATCCCCTTTGACTATCCAAAGGATTTTGCGCCGGAATATCAAAAGGAGCTCCGGTATATCTGCCTGGTGTTCAGTGAACGCTATATCCAGGAGCATTTTGAACAGGTGAAGGCCCACGCCAGCGACATCGAGAACCGGATGGACGACAGCTGGTTTACCCCAAAAATGATGCTTTCCGAAAACCGGCAGAATCTGGACGCCTGCCGGGAATACGGGCTTCCCTATATCCTGGTGGACGGGGAATATCAAGTGGAGGAAGCCGTGGAACGGCTCCTGGCCCAAAATATATAGAAAAGGAACAGAGGTGTAATTCATTGGCATATCAACAAGACCACATCCGCAATTTCTGCATCATCGCCCACATTGACCACGGGAAGTCCACTCTGGCCGACCGGATCCTGGAGCAGACCAGCGCCGTGGCCCTCCGGGACATGGAGGAGCAGCTGCTGGACAACATGGACATCGAACGGGAGCGGGGCATTACCATTAAGGCCCGGGCGGTAAAAGTCACCTATACCGCCGACAATGGGGAAACCTATGAGTTCAACCTCATCGACACCCCCGGCCATGTGGACTTTAACTATGAGGTTTCCCGTTCTTTGGCCGCCTGCGAAGGGGCCATCCTGGTGGTGGACGCTTCCCAGGGCATCGAGGCCCAGACCCTGGGCAACACCTATCTGGCGGTGGACCACGGCCTGGAAGTGCTGCCGGTGGTGAACAAGATCGACCTGCCCGCCGCCGACCCGGAACGGGTCTGCCACGAAATCGAGGACGTCATCGGCATCCCCGCCATGGACGCCCCGAAAATTTCCGCCAAGCAGGGTCTAAACATCCACGAGGTGCTGGAGCGCATCGTCACGGACATCCCCGCCCCCAAGGGCGACCCGGACGCCCCCCTGCAGGCCTTGATTTTCGACTCCTACTATGACAGCTACCGGGGCGTTATCGTCTACATCCGAGTGAAGGAGGGGACACTCCGGAAGGATTCCCGCATCCGCATGATGGCTACCGGCGCGGAATTTGACGTGGTGGAGATCGGCTGCCTGGGAGCAACGAGCCTGATCCCCTGCGACGAGCTGAAGGCCGGGGAAGTGGGCTATATCGCCGCTTCCATCAAAAACATCGGGGACACCCGGGTGGGCGACACTGTCACCGACGCCGAAGCCCCTGCTGCCGAGCCTTTGCCCGGCTACCGGAAGGTGAACCCCATGGTGTTCTGCGGTATTTATCCGGCGGACGGCGCCAAATACCCGGACCTGCGGGAGGCCTTGGAGAAATTGCAGTTAAACGACGCCTCCCTGTCCTTTGAGCCGGAAACCTCCATCGCCCTGGGCTTTGGGTTCCGGTGCGGGTTCTTAGGTCTTCTGCACATGGAGATCATCCAGGAGCGTCTGGAACGGGAGTTCAACCTGGACCTGGTCACCACGGCCCCCTCCGTTGTTTACCGCATCACCAAAACTGACGGGGAAGTGGTGTATATCGATAACCCCACCAACTATCCCGACCCTTCTGTCATCCAGATGGCGGAGGAGCCCATCGTTCGGGCGGACATTATCTCCCCGGTGGATTTTGTGGGGAATATTATGGACCTGTGCACCGGCCGTCGGGGCGAGTTCAAGAATATGCAGTATCTGGACGCCACCCGTGTGGAACTCCATTATGAAATGCCCCTCAATGAAATCATCTACGACTTTTTCGATGCCTTAAAGTCCCGCACCAAGGGATACGCGTCCTTTGACTACTCCATGCTGGGGTACCGGCAGTCCAAGCTGGTGAAGCTGGACATTCTGTTAAACGGCGAAATCGTGGACGCCCTGTCCTTTATCGTTTTTGAGGACCGGGCTTATACCCGGGGCCGGAAAATCTGCGAAAAGTTAAAGGAGAACATCCCGCGCCAGCTCTTTGAAGTGCCCATTCAGGCGGCTATCGGGGGCAAGATCATCGCCCGGGAAACGGTGAAGGCCATGCGCAAGGACGTTTTGGCCAAGTGCTACGGCGGCGACATCACCCGGAAAAAGAAGCTCCTGGAAAAGCAGAAGGAAGGCAAGAAGCGGATGCGTCAGCTGGGTTCTGTGGAAGTGCCCCAGCAGGCCTTTATGGCTGTCCTCAAGCTGGACGATTAGGCGGCGAGCCGCCGCTGGCAATTCGACGCGGCCCCGGCGAATCGCCGGTGATAATTCGACGCGGCCGCACAGCCTCGCACCGGCTGCATAAGCCGCTGTGACCAGCGACAGCGGCTCGATGCGGTTGCCTCTTATCGTATTTCAGCATGAAAATATTCTAGGGGACGATGCTTGCATCGTCCCAGTGTTTCAATTTCTATTGTTTCGACCAAACAGGGAACAAAATTTGTAGGGGCGACGGTCATCAAATTGATGACATGCTCGCCCGCTGGTCTAGCGTAGATTCTATCTAACATCTCGGGCGGCGGATTGCCGCCCCTACAAAATTCTTGGAATATCCAATTGAATTGCAAGGGACGATGCAGGCATCGTCCCGGTTTTTTGTGAAAAATGGAAATGATGGGAGGATCATGATGCCCCAAAAAAGAGAACCCCTTGGACTGTACGTCCACATCCCCTTCTGCGCTTCCAAATGCGGCTACTGCGATTTCTATTCCATTACCGGCCGGGCGGGCCGCCACGCTTATGCGGATATTTTGGTGCAGGAGATATCTTCCTATCAGGGACAGGGATATACCGCCGACACCCTGTTTTTCGGCGGAGGGACCCCTTCCTTAATGGAAGCGGAGGAGCTTGTCCGCCTCCTCTCTGCCTGCCGAGAGGCCTTTTCCCTGGACATGGAAGGGGAAAGCACCCTGGAAGCCAATCCGGACAGCGTTTCTTTGGAATACCTGAAAATTTTGCGGAAAGCGGGCTTTAACCGGGTCTCCTTTGGGGCCCAGTCCATTTTGGACGGGGAATTGAAGGCCCTGGGCCGCCGTCATGACGCTTCCCGCATCCGGCAGGCCATGGAATGGGCCAAAGAGGCGGGGTTTGCCCATCGGAGCCTGGACGTCATGGTGGGCATCCCCTATCAGACCTCGGAGAGCCTGTCCCGGACATTGGAAGGATTTGCGGCCATGGGCCCGGACCACATTTCGGCGTACCTTTTAAAGATCGAGGAGGGCACTCCCTTTGCCCGGCAGAATGCTCAGCGCCTTTGCCCGGACGAGGATCAAACCGCTGATTTATATCTGCAAACCGTGGAGCAGCTGGCCTCTTTGGGCTACGCTCAGTATGAGATTTCCAATTTTGCAAAGCCCGGCGGCCAGTCCCGCCACAATTTAAAGTACTGGCATTGCCAGGAATACCTGGGCTTTGGGCCCTCCGCCCACTCCTATTTAAAGGGCAGGCGGTTTTTCCATCCCAGAGGCCTTTCGGCGTACCTGGAAGCGGGAGGGAAAAATTACCGCCAGGACGGCCCCGGCGGTTCCCCGGAAGAAAAGCTGATGCTGGGGCTGCGGCTGGCGGAAGGCGTCCGCCTTTCCGGCCTTGGGTTTTCTCCGGAGGATGCAGGGCGGATGCTCCAAACGGCTCAGACCTTTCAAAAGGCCGGGCTTTTGGAGATACAGGGCGACCTTCTCCGGCTGAAACCGGCAGGCTTTTTGGTGTCCAACAGCATATTGGCGGAGCTCCTTTGAAACCGGGCTGTTACAATCTTGTTACAATAAAGGCAGGATTCTGCGAATTGTTTTGTCATTCGATCATTTTTTCAAGCTGAATTTGTGCTAAACATCAATTATACGGCGAAAAATATATAGAAAAACACGAAAGAGTTACGCTTGATAAAAAAACAGTAACAAAGTGGTTGCAATTTTCTGGAAATGTGTTATAATAGTAATCGTTGTAACCGATTTGTAACTGGAAGGAGAGGATGACAATGGGTCTGCAGCCCAAGGAATGGATCAAAAACCAGAAAGACAAACTTGGCGCAGCAGTTCGCGGTGTTGCGGAGAAATTTCAGAATCAGACAAAGACCGGACAAGATGAACACACTGTCCATGAATTTATGGAAAAAGCAGGCGGACATGCTTCCGACCTCTGCTTATATACATCAGAAGCCGTTGTCCAGACGGCAAAACGCCTGGCGGCGTATGCGGAGGTTTTCCTCGGCAAAAGATGGCGGCGCCTTTCCGGCGCGGTGAAAAAAGCCGGGACCCGCACCAAGGACGAGCTGATCGTTTTCTGGGGACGTTTTTCCAAACCCTTTGTCAGTATGGCCCATGCCCCCCGTTTGATTGCGGAAGGGTACCGGGAAGGGAAGGCCAAAGGAGCCGCGGGCGTATTTTTCCGCGGTATGCGCAATAACAAGGGCTTTTTCCGCACCATTTTCAATTACGGTGCGCCGGTGCTGGGCGCGGTGGTGCTCTGCAACGTTGTCGTTTCCGCTTCCAATGTCACCTACGCTGTGGAAGTGACTCAGGACGGCCAGCTGGTCGGATATATTTCCGATGAATCGGTGCTGACCAGCGCTCAGGACATGCTTCGCCAGCGGATCATCCGGACCGATGGTTCTGAGGCTACCTTTGAACTGGAACCGGAGCTTTCCGTGGTGGCAGTCAACGAGGACTTGCTGTCGGACGCCAACGAAATGACAGACAGCCTGATCCGGATGTCCAACGAGGATATTTCCGAGGCCCAGGGCCTTTATATTGACGGCGAATTTTACGGCGCTGTCACCGATACCGCTTTGATCGAAGACATTCTGAATACTACCTTGGACAGCTACCGCACCGGTGCCGAAGGGGAAACAGTTTCCTTTGTGCAGGACATCGAACTGCGGGAAGGCCTTTACCTGACCGAGAGCCTGGTGTCCAGCGAGGAAATGGTGACCCTGCTCAATTCCACCCAGGAAGCGGAGCGCACCTACACCATTGTGGAGGGGGACAGCCCCACCCTGATTGCCGACAAAAACGGCATCCCTTATTCCGAATTTAAAAAACTGAACCCCGGCATCGAGGAAACCTGCCTGATTGGACAGGAAGCCATCATCTCCACCGAAAAGCCTTTCCTCTCCGTCAAGGTGGTCCGGGAAGAAACCTATACGGAATCCATTCCCTATGAAACCGAAAAAACCGAGGACAGCAGCCAGTACGAGGGCTACACCAAGACTGTACAGGCCGGCCAGGAAGGCGTAGAGCAGATCACCGCTTCCGTTGAGTATGTGGACGGCTATGAAACCACCCGCACCGTTGTTTCCACGGAAGTGCTCCAGGAGCCTGTTACGGAAAAAATCGTAGAAGGCACCAAGCAGAAGGAAACGGTTTCCTATTCCCGCGGACAAGTCCTCTCCGCTTCTTCCGGCAGCGGCAGCTACGGCGGCAGCTTTTTATGGCCGGTCGCGGGCAGCGGATACATCAGCTGCGGCTACAGCTCCGGGCACAAGGCCATTGACATTGCTTGTTCCTACGGCACCCCCATTGTGGCGTCTGCGTCTGGCAGAGTCATTGTGGCCGGTTGGTACTACACTTACGGCAAGGCGGTCGTCATTGACCACGGAAACGGCGTCCAGACCCTGTATGGCCACAATTCCAGCCTGAATGTTTCTGTAGGCGATTATGTTTCCCAGGGGCAGGTCATTGCAGGGGCCGGCAGCACCGGTTATTCCACCGGAAACCACTGCCATTTTGAGGTCCATGTCAACGGCGGACGCTATAACCCCTTGAATTACCTCTATTAATGAACCGAATAAGAAGCAGCCTGGGCGTTGGCTCAGGCTGCTTCTCTATGCTCTGGGAAAATTATGGGGACGGCGGCAGCCATTCTTCCAGCTGGGAAAGGCTGCGGACCCGGATGCCGCTGTATTCTGGGGAAGCTTCCTTTTCCGTCCACCAGCACCCGGCAATCCCGGCGTTTTGGGCGGCCTGGACGTCGATGAGCCGGTCGCCGATCATCAGGGCCTGTCCCGGTGGGATGGCGTGGGTATTGAGCAGGTGCAGGATGGCGTCCGGGGCGGGCTTTGAGGGAAAGCCGTCCTCCCCGGTGACGCCGCCGGAAAAGAAGGGCGCAAGCCCCGCCGCTTCTATCATTTTTAAAGCCAGCCGGTCCCGGTGGGTGTACAAAAGATTATGCCCGCCCCGGCGGACGATTTCCCGGCAGAGGGCTTCCGCTTCCGGGAACGGTTCGCACTTTGGGACCAAAACGGCCTCCCTGCGCCGGAATCCCTCAAAAAGACGGCCTTCCGGCAGACGGTGCTTTTCCTGAAAATACTGGATGGCGGGGACTTGGCGCACCTTCAGGCGGGCCATGGTTTCTTCCGGGTCCTCCCGGATCCCCCAGGCGGCCAGGCTTTCCAGCAAAGCGGCGTTGGCGGCAGGATAGGTGTCGAACAGGGTGCCGTCAAAGTCCCACAAAAACCACTGAAACATATGGGATTCCCTCCTTTCCTTTACAGTACCATTTTTTCCCTCAATATGCAAGAAAAACTTTCCGGAAGGCCTTTGGGATTGTGAAAAAAGTCTTTTCAATCGCCCCGGAATGTGCTATGATTATTTTATATGGGCTGACAGGACAGCCGCACAATATCGCTTCCAGGAAGAAGGATTTGTACATGAAACAGAATTTGCTGATCGTTACCGAGCATTACCCCTGCGGTACGCAGGAGAGCTTTTTGGAAAATGAAATCGAGGAACTGAAAAAACTTTACCGGGTCCATGTGGTCACCTTGGACACGGAGCACCAAATGAGCCAAAAGCTGCCCAAGGACGTGGTTTTCTACCGCCCCGCGGAGAAATCCGGCGGGCTGAAGCAGGCGCTTTTGCGGCTTACCTGCCGGTTCAGTCAGGGGTACAAGCAGGAAACCGCCCTGGCTAAGGTAGAGGGCCGGCTGACGCCCGCTTATAAAAAGCATTTGCTGGGCATCTTAGTCAAGAGCCGCCTTCTTTACAATTACATCCGGGCCCAGGAGCTGTTCGAGCAGGAGGAACCCCTGCTGATCTACTCGGCCAATTTTAACGACTATCTGTACGGCCTTTGCTGCCTGAAGGAGTATTCCGACGACATCAAGGTAGTGACCCGCTGCCACAACGCCAATATGTTCAATCCCCGCAACGGCAAGCGCCGGGACACCTTAAACAGCGCCGTCAACAAGCTGGTGGACGCGGTTTATTTCACCAGCGAGCATTCCCGCCAGCTTTACTTAGACAATTTCGTGGAGCCCGGGGAGGATATTTCCCGGTTTTTGGTGGCCCGCATCGGCGTGCTAGGCCAGGAAAAGGAGCCTTTGGACCCCCTGCCGGAATTTTTCCTGCGGGTCGTCACCTGCTCCCCCACGGAGCCGGACAAGCGTTTGAAGCTCATTGTGGACGCCCTGGCCTTGGTGACCAGCGGCTGCATTGAATGGGTCCATATCGGCACCGGCTCCAAGCAGCAGGAGCTGGTAGACTACGCCCGGGAGAAGCTGGCCGACCATAAAGGTATCCGCTGCCGGTTTTTGGGCCGCTTGACCCGGGAAGAGATTTACCACTACTACCGGGACAATTATGTGGACATGTTTTTGAGCGTCAGCGTGGCGGAAAGCGTTCCCACCTCCATGATGGAAGCCATGGCCAACCACATTTTCGTGGCGGCCACCAATGTGGACGGGGTTTCTGCGGTGGTGGACAACGACTGCGGGATGCTGCTGCCGGCGGACGTGACGGCTGAACAGCTGGCCAAGGCATTGGACGGCTTCTGCCATATCAGCAAGGAAAGCATCGCCCGGAAAGGGGAGAAGGCCTTCCAGTGCTGGCAGGAGAAATTTGACGCCGCCCGGAACTGCCGGATCTTCGCCGAACGCCTGGCTGCCCTCAGCGGCCAGACCCCGGAGGAAGTGGAAAAGGCCAGGGAACAGGCCGGACAGCAGGAAAACGCCCCCAAAAATTCAGTGTTCAACCCCCTGCAATCCCCGGCCGCCAAGGCGGATATCCATGAAATGCCCTTGAGCTTCCGGGAATCCCTGAAGGCGGACGGCCTTCTGACGGAGGAGGACGCCGCCGAGGAGCCCTATCAGTCCGGGGCCGCCCTGGAGCATGAGGAGCTGCCGGAGCAGGAAACCAGCCTGCCGGACGGCTTCTTTGAGGGACTCATGGAAACGGCCCTGTCGGAAGAACAGGAAGCCCCAAAAGAGGAAGAAGGGACAGAAACAGACCCGGAAACAGAACCGGCGGAGGAAACTTCCGACGCCCCTGTCGCATAATGCCGAAAGAAAGGCTGGCTTTTTCCGGCAAGATATGGTATAATAACCTGGTTAAGTCTTTTTTAGTTTTCATTCTGCGTTCTTGAAAGATTTTGCGAATTTCAAAGAAACGGAAGGGGTACCAGTGAATTATGGTCAAAAATTTCGTAAAAAAATTGCAGCGGACATTCCTGCTGGGATTTAAAGGTCTGTTTTTTGTGGCGCTGTTCGCCATTTTCTTCGGCCTTTTCGGGTTGAATGAGAGGGAACTTTGGCGGGCGTCCCGGACGGCGGCCATCTCCATGTCCACCTTCGCGGTGGCCGGGGTCTGCTTCATCAAGATTTACGGCGGGTTTGCCATCGGCCGGAAAAAAAGCAAGGAAATCGCCTATTCTGTGATGATCGCCGCCTTTATCACCGACCTTATCACCTATTTCCAGATTTCCATTATGCTTATTAACTATGAGGAACGGGCGACCCTTACCCAGGATATCTTTACCTTCGCCGGCGTGGTGATCCTGCAGGTTATCACCATTTACCTGGCGACCTATCTGGGGAATTATCTGTATTTCCGGATCAATCCCCCGGATACGGTGGCTGTGGTGTACGGAGACAAGGAAGGGCTTGTCAATTTTGTCGCCAAGATCAACAAGTATAAAAAGCAGTACGATATCCGCACCCTCTGCTCCATCAACGACGAGAACCTGAAGCAGGTGATTCGGGACCATCAGACGGTGTTCTTATACTCCCTGCCCGAGTCGGACAAGGACCGGCTGGTGGAATACTGCTACAAGCACCGGAAAAATATCTACTTCACCCCCAACCTGGCGGACATTGTCACCAAGCATTCCCACCATGTGCTGGTGGACGACGTGACGGTGCTGGAATCCCGTGTCACCGGCCTGACCTTCGAGCAGAGCCTCATCAAACGGGTCTGCGATATTATCGTTTCCGCCCTGGCCATCCTGGTATCCAGCCCCATTATGCTGCTGGAAGCCCTGGCCATCAAGCTGGAGGACGGCGGCCCTGTTTTCTTTAAGCAGCCCCGTGTCACCAAGGACGGCCAGATTTTCCAGGTGCTCAAATTCCGCACCATGATCGTGGACGCAGACAAAAATAAAAAGCGCCTGGCTTCCCAGGACGACGACCGGATCACCAAGGTGGGCCGGGTGCTGCGGAAGCTGCGCATCGACGAACTGCCCCAGTTTATCAACATCCTCAAGGGAGAAATGAGCGTGGTGGGCCCCCGTCCGGAGCAGGCGGAAATCACGGAAAAGTATGTGGAAGTCCTGCCGGAGTTCCGCTACCGGTTAAAGGTCAAGGCGGGCCTTACGGGCCTGGCCCAGATTTTGGGAAAATACAACACCACCCCCAAGGACAAGCTGATTCTGGATTTAATGTACATCGAGCAGTACAGCATCTGGGTGGACCTGCGGATTATGTTCCAGACCGTCAAGGTGCTTTTTAAATCCGACAGCACGGAAGGGGTCATCGGCGAGCTTCCCATTGACCTGGAAGGCCATCAGGCTGCTTTGGAGGAAACAGAGGAAATCAAATAAGGGGGACGGCCAGTATGCTGAAATTCTATAAAACCATCGACGGGCATATTCAGCGGCTGGACCGGGAAGAACCGGGCTGCTGGGTCATGGCGGTCCATCCTACAGAGCAGGAGCTCCAGTATATGCAGATGTCCATGAATTTGGACCGGGACTTTTTAAGCGCGTCCCTGGACGAAGAGGAGCTTTCCCGTACGGAGAAGGAAGAGGACCAGACCTTTATCGTTGTAGACGTCCCCTACCAGGTGGAAAAGGACGAGGAAAATGATGAGGAAAACAGCGCGGTGGCCTTTACCACCATCCCCTTGGGCATTATCATTACGGACCAGTATTTTGTCACCATCAGCTCCAAGCAGAGCGAGCTTTTGGACAACCTGGCAGCAGGCATGGTCCGGGGGGCCCAGACCAAGATGCACACCCGTTTTTTGCTGACCATTCTTCTGCGCATCGCCCAGCGGTTTCTGCTGCACCTGAAAATGATTGACCGCATTGCCACCAGCATGGAAAGCCAGATGCACTCCTCCATGAAAAACGAGGCCCTGATCCAGCTGATGGGCCTGCAAAAGTCTCTGGTCTATATTTCCACCTCCCTCCGGGCCAATGAAGCGACCTTGAAACGGATCTCCCGGGGGAACCTGGTGACCCTTTATGAGGACGACGAGGACCTGATGCAGGACGTTTTGATTGAGATCCATCAGGCCATGGAGATGTCGGAAATCTATACAAACATCCTCACCAGCACCATGGACGCTTACGCCTCCATTATTTCCAACAATTTGAACATCGTCATGAAGGTCATGACCTCGGTCACCATCCTCATGACCATCCCCAACATGGTGTTCGGCTATTACGGCATGAACGTTGAGGGGCTTCAGATCCCGGTGTGGTGGTTCCCGGTCCTGGTTTCTCTGGTCCTGGTTCTGGCGGCCGCGGCGATTCTAGCCAAGTTTAAAATGTTTAAATGACGATACGGGCGGGCTTTGTCCGCCCTTCTATTTTTCAGAAAGGAAGAACCTGAATGCCCCCTCTGAATTTTTTGATCAAACCGGCCTCCGGCAGCTGCAACATCCGGTGCCGGTACTGTTTTTACCACGATATCGGCGAGAACCGGGACGTGGCTTCCTACGGCGTCATGTCTTATGAAACCCTGGAAATCCTCATCCGCAAGGCATTAGAAGCGGCGGAGGGCAGCTGCACCTTCGGTTTCCAGGGGGGCGAGCCCACTTTGGCAGGCCTTGACTTTTTCCGCAAGGCGGTGGAGCTCCAGAAAAAATACGCCCGGCCGGGGCTGCGGGTTTCCAACGCCATCCAGACCAACGGCATGGCCATCGACCGGGAATGGGCGGAATTTTTAGGGGAGAACCATTTCCTGGTGGGCCTGTCCATGGACGGCACCAAGGAGATCCACGACGCCAACCGGGTGGGCGTCAAAGGGGAGGGGACCTTCAGCCGGGTGTTGCGGACGGCCCAGCTTTTGACGGCCAAACAGGTGGATTTCAACATCCTGACGGTGGTGACCCGGCAGTCGGCCCCCCATATCGGGAAAATCTACAGCTTTTTCCGGCGGTCGGGCTTAAGGTGGCTCCAGTTTATCCCCTGCCTGGACCCGTTAGGGGAGGAACGGGGCAGCAACCCTTATTCCCTGACCCCGGAGGTGTACGCCAAATTCTTAAAGGACCTCTTTGACCTGTGGTACCGGGACGTGAAGGCCGGGGAATTTATCTACATCCGCTATTTTGAGAACCTGGTGGGCATGGTCATGGGCTACCGGCCGGAAAGCTGCGGCCTCTCCGGCCGGTGCGTCATCCAGAACGTGGTGGAAGCCGATGGCTCCGTCTACCCCTGCGACTTTTACGCCCTGGATGAATGGAAGCTGGGGAACATCCGCACCGATTCCATCCCGGAAATGATGAAGGGCGAAACCGCCCGGAAGTTCCTTCAGGTCCCCCTGGAAATCCCCGGAGAATGCAAGGACTGCGAGTTTTACGGCATCTGCCGGGGAGGCTGCCGCCGGGACCGGGAGCCCATGCAGGGGGATCACCTGCCCTTAAACTATTTCTGCCCGGCATACAAAGAATTTTTCGCATACGCCCTGCCGCGATTAAAGGAGATTGCCCATGAAGCCGCACGCCGCCAGTCCGGATACACCCATCTTTGATTTTCTGCGCCGCTACGAACAAAGCGGCGTCTCCCGGCTGCACATGCCGGGGCACAAAGGGAACCCGCCGGGACTCCCCGGCTGGGAGAAGCTGCCCTTTTCCCTGGATATCACCGAGATCAGGGGGGCCGACGCCCTGTTTGAGGCGGAAGGCATCATCGGCCGGTCGGAGGAGATTGCTGCCGGGCTTTTCGGGGTGAAATCCACCTGTTATTCTGCGGGAGGGTCCACCCTGTCCATTCTGGGCATGGTGCGGACGGCCTACTCCTTGGGCGGGAAAATCCTGGCGGCGCGAAACTGCCACGTTGCCTTTGTCCGGGCCTGCACCCTCTTAGACTGGCAGCCCCTCTGGCTTTTGCCGGAATACGACGGGGAACACGGCCTTTTCCGGCCCGTCACAGCCGGGGAGGTTGCCGCCGCCATGGACGCTGATTCGGAAATCAAAACCGTCTACCTGACCAGCCCCGATTATTACGGCGGCATAGCGGATATCGCCGCCATTTCCGAAGAAGTTCACAAACGGGGCGGCATCCTGTTAGTGGACAACGCCCACGGGGCCCATCTGCGCTTCCTGCCGGAGGACCGGCACCCCATGACCCTGGGGGCGGACCTTTGCTGCGACAGCGCCCACAAAACCCTCCCCGTCCTCACCGGCGGCGGGTATCTTCACTGCAATTTGGACCTCCCCAAAGAAACCCTGAAGGCCAACATGGCCCTCTTTGGCTCCACAAGCCCCTCCTATTTGATCCTGGCGTCTTTGGATTTGTGCAATGCCTATTTAGCGGGGCGGGCCCGGGAGGATTTTGCGGCCATGTGCAGGCGGGTTTCCAAAACAGAAGGGATTCTCCGGGAA
The DNA here is from genome assembly GCA_018713335.1 of Candidatus Merdivicinus intestinigallinarum. Lineage (GTDB taxonomy): Bacteria > Bacillota > Clostridia > Oscillospirales > Ruminococcaceae > Merdivicinus > Merdivicinus intestinigallinarum. The sequence goes on along the minus strand of DVOW01000055.1, from coordinate 37,364 downwards.
AAAGGCGTTCCCCTCCTGCACTGGAAGGAGGACCCGGCCAAAATCACCATAGACTGCCGGAAATGCGGCTGGACCCATGAAAAAATGGCGGCGTTCCTCCGGGAACACCAGATGGAGCCGGAGTTCGCCGGAGGCGGGAAAATTATCCTTATGGTTTCCCCCCAGACCCCGGAAAGGGATTTTGTCCGGCTGGAGCAGGCCTTTTCCGGCTTTGTCCCCGGGACGCCCATCCCATACGGGCCGGAGAAGCCCTGCCCCAAACCGGTTCTGACCCTGCGCCAGGCGGAGTTCTCCCCCTGGGAGAGGATCCCGGCGGAGGACGCCCTGGGCCGGATTGCCGCCGAAAGCGTTATCACCTGCCCGCCGGCTGTCCCGGTGGCGGCCGCCGGGGAACGAATCGGGGAAAATGAAAAAAAACTTCTGAAAAACAGTGGTAATTTTTTTCTGAAAGTGGTAAAATAAGAACATAAGCCATTGGGCTTGCAGGATACTTACAAAGGAGGCCTCTTGTATGAAACTTATTTACGCCATTGTCAGCAGCGACGACAGCTCTTCTGTTTCCGGCGCTTTGACCCAAAACGGGTTCTTTGCCACCAAGCTCGCGTCTACCGGCGGTTTCCTGATGGCCGGCAACACCACCTTCCTGATTTGTACCGAGGATGAAAATGTGGATCGGGTCATCAGCATTATCGCCGACCATTCCAAAAAACGCAAACAGATGGTGTCTTCCTCCGCAGGCTACGGCCTGGGCTCTTATACCCCCTTCCCGGTGGAAGTGACCGTGGGCGGCGCGACTATTATCGTCACCGACGTCCAGCGTTTTGAGAAGCTTTAAGCCGGATGGGTTTTTCATCGTTCCAAGGTAATTCCGCCGCAGTCCGAATGCTGCGGACCGCGGCGGAAAGCCGGCGGCCAAGCCACGCGTACCTGCTCTGCGGGGCCCAGGGGCTTGGCAAGAAAACCTTAGCCCGGATTTTCGCGCAGGCGCTTTTATGCGGCGGCGGGCCGAAACCCTGCGGCCGCTGCGGCGCCTGCGTCAAGTTTTTAAAAAACGTCCATCCGGATTTTTCCGTGGTGAAAAAGCCGGGGGATAAGACGGCGATTTTGGTGGAACAGATCCGGGCTATGCGGGAGGATGTGTTTATCCGCCCCAACGAGTCGGACTGGCGGGTGGTCCTCATTGAGGACGCGGACGATATGAACCTGGCTGCCGCCAACGCCCTGTTAAAGGTGCTGGAGGAGCCGCCGCCATACGCTGTATTTTTGCTGACGGCAAAAAGCCGCCGGGCTTTGCCGGAAACCATCGCTTCCCGGTGCGTCACCCTGGAGCTGTTCGGCGTTTCCGCCGAGGAGGCGGCCGGCTGGCTCCGGGAGCGCTTCCCCGGACTGGAAGGGAAGGAACTTTGGCGGGCCGTCCGGTACGGCGGCGGGAACCTGGGCAAAAGTCTGGCCTTTTTGGAGCAGGACTCTGTCCGCCGGGGATATGAACAGGCCCTGGCTCTGGCAAAAGCCCTGACGGCGCGCCGGGAATTTGACGTGCTGGAGGCATTGGCCCCCTTTGACGGGGACAGGGAAGGCCTGCGCCGGCTGCTTTCGGATTTTGACGGCCTGTTGGGCAGGATTGCCGCGGCGCCTTTCGCACCGGGGGACCCGGACGCGGAGGAGCTTTCCCGCAGGATCCAGCCTGTTCGGGCGGCGGCCCTGCACGATGTAGTGGGGGAGGTCCGTGAAGCCCTGCAATACAACGCAAACTGCCCGCTGACAGCGGCGCTTCTGGGAGCCAGGCTGAAAACAGTGATGGAAGCCCGGGCCTTGTAAGCGGAGAAAGGGAATTATAAAATTTATGACCGAAATTATTGGCGTCCGGTTTTCCAATACCGGCAAAACCTATTATTTTTCCCCGAACGGGAAAACGGCGCCCGTGGGCCAGCGGGTCATTGTGGAAACCGCCCGGGGCGTAGAGTGCGGGACTGTCACCATCGCCAACCAGATGGTGGAGGACGACCGCATTGTGGCTCCGTTGAAGAGCATTATCCGGGTTGCCACCGAAAAGGACCTGGAACAGCTTTCGGAAAATGCCCGGAAGGAAAAGGAAGCCTTCCGGATCTGCCAGGAAAAGATCGCCCGTCACAAGCTCCAGATGAACCTGGTGGACGTGGAATATACTTTTGACAACAACAAGATCCTCTTCTATTTTACCGCCGATGGGCGCATCGACTTCCGGGAGCTGGTCAAAGACCTGGCCAGCGTCTTCCGCACCCGCATCGAGCTGCGGCAGATCGGCGTCCGGGACGAGGCCAAAATGCTGGGAGGCATCGGCATCTGCGGCCGGCCTTTCTGCTGCTCCAGCTTTTTGGGGGATTTCCAGCCGGTGTCCATCAAAATGGCCAAGGAACAGGGGCTTTCTTTGAACCCCACCAAGATTTCCGGTACCTGCGGCCGGCTCATGTGCTGCTTAAAATATGAGCAGGACGCTTACGAGGAGCTTTTGAAGATCACTCCCAAAAACGGTGCGGCAGTCCAAACCCCCGACGGCCGGGGCGTTGTGGTGGACAGCAACCTGTTGACCGGCGCGCTGAAGGTCCAGCTGGACGAGAAGCCCGACGCCGCACCGGCTGAGTACCACCGCCGGGATGTCAAGCCCTTTCGGGAGTTTGGCGGGAAATCCCATAAAGAGGAAAAAGCGGGCCTCGAGGAGTAATTTGAGAAGAAAATTTCCGCAAGACCTTGATTTTTCAGGAAAACATATGGTACAATAGTACCAGTGAACGCGAAGGAGGTGTAATACCCATGGCATATGTAATCAACGATGAGTGCATCAGCTGCGGCGCTTGCGCCGGCGAGTGCCCTGTCAGCGCAATTTCTGAAGGCGACGGCAAATACGTGATCGATGCGGCTACCTGCATCGACTGCGGCAACTGCTCTAACGTCTGCCCCGTTGGCGCTCCTCAGGCCGAGTAATTAGCCTGTTTGGCATGAAACGGAGTAACCAGCAGTCCCGTTTGGGGCTGCTGGTTTTTTATTATACAATATATAAAAGGCTGGGTGTGACAGCTGCTTTTTTTGAGTTGTTTTTATTTAAAGCTCCAAAATTGTTATTTTACACAAAAAAAAAACAAAAAAGGTATAAACCGTCAATTTGTAATATTGAATTTTTTAACTAACCGAGCTATACTGAGTATACAACACATTGGAAAAGGAGAGAAAAATGACATGGCAAAGAGCAAAAAACTTCTGGCGTGTGTCCTGGCGGCCGTAATGGCGGCTTCCACTGCTCCCATGACAGCTTCCGCGGCCTGGAACTTCGATTCCGGCAAGTGGAGCTGGACTGAGAATGGGGCTGAGGCTACAGGATGGCGTTTCATTGAAGGGAATTGGTACTATTTTGACGGCAACGGCGATATGGCCACAGGCTGGCGTTATATCGGCGGCAAATGGTACTACATGAACCAGTCCGGCGCCATGACCACCGGCTGGCAGAATGTCGGCGGCGTGTGGTACTACATGAACCCCGCAGGCGATATGGCTACCGGCTGGAAAGCGATCGACGGCAGATGGTTCCACCTGGGCGCTTCCGGCGCCATGACCACCGGCTGGCTCCAGGAGAACGGCAATTGGTATTATCTGGACAGCTGGGGCCCCATGGCCACCGGCTGGCGTCTGGTAAACAACACCTGGTACTACATGGACAGCACCGGCGCAATGGAAACCGGCTTCTATAAAGTTGGGGACAAGACCTACTTCTCCTCCGCCAGCGGCGCAATGCAGACCGGCGTTGTGGAGATTGACGGGGATGTTTATTACTTCGACCAAAGCGGCGCGATGGTCACCGGCAAAGTGGAGATCGACGGCAAGATCTATACCTTTGATGAAAACGGCGCAGCTGTGGGCCGCAAACCCGAAGCGGACAAGGCTTTTGACACCTCCGACACCGGCGCAATCATCCCCACCGAGCCCACCGACCGTCCTTCCGGCGGCAGCAGCAGCGGCGGCATCCTTCCCAGCAGACCCGACCGGCCCTCTCAGCCGGAAGATCCCGATGAGCCGGAAGTGCCTGTAGAAACAGCCCCGGTTATTTCAATGCCCGAAAGCGCGTCTGTTGAAAAAGTTGACGCCTTGTTTGAAACCACCGAAAATGGCATGGTAACAAATTTTGTTCCTGGTGAATTGACTTCCATCACATCTTCTGTCACAAAAGGCACAAAGGATTACAGCAATGTACTTTTCAAAGTGTCTGTTACGAAAGACGGTGCTGCTGTAGATGCCATTCAGTTGATTGCACACGATTCGGTAAGTAATTCTTATTGGGATGTAGTGAAATCCGGCTTCTGGGGACCGGCAGAAGGTTTTGCTTTAGCGGACGCTTCTACTGATTTCTATATTGTTTCCAATCAAGCCGGCAGCTATAATGTAACTGTTGAACTGATTGATTTGGCAGACAACAATAAGGTTCTCGCTTCCGATACAGGCGTTATTACTGTTACGGATAACGCTCCTGTTGACGAATCCAAGCATGTAACAAATATTGATGAACTGAACGCTGCTCTGGCTGATGAAACCGTAACCTCCATTACGCTGGATAATAACATTGAGATTCCGGCAAACTTTGCAATCTCCCGTGCTGTTACCATTGACGGCGACGGAAATGGCTTTACGTTTGAGAACGCTTTAGGCACAACAGAAGGTGTCGGCGACGACGGTCTGCGTGTAGCGGCGGATGGCGTTACCCTGAAAAACCTGACAGTCACTGTAGCTTCTGCGGAGGATTGGCAGGGCAACTATGCGATTCAGGTATACAATGCAGTCGGTGTTACCTTGGAAAACGTGACAGCTACCGGCGGCGATGCTGGTATCTTGGTCAACGGTTCTAGAGTCATTGTGGATGGCACAGTCGATGTTTCCGACAACGAGTTCGGCGGCATTGAGGTTTCTTTAGGAGCAGCCCAGGACTTGCAGGAGCATGCTTCTTTGCATGTCGATGATGGAGTAACAATCGTGTATGAAAAAGAAGATGATACTCATCCCGCTGTCTGGATTGATCGCTCTAATCCTGGTGATATAGGAGTCTTTTGGGAAGGCCATGGCCCCAAAGTGATTGAAGATGATAAAAAAGAGTATTACTTTGCTAATACTGACTTACTTAATTCTGCTGTAGAAGCAACCGCTGAAATGGCTGAAATCGAGGCCCCGGAAGTGACCACACTTCCTGCAGAGATTGCAGAATAATTCCTTTCTCTCCTTAAAAAAACCGCCCTTCGGGGCGGTTTTTTGCGCTTAAGTAGACGATCTTCTCCGGGGGGTCAGGCCAAAGCTGATAGACAGGGCCGAATCCACCGAATGCATGGCGTCTTCCGGCAGCTCCCCCATTTTTTCCCGCAGGCGGCGCTTGTCTAACGTCCGCACCTGCTCCAACAGCACCACGGAGTTTTTGGTAAGGCCGCAGGAATTGGCGGACAGCTCGATGTGGGTGGGAAGCTTCGCTTTCCCCTGCTGGCTCGTAATGGCCGCGGCGATGACCGTGGGGCTGTATCGGTTCCCAACGTCGTTCTGGACAATGAGCACAGGCCGGATCCCGCCCTGCTCCGAGCCGACGACGGGGCTTAAATCTGCGTAATAGATTTCTCCGCGCTTGACTGACATGGTAAAGTCGCTCCTTTCTAAGGGTTCTGTTCTATTTTATTGCAATGTCCGGAGGCTGGTTCCCGCCCGGCAAAACAGGGGCTTTTTGCGAGCCTTCCGTCCCGGATTTGGACCGTGCGGCGGGCCATGGCCGCAACGGCCGGGTCGTGGGTGATGAGGACGATGGTCTTCCCCTCCCGGTTCAGGGCGCAAAGGCAGTCCATGACCTCCGCGCCGGTGGCGGAGTCCAGGTTCCCCGTGGGCTCGTCCGCTAAAATCAGCGGGGGGCTGGCCGCAATGGCCCGGGCAATGGCCGTCCGCTGCTGCTGGCCCCCGGAAAGCTCGCTGGGCCGGTGCTCCATCCGGGAGGAAAGCCCCATTTTTTCCAGGGCCCGCACCGCCAGTTCCCGCCGTTCCCCCGGCGGGATCCCCCGGTAAAGGAGGGGGAGCTCCACGTTTTCCAGGGCGCTCAATGTGGGGATCAAATGGAACCCCTGAAAAATAAACCCGATTTTCCGGCTGCGGATTTTCGTCAGTTCCATTTCGTCCAAATCCGAAACATCCGCCCCGTCCAAAAGGTACCGGCCGGAATCCGGGGCGTCCAGACAGCCCAGCAGGTTCATCAGGGTGGATTTTCCCGACCCGGAGCTGCCGATGATGGCCAGAAAATCCCCGGTCTCCACGGTGAGGGAGATCCCCCGCAGGGCTTCCACCGCGTCGTTCCCGGCCCGGTATGTGCGGCAAACGTTTTCCATTTGTATCAGAGCCATCTTGAGATCCCTCCTGCAAAAATAGTTTGTCCCATCTGAAATGGCCTTATACAAGGGGCAAAATTTTATGAAATATGAAATTTATGTGAATTTCCGCCGGGTTTCCCTTGTTGCTCCGGCAGATATTTGGTATAATGTCCTTATATGAGGAATATGCCTCAGCCCAATCGAAAATGGAGGCGTTTGCATTGACGTTGAATTTGGTTCTGGTGGAACCCCAGATCCCCCAGAACACCGGAAATATTGCCCGGACCTGTTCGGTAACAGGGGCCAGGCTCCACATCGTCAAACCCATGGGGTTTGAGGTGGACGACAAGAAGCTGAAGCGGGCGGGCCTTGATTACTGGCACCTGCTGGACATCACCTATTACGAAAACTGGGAGGATTTCCGGGCGAAAAATCCCGGCCCCTTCTATTATTTCACCACCAAGGGCCGCAAGGCCCATTCGGACGTCCGGTACCCCGACGGGGCGTACCTGGTCTTCGGCCGGGAGGACGCGGGCCTGCCGGAGGAGCTTTTGAAGGAGAACCCGGAAGATTGCGTCCGGATCCCCATGCGGTCGGAGGTCAGGAGCTTGAACCTCTCCAATTCCGTGGCCATCGGCGTGTATGAAGCCCTGCGCCAGTGGGGATACCCGGAGCTGGAACAAAAAGGTCATTTGGCCCGGCTTTGCTGGGACGAGGACGCTGAATAAAGAAGAATGGAGCAGACAGCTATGAGAAAAATCAAAATCGTCACAGATTCCGCCTGCGATATTCCAAGGGAGCTGGAGGAAAAGCACCAGATCCGGATCCTCCCCTTTTCCATAACCGTGGGGGACCAAAGCTATGTGGAACGGCGGGATTTTACCCCGGAGGAATTTTACGGGATCTTGGAGTCCAGCCCCAAAATCCCCAGCACCGCCCAGTATACCGCCATGCAGTTTACGGAGGTTTATGAGGAGCTTTTCGGGGAAGGCTATACCAATGTGATCTATGTGTCCATCAACGCCAAGGGCTCCAGCACCAACAGCAACGCCCATCTGGCCAAGAAACAGTTCTTCGAGGCCCACCCGGAGGCGGATGGGGAATTTGAGATCGACATCGTGGATTCCCAGACCTATTCCATGGGCTACGGCTATCCGGTCATCGAGGCCGCCAAAAAGGCGGAAAAGGGGATGCAGCCCGCGGAGATCGTGGCCTATTTGGAGGACTGGTTCAACTGCTGCCGGGTGATCTTTGCCCCCTATACCCTGGAATATGTGAAAAAAAGCGGCCGGGTCAGCTGCGCCGCCGCCTTTGTGGGGGAGCTTATGGGCCTAAAACCCCTCATCTCCTTTGAGGACGGCGAGTCGGTGACCTTCGGCAAGGTCCGGGGGGAAAAGGCCGTGATCCCGGCCCTGATCAAAAAGGTAAAAGCCGAAATGATCCCCCAGACGCCCTATGTGGTCCTCTACGGCTCCGCGCCGGAATACGGCGACCAGCTGGCGGCGGACCTGGAAAAGGAGCTGGGCTACCCCTGCGAGCTGAAAGCGCCCATCGGGGCAGCCATCAGCATCAACGCCGGTCCCAAGGTCGCGGCGGTGATTTTCCGGGGCAGGCCCCGCCATTGACCCTTTTGGCGGAAATCCACGAGAAGTTTTTGGAAAAGCAGGCCTCTTTCGGTGGATTTTTTGGAGGAATTTTGCAGGAAATCCCTTGCAAATTTTTGGGAAATGCGATAAAATAATCTTAGGCTTGTTTACTCTTTAACAATCAAATGTGAATAGGGAAGGATGAACAAACATGACCTCTTACAACAAAAAAACTGTGGAAGACATCAATGTCAAGGGCAAAAGAGTCCTGGTTCGCTGTGACTTCAACGTCCCCATGAAGGACGGCAAGATCACCAACGACAACCGCATCGTCGCGGCTCTGCCCACCCTGAACAAACTGATCGAAAACGGCGGCCGCCTGATCCTGTGCAGCCACCTGGGCAAACCGAAAAACGGCCCCGAAGAAAAATTCAGCCTGGCTCCCGTGGCTGTCCGCCTGAGCGAGCTCCTGGGCAAGGAAGTTGTTTTTGCCAACGATGACAACGTTGTGGGCGAGAACGCCAAAGCCGCTGTTGCCGCTATGAAAGACGGCGACGTGGTCCTGCTCCAGAACACCCGGTTCCGCAAAGAGGAAACCAAGAACCTGCCTGAGTTCAGCGAAGAGCTGGCAAGCCTGGCGGACGTTTATGTCAACGACGCTTTCGGCTCTGCTCACCGCGCTCACTGCTCCACCGCCGGCGTTACCGACTACATCAAAGAGAGCGCTGTCGGCTACCTGATGCAGAAAGAGATCCAGTACCTGGGCAACGCGGTCAACGACCCCGTCCGTCCTTTCCTGGCCATCCTGGGCGGCGCGAAAGTTTCCGATAAGCTGAGCGTTATTGAAAACCTGCTGAATAAAGTGGACACCCTGATCATCGGCGGCGGCATGGCCTACACCTTCTTAAAAGCCAAAGGCTACGAAGTTGGCCAGAGCCTGGTTGACGATGAGAAAGTGGACTATTGCAAAGAGATGCTCAAGAAGGCTGAGGAGAAGGGCGTGAAGCTCCTCCTGCCTGTGGACACTGCTGTTGCCGCTTCCTTCCCTGACCCCATCGATGCCAAGGTTGAGGTTTCCTATGTGGATTCCGACAAGATCCCGGCGGATATGATGGGTCTGGATATCGGCCCCAAGACCCAGGAGCTGTTTGCTTCTGCGGTGAAAGAAGCCAAAACCATCGTTTGGAACGGGCCTATGGGCGTATTTGAGAACCCCACCCTGGCAGCCGGCACCCTGGCTGTTGCCAAGGCTATGGCCGAAGCTGACGCCACCACTGTCATCGGCGGCGGCGACTCCGCTGCGGCTGTGATCCAGCTGGGCTTCGCCGACAAGATGACCCACATCTCCACCGGCGGCGGCGCTTCCCTGGAATACCTGGAAGGCAAAGAACTTCCCGGCATCACCTGCATCAACAACAAATAATTTTCGCCGCACAGGGGTTCAGATTTCTGGACCCCTGTATTGGCATTGTCTATGAATTTGGAGGAAATTGACATGAACAAAGCTTTGCGCAAAGCCGTTATTGCCGGCAACTGGAAAATGAACAAGACCCGCCCCGAAGCCAAGGAACTGGTGGAGGCCATTAAGCCCCTGGTTGCCGATGCCGGCTGCGAAGTAGTCGCCTGCGTGCCCTTTACCAACCTGGAGACCGTTCTGGAAGCTGTCAAAGGCTCCAACATCAAGGTCGGCGCGGAAAACTGCCACTTTGAGAAATCCGGCGCTTTCACCGGCGAAATTTCTGCGGATATGCTGGCGGAAATGGGCGTGGAATACGTCATCATCGGCCACTCTGAGCGCCGCCAGTACTTCGGCGAAACCGATGAAACCGTTAACAAACGCACCCGTGCCGCCTTGGCCGCCGGTTTGAAGGTGATCCTCTGCGTGGGCGAAATGCTGGCCGACCGGGAAAACGGCATCACCGACGAGCTGGTCGCTATGCAGACTAAGATTGCCCTGAAAGGCGTGTCCGCTGAGGAATTGAAAAACGTCATCATCGCTTACGAGCCTGTCTGGGCTATCGGCACCGGCAAGACCGCTACCGCTGAGCAGGCCAACGAGGTTTGCGCTGTGATCCGCGCTACCATCGAAAAACTCTACGGCAAAGAAGCGGCCGACGGTATCACCATCCAGTACGGCGGCTCCATGAACGCCAAAAACGCCGCGGAACTGGTTGCCCAGCCCGACGTAGACGGCGGCCTCATCGGCGGTGCTTCCCTGAAAGCCCCCGATTTCGCGGCCATCGTTGAAGCTGCCACCAGAGGCTAATCCCTGATTTCACAGAAAGGAAATCTCCATGAAAAAACCTGTTGCTTTAATTATTATGGACGGCTTTGGCTGCAGCCCGGACAAAAAGGGCAACGCCATTGCCGAAGCCAATACCCCCAACCTGGACAAGCTCTTTGCCCAGTGCCCCCACACCCAGATCGGCGCCAGCGGCTTAGACGTTGGCCTGCCTGACGGCCAGATGGGCAACTCCGAGGTTGGCCACACCAATATCGGCGCCGGCCGGGTGGTTTACCAGATGCTGGTGAAAATCTCCAAGGCCATTCAAGACGGTACCATCCGCAAAAATCCCGCCATTGTGGGCGCTATGGACAACTGCATCAAGAACAATAAGGCCCTGCACCTGATCGGCCTGCTGTCCGACGGCGGCGTGCACAGCCACATTGAGCATCTGTTCGGCCTGATCCAGATGGCAAAAGATTCCGGTGTGGAAAAAGTGTATGTCCACGCCCTGCTGGACGGCCGTGACGTGCCCCCCACCTCCGGCGCTGACTATATGCAGCAGCTGGTGGACGAGATGGAAAAAATCGGCGCGGGCAAAGTGGCCACCGTTATGGGCCGCTTCTATGCTATGGACCGTGACAACGCCTGGGACCGCGTGGAAAAAGCCTATGCCGCCATGGTTTACGGCGAAGGCGTGGAGGGCTGCTGCCCTGTGGGCGCAATCAAGAAGTCCTATGAGGAAGGCGTCACCGACGAATTCATGGTTCCCACTGTTCTGGACAAGGACGGCATGATTGCCGAGGGCGATTCCGTTATCTTCTTCAACTTCCGCCCCGACCGTGCCCGCCAGATCACCCGTTCCTTTGTGGACCCGGATTTCACCGGCTTTGAACGGAAAAAAGGTTTCTTTAAGCTCCACTATGTCTGCATGGCCCAGTACGACGCCACCATGCCCAACGTAGAAGTAGCTTATCCGCCCGAATCTCTCACCATGACCATGGGCGAGTATATCAGCAAGCAGGGCCTGACCCAGCTGCGAATTGCCGAAACCCAGAAATACGCCCACGTCACCTTCTTCTACAACGGCGGCGAGGAAAAGACCTTCGAGGGCGAGGACCGCATCCTCATTAAATCCCCCGATGTGGAAACCTTTGACATGAAGCCGGAAATGAGCGCCTACGAAGTCACCGACGCGGTGGTGAAAGCCATTGAGGAGGATAAATACAACATGATTATCCTCAACTACGCCAACTGCGACATGGTTGGCCACACCGGCATTGAAGCCGCCGCCATCAAGGCTGTGGAGGCTGTGGACGCCTGCGTGGGCCGGACTGTGGACGCCATCCTCAAGGCTGGCGGCGCGGCGCTGATTACTGCCGACCACGGCAATGCCGAGAAGATGCTGGAAGCGGACGGGGTTTCCCCCTTTACCGCCCACACTACCAACCCGGTTCCCCTGATCGTGGCCGGATACCCCTGCCAGCTTAAAGAGGGCGGCCGCCTGGCGGACCTTTCTCCCACCATGCTGGACATTATGGGCCTGGAAAAACCCGCCGAAATGGACGGCCAGAGCCTGATTGTACACTAAGCTATCCTGATAAAACGAAGGACGCCCTTTATGGGCGTCCTTTTGCTTGCTGAAAAACGGATAAAAAATAGTAGGGGACGGCGTCCCCTTGCTTATTCCACCAAAATGGGGCAGTTGTTGGCCAGGGAATAGAGGATACATTCCTTAATGCCCTTGGGGAACAGGGGAGAGAGGGCCTTCCGGTACAGGGAAAGCTGGGTGGCGTACCGTTCCTTCAGCTCCTCGGGAGTGGCGTAGTCGGTTTTGTAGTCCAGCAGCACCCCAGCCCCGTCCTTCTCAAAGAGGCAGTCGGCAACGCCCTGGATCATGATGGCCGCCTCGCCCTCATATCCCGCCCGGGATGCAGGCACCGTGTCGAAAAAGCGGTACTCCCGCCAGACCCTGTCCGCCGCCAGAATCCGGGCCATGGTTTCCGAACGGAAAAACTGCCCAAAGGCGGTGAGGGAGATGGAATCCGCTTCCTCCGGCGTCAGGTATTTCGCCTCCATAAGCCGCCGCAGCTCCGCCGCCGGGTCGTTCCGGGCGGCGGCGTAATCGGCAAACTGCAAGGCCTTGTGGAAAATAATGCCCTTTTGGGCGGCGGAAAAGCCGGAGGGGCTGCAAAAGGACGGCTCCGGCAGGGTCAGATGCCCGCTTTCCTCTTCCTCTTTCCGCACAATGTCTGTGACTGCCAGCTTGGAGGGGATTTTGGTCCGTTCCCATTCCGGGTACTGCCAGCCGCATTGGGCCCCCAGTTTTTCCACCAAATCCGGGTCCGGGGGAGGGGCAGGGAGTTCTTGTTCCACGATTTCCCCTTCCTCCTCCGTCAGGATGTGCTCCGTCAGCTCCAGCCGGAACGGCTCGTCCCGGGTTTCAACATCAATGCCGTATAAATCCCGCACCGGAGCAAAATCCGGGTGGCGTAATAACGCAGCCAGCAGCCACTGGCTCCAGCTTCCCATCCGCAGGACGGAGCCGGGCTCCAAGGGAGCTGTCCCCTGGAGCATTGCCGCCAGGGACTGCAAAGTTTTCCCCAGATTCTTCTCAGAAATGTTGAGAACTAAAAGCTCCCTGGCCCGGGTCATGGCCACATATAACAGCCGGATTTCCTCCGCCGCCGTATCCGCCTGTTCCTTCAGCCGCACCGCGGCCCAGGGGATGGTGGCATATTTTTGCAGGGTGTGCCGGTCCACCACTTCCAGGCCGTAGCCCATGGCCGGATGATAAATGGCCGGGCGCTTTAAGTCCGCAAGGTTGAAGGCCTTGGAGCAGTTAGCCAGGATGACGATGGGAAATTCCAGGCCCTTGGATTTGTGGACGCTCATGATCCGAACGGAACCGGATTCGCTGGACAGAGGGTTCGCCACCTGGAAATCCTCCTTCCGTTCCATGACCCGCCGGATGTAATCCACAAAGCCGGACAGCTCCCCCCGGCCGGACTTTTCATATTCCCCGGCGTACTGGAGCAGGAGCTTTAAGTTGGCTTCCCGCCCGGCGGCGGAGCCGGCCATGATTTCCAGGAAATCCGTGGAATCGTAGATGTATTGGATCAGGGCCCGGACCCGTTTTACCGCCGCTTTTTCCCGCAGGTTCTGCAAAAGGGAGAGGAAGGCCGCCGCCTGGGGATCATTGGGGGCTTCCAGCAAAAGGGCGGGGTAGAGCCGTTCGTCCGGGTGGTCTAAGCGGAGCTGTGCCAGCTGGCCGCAGCGGAACCCGCCCAAGGGGGACAGGAGCACCGCCGCCAGGGGGATGTCCTGGAGGGGGTTGTCCAGCACCTGCAAAAGGCTGATCATGGACAGCACCTCCCGGGAGGTGAAATACCCTTCCGCCGAGCTGACCTGGGCGTCCACCCCCTCCGCCTGCAATGCCTCGCAGAACAGGGCTTCCGTCCCCTTTAAGCTCCGCAGCAGGATGGCGATGTCCGAGGGGCGGCAGGGGCGCAGCTGGCCGTTTTCGGTGACCGGGTACCCTTCCCGCAAAAGGGAGGCCACCTGCCGGGCAGTGTATCGGGCCTCGGTGATGACCCGGGAATCCTCCGTGTCCGCGGTTTTCATGTCCAAAAGCTGGACCCTAAGGCAGCCGCCGGGCCTTTCCGGGTAAACGGCCCCGGCGTGGACCGCTTCCGATGCCCCGTAGAAAACGCCCCCCGCCTCCTCGCTCATGATCTGGGAAAAGATGCAGTTGACGGCGTCCAGCACTCCTTCCCGGCTGCGGAAGTTCCGGGACAGCCGCAGAAGGGCGGGGAAGTCCCCTTCCTCAGAAAAGCGGGCCTGTTTTTCGGCGAACACCGTGGGGTCGGCGCTGCGGAACCGGTAAATGCTCTGCTTTAGGTCCCCCACATAAAAGAGGTTCTCCCCGTTTTGGGAAATGGCCCTAAAAATCTCGTCCTGCAAACGGTTTGTGTCCTGGTATTCGTCCAGCAGGATCTCTTCGTAGTTCTGGGAAAGGGCTTGGGCAAATTCCGTTGGGCTCCCGTCCTCCGCCACGCAGAGCCGGAAGGCCAGGGCGGAGAAGTCCGGGAAATCCGCCAAAGAGGCCTCTTCCTTTGCGGCGGCATACTCCTCCGCAAAGGCCCGGCAAAGCTGGAACACCCCCCGGATCACCGGCAGGAGCTTCCCCTTGTCCTGGGCAAATTCCCCGGCTGTGCTGGGCAGGCAGTCCCCCGCCTTGTCCCACAGGTCCTTGCAGATGTTCCGCAGAAGCTGGACCCTCGTCTTCCCTTCCTCGTCCGTCCCCTTTGGCGCCCGTCCAATGGGCCCCAGTTTATTTTGGGCCAGGAAATGGCAAAGGGCGTCCCAGGAGCCTTCAAGAGCCAGCTCATGGGCTTCGGAAAATAGGGCCTTGTCCGCCTGGATAGCGTTCCCGTAGCCTTTCAGCAGGTTGTCGTCCCATTGGAGCAGGCCGGAAATCTGCCTGTTGATGCGCAAAGCGTCCCGGAACAGGGAAGCGGCCTGGGAAAGGAGCCGCCGCCCCCAGGGGGATTCCGCTGGGGGAACATGGTCCCCGTAGGCGGCGTCCTGGGCCGCGAACCAGCGTTCCGGGTGGGGCAGGGAACGGGTCTTGTCAAAAAGCCGCAGGGCTTCCTCGGAAAGGGCGCGGTCGTCCCGTTCCCCGAAATATTCCGCCGCCGTCAGAAATTCTGGCGTCCCGCCGGCGTAGCACTGTTCCAGGGCTGTGTCCATGGCCCCGGCCCGCAGGTCGGAAAGCTCCGAATCCTCCCCGATGCGCAGGCTGGGGGAAATGCCCAGCCGTTCAAAATTCTCCCGCACCAGGCTGGAAAAAAAGGCGTCGATGGTGCAGATTTTGGCTTTTTGCAGCAATAAAAGCTGGCGCTCCAAAAAAGGATCGCCGGGCTTTTCCGCCAAAAGCTCCCGCAGCCGCAAGTCCACCCGGCTGCGCATTTCCGCCGCGGCGGCGTTGGTAAAGGTGGCCACCAGCAGCTTGTCCGCCGGGACAGGGGCCTCCGCCTTGGTGATCCGGGTGATGATCCGTTCCACCAAAACGGCGGTTTTGCCGCTGCCTGCCGCCGCCGACACCAGAATGCCGCCGCCGGTCAAATTGATGGCTTTTTGCTGTTCAGCTGTCCATTCCCGGGCCATCGTCCATTCCTCCATTCTCAAAGTCCCGCCGGATGCGGGCGATATCGTCTAATCCCGCTTTCCGGACTTCCCGGCAGGCGTCCGCGTCCTCATGGCCGCAGACCGCCCGAAATTCGCAGTATTCACAAGGGAGCCTCCCGTCCTCCGAAATGGGGTCCGGGGCGATTTCCCCGGCCAGCAGGCTCCCAGCCATGGCTTCCATGAGCCGCAGGGCGACCCATTCCAGATTCTCAAAGTCCCCCAGGCTTGCCAGGTATTTTTCCCCGTTCAATTTGTTTTTGCCCATGGAAACCGGCAGGAACCGGCCCTTTAGATCCTTTTCCATGGCCCAGAGCACCGTCTGGTCATTGAGCAGCAGGCCGTTCATGACAAACCCGCTTTCCAAAGCCTCCCGCTGTTCCGTTTCGTCCGCGTACCGGTCCAGCTTCGGCTCCAGGGGCCGGGCGGGCATATACAGGATCCCCGCCGGCTCCGCCTTGGAAAGGGCCCCTCTCCCTCCCCGCCAGATGGAAAAGAGGTACAGGAGCATTTGCAGGTTTAGCCCCTCCGCCACGCTGGAAACGGAAAATTCCTTCCGGCCGGTCTTATAGTCCACCACCCGGACATATTTTCCGTTTTCCTTGCTAAGCAGATCGATGCGGTCGATTTTCCCCGTCAGGGTAATGGACGCCCCCGGAACTTCTACGGTAATGGGAGCAATCCGCCCACCGGGAGTAATAGGCTCCTCCAACCCGGCGATGACAAATTCCGTCTGGGCAAATTCCGCCTGCAAGGCCAGCAGCACCCGCAGAGCGCTTTCCTCCATCCGGCGGTACAGGTATAAAAACCGCCGGGTCTGCTGTTCCCCGCCCAGGGCCTCCTCCAGGTATTGGCCCAAAAGCTCCGCCACCAGGGCTTCCAGCTCTTTTTCCGGCAGGGTGAAGAAATCCCCCCGGGACAGGGCCTTTTCCAGCAGGAAGTGGAGAATGCTTCCCCGGGAAAGGGGGTCCAGCTGAGCTTTGGAACGGGAGCGCAGCCCCAACCCGTAGCGGCAGAAGTACCGGAAACGGCACTGGTAAAACTGCTCCACCTGGGAAGGGGAAATGGTCCGCTGGCCGCCGAACATCCGGCGGGCCAGGGAAAGGTCGTCCATCTGGAACCGGCCACCCTGGCGGGCTTCTTCTAAAAACCGGTAGCGGGGGCCGTATTCCGGGTCACGGCTTAAATATTCCCGGACAGAGGAGGAAAAGACGCTGCCGTCCCCGCCGTGCCGCACCGCCTGCAAAAAGGCGGCCCGGGGGCTTACGCAGTAAAACTCCGGCGGGAAATGGCCGGGCATCCAAACCTGGCTTTTAGGGAAAATGGCCCGGAAGCCGGACACAATGGCGGAGGGGTATTTTTCCTCCCCCTTCAAGTTCCCCAAAGAGTAGGTGATGGTCAGCTTTTCCGTAGGGGCCGCCAGGGCCTGCCAGGCCACAAAGCGCTCCCCCAGGAGCTTTTCATCGGCCGTGCCGGATAAGGGCAGCCCCAGCCGGACCAGCTCTTCCCGTTCCGGATCGGTGAAGATCCCGCCGGAGGAGGGCAGCAGGGGGAATTCCCGGTCGTTGGCCCCCAAGACCAGGACCGCCTTTTTCCCGGTGAGCCGTACCCGTTCGGCGCTGCCCACCAGCACGCTGTCCAATGTCTGAGGGATCCGGCCCAGGTCGTACCCGGCGGCGCACACCGAAAACAGGGAGGAAAATTCCCGCAGGTCCACCTGCTCCTCCCCCAGCACCTTGTCCATGGTGGAGAGAATGTCCATTAAGACCTCCCAGCTGCGGCGCAGGTCGTCGGCGTCCTTCTGGCGGTTCTCTTTTTGCAGGGAAAGGATTTTCCCCGCCGTTTTGGCCGGCAGGTCCATCTGTTCCAAAACCCGGTACAGGGCCCGGGGCCAGGAACGCTCCCGTTCATACGCCCCGAAAAAGGCGGAAATCCAGCCGTTCAGCAGCTTCCGCACCGATTCCGCCGCGGACAGCTCTTCTTCCTCTTTTGGGGTCATGGGGTTCGGGGAAAAGCCCGAGGGGTTGCGGGCAAAAGGCTCCGCAAACTGTCCCCGGTCAATGTTCCAGACGTATGTATAGCCTTCAAAGGCGGCGGCGTCCTCCAGGGGGAACTCCAAAACGCCGCATTTTAAGAGGGCCAGCAGTTCCTCCCGGGAGTTCCCGGAGGCGGCCGCCCGGATTAAATGGGTGCAGAACCGGAACAGGGGCAGGATGTCCACGCTTTCCACCCGGTCCATGGTGTAGGGGATGCCGTACCGTTCAAAGGCCGCTTCCAGAAGGGGGGCGTATTTGTCCATATCCCGCACCAGCACGGCCATCTCCTCAAAGGCATAGCCGTCTTCCCGGGCATAATGGAGGATGCGGGCGGCGGCAAATTCCGCTTCGTCAAATTCATGGAACAGCCCGGCGCATTCCACCGCGTCGTTTTCTCCGGGGAAAGGGGCGGGACCGGTGCGGAGGATCTCTCCCGCAAAATGCCCCAGGGCGTTGGAGGCAAACCCATAGGGTTCTGTCAGAACAATGGGCTTGGGGACGGATTCCCCCGCCTGATAAGCCAGGGAGCGCAGGCGCTTTTCCGTTTCCCGGGGGACGAAAAACCGGCTGTCCTCCCCGCCGATGGTCAGGGTGACCGTCACCTCCGCCCCCTGGGACAGCATCAGGCCGATGAGCCGTTCCTGCACCGCCGTAAAGCTCTGGTAGCCGTCGAAAAATACCTTTTTTCCGGCAAACCATCGGCGCTCGGCGCAGAGGGCCGCCGCCCGGCTCAAGTCGTCCAGCTCGTCCAGATAACGTAAGGACAGGACCCCCTCATAAACCGCCCACAAAAGGGAGAGGTCCGCCAGCTTGTTGTGCAGATCGCCGGCCGGCAGGGCCGATGACGCCTTGTCAAGCTCCTCTCCGGAAAGCCCGGCGCGCTTCAATTCCGCCACAGCCTCCACCATTTTCTGAGGGAAATCCGGCCGTGCCGCCAGCCGCCCGTAGGTCCCAAGCTGGGAGGCGCACTGCCGCAGGGCCAGCTTCATGGATAAAAGCTTTGCGGTACCGGCGGCGTATTCTCCGGCTAACCCTCCGAACTCCCGGAAAATGTTTTCCGAAAACCGCTGGAAGCTCACTACCTGCACCCGGCCCGCCATGGAAAGGCCCAGTGCCTCCACATACGCCCGTTCCGTTTCAAAGGAAAACTGTTCCGGCACAAAAAGCAGGAGGGTATGTTCCCCCTCCTGCCTGGCAAGCCGCAGCAGCTCCGTCTGTATCCAGGTGGATTTTCCCGTTTTCGCGCCGCCTTCAATGATCCGCAGCATCTGTCCTACCGCCTTTCTGTCAGTCGTTTAAAGAGCCCAGCCAGTTCCCGATTTTTCCCGCCAGCTCTACAATAAAGAACCGCACCTCGTATTCCGGTTCCGATTCTAAAACCTGCCGTTCCCCTTCCGTGAAATTTTCTTCCAGTTCCTCCGGCACCTTCTCCGCCGCTGAAATGCACAGGGGCGGATAGAGGACGCACCACCAGTTGTGGCCTTCCCCTTCCCCCAGGACGACCTGCAAGGAATCGTACCACCCGGCGGGCATGGTGAAACCGTCGTACACCCGGGTGTCAAAAAATTGCCGGGTGACCTTGGCGGTGACCGGATAGGAGAAACCCTCCTCCGCCAACACTTCCTTTGCAATCTGCTCCACCTTGTCCGTATTTTCCGCCGCCTTTTCCTGGGCCGAGGACTTGTCCCCCACAGTGTTAAAAAGCTCCCCGCTTTCCAGGAGAATCCGGTCCCGGACTTTCAGTTTCACCGCCTGGTCCTCCTCCGAATCGGAGTTTGCCAAAATGTGCAGCCGGAGGACGTCCTCCTGAATCTCCCGGCATTCCTTCTGAAAAAGGGAGAGGCTGTCAAAGGCCATGACCAGGAGGAAGGTGAGGGTGATGGTGAGAATCCAGAATTTTTCGCTGTGCTTTGTCATGTACGGTTCCGTCCCTTCGTATGTTCTGGTAAGAATATGGACGGATTTTTCCGGTTTATTCCATGGAGAGGATTTCGATCCCCTGTTTGACCGGTTCCGCGGCATATGTCCAAAGCCCCGGCCGGGAAATTTGGGACACGCAGGCTTTCGCCTGCTCCAAATCCGGGAACACCCCGTAAACCGCCGAACCGCTGCCGGTCATCCGGGCGGCCAGTGCGCCGCGTTCCAGGAGCAGCTGCCGCAGAACCTCGATTTCATCCAAATGCCCGGAAGCCTGCTCCAGGACGTTGACCATGTTGGGGGCAAGACCTTGGAGGTTCCCTGCCGCCAAATCACGGGCAAGCGTTTCTGTGTCCGGGTGGTTTGGACAGGGAGCTTGGTCATAGGCCCGGTAGGCCTCCACCGTGGAAATGCCCCAGGAGGGCTTCAAAACGGCGAAAGCCCCGCCTTTCATGGGGGCAAGGGGGGTGACCAGGTCGCCGATGCCCTCAACCAGAGCCGTGCCGCCCACAATGCAGTAGGGCACGTCCGCCCCGATGGTTTCCCCGATTTCCTGAAGGGCTTCCGTGGAAAGGCCGGCCTTATATAAGGTGTTCAGGCCCACTAAAACCCCTGCCGCATCGGCGCTGCCGCCCCCCATTCCCGCCTGGGAGGGGATGGCTTTCTCTAAGGTCATGGAAACGCCCCCGGCGATCCCGGCACGGGCAAAAAAGGCCGCCGCCGCTTTCCAGGCGAGGTTTTGAGGCGTGGCCAGTTGCGCCGCCTGCAAGGAGATTTCCGGCGCTTTTTGCAGGGCGAGGGTGTCGTACACACTCACCGACTGCATGACCATCCGCAGCAGGTGGTAGCCGTCGGGCCGGGTGCCGGTGATGTCCAGAGTGAAATTCAATTTTGCGGCGGCCCGCAAAAAAATCCGCTTCATAAAATCTGTTTCCTTTCTGCCGGGACGCCGGCGGACAGTTTATAGATCCTTCCGATAACCGATATGATGATAACCGTGGATTTCAAAAAAATCTTCAAATACAGTAAAAACGGAATATCCGCGCTTTTCATAGAAATGCGGGTTGGAAAAACCGGAGGTCCAGGTGTAGATATGTTCGATCCCCATGGCGCGGAGCTGGTTTTCCATCCGGACAAGCAAACGGGAACCCAGGCCCTTCCCCCGGTATCCTTCCTGGACCCAGAGGTCCGACAAATAAAACCACCGGTGGTTGGTCAGGCCGGATACAAAGCCAACGACCTCCCCGTTTTCTTCCGCGATATACTGTAAACGGCGGATGTTGGCGTCGGGAACGCCGTCCCGCTTTTCAATGGACTCAAAATCCCGGTAAATTTCCTGTAATTCTTCCGGCGTAATTTCCCGGTCGCTGAATGTCATTTCTGATCCTCCTTGGCTTAATAAAGCAGCGTCGTGGGCAGGAAAAAGAGGTAGGGTGCGGTGAAAACCGCCATGGATAGGGCCAGTTTCTTTTTCTGGGACAAATCCAGGGTGGTCTTATTAAAGCAGAATTTTAAATTGAAAAGGTAAATGAAGAATCCCGCCAACGCCACAAAAAAGGCCGTCCACAAAAACCCGCCTACGGTTTGAAAAGGGTTCATGACCACCGCGTTCCCAATGTGCTCCATAAACCACTCCCCAAAAGCCCCCGGCAGATAGTCGCCGCCGATTCCCGCCAAGAACATTCCCGCCGCCCCAATCAAATCGGCGGCAAAACCCAAAATCCAGGTTTTGAGGACAGCGGATTTCAAATTTTTTCCGATATCCGGCATTTTGCAGAACTTCATGGTGAGGAACAGCGCCAGCAGGTCGATGACAAAGTTGGCGGGGATGACCACGATCCAGCTGGCCGGCAGAATCAGCAGGAACCAAAGGGGGAACATGACGTTGTAGAGCTTTGTTTCTCGTTTCATGGGGCCCCCTCCTTTACAAGTGAAAATGCTCCGCAATCATCCGGGCAGCGTCCGCCGCCGGGATATTTGTGTTGTCGATTTTCAGGTAGTTTGGGAAGGGGATTTCCCCCTCCAGGCTGACGCAGCGGTAATGGGCGTCATCGTTAATCAGCCGCTGGTTGGATTGTTCAATATCCCGTTTGGACGCCTTGTGCTTTAACCGGTTTTCCGTGGCGTTGCGGGCCAGGCGCACTTCCTGCGGGGCCACCAGCTCCACATAATAGATTTCCGCCCCGTGTTCCTCAAAAAGGCCCGAAACCCGTTTCACATATTCCCAGTCCGAGGGCAAATCGAAGGCCCACATAAACGTGTGGATCATGCCGTACTGGTTCGAGGCGGCAAACTCCTCAAAAACCACGTCCTTCAGCCGGGAAATGGCACTGCCGTTAAACTGCCCGAAGATTTCCAACACCGGCTCGATCATCATGTGGTTGTGAAAAAGCCGGAGATTTGTGATCTTCATCAGTTCCTGGCCCACCGTCATTTTGCCTACGGCGCTGTCGCCGATTATCCAAACCAGTTTCATAACATGTTCCTCCTTAGAAAAGATGGGAGAATTTTGCCTGTTCATAACATGTTCCTCCTTAGAAAAGATGGGAGATTTTTGCCTGTAAAAAACTTTGATAATCCGGGTATTTTGCCGCGTTTTGATATTCCTTTTTTACCATGTCTTCAATCCAGCGGAGTTTTTCCGGGGAATGGCTCTCATACCGCCGCAAAAGGACGAGTCCCTCCCGTTCCGCCTGTAAAATGGCTTCATAAGCGTCCGGCACAAACTCCTGACCGGCGACTTTTACCGGCCTTTCGCTGACAAAGGCCCCGGGAATCCCTTCAAGGGGTGTGCAGTCCCCGGACTCCGCCCTGTAAATCCAGCCGGAGACCCCGGCGAAGGTGTCCCCAAAGGCGTCCGGGTAATATTCTTCCAGCACCGGCATCCCTTCCGGCGAAAAGCCGTAGGAGGCGAATTTGTAAAAGGGGCCATCATGGGGAAACCCCGTGCGTTTGCAATGGCGTTCCACCGGGTTGCTGAGATAGACCAAAACGCTTTCCCGCCGGTCCGCCAGGTAGACCAGGGGCTTTCCGTGGTTGGAAACATGGGGCGTCAGCTCCGTTAAATGGGGGATGGGGGAGGCGTGGTAGAGCAGTTTCATAAAAGGCTCCTTTCTCGGTCAAAAGAGGGTGCGGGGGCAGGGTGTCCGGAATTACAGCTTTGCGTCCAAATATTTTTGAAACGTGCGCTTCATGCGCAGACAGGTGTCCATGATCCATTCAAATTGGTTGTTCCAGTCCGTTTGGTCGGTTAAGTTTACCGGCTTTTCGACGAGGATGCGGCTCCCTTTCTTTTCGGGAAGTGCCTGCCAGTCTAAGGTCATTCCAATATCTAATTCAATCTCATCTTTTTTCTGATATAGAGATTGAAAAATATGTTTTTGATTTGTATATACTTCTACGCTTACTGCGGCTCTTCTTTGAATTTGACGAATTATTATTTGGCAATTGGACCAGCCGACAGCAAATCCCACCCCCTGCCTAGTAGTAGCCTTTGCCTGTTTGAAACTCCGGGAAAACTCCGGGTTTTGAAAGGCGTAGTCGTTAAAGGCCGACCAATATTCATAGCGGAACTGCTGGGTCGCATTATTTGCCGAGTTTTTCCGCATTTCTTTTGTCCAGTCGTTGGGCTTTTCGATAATCTCAAATTTTACGGCGGGTTCCGAGTTCCCAATGCGGTAGAGCTTGATTTCACAGAGAAAGAACCCGATTTTCCCGCGGCGTATGTAATGAGTTTCCCCAGGTGGTCGTGATTGGTATCTTCCAGCTGGTTTTCAATAATGATTTTCCGGTCAGTTCCGGTTTCCGAAGCAAAAATATCCACGTTAAAATCGCCGACGGACGCTTCTGTTTCCTCCAGCGAAATATCCAGCCCAAGGCTGTCCCCCAGAAAGGCCAGGTTTTCATCCTGCGCCAGCCATGGTGTAAAGTCCTGCGCCTCGTGGGGCCAGACTTGCCGGAGCTCCTCAATTTCTTCCAGTGTCCCCAGTTGAATCAAAGAACGCACCTCCTTATTTTACATCCAGCACAAACTGCACCGCTTCCCAAAGCGTCCCAACCACCGCCGCCCCGGTCCTTTGCAGCCGTTCCCGGGACTGGTGGCCGCAGGAAAGAAGGACGCACCGGCAGCCGAGTTTTTTGGCCGTTTGGGCGTCGTGGTCCGTGTCCCCGATGAGGACGCAGTCCGCCGGAGGGATGCCTTCCTCCCGCAGCCATTGAAGGCCCCGTTCCGTCTTGCCGATGGCATAGCCGTCCTTCTGGCCGATGACATGGGAAAAATACCCCTCTATGCCAAACTTTGCAAGCTGGATTTCCAAAAGCCCCTGTTCCGAGGCGGAGAGGATGTTCTGCCCAAATCCCGCCTGCCGGAAGGCTTCCAGGGCTTCTTTCGCCCCTTCCGCCAGACCGCAGCTTTGGCTTTCGATAGGGTAAAGGGCGATGTAGTCGGCGGCCATGCTCTCGAAGCTTTCGGAAGAAAAATCCAGCCCCGCCGCCCGGTAGTAGTTTTCTACCGGGAACTGGAAAATTTCCCGGTAGTGGTCTAAATCCCGCAAAGGCGGCTTTCCCCGCTTTGCAAGCATCCGGTTTAAGATAGCGGGGCCGGTGGAAACGTCGTCAAAGAGAGTGCCGTTCCAATCCCAGATAATTTCCATATTACAGCTTCTCCAAAATCCGGCTCCGTTTCACCGAAATGGCGTGGACCGGGCACATTTCATGACAGCAGTAGCATTTGATGCAGTTTTGCCGGTCGATGACCGCCTTGCGGTTTACCACCGAAATGGTGTGGGGCGGACAGCTTTCGGCGCATTTGCCGCAGCCGATGCAGATTTTTTCGTCGATCACCGGCCGGGGCGTGAAGAACCGGTCGATAAAGGGCTTTGCAATCCCCCGGAAAGGTTTGGGGATGTTGGACTGGAAATCCACCGTCCGGCTCCGCGGCATTTTAAAATCCCGGAATACTGGCAGTTCGTTTCCAATTTGAGAAATTTGCTCATAATCCGCCGGGCAAAGGCCCCGCTTTATTGCGTTCCGGATGGTGGCAATAGTTTCCGGCTCCCGGCCTATGATATGGGAGAGGACCATGTCCAGCTGGTAGGGATCGTCCGCCGCCAGCAGAAGGCCGGTTTCCCGCAGATCCCCGGAGGAAGGACCGTCCCCTTCCATGGACACAATGGCGTCCACAAAAGTAAGGCCGGGCTTTACCGTTTGGCACAAATCTAAGAGCATATTGCAGAAATCGTCCTCTTGGGGGTAGCGCCAGTGGAATTCCGGCTTGGTCAGCCCCGGGATGCAGCCGAACAGGTTCTTGACGCCGCCGGAAAGGCCGGTCATGCAGTGGGATTTGAGCTTGGCGATGGAAATGACAAAGTCCGCCTGGGCCACCGGGTTAATCAGGTCGAAGGCCTTGCACATGACGCCATTGAGCTGGGGGCAGTGGGTGGTTCCCAGGTCAAAGTTCAGCGCCGCACCGGTTTCCCTGGCAGCCTCCTCCATGCCGGAGGCCTGGTAAATGCCGGTGAGGGCGGCTTTGGTGTAAACGCCGCCGGGGCTGTCGGCGATGGTGATGTCCCGCACCCCCAAAGCCTGCAAATGGCGCACCACCGCCCGGACCACGGCAGGATGGGTGGTGGTGCCTTCCTCCGGGCGGCGTTTCATCAGCAGATTGGGTTTGATGCAGACCCGCCAGCTTGGGTCGATCTTTTCGTCCATCCGCAAAAGGGCAAACAGGCGGTCCACCGCCTGCTGCACGAGTTTTACGTCATATTGGGAAACAAATTGGTTGGCGACCAAAAAACGTCCTCCTTTTTGATGTAGTTACGGGCGGGGCAGCTCGTCCAGAAACTCTTTGATCCGGCCCAAAGCCGTGGTCAAATGCTGGACGGAATAGGAGTAGGACACCCGGATAAAGCCCTCGCCGCTGTCGCCGAAGGCGTTGCCGGGGACAACGGCCACCTTTTTTCCGTAAAGGAGCTTTTCGCAGAACTCCTCCGAACTCATGCCTGTACTCTTGATGCAGGGGAACACATAGAAGGCCCCTTCCGGCTCAAAGGTGTGCAGCCCCATTTTGTTGAAGGCGTCCACCACAAAACGCCGCCGGCGGTCGTATTCCTCCCGCATCTGGCAGATATTTTCCTCGCAGTGGTCTAAAGCCTCAATGGCGGCGTACTGGGAGGTGGTGGGGGCGCACATTATGGCGTACTGGTGGATTTTGGTCATCTGTTTGATGGCCGGGGCGGGCCCCACGGCGTATCCCAGCCGCCAGCCGGTCATGGCGAAGGTCTTGGAAAAGCCGTTGACCACAATGGTGCGCTCCTTCATGCCGGGAAGCTCCGCAATGGAGGTGTGGCGGCCGTTGTAGGTCAGCTCCGCGTAGATTTCGTCGGACAGGACGATGATGTCGTGTTTTTTTAAGACCTCCGCGATGGCTTCCAAATGCTCCCGCCGCATGACGGCCCCGGTGGGGTTGTTGGGGTAGGGGAGGATCAGCATTTTTGTTTTGGAGGTGATGGCGGCTTCCAGCTGTTCCGGGGTCAGGCGGAACTCATCCTCCTCCCGGGTCCGGATGGAAACCGGCACGCCGCTGGTCAGGGTGACAATGGGGGCGTAGCAGACAAAGCAGGGCTCCGGCACCAAAACCTCGTCCCCGGGATTGATGAAGGCCCGGATGGCCAGGTCGATGGCCTCGGAGCCGCCCACCGTCACTACCACCTCGGATTTTTTGTCGTATTCCAGATTGAATTTCCGTTTTAAGTAATCGCAGATGGCCCGCCGCAGCTCCATGAGCCCGGCGTTGGCGGAATAACGGGTTTTTCCCTGCTGCAAGTTTTCAATGCCCGCTTGGCGCACGGAATAGGGGGTCTTAAAGTCCGGCTCGCCGACGCCTAAGGCAATGACGCCTTCCATTTCGTTGGCGATGTCGAAAAATTTCCGGATGCCGGAGGGTTTTAAGGAAACAGTGCGCTGGGACAGTAAATTTTCCAGGTTCATCAAAGCGACACGTTCCCCCTCTCATCCCCCAGGGTGGGATTCATAATCACGCCCCGGTCCTTGTAGCGGGACAGGACAAAGTGGGTGGCGGTGGAAACCACGCCGTCCAGGATGGCCAGACGCTGGGCCACAAAGAGGGCCACGTCCTTAAAGGTCTTGCCCACTACCTGCACATGGAGGTCATAGCCGCCGCTCATCAGGTAGACGCTGTCCACTTCATGGTAGCTGCTGATTTTGTGGGCGATTTCCTCAAAGCCGAAATCCTTTTTGGGGGTGACCTTCAGCTCGATGACCGCCTCCACATACTGGGTGTCGATTTTGTCGTAATCCAGAAGGGGCTTATACCCCCGGATGACGCCCAGGTCCTCGTATTCGGCGATGCGGCGCTCCACATCCTCCTTGGTGGTGTTCAGCATCACCGCCATTTTTTCCGGCTCCATGCGGGCGTTGGTGTTCAGCAGCTGCAACAATTGATCCATCATCAGTTGACACTCCTTTGCGTGATTGTATTTAAAAATATTGTAGCAAATTTCCGGCGGTTCTTCAAGCGTTTGCCGGGGAAAATATCCGGGCGGCCCGCATTGGGGGAAACTGAACACAAAAAAGAGGCCGGGTGTTCCGACCTCTCGGTTTGCAGAAGAGATAGTTTGCGAAAAGTTCTTACTTTGCTCACGCAAATGCACCGTGGAGAAAGTAATAGGAGATTCTAAACATGGATTTTGCAAGCAAAATCCATGCGCGGGGGCATCCGCGGGCGGCTTGCGAGCCGCCTATTTTTTCTGATAATTCGCGGCCGGGCCGCGAAGGGAAAAGATTCTTTTTCGCTGCTTGTCGTCAAGTACACTTGACGACAACGGCCAAAGGCGTTGCCGCCGTGAACTTTGTTCACGGAATGGAAATCCACAAGCTTTTAAAAAAGCTTGACCAAAACTTTTAATTTATTCCACCGTGGCGATGACTTCCTCCGGATTCACCCACTGGCCGTCCTTTTTGACGCCTACATGCAGGTGCATTTCCTCGGCGGCCTCCACCAGGGAGGAATTGCCCACGCTTCCGATGACATCGCCCAGCTTGACCTCCTGGCCCTTCTTTACTTTGACGTCGTCGTTCATGCCGCAGTAAATGGCGGTGATTTCACCGGGATATTCCATTTCCACCACAACGCCCCACTGGTCGTCCTCCCGGATGTCCAGGACCTTGCCGTCCCCCATGGATTTCACCGGCGTGCCTTCCTCGGCTTTGATGTCAATGCCGTCGTGGGTCCGCCATTCCCCCAGGGTTTTGGATTTCACCAGCTCGCCGCCGCTGAAAGGATTCAAAATTTCCCCGGTCACCGGCATAATCAGCAGGCCGGGGTCCGTCTGATTGGCGGTTTCCTCAGCCGGGACGGAGGAAACGGCTTCCGTTTGTTCAGAGGATTCCGCCTGAGAAGGCTCCTCCTTGACGATCACCTGAGGGGTGTCCTTGGGGACGCCGGGCTGGGATTTCTCCACGGCGCTGGTTTCCGGGATGGACCACTCGGTGGTGTTGTCTAGGGTGTTGGAGGAGGTGTCCGGGGTTTGAGGCGCGTTCAAGCGGCTCAGGGTCAGATAGGTGACGGCCCCAACGGCGATCACACTGACGGCCAGGGCAATGTAGAACCCTTTGGAGCTTTTTTTGCTACCGAAATTCATCTTTTTCATGGGTACCAACCTTTCTTATTTGAAATGCTTTGCAGCTTTTTCGGGAATAGGGGATTCATTTCAAACATAGTTTTCACAAGGCCGGCGTGGTTTATGCAAAAAATGTACAGGGATTTTCTGCGGCTTTTGGCATGATCCCTGCGGCAGGATCATAGGATTTTCAGTGGGAGGTGTATTTGTAAAAAGGAAAAGTGTGTTTTATATAAATACAGATATAAATTTTGTTTGCGCAAACCGCACAAAATCAATAAAAAATTGTGAAAAATATCAAATATATAAGCAAATAGGCCCCGGAATCTGCGGGATTGTGAGATATTTTAGCAATGTAAAGCAATTTTAGGCAAAAGAGATTGACGGCACTGGAAAAAAACACTATAATAATATTCATATCCCGGCAAAACCGTTGATTTTGCCGGTTTTATCAAATCATTTTGGAGGGAAAATCAATGAGCAGAGTGTATAATTTCAGCGCAGGGCCATCCATGCTGCCGGAATCCGTTTTGAAAAAAGCGGCGGAAGAAATGCTGGACTATCAGGGCAGCGGCCAGTCGGTTATGGAAATGTCCCACCGGTCAAAAACCTATCAGGCAATTATCGACTCCTGCTCATCCCTGCTTCGGGAGGTTTTGAATATCCCGGAGGATTATGAGATCCTCTTTTTGCAGGGGGGCGCTTCCTCCCAGTTCGCCATGGTGCCCCTGAACATGGCCACCAAATCCGGCAGCGCGGATTTCGTCATTACCGGTCAGTGGGGCAAAAAGGCCTACTCCGAGGCGAAAAAGCTCATCAAAGCCCGGGAAGTGGCGTCCTCGGCGGATAAAACCTTCACTTACATCCCGGAGCTTGACCCGGAAACCTTTGATAAAAACGCGGATTATTTCCATATCTGCTATAACAACACCATTTACGGCACCCGTTTTGTGGAACTGCCGGACACCGGGGATGTGCCCCTGGTGGCGGACATGAGCTCCTGCATCCTGTCCGAGCCCATCGACGTGAGAAAATTCGGCCTGATTTACGCCGGCGCTCAGAAGAACATGGGGCCTGCGGGATTGACGGTAGTGATTATCCGCAAGGATTTGATTGGTGAACCCCGGGAAGGCACCCCCACCATGTTCACCTACAAGATCCACGCGGAAAACGGCTCCATGTACAACACCCCGCCCACTTACGCCATCTACATCTGCAAGCTGGTGCTGGAATGGATCAAAAACGACATTGGCGGCCTTGGGGAAATGAAAAAGATCAACGAGAAGAAGGCCGCCCTTCTGTACGATTACCTGGATTCCTCCAAGCTGTTCAAAGGGACTGTGGAAAAGAAATACCGTTCTTTGATGAACATCCCCTTTGTCACCGGCAATGAGGAACTGGACGCGGAATTTGTCAAAGCCGCTTCGGCCGCCGGGTTTGTCAACCTGAAGGGCCACCGCACTGTGGGCGGTATGCGGGCTTCCATTTACAACGCCATGCCTGTGGAAGGCGTGGAGAAGCTGGTTGCCTTTATGAAGGAATTTGAGGCCGCCCACCTGTAATTTTATCATGAGAAAGGAGGATGCGCCATGTACCGCATCCAAACATTGAATAAAATTTCCCCTCTGGGCCTGGAGCGTTTTGACCGGACCCAGTACACCTGGGGCGACGATTTGGAAAACCCCGACGCCATTTTGGTCCGTTCGGCATCCATGCACGATATGGAGCTGGGGGACAATGTGAAGGCCATCGCCCGGGCCGGGGCCGGCGTCAACAATATCCCCCTGGACAAATGCTCCCAGGCGGGGGTTGTGGTGTTCAACACCCCCGGCGCCAACGCCAACGCGGTAAAAGAGCTGGTACTGCTGGGGCTGTTCATGTCCTCCCGAAAAATCCAGCCCGCCATGGAGTGGATGGCCACCTTAAAAGGCAAAGGCGAGGAAGTGCCCAAGCTGGTGGAAAAAGGCAAGAGCCAGTTTGTGGGGCCGGAAATCCTGGGGAAATCCCTGGGTGTCATCGGCCTGGGGGCCATCGGGGCCCAGGTGGCCAACGCCGCCGCCGCTTTGGGGATGAAGGTTTACGGGTATGACCCTTACATCAGCGTAGATGCCGCTTGGGGCATGGACCGGGCCATTATCCACGCAAAATCCTTAAAGGAAGTTTACGAAACCTGCGATTATATCACCCTGCACCTGCCCTGTACCTCGGAAACCAAGGGGATGATCAACGCCTCCTCCATCCAGATGATGAAAACCGGCGTCCGCATCCTCAACTTCGCCCGGGGCGAACTGGTGGAGTCCGCCGATATGCTGGCGGCTTTGGACGAGAAGCAGGTGAAGGTCTATGTCACCGATTTCGCCGACGACGCATTGCTTGGGCACAAAGGCGTGGTGGCTCTGCCTCATCTGGGCGCGTCCACCCCGGAATCCGAGGACAACTGCGCCATGATGGCGGCGGATGAGCTGATGGAGTACCTGGAAACCGGCAACATTACAAATTCCGTCAATCTGCCCTCCCTGAACCTTCCCATGGGCAAGGCCGGGCGGCTTTGCATCATCCATAAGAATGTCAGCGGCATGCTGTCCAAGATGGCGGCGGTCCTTTCTGAAGAAGGTTATAACATCGAGAATATGATTAACGATTCCAAGAAGGATTATGCATACACCATCATGAATCTGGCCCAAAACATGGACGTCTCCATGGCGGAAAAATTGGCCGCCGTTCCGGACGTCATCAAGGTGCGGGTACTGTAAACTGATTACAACGAAAAAAGCATCCTCCATCACGATTGGATGGGGGATGCCTTTTTGTTTTCAGATGTTATGCCAATTGCCAGAATTTTTCCCGGGGGCGTTGGGTTTATGAACGGCGGGGTGAACCGCCGTTTTCGGCACCGATTTCCCGCGATTTTATATAAATCCCAACGGAAAAGAGAATTCGTAGGGGACGGGTTTCCCGTCCCGCCAAATTTCCCGAAATGTTTTTATGCGGGGAACCCCTTGATAGGGTTCCCCACGGCCAAACAGTCCACCGGACTATTTGGCCTCCCCTCCTGATCTTTTTGAGTATAGGGATTTCGTTTTCTGCGGAAAACGATGGGGGCGCTGCCCCTCAACCCCGCGATTTTTTGAAAAAAATCGAGTAAAACTTTTCTTTTTCTCTATCGAAAGAAAATGAAACCCCATCAATACGGCGAATCTTTTCGCCGTCCAGCGGTTAGATAAACGTACCACGGCCGCGTCGAATTTATTTGCCGGCAACGGAAAGTTCTTTCACCAGAACGGAGGGGGAACCGAATACCGTGCAGCCGGAGGGCATTTCAAAATGCAGGTCGCTGCCCACCAGTTCAATGGATTTCAGCAGTTCAAAGAAATTGCCCGCCACAGTAAAGCCCCGGACGGATTTCCCTTTTTTGCCGTCTTCAATGAGGAATCCGGCGCTTTGCAGGGAGAAGTCCCCGGTCACTGCGTTGGCGCCCGCGTGGCCGCCGTTGATTTCCGTCAGATAGATGCCGTTCCCGGCCTTTGCAAACAGCTCTTCCTGAGAAAGTTCGCCGGGCTTCAGGTAAAAGCTGTAGGGCGCAACGGAAACATTGGAGGCATAGCTGGCCTTGTAAGCGTTGCCGGTGCTCTTGATCCCGGCCTTGGCCGCGGTCTTCAGGTTGTACAGCAGGGTGCGCAAGGTGCCGTTTTCAATAATGGACTTGGTATAAGTGGCCACGCCTTCCCCGTCGAACCCGGCTTGTACCGTGCATCCGGGATAAAAGGGATCGTCGATCAGCGTGACGCAGGGGGCAGCGACTTCCTGCCCTTCCCGGCCTTTCAGCAAAGACAGTCCTTTCTGGGCCTGGTCGGCGGAGAATACCGGGCAGAAAATAGCCAGCAGGTCGGCCATAACCTCCGGGTCCAAAACAATGGAGTATTTCCCACTCTGCGCCACTTCTGCACCAATGGTAGCGGCGGCTTTTTCCACCGCGCTCTGGGCCAGCTCCTTCCGGCTCACCTGGGACAGGGTGCCCATCCGGTAGTCGTAGCTGTTGTAGCGCTGGCCGTCCTGTTCCAGAACAGCCCCAACGACGCCGGCCTGGAAGCTGGTGACATTCTGAAGATCCAGACCTTTGGAATTGCTCAGACGGGTGACAACCCGTTCCGCCACGAACTGGCTGGAAGTGCCGTCGCAGACCCGAGGATCGGCGTCATAGGCCTTGGACTGGCAGTCCAAAACAAAGGGGATCATGGCTTCCGCCGAGGGAAGCGGGAGATCCTGATCGCCGGTTTCCCGGTAGGTGTCCCCGGCGGGGTGGATGAACACCTGGTCGGTGTTTTCAATGGTCCGTGCGTTCTCCATGGCCCGTTCCACAATGGCTTTCGCCTGCTCCTCATCCAGGAGTTCCGTGGAGGCGTAGCCCATTTTGCCGTCTGCGATGCACCGGAAGCAGGTGCCCCCGGCAACGCTGTTGTCGAACCGGTTGATCTCCCGCTGGTGGGCGCTGACGGAGATGCTCTCGCCGTTCATGTAATAAAGCTCATAGTCTGTCAGGCCCAGGTTCTTGGCCGCTTGAAAGACCGCTTCCTTGAAAAGTTCGTAAGTCATGGTAAAACCTCCTTAACGTCCGCCGACGGTAATGGACGATACCCGGATCAGGGGCTGTCCCACATTGGTGGGGATGGAACCGCTTAAAGAACCGCACATACCCTGGCCGCAGTCCAGGTTTTTGCCCACCATGTCAATGTTCATGAGGATCTCGCTGCCTTTGCCGATTAAGCTGGCCCCCCGGACCGGCTCGCAGATCTCGCCCTTGCGGACCAGATAGCCCTCGGTGACGGCAAAGTTGAATTCCCCGGTGACCGGGTTCACGGAACCGCCGCCCATCTGCTTGCAGTAAAGGCCGTAATCCATGGAACGAATGATTTCCTCGTTGTCGTCGGAGCCGTTTGCGATAAAGGTGTTGGTCATGCGGGAGGTGGGCTCGTACAGGTAACTCTGCCGTCTTGCGCTGCCGGTGGAGGCCATGCCCATCCGCTTGCCGTTTAAGCGGTCAATGAGGTAGGTTTTGAGGATGCCGTTTTCAATGAGGACATTCCGCTGAGAAGGATGGCCCTCGTCGTCAATGTTTATGGAGCCCCATGCCCCGGGGATCGTGCCGTCGTCAATGGCGGTGACTTTGGGATTGGCGATCTGCTGGCCCAGCTTATCCACGAACTGGCTCTTGCCCATAGCAACCGAAGTGGCTTCCAGGGAATGGCCGCAGGCTTCGTGGAAAATAACGCCGCCGAAGCCGTTTTCAATGGCTACCGTCATTTTCCCGGCGGGGCAGTAACCGGCGTGGAGCATGGTGACCGCCTGGCGGGCCGCTTCTCTGCCGGCGTTGGCCGGGTCGATTTCATCGAACATTTCTAAGCCCATGCGGCGGCCGGGACCCTGGGTGCCGGACTGGTTTTCCGTGCCGCTGCTGGCTACGGCGTTGACCGTCAGGCGGGTGCGGATCTGCCGGTCCTGGGTGTACAGGCCCTCGGTGTTGGCAATGAGGATGTTGTGGTCGATGTCTAAAAGGCTTGCCTGCACCTGGGCGATCTCCTCATGGTAATCCTTGGCTGCGGCATAAGCGGAACGGATAATGTCCGCTTTTACCGCGTTTTTCACAGTGCCGGGAACGATTTTCACCGGATGGACGTCCCCAAACAGCCGTTCCGTCAGGACGATGTCCCGGTTAGCGGAGCCGCTGGCAATGGCCTGGGCCGCGTTTTCCGCGCAGCGCAGCAGTCCTTCCCGAGAAATATCGCTGGTAGAGGCGTAGGCGCTCTTCAGGTCCTTGTAAACCCGGATGCCCACACCGGAAAGATAGTTGTCGGTAATGGAATCGATTTTTCCGTCAATCATGGTCATGACGTTGGATTTGGTATGTTCGGCAAACACTTCCGCAAAATCCGCGCCGGTGGACACGGCTTTTTGCAGGACGATGCTCAACAATTCACGGGATAACACGAAAAAATCCCACCTTTCTTCCGGCTTTGCCGGATCTGATACACAATGTACGGCTTTATTATACTCCACATCTCCATTTTTTACAAGGGATTGCGGGTAAATTTTCCATGACCCACAAAATATTGCAGAAAACGACAAAATCCACGCTGATTGATGAGGATGGATTTTACGTCCCGTTTTTTCGGCTGCGTTAAAAATCTGTTTTTTGCAGAGCTTGGAAAAGAGAAGAAACAATGGCCGGATAGGTCAGGTTTTCCGGAAGTGTATCAAACTGCTGCACCTCCGCCATTTCGCTTTCAGGCAAAGGCCCAAGCTTCCGGATCACAGCCCGGTAGGCGATGCCGTTGTCCCAATCATCGGTTTCTTCCTCCCCGGCCCGGCAGTCGCACAGCGGCGTTAAGGTAAAGTCCACGGCCCCGGATTCCTCGAAAAGTTCCCTTTTGGCGGCATCCAGGGGCTGTTCGCCGGGTTCAATGTGTCCGCCCTGGGTTTCCCAGGTGGAACGCTCCTTGTGGCGGCTCAGCAGAATTTTTCCCTGATATTCGGAAAGAATCAGGGCATATTTGTACTGCTTCAGGGAGCCGAAAGGGTAGATTTTACTGGTCATAGCCTTCCTCCGTTGGATTTACAGGAATTTTTCCGGCAGGGCCGGCGCGCCCATGGCCCGGATGGCGTCGGCAACCGACTGTTTTCCCTGAAGAACCATGAGCTTGGATGTGCCGTGGGCCAGGAGCCGGCCGTTTTCGTCGGCAGCCGCGGCCTCGCACAGGCAGAGGCTCCGGCCGGTTTTAATGGCATGACCCTCCGCGGTGATAAGCCCCGTCTGAACCATAGCCAGATTGCTGACGGACAGGTCGATGGAGGTAAAGCCCGCGTCCTCGTCCATGCCGCAGTATGCCGCCCAATAAGCGGCGGTGTCGATGGCGGAGGCATAAACGCCGCCATGGGCACTGCCAAAGGGGTTCAGGTGCTTCTGCTCCAGATTGACTTGGATTTTGGAATAGCCCTCCCGCAGTTCGCAGACGCGGATATTCAAAAGCCGGAAATAAGGGCTGCTGTTAATTAGTTTTAACAGTGCGTCGATGTGCTGGGGGTTAATTTGTCTCATATTTCTGCGTTCTCCTGTTGATCTGAATGGATAAAAATGGGCACCCCGCAAGGGATGCCCACTTTTTTGAGAGATTTAATATTTCGGCCGGGCTTTATAGGAAGTGTGGAGCACCTCGTGGGCCACATGGCTGCCGGGTTTCTCCAGGAATTCCTCATAGAGCTTTTTGATGGCGGGATTTTCGTGAGATTTCCGCAGCTCCATGGAAGCGTCGGTGCTGTAAAGGGCTTTGGCGCGGAGAGCCTTCAGGTCCACAAAGTTGCGGACGGACGCAGGCTGGAAGGGCTGGCCGCCGCCGTTGACGCAGCCGCCGGGGCAGGCCATGACTTCGATAAACTGATAGTCGGCTTTGCCTTCCTTAACGGCCCGCAGGACCTTCTTGGCGTTGGCCAGGCCGGAGCAGACGGCAACTTTTAAGGTCAGGTCGCCGATCTTGTAGGTGGCTTCCTTGATGCCCTCGGTGCCGCGGACATCGTTGTAAACCAGAGCGTCGCCGGAAGCGCTGCCGCCGGTGAGCCAGTCGGCCGCGGTGCGGAGGGCGGCTTCCATAACGCCGCCGGTTGCGCCGAAGATGACGCCGGCGCCGGTGTCAATGCCCAGAGGAGAATCGTAATCCTCATCCGGCAAGGTGGTGAAGTCCAAACCGGCGGTTTCGATCATTCGGGCCAGTTCCCGGGTGGTCAAAGCCACGTCCACGTCGGGGACGCCGGCTGCGGACTGGTCTTCCCGGCCCACCTCAAATTTCTTGGCGGTACAGGGCATGATGGAAACCATGAAGATGTTCTTGGGGTCCACACCGATCTGCTTGGCGTACCAGGTTTTGGCCACAGCGCCGAACATCTGCTGGGGGGATTTGCAGGTGGAGAGGTTCGGGATAAATTCCGGGAAGTAATGCTCGCAGTATTTGATCCAGCCGGGGGAGCAGGAGGTAATCATGGGCAGAGTGCCGCCGTTCTGGATGCGCTCCACCAGCTCGTTTGCCTCCTCCATGATGGTCAGGTCCGCGCCGAAGTTGGTGTCAAACACCTTGTTAAAGCCCAGACGGCGGAGGGCCGCAACCATTTTGCCTTCGGCGTTGGTGCCGATGGGCATTCCAAAGGCTTCGCCGATGGTGACGCGGGTTGCCGGGGCGGTCTGCACCAGCACCACTTTTTCCGGATCGCCCAGAGCGTCCCAAACTTCCTTGGTCTGATCTTTTTCGCTCAAAGCGCCGGTGGGGCAGGCCACGATGCACTGGCCGCAGGAGATGCAGGAGGTTTCACCCAGAGGGGTTTCAAAGGCGCAGGAGATGTTGGTGTTGAATCCGCGCTCGTTGGCCCCGATGACGCCCACATCCTGCCATTTGCGGCAGACGGCGGCGCAGCGGCGGCAGAGGATGCACTTGTTGTTGTCCCGGATCATGTGGGGGGCGGAGTCGTCGATTTCATACTGAATGCGTTCGCCTTTGTAAGCGTCCACGTCCTCTACGCCGTAATCCTTGCAGAGCTTCTGGAACTCGCACTGGCCGCTTTTCACACAGGCCAGGCAGTTTTTGTCGTGGCAGGAGAGCAGGAGCTCCAGGTTGCCCCGGCGGGCGTCCCGCACCTTTTTGGTGTTGGTGAACACCTCCATGCCTTCATTGACAGGGTACACGCAGGCGGTTACCAGGCCCTTTGCGCCCTTGACCTCCACCACGCAGATACGGCAGGCGCCGATTTCGTTGATGTCTTTTAAGTAACAGAGAGTCGGGATTTGAACCCCGGCCTGACGCGCGGCTTCCAGGACGGTGGTGCCGGGCGCGACGGAAACCGGGATGTTATTCACTTTCAGGTTGACCATTTCCATGACTAGAGCCACACTCCTTTATTTCTTGACGATGGCGCCGAATTTGCACTTCTCAATGCAGGCGCCGCACTTGATGCACTTGGCCTGGTTGACCACATGAGGCACCTTGACGGAGCCTTCGATTGCGCCGACCGGGCAGGTGCGCGCACAAAGGGTGCAGCCTTTGCACTTGTCGGTGAGGATGGTGACCTGCATCAGGTGCTTGCAGACGCCGGCAGGGCACTTTTTGTCCACAACGTGGGCGATGTATTCATCCCGGAAGTAGCGGAGAGTGGACAGGACCGGGTTGGGGGCTGTCTGACCTAAGCCGCACAGGGAGTTGTTCTTGATGTAGTAGCAGAGTTCTTCCATCTTGTCCAGATCCTCCAGGGTGCCTTCGCCCCGGGTGATCTTGTCGAGCATTTCATAAAGGCGCTTGGTGCCGACGCGGCAGGGAGTGCACTTGCCGCAGGATTCGTCCACGGTGAATTCCAGGAAGAACTTGGCGATGTCCACCATACAG